>JABIUV010000031.1 GCA_018700895.1 Bacteroidota bacterium
CTCGGCTATGTGATACCCCGAGATACTGACAGAGTAAAAATTTCGTACGCCATTATCGGTAAAGTACTGCTGCACATCACCCATTAGGCGTAGAGCAAACTCCGTAGAGAAGATGCACGTATTTTGTGCTTGGTCTTCTTTTAGTATATCGGCTTGCACTGTGCCACGCACTTGCTTGAGCGTGTCTGCTTTTATCTGAGCATACACATCGGCAGGTAGCACTTTGTCTCCTGTGAGTCCAAGGAGCATTAGCCCTAGTCCGTCATTGCCCTCTGGCAAGTCACCATCGTACTGTGGCCGTTCGCTTCCTTTCGTTTTGAAGTAAGCATCTATCTTTTTCTGAATTTCGGCTTCTAGTGCATTTTCTTTGATGTAGAGCTCACACTGCTGGTCGATTGCTGCATTCATAAAGAATCCAAGCAGCATAGGTGCAGGACCATTTATAGTCATACTCACAGAGGTCATAGCGTGTGCTAGGTTAAATCCGGAGTATAGTTTTTTGGCATCGTCTAGGCAGCAGATGCTCACACCCGCATTCCCAATTTTACCATAGATATCTGGTCTGTGGTCTGGATCATTACCGTATAGCGTAACCGAGTCAAATGCCGTAGACAATCTCTTGGCTGGCATACTGCTACTGAGGTAGTGAAAACGCTTGTTGGTACGCTCTGGTCCTCCTTCTCCGGCAAACATTCTAGTCGGGTCTTCTCCCTGACGTTTGAACGGGTAGATACCTGCGGTAAATGGAAACTTACCCGGTACGTTTTCTTGCAGATTCCACTGCAGAACATCTCCCCAAGCCTCATACTTTGGTAGCGATACTTTACTTATTTTTTGGTGTGAAAGTGAGATTGTTTTCGTCTCTACCTTTATCTCTCTATTACGCACTAGGTAGGTGTAGATATCATTGGCGTAGGATTCTTTTACGGCGTCCCATCCGTCTATTACCAGTTGTAGTTTCGGATCAAAATCCAAGGCTACTTTGGTGTACGTTTCTTCTAGGTCTTTTATCAGTCTATCTGCATCCGATATTTCGGATTCTTGTATGGTGCTGATGGTTTTCTTGATTCCGTATAGTTTCTGAGCTATGGCAGACTGCTCTTTTGCCCATTTGTCGTAGGCTCTATTGTTTTCGGCTATCTCAGAGAGGTATCGCACTCTTTTTGGTGGAATGATAAATATCTTCTCCGACATCTCGTTAGCCGCCACTAGATTAGAGTCAAACCCTGCTCCTGTTCGCTCGTTTATAGTATCTATCAACTGAGCGTAGAGTGAATTTACCCCCGGATCATTGAACTGACTCGCGATAGTGCCGTATACCGGCATCTCATCTGGATCTTGGTCAAATAGGACGTGATTACGCTGAAACTGCTTTTTCACATCCCTTAGTGCATCTAGTCCACCTCGCTTGTCAAACTTATTCAATGCTATCACATCTGCAAAGTCCAACATATCTATCTTCTCTAACTGTGTAGCCGCACCATACTCTGGTGTCATTACATATAAAGAAGCATCACAATGGTCTGTGATTTCTGTATCGCTTTGGCCTATTCCCGATGTTTCTAAGATGATAAAATCAAAACCCGCTACTTTTAGTATGTCTTTGGCCGAATCTATATGAGCCGAAAGTGCCAAATTAGCCTGACGGGTAGCTAACGAACGCATATAAACGCGATTATTTCGAATGCTATTCATTCGGATTCTATCACCGAGTAAAGCTCCACCTGTCTTTCGTTTAGAAGGATCTACCGATATGATAGCAATGTTTTTATCTGTAAAATCAAGCAGAAAACGTCGCACTAATTCGTCTACCAAACTACTCTTACCCGCACCACCTGTTCCTGTGATACCGAGTACTGGAGTTTTTATGGCTTTAGCCTCCGCCTTTATACCTTCTAGTAATGATTTATTTTCCTCCGGAAAATTTTCGGCAGCAGAGATGACTCTCGCTATCGACATTTTATTCATTGCTCGGAACTCCTCTACTTCATCCGTTAAGTCTTTACCCGTAGGGAAATCCGATTTCTGCACCAAGTCGTTTATCATCCCTTGCAGACCCATTGCTCTGCCATCGTCTGGATGATATATTTTGGTGACACCGTATGCTTCTAGCTCTGCTATCTCAGAAGGAAGGATAGTGCCTCCTCCTCCTCCGAAGAGCTTGATGTGACCCGCTCCTTTTTCAGTGAGTAAGTCTCGCATGTACTTGAAATACTCATTGTGACCACCTTGGTAGCTGGTCATAGCTATAGCATTGGCATCCTCTTGTATGGCAGTATTTACTACCTCCTCAGCACTTCTATCGTGCCCTAGGTGTATTACCTCACAGCCCGTAGCTTGTATGATTCTACGCATCACATTGATGGCAGCATCGTGCCCATCAAAAAGCGAGGCAGCGGTGACTATTCGTACTTTATTAATTGGAGTATAAGGTGTTTGATCGTGCATATTGAGTTAATAAGCTGAGTGCAAAGATAAGTCATAGTACTCTTGCTTATTAGTCGAACACAAGAATAGACTCGGTAAAAACAACCGAGAATACGCGTCTGATTACTTCACCTTAAATGGGCGAATGCTCAGAATGTGCATCTCATGTGAATGGTCAATATCCAAAATTTACGAATTCAACTAATGGATAACCTTATATTTACCGCTTTAAAAAAATTAGATGGAAATACTAAGAGGTTTACTGGGCTTAATCATACTTATTGGCATAGCCTTTCTTTTTAGCAAGCACAAGAAAAAAGTAAATTGGAAACTTGTACTAGCAGGAGTCAGTATACAGCTCGTACTCGGATTACTTATATTTTCTGAAGTAGAAATTCCATTTACCGAGATTTCATTGTCAGATATATTCTCTTACCTCGCTAATTTCTTTACGCAGCTATTATCCTTTACAGACATCGGAGCGGAATTCATCTTTGGCAACCTAGTTACGTCTAACCCCGAAATCAGCAAGACAATGGGCTACATTTTTGCTTTCAAGGTATTGCCTACCGTGGTTTTCTTTTCTGCACTCACTTCACTTTTATACTATCTGGGCATTCTGCAAAAGGTCGTTTACGGTTTTGCTTGGATTTTAAGTAAAACTATGCGTCTATCGGGAGCAGAGAGTCTAGCTGCAGCCGCTAACATATTTGTAGGACAAACAGAAGCTCCTTTGGTCGTAAAACCATACATATCCAAAATGAGCAAGTCAGAAATATTGTGCTTAATGACAGGCGGTATGGCTACCATAGCAGGCGGAGTATTTGCCGCATTTATCGGTTTTTTAGGAGGAGATGATATTGCCTCTCAGCAAGAATTTGCCAAGCATCTTCTTACTGCATCTATACTATCTGCTCCTGCTGCTATCGTATGTGCTAAGATTCTTTTTCCAGAAACAGAAGAAGTAGACACAGAATTAAATCTCAGTAAAGAACAAATGGGCAATGGACCATTAGAAGCCATAGCTAATGGCACAACAGACGGTATAAAACTAGCTGTGAATGTAGCAGGAATGATACTGGTCTTCTTGGCTTTCATTGCTATGATTAACTATTTGCTTGTGAATATGGTAGGTGCCTTCGATGGCATTGGTTCTTGGCATTTCCAATCACTCAATGAGAAAATAGCTGCAAACACCATATACGACAACTTTAACCTAGAGATGATCTTGGGGTACCTCTTTGCTCCTTTGGCGTGGGTGATTGGCATAAATTCTGAAGACATAGTACTCAGCGGACAACTACTAGGACAAAAAACAGTAATTAATGAATTCATTGCCTATCTATCACTCAAAGATATTATCGCAGGTAACGGTGTTGGAGCTTTAGGACATAGATCAGTCGTAATAATGACTTACGCACTTTGTGGATTTTCTAATTTCGCCTCTATAGGTATACAAATAGGAGGTATCAGCTCTATAGCACCAAACCAACGAAGTGTCTTAGCCAAACTAGGCCTACGAGCACTACTAGGCGGCACGCTTGCCTGCCTCATGACGGCAACCATTGCTGGTATGTTATTCGCATAACACTATGAACAGAGGTTACTTATACGGTGACGGTTTTTTTGAAACCATAAGAACACGAAACGGAGAAATACCCTTAGTAGAAACTCACATTGATCGCATTGCAGAGGCACTCGTCATTTACGACATGTATCCTGCTTTCAACATTGATGAAGATTTCATTTTTGCGTTAGCATCTGGATATCCTGATAATGGTAGTTTACGAATCAATTTTTTCAGAGATGGACAAGGTAAGTATGCTCCCGAAACCGACGAAGTCGCTTTTGACCAATCGTTTACAGAACATAGTCAACCGTTTTATCTTCCCACTTCGTTAGACCTAGCTACCGACCTCCAATCTGCACCAGTTCGTAAAGGAACACTCGCCATATATCCCGAAGCAAAACCGTTGATGCCTTGGCTTACTGTAAAAAGCCTTAGCAGCATCTACTATGTGCTTGCCGCTAAGTATAAGCAAGAGCAGCAAGCCGATTATCTCCTCATCAAAAACACAAAAGGACACATCTGCGAAGAGCTAGTCAGTAATATTATCATTCAAAAAGGCGAAGATTTATTCATCCCGAGCCTCCAAAGCGGCGGAGTAAACGGAGCTACCCAACGATACCTACTCAGAAACTATGGTTTTGCTATCACGGAGAAGCAAGTTTCTCTGCAGGACATAGAATCTGCTGATGCAGTGTACAGTTGCAAGGGGAGTACTGGGGTGAGTAGGATTAGGTAGTTTAGCTAACCCATTCGGCAAGAATTTTCTTTTTATTCCACTTCCCATTTTTAAACTCATATAGAATAGTTACGCCATAACCACATAGCATTCCACAGATATGACCATATTCTACAATCATTAAGTCACAGTTTTTATTAAAAACCGGTAAACTTATCCAAGAACCTGCTCCTTCATATAATGACGTAAGAAGCTCATCAATATCTAATGAGTCATTCGAATCATTCTTATCGTCAACGACCAATCTAGAAAAAGACCAAGTGAATGTATCTCTACTAACTTCTTGGTTAGAAATCCGAAATTCATTCGAAATTGAATCTCCAACATATCTAAAGACATAATTATCAAAATCAGGATAGCAATGAATTCTAACTTCTTTTGAACCAGGGGAAGTATAGTGAATGCAGGTGGTATCACTGTACTTAAAAATTCTATCATCAATGACTAGTGGCTTTCTATCTAGTAAATTAATATTAATATATTTCGCACAGGAATCCTCGATGTACTCAAAAGCTAGTTCTTCTCTATCATCCATAGTAACTACCTGAGCATACACAATGTTTGCGAAAAACAAGAAAGCGACACTTGATGCAATAACTACTCTCACAATCCCAAAGATAAATAAAAAAAATCCCAATCGCCTTAGGCAATTGGGATTTGAAATTTATTATGTTGAAATTTGATATTATTCGCTTTGCGAATTAATATCTGTAAGCATCTCCTTTGTAAGGACCGTTCATTCCTACACCGATGTAGTCTGCTTGGTCTTGAGATAGTTCCTCTAGCTCTACACCTATTTTGGCAAGGTGAAGTGCAGCTACTTTCTCATCTAGATGCTTAGGTAGTACATATACTTCGTTTTTGTAGTTGGCACTGTTTTCCCACAGCTCTAGTTGAGCAAGCGTTTGGTTAGTGAATGAGTTACTCATCACAAATGATGGGTGACCTGTAGCACAACCCAAGTTTACCAATCTACCTTCTGCAAGGACGATAAGCTCGTTTCCGTCTACATTGTAAACATCTACCTGAGGCTTCACTTCAAATTTAGTATCTCCGTAATTATCATTTAGGTAAGCGATGTCTATCTCATTGTCAAAGTGACCAATGTTACACACTATCGTTTTGTCGTTCATTAACTTGAAGTGCTTCTCCGTAAGGATATCCTTGTTACCGGTAGCAGTTACTACTATTTGAGCTCTAGGAATAGCATTCTCCATTTTCTTCACTTCAAAACCGTCCATAGCAGCTTGCAATGCACATATTGGATCTATTTCGGTAACGATAACTCTCGCACCTGCTCCTGCCAGTGACGCTGCAGTACCTTTTCCTACGTCTCCGTATCCAGCTACTACTGCTACTTTACCTGCTATCATTACATCCGTAGCTCTACGTATCGCATCTACTGCAGACTCTTTACATCCGTACTTGTTATCAAACTTTGATTTGGTAACAGAGTCATTGATGTTGATAGCTGGAAGAGGAAGTGTTCCTGCTTTTTGTCTATCATACAGTCTGAGTACACCTGTAGTAGTCTCTTCTGAGATACCTCTGATGCCTTCTACCAGTTGTGGATACTTATCCAATACCATATTGGTTAAATCTCCACCGTCGTCAAGAATCATATTCAGGGGCTTACCACCCTCAAAACCGTGCAAAGTCTGCTCTATACACCAGTCAAATTCTTCCTCGTTCATACCCTTCCACGCATATACAGCCGTGCCCGCAGCAGCTATAGCAGCAGCAGCCTGATCTTGTGTCGAGAATATATTACAACTACTCCAAGTCACCTCAGCACCTAGTGCTTGTAGGGTTTCTATGAGTACCGCCGTTTGAATTGTCATATGCAGACATCCTGCTATACGAGCTCCAGCAAGAGGCTTGCTATCTCCAAATTCTTCTCTAAGAGCCATCAAGCCCGGCATCTCCGCTTCGGCTATGTTTATCTCTTTACGTCCCCAATCCGCTAGCGAAATGTCTTTTACCTTGTAATTGCTCATCGTTTGTGTTGTCATTCTTTAAATTAAAAGTGGTGCAAATTTAATACTTACAGAACAATCCATTCCTTGCTTTTGTTGCATATTTGCAATAAATACCTAAAATAAGATGTATCCAGCAGAATTAGTAGCTCCTATGCGAGCAGATTTGACAAATAATGGTTTCACAGAACTTAGAGATGCTGAGCAGGTCAACACTGCACTAGCCAATGCCAAAGGCACTTCTCTTCTTGTAATAAATAGCGTATGCGGATGTGCAGCAGGAACCTGCCGACCAGGTGCCGTAGCATCACTTGGCGGTGACAAAAAGCCCGACAATCTATTCACTGTATTCGCAGGTGTAGATAGCGAGGCCGTGGCCACAGCAAGAGAGCACCTTCTTCCCTACCCTCCTAGTAGCCCGAGTATTGGCGTTTTCAAAGACGGTGAGCTGGTTCACTTTGTGGAGCGTCACCATATAGAAGGTCGCAGTGCCGAGATGATTTCCAATCACCTGCAGCAAGTGTACAAAGAATATTGCTAGTCATTCAGGCATTTCCGTAGGGTTGGTAAATACCTGACGCCAAATGAATTATAAGCACTACCTAGCGGTGGTGCTTTTTTATGTCTAGTGTTTATCTCTTGGTGGCAATACTCGGGCTGTACACTTGTGGTCCTCGCCTAGCTAGGCAGTAGGCTATAGGCCGTGCGGTGGCTCTGTGCCGCCGCCTCCAGCGGCCTAGCTCTACTACGCCTATCTGTTCTGTGAGCTACCGCTTCCATCCCGTTGCTGAGGTCGTGTATTTTGTTTTTTCTCAGCTAAACGAGGGCGAAAAGAAGACCGCATCTTTTGTTTTCTTTCTTGGCGTAGTGCTCACGATTTCTCTTGGGTCTCTTTCGGGATTACCCGGAGGAGTTGAAGGAGACCTCCGAGGAGATGAATTCCCTTATATGGGACTCATTTATTCAACAGTCATAGAAGTTGCAGGGCTCGGTAGTCGTTTTTTCGTTTAGTTACTCTAATATGTTTAATTCTTTGGTTCCCCATAAAAGTTTAACTGACCTATCTTTCACTGCACCACTCTAAAAACACTCGACAGAATCACCTTCAATTTTTATCTCTTCTATTTCAAAATCATAGGTGTCATAACCTTCACTTTCATATTGACTGAATATAACCTTATAAGGTTCAAAAGTATTCTTTAAGTCAATTTTTGAAATAATTAGACTTTCAAGGCCTATTGTAAATACAAGATAATTGTCATCCAATTCATTAAACAAAGGTTGAATTTTGGAATTGCAAGGAAGGCGTAATGTATCCACGAATGATTTTTCTCTACTGTCATATCTTACAACAAAAAAAACCGTCAAAGATGAACAGACTATTGGCTAAAGTGACAACTATAGGGTCAAAATTCCTTGCATAGTGCAGTCCAAGACTGTCCTTATCATTTATAATTAAATTATCCTCAAGAACTTTATAGAATGGATTCGAACTATTTGATGTGCATGCGAATAGCCCCTCGAACCAGGATTAAACGTTGCCCCAATAGTTACAGTGTATACTAGATGTCCATCTTCTTTATTTGTTCCGTTCGCAATTTCCTTTAGATTTGGAATATTAACATCTGATTTATAATTTTTATCTACCGAAGTTCCATCCTTTTTCACTAAATCAAGATCTGTTTCATTTCGGTCACCACTCTGTAAGTCAACTGTAATGTGTTCATAGCGACCAGCTATTCCGTAATCCTTTGCAAAAGTCTTTCCTCCCTTAGTGTATTTGGTCCATAGGTTGTAGGCTACTCTATGAAGTTTATTGCTGAAACTAGTTTTGATGGTATCACCTTTAACATCTATATAGATAATTGGATTGTTTGCAAAACATGCATAAGGACTGATTGAAACATTTGGTTTAGGATCAACATTCCATCTTCGACCAAGTCGACTATCATACTGCCAGTACTCTGCGGTGTACGAGTTACCTCTACCAGCTACCTCATCGTCTCCCTCTTGGCCTTGGAATCCCGACCCAAACCTAATCTCTCCAGCTTTCATTTCCTCAAATTTACAAAAAAAAAATCCCAACCACTTTCGTGATTGGGATTTGTATTATTCTTTGTTTCTTCAATGTGTCATCTTGAATCTTCCGCTACTGCGGAATATACAGAAGGATGACTAAGGTGCTCCTACTCTGTGCATTGCACAACGGAAACCTAGCGTAGAGGTTGCCTGCTGCTCATCTAAGAAACGACGTGTTCCTGGAGAAGCCCAGTATATTCTATCGTTCCAAGAACCTCCCTTGAATACACGAGCCTGATTATCTACTAAGGTACTCACACCGTACTCATAACCTTGCTCACCATCCATATATATCTCCTCATCAAGGTAACCTATGTTATCAGCTCTCTTATAGTTTCTTCGTCCTACGTTTTCCTCTTCGGTTACTGGCACATACGCTATTCTACCTAAGCTATCTTTTAGGTCTACTATTCCGTCTTGGTCTAAAGCAACTTTATCAAAAACGTTACCTCTAAACGAGTTGAAATCACTTACATCTTCGTAAGACAGCGGACGGTATACATCCATCACCCACTCTGATACGTTTCCACTCATATTGTATAAACCATTATCATTAGGCCAGTAAGACCCAACATCTGTGGTGATAAGTGCCCCATCGTTCAAACGATTAGCAATTCCCCCTTGGTCACCTTTTCCTCTTTTTATGTTTCCATAGATAAGACCTCTATCTTTTTCCTTACCCCCACTATATCTAACAGTAAGACCTTCCCAAGAATATATTTTCTTGTTATTAACATTCTCGTACGTAGATGCTCCAATGTTGGCTTGTGCGGCGTATTCCCACTCTGCTTCAGTAGGCAGTCTGTACTCTGGCAACATGATACCATCTTCCATTCTTACCTGGCGTGTTCCACCTTTTTTCACACTGTAATCTTTCATTTGCTGCTTCCCAAGAGAAAGTCCATCACTTTGACCTACGTAGTATGCTTTCGTATTGAAGTTAGACTCGTTGATTTGGTCAGGATCTGGCTCCAATATGCCTTCACGTATCAGAATCATCTCGTTCACACGATCACTTCTCCAAGCCGCATAAGCAGTAGCTTGTTGCCAGTTCACACCTACTACAGGGTAGTTTTGGTAAGCTGGGTGACGGTAGTACAAATCTACATAAGGCTCATTGTACGCTAATCTATTTCTCCATACATTAGTATCCGGCAATGCATTGATTCCCACTTCTGGGTAATCTACATATACGCGTTTCAACCAGTATACATATTCACGATAGTGATTGTTGGTTACTTCTGTCTCATCCATATAAAAAGAAGGAACAGTAACCTTACGTTCTATGTTATTATGCTCATAGGTTACATCTTGCTCAGAAGACCCCATAGTAAAAGCACCACCGTGAACTAAAACAAGTCCTGGTCCTGTCTCTTGCCCTGCGTACTCGTGCTTCTCATATCCTCCCCACTTGGAATCGTTATAATTCCATCCTGTGCTCGATGATTTTTCCTTTTTACAAGCTACTGTGGTCATTAGAACCATAGCTAGCAAGCTGATTGTGAATTTATTAAACCTCATATTTCTTTAAAACCTTTTATATTAACTATAGACTACGCTATAATATTGTGCAATGATATATTTTTTGATGATGAATTAAAAATCTGGACAAGACATTTTGCGGTACCTACGGCTTGGCTTTTTGGCACACCATTCTATACCTGCTGATATCTCGTGACTTACTGGAGCGGCCGAACGAGCATCTGATACCGTTAGATCAAAGCTATACCCAAATTTGAATTTATCTTTTCTGAAACCGACCAATGCCATAAGTGCATCAGAGTTGGTAAACTCCCCAAATGTCTGGCGGAACCACAATCCTGTAACCAAAGGTCCTTTATTATAGTAGAATCCAATGTTCATTTGCGTAAATTTATTTTGCTGCATGAATAATACATTAGGCGAAATAGTACTCTGTGGATTTTTACGTCCGTCTAGTGGTATTACTACTCCACCGTGCACCGTATATCTTCTTGGGATAACGGCCTCCGGATTACTGAAAAAAGATTGAACTGGTTCTATTAGATTATGTACTGCAAGTCCTGCATAAAACTGCTCTGAATAGCCAACTACTCCTGCTGCAAAATTGGCATAGTTTACAGGGTCATTGCTAAATTGTTCCGCTGTTTTTAGCGTAAAACCTGCACTTGGATCTATTTGATCTTCGAAACGAAGACGTTCCCAATCGATACTACGTGTACCGTATTGTCCTTCTATTCCAAATCGCATTGCAAAACGCTTATTTACCTCTAACTGGAATGCATATCCTGCCGAAACTGACTGACTACGTAGTAGCCCTTCGCCCGCTCTATCATCTACAACGAGTAGCGAAACACCTCCACCAATTGCGTCGAAATGCTGGTCATAACTAGCACTGCTGGTAATAAAAGTGCCCGGTAAAGATGGCCACTGGTTGCGATAATTGAGTACTACTCTTCCGCCACCATTACAAGTGCCTGTACCGGCCATAGCTGGATTGGTGTAAATAGGAGCAGCATAAAACTGCGTGAACTCAGGGTCCTGAGCCTGCACTTGAGATACAAAAAGTAAGCATAAGAGCGATAGAATAGTACATTTAAAATTTTTCATTTAACTTCTGTTGTAATTCACAAAGATATAACATTTGTAAAAATACGCTCAAAAAATATAATTATTGTGTCACTTTTAATTTTGAAGCAGTAATGCACAATAAAATCAGTCGTACTATTGTTAGACCATCAACCGAATAAAAATATTTATAAAAATAAAGCATGACCTTGCAGAACAGACTATCACTTTGGATCATCCCCCTTCTGCTGTTAGTTGGAACAACGCGTGCCTACGCACAGTCCGAGGTAACCAAGCTAAATTGGCAAATAAATGAGCACGTGAGTTACAATGAGGAGCTCACGTTACATCAAGTACTAGAACCTTACTCGTGCACCAATTGCTACGCCAATATCACCTCAGACAAAGAATACAATGTACCCTACCTAGTAAAGCGTATTAAACTTGGCAACAACACATTAGAATCTGCTAAACTCATTAACGTAAAAACAAATACAACCACTAGTAACCGACTACACCCCTACTTACAAAGTGATTTTACCATAACACAGCGTGAAACCTACCAAAATGGAGTACGCTATATGAATCTTATACTGACACCTATTCGTAAGCAAGCTAATACCACTGTTTACATCACGTCATTTGAATGGGATATAAAAACAAAATCTGTAAATACACCAATTAACAATCCTAAAAAGAAGAGAGATCAAACTTATGAATCTGTACTAACCACAGGCTCGTGGCATAAGGTGAAAATAGAACGCGATGGGGTATATAAAATAGATGCAAACTTTATCCAAAGTATAGGCGAAGACCCATCTGCTATTGCGATGAGTGATTTCCGCATCTACGGAAATGGTGGCCTTATGTTGCCCGAATTAATTTTAACCGACAGAGCAGAGGACTTGGTAGAAAATCCACTCCGAGCAGCGGATAATAACGGAAATAACAGAATGGATGCAGACGATTACTTCCTTTGGTATGCCACAGGACCTACACAGTTCCAATATGAGCAAAGCGGCAAAAGCTACGAGGCAATAGGCCACGATTATGATGTAGCGGCATATTATTTCTTAAATTGGGATCACGGACCAGGCACACGACTACAGAGCAAACCAAGTAGAGAAGGTGTAAGCACCGTATCTACGGTAAGCACCTATGATCACCTGATATATCACGAAGAAAACGCAGAAAATCATATCAAATCGGGAAGACGTTGGTGGGGTGATAAAATGCAAATTTCAACGGGCAAAACCTTTGAGTATACGGTATCAGGTACCGCGATTGGTTCTCCGATAAAACTGAATACCGTGACAACGGCTCGTTCTTTAAAGGGGTTTCCTAGCAATATGCGTATTTCTATGAATGATAGCAATTCTGCATTTGTCACTTATACCACCGTATCGGGCAGTTATGACGACCCCTTTAGCTCTGGCCCTACTAAAACAGTACGAAGCAGAATAGCATCAAGTAACAATATAAAGCTCAGTTACACTTACAATAAATCACTGAACGAAGCTGCGGCTTGGATAGATTATTTTGTACTTAGCGTTCCGCGACTTTTGGGCACGTATGAGGCACAACAAATCGTTCGTACAAACTCACACGGTGTTGCGGGTAACCTTAAATATTCATTCGGACGATTTGATGCTGGATTCGAGATATGGGATATTTCCACCCCAAACACTCCTAGTGTACAATCTACCTTTGCCGATGGTACGGGAGTGGGTTTTGTATACGAAAATGTGCAAAGTGAAGCACCTCCTGTCTTTATCTCCTTTAGTGCCAATGAATGCCCCAATCCCGAATACGTGGAGAAGGTAGCCAATCAAAATTTGCATGCTGACAAGGATATAGACTACCTCATAGTCACTCGTGAAGACTTAGTAAGTGAGGCTAATCGACTCGCCGATTTTCACAGAGAGAATGGTCTAAATGTAGTGGTACATACCACCAAGCAGATTTACAACGAATTCTCAAGCGGTAGCCAAGATGTGACAGGCATTAGAGATTTTGCCAAACTATTACACGACCGAGGCCAATTGCCAAGTGCCACTCGTACCTTTAAGTATATCCTTCTTTTTGGCGATGCAAGCTACGATTTCAAAGACATTGAGGCCAACAATACAAATGTGGTTCCGATATACCAGAGTTTTGAGAGTAACGATCCTCCTTACTCCTACTGCTCAGATGATTACTACGCTATACTAGATGATAATGACGGCGAATGGGGTACAAGATCAGAAGACGAAGACTTAGATGTAGGCGTAGGAAGATTGCCTGCAAGCAATGAGAGAGAAGCAAAAATTTTAGTAGATAAAATCATCCATTACCATAGTGCTGCTAGCCGAGGAGATTGGATGCAAACTGTCACTTTTTTGGCAGATGATGAAGATCAGAATAGACACGTAGGCCCATCTGAAGATATGACCAACTCCATACAGCTAGAAAGCCCTGAATGGAATGTTAACAAGATATGGATGGATGCCTATGAGCAGGTATCTTTTGGCAGTGGTAATAAGTACCCACAAGTAAATGAGGAAGTAACTAAGGCCATTAGCAGTAAAGGTACGCTCATATTTAACTACGTAGGTCACGGAGGCGAAAATGGTATGGCACACGAACGAGTAGTAACGCGTGCAGAAATTTTGTCGTGGGACAATTATGACAAGCTTTCATTCTATATCACAGCTAGTTGCGAACTGGCTAAGATAGATAACCTAGAACTTGAATCACCGGGCGAGCTAATGTTGTTTGATAATGATGGAGGAGCTGTAGGCTTACTGGCCACTACTCGTTTAGTATTCATTGGTCAAAATACGCAACTGAACACGCGACTTGTGAATGGCAACTTACTGAGAGGTAGAGATGGCAAGCTACCAACACTGGGTGATGCGTACAAGGAAATGAGAAACTCCGATGGTAATGAGTCTACCAATAAACGATGCTTTATCCTATTAGGCGATCCTGCTATGCGATTATTATACCCGCAAAACAGAGTCATCACCACGGCTATTAATGATATTCCCGTAGGATTATATACGGACACTAATAGTGCACAACACGACACACTAAATGCCCTAGAGCTAATTACCGTAGAAGGTGAAATACGTGACCTCAACAATCAGTTAATGACTTCTTTTAACGGTTCGGTTTTCCCTACTTTTTATGACAAGCCTTCTACCTACAAAACATTTGGGCATGATGTCGCCAGTTTCCCCATCGAATTTAAAGAACAAAACAGAGTCATATACAAAGGAGTAGTGACGGCAACTAACGGGAAATTTAAATTCCAATTTATCGTACCCAAGGACATCGCCTACAACATAGATTACGGAAAATTATCTTATTACGCTCAGGATGGGCTAGTAGATGCGGGAGGAACAGAGCTAAACTACCTGGTGGGCGGCACATCTGACAGTACCTTGGTGGACAACCAATTTGACGATTTACAATTGTACATAGATGACCAATCTTGGGTATTCGGGGGTAGCACTTCTAATACACCGCTACTTCTTGCTACACTTACCGACACCAACGGTATAAACACGATAGGCAGCGGAATAGGCCGCGAGATGATTGCCATCCTAGACAAAGGCACAGACGCTGAAAAAACAATTGTGCTTAATGACTATTTCAAACCTGAACTCAATAGCTACCAAGCTGGAACCATAGAATATCCTTTTGAGGAGCTCGCAGCTGGAAGGCATACACTAAGCCTCAAAGTGTGGGACGTATATAACAATTCGGCGGAGGCATATACCGAATTTGAGGTAGCAGAAAAGGAAGAAGTTCAAATTTCGAACACGCTAAACTACCCTAATCCGTTCACAACATTCACAAGTTTTCATTTTGACCACAATAAAGCAGGACAAAACTTAGTTGTAAGCGTGAATATAATGAGCGTAGCAGGCAAAATCGTCAAAAACATCACTCAGGATGTGCCCAATGCACCAGTACACTGCCAATCTATAAGTTGGGATGGCCGCGATGAATATGGCGACCCCATAGGTCGAGGTGTTTATCTATACACCCTCAGCGTTTTGGCTGAGGACGGTTCATCTACCTCCAAAACAGAAAAACTTTATATCATCAAGTAACCAAAAAAATTTAATGATACCTTTGTCAGCAAATAATAAACCATTGAAAAAATATATTCTTCTTGCATTAGCAATAAGCTCCATAAACATTACACAAGCCCAAGTAACCAAAGATGAGCTACTCGGACAACGTAATGTGATCACCACAGCGGCACCTTTTTTATTGATATCACCAGATTCTCGTGGAGCCTCTATGGGCGATATGGGAGTAGCTACCTCGGCCGATGCCAACTCTATCCATTGGAATCCGAGTAAACTAGCTTTCATAGAGGATGATGCAGGTATTGCTATATCGGCTGCACCTTGGTTGCGTCAGTTAGTTCCAGACATCTGGTTTTACTATATGTCAGGATATAAACGAATAGACAAGAAAAGCACCGTAGCAGGTTCTTTAAGATACTTCACACTTGGTGAGATACAATTTACCGATGAGATAGGTACGCCACAGGGAGTAGCTGAGCCTGTGGAGTTTGCCGTAGATGGTGCATATGCTCGTAAGTTGTCAGACAATCTTTCACTAGGTATCGCTCTACGATTTATCTACTCCAACTTAGCTAGAGGAAATACAGGCATAAGTGCTGCTGAGATAAAAGCAGGATTAGCAGGTGCTGGAGATTTATCTATGACTTATAAGAATGACATAAAAATAAGCAATAAAGATTTTGAATACACCATAGGAGGTAACATAAGCAACATAGGAAATAAAATCAGCTATACTACGGAGGCTAATCGTGATTTTATACCTGTAAATTTAAGATTGGGTACATTTTGGAAAACAGAGTTAGACGAGTTTAACGATATAGGTTTTGGAGTAGACTTCAACAAGTTATTGGTTCCTACTCCTCAGTTCGAATATGATTCAGCAGGCAATATCACGGGTCGATTAGACTTAGATGATGCTCCACTTATTTCTGGTGTGCTAAAATCATTTGGCGATGCTCCTGGAGGTTTCAGAGAAGAACTTAATGAGTTTACAATCTCCGCTGGATTGGAGTATTGGTATGACAAGCAGTTTGCTCTAAGAGCAGGCTATTTTCACGAGGCAGACACCAAGGGAGCACGTAAGTATGCAACATTTGGTGCGGGTCTGAAGTATAAAGTAATGCAGATAGACGCATCTTACTTACAGCCATTTGCAAACCGACACCCACTACAAAACACGATACGATTTAGCTTACTATTTGACATTGATGCTTTCAAGGATCAATGATAAGTAAAAACACAGCAGCAGAATAAAAAGAGGCCAATTGTTTAATTGGCCTCTTTTTTTATGACTAAAACCATGCTATGCAATAGATATATTACTACATAGCATGGTTTAAAATTAACCTATTAGTCTTGTAAGTACGGGTTGCTTATTCGCTCTTGGCCTATGGTAGTAAGTGGCCCGTGACCGCTGTATACCAACACATCATCAGGCAACGTAAGCACCTGTGTTTTTATACTCGTTATAAGCGTGTCGTAATCGCCACCAGGCAAATCTGTTCTGCCTATACTCCCTTGGAATAAAACATCACCACCTATCACATACTTCTCTTCAGCATTATAAAAACAAACACTGCCTGGCGAATGACCTGGGGCAAACAGAATGCGGAACGTACTCCCTCCAAATTCAAACACACTATCTGCCTCTAATCCTACATTAGCAGCTACAAGGGGTTCCATACTCAGTCCGTATTGCATAGCCACTGCCTGAGCATTGTCATACACTAGTTTATCTTCAGCATTCACCTCAGGTGTCAAGTTATGATTCTTATGAAACCAATTCACTCCAAAGACGTGATCCAAATGAGCGTGTGTAAGTACCAACCTTACGGGGCGTAACTGCTGAGCATTGAGATACTCAAACATACGAGCATTCTCTTCGGGAAAGTACATACCGGGGTCTATTACCAAGGCATTGCCATCGTCATCGGCTATGAGGTAAGTGTTTTCGGCAAAAGGACCGTAGGTAAGTTGATGTATATGGGTCATGAGTAAGTAGATATTAAATCTTCGTCGCGTGTGGCATCTAGTTTCAAAGCCGTAAATATGAAAATACAAAAGCCTAAGAAGCTTGAACCTCCGTAAGATACCAGTGGTAGTGGTATACCGATGACGGGCATTAGGCCTATGGTCATCCCTATATTCACCAAAAAGTGAAAAAACAAGATGGAGGCTAAGGAGAAAATAAAAATGCGTTTGAATTTTTTCTTAGCACGAGAGGCTAAGTGGTATAATCTTAAAATGAATAAAATAAATAGAACAAGAGCTCCTACGCTAACAGCCCATCCGCCCTCTTCGCCAATGGTACAAAATATAAAATCAGTTTCTTGCTCCGGTATAAAATTTCCTTTGGTATGTGCTCCGTTCAGAAAACCTTTGCCATACATACCGCCAGACCCGATGGCTATTTTACTTTGATTTACATTATACCCTGCCCCTCTATTGTCTTCTATCAAGTTTAGTGTAACTTGTATCCGTTTTTGTTGATGCTCTTGCAACACATTATCAAATAAGAATTGGACACTTAGGCTAAAAAGAATAGTCAGAGCTACTATACTAATGCTTGGCAATAACAGTTTTTTTTCGGAATAGGTAAATGCGTAAAAAACTAAAAATATACCGACTACCGCTAGGCTAAAATACCACGATCCAAATACCAATGTGAAAACAAAAATAGCAATGGCCGTAAGCCCAGATATAAGTACCACTGAGGTCATTCCTTCGCGATAGAATACCAGAAAAAAGCTAAAAAACACTAAAGCAGAACCTGCATCACCCTGTATCAAGATGAGACCCATTGGTATGAGAATAACGACCCCTATTTTGAGCAAATCTTGCAGCTTACTCCACGAAAATCCTATAGTACTTAGTATAGACGCCACAGCAAAGGTGGTACCGTACTTGGCAAACTCTGATGGCTGTATACTCACAGGACCAAGCTTAATCCACGACCGAGCTCCACTAATATCAGCCCCTATTACGAGTACGAGTACCAACAGTAGCATACAAGCACCGTAAATATACCAACTAAAGAATTGAAAAAAATTGGCGTTAAGCAGAAATATAACCACACCTACCACGACTGATATCCCCAACCACATCAATTGCTTTCCACTTCTTCCAGCAAAAAGAGACTCCGCACCAGGTTCATAGGTAGCAGAATATACACTGGTAATACCCAAGGCAGCAATTGCTACGAACAAAAGAACACTGATTATATCTATACCCGATTTACTCTGCATATAATGACATGTCTCGTTGGGTTCTATATTTATAAGGTATCAAGTTACTCTTGATTATTTTCTTCTCTAGTGACGCTCGTGAACTCACCTCTAAAGTGTCAGGTGATAAATATTTCTCAATAACTAAGTGAGCTATAGGAGCTGCCCAGGTAGCACCATAACCCGCCTCCTCTACCACCACAGCTATGGCGATTTTAGGATTATCAGCTGGGGCAAAGGCAATATAAGCCGAGTGATTTTTACCGTGTGGATTTTGTACCGTTCCTGTTTTGCCCGCTATGTCTATCCCTTTTATAGCAATAGCCGATGCCGTACCTGTGCGAGTAACTTGTTGCATACCTTGTATCACCGCATCAAAATGTTTAGGGTCTACCAAGGTATGATTCTTAACTACGTACTTGGTTGGGATGCTGTCTTGATTTTCGATTCGCCTCACCACGTGAGGAATATAATAATGCCCCCTATTAGCTATGGTAGCTGCCACGTTGGCCATTTGTACGGGCGTCAATCCTAGCTCACCCTGACCAAAGGAGAGTGAAATAATACGTGCATAACTCCATTTATCTTCTCCATACATTCTATCATAGTACGCAGCATCCCTAAGCCAGCCTCTAGACTCCACACTTACGTCAATACCCAACTCACCACCTATGCCAAAACTACGCATATATCTACGCCAGCTATTGTAGGCTTCTTCGGTGTTTTCGTACTTGCCGCTCTGCATCATATTCTTAAAAATATTACAGTAATACGTGTTACAGCTACTTGCTATACTTTTTTGTAAACTTGTATTATAGGAGTGGTAATGACAAGCAATGGTTCGTCTTCCCAGCTTATAATATCCCCGACATCCGAAATAAGTATTCTTGGTTATGGCTCCGTCTTGTAATCCTACGAGAGCCATTACCGGCTTAAAAGTACTACCCGGAGGGTAAGGAGCACTTACGGCTCTGTTAAAAATAGGTTTGGTAGGGTCATTAATCGCGGCATTATAGTAACTCCCTCTATTCTGAATATTAAATTTTACGGGATTATAAAAAGGACTCGAAATAAGGGCAAGAATCTCACCCGTACTTGGCTCTATAGCCACTACGCTGCCAAGCTTATTCGCCAATAATTTTTCGCCATATTTTTGCAATTCTATATCTATACTTAGATATAAATTTTTACCATCTACTACTTCTTTATCAAGTTTCTTGTCCTTGTAAGAACCTCGGTCAAGACCGTGTTTATCTACATAAAAATATTGTTCCCCTTTCACGCCGCGAAGTTCTTTCTCATAAAAACGTTCAACCCCTTTTTTGCCATTAAAATCACCTTGCTCATAATATTCCTCTACTTGCCTATCCAGTTGTTTTCTACTCACCTCACCCAGATACCCAAGTAGGTGGGCAGCACTGTTGTACTTATAATTCCTATCTTGTCTAATCTCGAAGAAAAAACCCTTGAACTCATAAAGCCGTTCTTGCAAACGGGCATACACGAGGTTGGAAATATTTTTCTTAAAAATCGCTTTACCTCTGAAAGAGTTCCTCTTTGCTGCATTTAATCTCTTGTCAAATTCAGCTCTATCTATCTCTAACAATTTGCAAAAACTAGCAGTATCAATATTAGAAATGCGAATAGGAACAGATAGCATGAGATCATACAATGGGTCATTGTATACTAACAAATTCTCGTGCCTATCAAAAATAAGGCCTCGCTGTGGGTATACGGTTTGCTTACGCAATGAGATTCTATCAGCAGCATTAGCATATTTATCGTCTAATACTTGTATCTGAAATAGCCTTAAGATAAATATCACTCCTACCAAGACTACCCCAAAATAGATGTACAACGATCTATTATCTCTCATTTTCGCCTCTGAATGATAAGTACTGGATGGTAATTATTATCGTGATTGCTAATATGGAACTAGCTCCCGAGGCTATGAAGTAATTTTTCCAATGTATCGCCCCGATATTTTGAATCCAAAATATATAAAAATGGTATAGCGGAACCAATATGAGTGTGGTATTGAGAAAAGGCAGTACACCAACTGACTTCATATTATAAGGCAAATTACTCACCATCTGCTGTTTTAAATCTTGCCTACTAAGAATCATTATACGCAATACGATCAACCATAAACTAGCCGATGCGTGTATCCCAGATGTGGCCACAAAAAGATCGGCCACAATACCCAATCCAAATGCAATCAGCACCTGAGTGGTTTTGCCAAGACTGAGCGGAAGTGTAATTAACAAAACAATGAAAGCCTGCGGAATGATAAATGCTGAAAAGCCAAGATGATTAAGCACCAAAAACTGAAATACCAACACCAACAACCAGTATATAATCCTATTCCGCATTTTGTATTAATTGCTCTATGTCTTCTTGGTCATTATTTATGATGACATATACGTACCGTAGCTTTCTGAAATCAGTAACAGTGACAATATCCAAATTACAATACTGACTAGTCGTTTTTGAATGCACTTTGTCTATCGTGCCAATGGTTATACCGCGGGGGAATAAAACTGTAGACGTGCCCGTTTTCACAACATCACCTTCTGTTATCATCTCTAGTTTATTTATTCTTTTCAGGCTCAGAAGATTGGGCTCTTTATTTTCCCAATCAATGGGCAAGTAGTATTCTACATCATTTATATTGGGAATTAGGTTGAAATCGCTATTCAGTAAGGACATTACGGTACTATAATCATTATCTGTAGCTATTACCTTACCCGCTATTCCTTGAGATGATATTACACCCATATTACGTTTTATCCCCTGATCACTCCCCTTATTGATGATAAAAATATTCTTAGCCTTGTTAGAGGTGTTATATACTACCTGAGCCGGAACTATGTCAAATAAGGGTTGTCTGCTTGTATCTCTTACGGTAAAGGTATCTGCGAGATAATAAAGCGAAGAGACAGATTCGTTCCTGAATTGCTCCGCAATTTTATTTTGCAGAGCCAGGTTCTCTTCTTTTAATCCGATATAACCGGATACATTGGCAGCCAGTTGACTGGATGAAGCCGTGACGCTGGCTACACTATTGGTGAGTGTTGCTTTTTGATAAGGATTAAGCCTAAAAATAAGAAAACCACATACTACTTGCAGTATCACAAACAGCATAATATGAATGTTATGCTCTATGAACGCAAGTAATCGTTGCATTATGTGGTGAAGATTGTTTTATAGCTTTTTAAGTTTTTCAAGACTACAGATGTTCCTCTTACTACAGCCCTTAGCGGATCTTCGGCAACGTATACGGGCAATTTTGTTTTGCTACTTATACGTCTATCCAATCCTCTTAGCAATGCTCCACCGCCCGTTAGATATAGGCCTGTTTGGTATATATCCGCAGATAGCTCAGGTGGTGTAAGCTCTAATCCCTTCATTACCGCCTCTTCTATTTTGGAAATAGACTTATCCAGTGCCAATGCAATCTCCGAGTATGATACCATTATTTGCTTAGGTATACCCGTCATCAAATCACGACCATTCACGGGGTAATCCTCTGGTGGATTTTCCAACTCTGACAATGCTGCTCCTACTTCCATTTTTATCCGCTCAGCAGTACGCTCGCCTATCATCAGGTTATGCTGTCTACGCATATACTCTATAATGTCGTTCGTAAAATCATCTCCCGCCACACGTATAGACTCATCAGACACAATACCCGAGAGAGCAATTACAGCTATCTCCGTAGTTCCACCTCCTATATCTATCACCATATTTCCCATAGGCTCAGTCACGTCTATACCTATACCTATAGCAGCAGCCATAGGCTCTGGAATCATATATACCTCCTTACCACCGCTACGCTCTGCACTTTCTTTTACGGCTCTTTTTTCTACTTGAGTAATACCACTTGGGATACATATTACCATACGCAACTGAGGCGTGCCAAATGTCCCTTTGGTATTTATCATTTTAATGAAGCGGCTTATCATTTGCTCTGCGGCCTCAAAGTCAGCAATCACACCATCCTTTAGCGGACGAATGGTTTTGATATCCTCGTGTGTTTTACCGTGCATACGTTGTGCAACTTTACCTACCGCCAGCACTTCTTTTGTGCTCCGATTTATGGCGATAATGGAGGGCTCGTCTACTACTAATTTATCCTTATAAATGATGAGTGTATTAGCAGTACCTAAATCTATTGCTAAGTCTTGTGTTAAAAAATTAAAAATTCCCATTGGGGTTGCGTTTTATCGTGCGTTATTGCTATGCTGCAAAAGTATTGTTATTTGCAAGGTTATTCAACTACCAAATCAATAATTTAGAGTTCTTCAGCGATTTTCGTAACAAAAAAAGAACACCACCATCTAAACTCCACCAATTATTAGCGATAACTACATTGTAGCACCCCATCTTCAATATTACGCACGCTCCGTAAAACCACAGATAATCATACGAACCAACGCATAGTTCACCATACATCAACAGCCCCTTTGCTTTCATACTTCTTAGCCAAAGACAAGTTTCTTACAAATGACAATATAATTATCATAATAAAGATAAATATATAGTCTATATTTGCCCTCTATGTATTTTGATAAGAACATTAAATTATTGCGTACGCAAAAAGGACTTTCGCAACAGGATCTAGCGGACTCATTAGACCTTACCCGCTCTAAACTAAACAGTTATGAACGCGGAGTTCAACCTCCTTTTGATATACAGATAGATATTGCCGACTATTTTAACGTAACACTAGACGGGTTAGTTCGCCACGACCTAAGCAAGCTTACCCATTTCAAACTCACCCAAATACTCAAAGGAAGCGAAGCAGATGTACGCGGCCGAAAGCTACGCCTACTCACTGTAAGCGTGGATGCCAACGAAGAGGAAAACATAGAAATCGTAAGCATGAAAGCCCAAGCAGGATATACCGGAGGATATGCCGACCCTGAGTTTATAAAAGACCTGCCCAAGTTCAAACTCCCATTTTTACCCAAAAATAGGACTTACCGTAGCTTTCAAATAAAAGGAGACAGTATGCCTCCTGTGAGCGAGGGGTCTTGGGTTACGGCTAGCTATCTGCAAGATTGGCACAATATAAAAGATGGCGAAAATTATATCGTAGTAACTAAGGACGAGGGCATTGTTTTCAAACGCCTGTACAATAAAATAAAAAATGAGCAGAGCCTAACACTCGTAAGTACTAATAGTGCCTATGCTCCATACACCTTACACATAGACCAAATACTGGAAATATGGAAATTTGAAACCTGGAATGGTTTTGAGGTGTAGTAAGGGTAAGCCAAGAACACAAGAATTTAAATATAAAAAAATCGCTGCCTAGGCAGCGATTTTTCCTTCAACTAAAACTACTACTAAATGACGAATGTTACGCTAATCCAATCGGACAGCGTAAGCTTCTTTTTCGCCATCGGCGGTTACACCATCTATAAGTACGGACCCTTCTTTATCCTTCAGGGCATTTTCCACATCTTGAGTGGTGTACATAGGTTTTTTATCAATGTGTGTAATCACAAATCCGGCTGGCACTCCTTTCTTTTTCAGCTCACCGCTACCCAATTTACTGATTTTTACTCCATTTCTTATTTTGAGGCTCAGTCGCTCGTCTCGGCTTATATTTTCAATTTCTGCCCCAAGCACCTTCTTTTCCTCCCGTTCTACGGTATTGGTTATTTCTTTTTCACCATCTTTGGAGAGTAAGGTCGCCGTAATTACATTTTCTTTTCCGTCACGAATAATCGCTACATCCACTTTATCACCTGGGTGATATTTACTGATTTGCTCCTGAAGCTCAGACGATTTGTTTACCGCTACATTATTTATTCTTAGGATAACATCTCCATCCTTGATTCCGGCTTTATCAGCACTTCCATCTTCGGCTACTGAAGGTACATATACACCGTTCAAATCTACTAGACCCTTTTCGTCGGCAAGTTCTTGCGTGATATCCTGAATGCTCACACCTAGTATAGCTCGTTTCACCTCACCATACTCTTTCAAATCATTGATTATCTTCTTTGCTAAATTAATAGGAATAGCAAATGAATATCCTGAGTAAGAGCCTGTTTGCGAAGCAATAGCCGTATTAATACCAATCAATTCGCCACTCGTATTTACTAATGCTCCACCACTATTACCGGGATTTACAGCGGCATCTGTTTGTATGAAATTTTCAACCGCGTAATCCCCACCTCGTTGCCTTAACAGGTTGATACTTCTCCCCTTAGCACTTACTATACCTGCGGTAACAGTACTCGTAAGGTTAAATGGATTGCCTACTGCTACCACCCACTCTCCTACTTTGAGCTCATCGCTATTCCCCAAGTTGAGATAAGGCAAATTATCTTCTTCTATTTTGAGCAATGCTAAATCGGTCTCGGGGTCTACACCCATTACCTCGGCAACATACGAACGCTTATCATCCAACACCACTTCCACCTTACTAGCATTATCCACTACGTGATTATTGGTGACAATATATCCATTTTCCTTGATGATAACGCCAGACCCAGAGCTTTGCTGAGGACCACGCTGCGGCTGTCTAAAGCCCGGGCCAAAAAAATCTTCGAACGGATTAATCTGCTGACTACCACTCTGAGTAGGCTGAGATGTACTCTTGATATGCACTACAGTAGGTGTACTTATATTGGCTACAGAAACAAAATCAACGTCTGGAACATCTGCCAATTTTTCAGCCAATGTAAATTTTGCAGCTTCGTGCTGCGTAAAACTGGCAGGATGATCATTCGATGAAAACATCCTGTTAATTCTTAAAGCTACCAATCCTCCAAGGATGGCAATTCCTAAAATTTCTAAACCTTTTTTAAAATTCATTCTGTTCTATTTAAATAATATTGGTACGCCAAAATAATCACAAGTTTCATACCACAGATGCCTCAAAATTCGCTCTTCTAAAAATTGGCATTATTTCTTAGCTTTGCGGTCATCCCTTAAAATACCATCGTACAATGTCTTCAACGGCTGAAATATCACATTCGTTACCCAGCATTTACCTTTATCGATTAACGCGTATTAACTATCTACAAAATGTTCGGTATAGGTGAAAAGGCAGACCATACCGTGCTTGAAAAAATAAATCAAGGAGACGAGCAAATGCTCATCTACATGTACAAGCAACATTATACCATGGTTAAAAATTTTATACTAAAAAATAGTGGAGATGAAGATGCAGTGGATGACATTTTGCAAGATACGGTTATCGCTGTTTGGAAAAACGCAAACAAAACTAATTTCCTTCTAAGGAGTAAGTTAAGCACCTATATAATGGCTATAGCCAAAAACTTATGGTACAAGGAGCTGAAAAAGAAAACCAAATTCAAACTCGTAGACGAAACCCAGAAAATGGATCTCGGTAGTGAGGAGATGAATCTAAATATGGACCAAAGCATAATTATAAAGATGGTTCAGGAAATGGATGAGACTTGCCGCCGACTATTGAGCTACTTTTATTTTGATGGTTTTAGTACGAAGCTCATCGCTGATAAACTAAACTTTGCCAACGCTGACACTGTGAAGAGTAAAAAATATCAGTGTTTCAAAAAACTACAAAGCAGCGTACTGAATAAGTACAAAAAAGAAGATTTGATATGAATGTGGACGAAAAAACATATCATATCATAAATGCTTACCTCAGCGGCACGCTGCAAGGAAGAGGATTGGACAAATTCAAGGCGGATCTAAAAAATAATACCGAAATTAGAGAGGCAGTAGCCGCTCAACAAAGCATCATACAAGCGATAGAAACTGCTCGCGACAAGGAGCTTAAAGATTTCATATCAAAATCTACCTCAAACAAAGGTGTAATTACTATTAGTCCAAAATGGCGTGTAGCTATGGCTTCTGCCGCAGCTATCGTATTACTCGCGGTAGTCTTTCTCAAGCTTAACCCATTGGGCACCAATGATAGCTCAACTCCAACAGAAATCGCGTCTATCAATCAACTTGAAAATGCTGAAGACTTATTACTTCCTATTGATTCTGTTATGCAGAAAGACGATTCCTTGGCAGATACACAAACACTTGCTATTGTCACACCACAAGTGCCAAAGCTGATAGAAGAACCTGCATTAGAGGTAACCGAAGATGCATCCGTAGAACAAGATGAGGAGATAGAAGAGGTAGACAATGACGGAATAGAAGACGACTTGAATGCCGAGATAGCGAGCGATACAGTAACCACTGCTAATGAACTAATAAGCAGCACATCTAAAGACACAAAAACAGATATTGTAGTCTTGGGAGACAAGTTACTTACGACCAAATCATACCCTGTATTTGCGGTAGCTTTAGACCTCAATCCTTCTCGAGCAGAAAGCTTAATCGAGGTGCAACCGGAAGCAACAAGACTCTCACGCAAAGAGCGTAAAGTACCAGAACAGGCTGAGGACGAAGCAGCTGCAAAAGCTAAACCGCAATTATCTAGAGCCATAAAAGTACAATACTGGAATAGCGTAGTGAACTATATAGGTTATCAATACAATGGAGCTCTATTAAAACTGTATGGTATTGACCAAAATCAAGTCTTAGAATTTAAGGAACTCGATAATCGGTTATACGTGAGAATAGGGGGAACACACTTTTACCTAGAACGCAATCAAAACCACAAACGCCTTGCGGAAGTAAGCAATCCAACTTTACTAAAAGTGCTCAATGAGTAAAACGATAAAATTTCACAAGTATCAAGGAACAGGAAACGATTTTGTAATCACTTCCGACATTTATGAAATAAGTACTTCTCAGATTGTAAAGCTCTGTGACCGAAAATTTGGCATAGGTGCTGATGGGCTTATTGTAATGCAAAAAAGCGATAAAACCGACTTTGACATGATGTACTACAATGCGGACGGAACAGAAAGTTTTTGTGGCAATGGCAGTAGATGTGCTGTAATGCATGCCAAACATTTGGGCTGGATACAAAATGCGTGCACCTTCAACTCTAATGATGGTGAGCACACTGCGGAGGTGACCGATGATGAAGTACGGCTAAAGATGCACGATGTAGATATGGTACTGGTAGAAGATGAAGGTTTTATTCTAAATACCGGATCGCCTCATTACGTTGCCTACACCGAAGAACTAGAGCTCCTAGATATCATAACTGCTGCTCATACTATTCGTTATAACGACACCTTTGCCGATACAGGAATAAACGTAAACTACATAGAGGCTCGCAATGGCATACTGCACATACGTACTTATGAACGAGGTGTAGAAGATGAGACGCTAAGTTGCGGCACTGGAGCTACCGCCGCAGCCATCGCACACTATATAGAAAAAGAAAGTACTCAAAAAAAATATTCCCAAAAGCTTCAAACCCAAGGTGGTGCTCTCACTGTCACATTCGAAAAAAAATCAAGGTCATTTGAAAATATATTCCTGTGCGGCCCAGCCGTGAGAGTCTTCGAGGGGGAAATAACACTATGATATGGCGATGGATAAAAAGGCTGACCGTAATAGGGTTGCTTGTTATAGCAGGCGTCTTTCTATCTAACTATATGGTAAGCCGAAGTGCTCGCGGTAAGGTGCATAATACCCTCGCAGATACGCCTATCAAAAAAGTGGGATTACTGCTTGGCACTGGAAAACACCTCGGGTCCGGTTACATCAACAAGTTTTATCAATACCGCATAGAGGCTGCCGTAGAGCTATACAAAGCGGGAAAAATAAAATACATACTCATAAGCGGCGATAATAGTCGTAGAGGCTATGACGAACCTACCAGTATGAAAGAAGACCTCATGGCTGCAGGAGTACCCGAAACGGCTATATATCTAGACTACGCTGGATTTTGTACACTTGACTCCGTAGTGCGATGCAAGATGGTTTTTGGTGAAAAAGACATCTTGGTCATCTCACAGCAATTTCACAACGAGCGTGCTCTTTACTTAGCAAAAGCTAATGGTATGACGGCCGAAGGACATAATGCAAAGGGAGTAAGCAAACGCTACGGAGCCAAAACTTACGCCCGTGAATATTTAGCAAGAACTAAAATGTTCCTTGACCTTCTGTTTGGTAATGAGCCTAAGTTTTTGGGTAAGAAGATTAAAATTGGTTAATATTCAGTCATTTGTCACCTCCAGTTTTAACCTACCTTCGTATTACAAATGAACTTTACTTCTGGCTTGCTTCACTGTTTGAGCACCCTCACCTTAATTTTTACAGTAGTATGCACATCTGCTCAAAGTCAAATCTTATTGGATGGAACGTTTGATGATTGGTCTAGCATATCTGGTTCATATACCGATGCTACAGGTGACGGAGGAAACTCAGGTATTGACTTCAAAAAAATAAACATACACAACAACCGCGAGTATGTCTTTCTATACCTAGAAGTAGGTTCAGAAATTAATCTTCAAGACCTAAACGACATTGCCGTTTATATAGACATAGATAATAATGCCAATACGGGCACTCGAATAAATGGTGTTGGGGCAGAAATCACCTTCTCCTTTGGCGACCGAAGCGGAACGTATAATGGTTCCCGTATAGGCCACGCGGATATTGGAATAATAACGGCACCTACGGTAACATCTAGCACTTTTGAGATTGCTATAAATCGTAATTTGAATGTGAATGGCACAAACATTTTCATAGACAATACCGTTAACGTAATGTTCAAAGACAATGCTATAAATGGTGACATTGCACCCAATATAAGCGGAGGATTAGCCTACCAACTTACGGACCATCAGCAACCATCATTGCCAAGCTACCAAATAGCCAAACATGCCTTATCAGACTTACGTATACTCTCTTATAACGTGGAAAGAGATGGTTTTTTTGAAGCTAATAGAGAAGCTGCTTACACCCGAATTTTGCAAGCAGTACAACCCGACATTATCGGGTTTCAAGAGATATATGGTAATACCTCGCTACAAGTAGCCAACCGAGTAGAAGCAATCCTACCGTCAGCCACAGACGTACAATGGTTCCACTCCTACCAAGAGCCCGATTGCCACGCAATTAGCAGATATCCCATTACCAAAAGTGCACCTATACCAGGCTCTAGTGGGTCAGGTAATGCTGCATTTTTGATAGATATCCCAGATACTGAAACGGACATGCTCTTCATTGTAGCACATCCTCCGTGCTGTAATAATAACACTGGCAGACAGTTAGAAGTGGACCGCATTATGCAATTTGTACGTGAAGCCAAGCTAGGAAATGGCCCTATACCCATACAAGAAAATGCACCCATCGTGATAGTAGGTGATATGAATTTTGTAGGTGATGGCAATCAACTACAAACGCTACTTACCGGCAATATTGCCGATGAGGCAAGCTTTGGCACAGACTTCACACCCGATTGGGATGGCAGTAATCTACAGGACAGTGAACCATATAGTACAGGTGTCCCTTTCTCATACACGTGGTATTCACCTGGCAGTAGTTTTAGTCCTGGCAAGCTTGATTATATTTTGTACAGCGGTTCTAACTTGCAGCTTGAGAACACCTATAGTCTATTTACTCCTGGATTGCAAAGTGATAGTTTGACGAAGTACAATCTGGAAGGTAATGATGTGATCGTAGCTTCAGATCATCTTCCTGTTGTTTCCGACTTTTCGCTAAAGAATAAAACGACTATCGGAATAAAGGAATTGGACAATGATGCACATCAGCTTGCACTAAGTCCCAATCCTGTAAGTGCTCAAGCAAGTCTATCATTTAATCACACGGGTGGGTTAGTACATTTATACCTCATAGGTAGCAATGGCAAGGAACTAGTCGAGTTATATAACGAAATACTAACTAAAGGAGATCAACAAATAGCGTTTGATTTGTCTGATATACGCAGTGGAATTTACACCATAAGATTGATTACCAAGGAAGGCACGAGCTATAAACGCTTGATGGTAGTACGATAAGGCTATTGACTTTACTTCAAGTTTACATCCAACGCATCTCTGAGAGCATTGCCTAGGAAATTGAAAGACATCACCAAAAGCATAATACATAAACCCGGTATAATAGCCAGATAAGCCGCATCAAATACAATGTAGTCGTAATGTTCTTTTATCATACTCCCCCAACTTGGCATAGGAGCCTGCACTCCTAATCCCAAGAAACTTAAACCCGCCTCGAGTAATATCGCACTAGCAAAATTTGCTGCACACACCACGATGATAGGAGCCATAATATTAGGAAGAATATGTTTGATGAGAATTCTAACATGACCAAAGCCCAAAACTTTAGCAGCTTGGATATACTCCATTTCTTTGATTTGCAGCACCTGCCCTCTTACTATTCGTGCAAGTTCCACCCACATACAGAGTCCTATTGCTAAAAACACTTGATATAGCCCTTTTTCCTGAAATGCAAAACTAATGGCAATGGCTATCAGTAAACTTGGCAAACTCCACACCACATTGATAAGCCATAAAATTGCGGCATCTACCCACCCTCCAAAGTAACCACTGAGTAACCCCAATGTAGTACCGATAAACAAGGTGATAAGCACTGACATAAAACCTACCAACAGCGACACCCTCGCTCCTATGATTATTCTGCTAAGAACATCACGCCCGTATCTATCTGTTCCTAACCAATACGTTCGGTGTATCACTTCACTTGGCTTGATAAGAACGTCTGCTTTTAGCCAAGTGCGTAATCCGTTTTTTGTATACACCGCATATTGATTCCCTTTCATCTCAGCAATAGGAAGAAACTTATCTGTTGATTTCTCGCCTTGTATGAGTTTGGAAATGATAGAAACATCCTGTTCGTCTCCTTTTTCTATACGCAGCATATCTACCTCAAAACCTGGCTTTTGCAAGGAAATTTCTAAATGAATATCATTAGCAAGCGGTGTCGCATCAGGTGTAATAAGATATCCTAAAACAGCTACTATGAGAAGTAGCGTGATAAATATCAACCCAAAGAGTCCAAGTCTATTCTGTGCTATCTTTTTTAGCATAACGCGTATTGAGCTCAATAGCAGTAAGCACTGCCATAAAGCTATAAAAAGGTACAGCTATTTTATCAAATTCTGTATAATTATTGAGCACTCCGTGTGCAAAGTAGGTAACCAATCCCAGAAACACTGCCATACTTAGATATTTTGTTTTTCCACTAAGTGTGCGTTGGTGCTTGAAGGCGATGCTAAACACTGCTAAAACAATGCAAACTAGTAGTACCGTCCCCAATATTCCACTCTCTGCCAACGGTCGTAAATATTCCGAATGTATTCCCCCTAGATCTCCTACGTTGGTACTAATGATTGTCATTTCGTGAGGCAACTGAAACTGTCCGTATTGAAAAGTATATATCCCAGGTCCCCAACCCATCATAGGTTTCTCTTCCCACATACGTAAGCCGCTTTCCCATCTATTTAGTCGCTCAAGGTTACTCGGATCACTCGATACGTTTCCTACACTCTGTAGGTGATTTTCTATATTATCATCACTCTCATTTTTGTTTCGCGATAAGTCGGTAAGTAGACTATCCATATTGGCGAGTAATCCGCCTACGCCTACCAACGCGATTAGAATAACATGATGAAACCTGATTTTGAGCCAAAACACCACATAAATCAATAAACTAATCACAAGACTAAGCCAAGCGGCACGCGTAAAAGATAGTGCTATTGCAATTACCATATAAACAAACAAGGCCATACATATACCACGCAGCAAAGGGGAATAACCTAAATGTTTACCATGTAGCCCAAACACGAAAAGTACGGGCACCACAAAGGAAATACAAGCTGCATACATCCCGTGATCAGGCAAGAACGGACGCATAGCCGTATATGCATAAGCTCTGCTAAAACCACCACTTGCGTGCACTATCAATGTGTAGGTACTAAGTATGAGTACAGCCACAATAAAACACCAAATAAACTTTTGAGCTGAGGATAGATTTCGGAAGAATCGGGTCAATAAAAAATAAAAAACTCCCAGATACCAACTCTTCATGAGTACATATTTGGCTGATATGAGGGGCATGGTACTGCTAAAAGCTGTAATAACTAACCATGCAAAATCTACCAACATAAGAATACTCAAGAACGTCGTAACCTCTGAAACCAAAAGAGTCTTGGACTTGAGAAGCTTAAATAGTATCCCAATAAACAATAGAATAATAAGTGGCTCTGTAGGTATACTGAGGTTTATGGAACTGTATCGCTCATCTATGAGGTGTACTGACAATGGTGTAGCAAATGCCAAAAAATATAGGATATATTTGGGGCGTATAATAGCTATCCACCCAACAAATAAAATTACGGGTAAAGCTAATGCAGCATAAACTTCAAGGTAGACTGCTGTAAGGCAGTACACTAAAAATATAGCTGCAAGAGCATATAGGCGTTTTATGTCCAAGGACAAGTTCACCTGCCTATTATTTTTCTTTTTTGAATTGCTCCATAACTACGAGCACAACCAAGCTAAAGAATGCCACTGCACCTGTCACAAGCAATACGATAAGTGAGCGAATGGGATATGATTTCTTCTCGGCGGCAGAGGCACTAGTTAAGATAAATTTTTGCGGAAGTGTTTTTTCCACATCGACCTTGGCCTTATCGTAGCGTTTACGAAGCTTACTTAGACTTTCTAATTCTAGAATTAGGGTCTCGTTTAGATAGGTGAATTCGCCCGCATACTGAGCGAGTTTATCTTGCACAGCTTGAAGTCGTTTACCCGTAACTGAGTTGGCGTTTACTTTATAAAGCTCCTCTGCTATAGCTCTACTTTGCTCCTCATAGTTGGTAATCCCCTTTTTACCCAAGGCTTGCAAACCTTGACGTAGTTCCCACACCTCTTTTTCTTTCCCTTTGAATTCATCCTCTATTATCGTAAGAGCTTCTAGCGAAACTTGACGCTGTATTTCTGTCTTTACACTATCATATATAGAAGCAATACCGTTAGCAATTTCAGCTGCTTTTTCTGGCTCCTCATCTAATACAGTAATAGATACAGCAAGGTGACGCGTACGAGCAAATTTGATATTGCTTTTCATCTTGCGAGCAAGGTCCGTTTGTGGACTTCCACCATCCGTGTCTATGTTATAGTGCTTTATCAAATCAAAATTCTTGACAATTCGCTGTTGTAGTGCCGAGGAGTTGAGAAGTTGCAGTGCATTCTCTGCCTCTTCTTCCTCACCAAAAGCGAGAGGGTCTGCCTGACGTTGGGTAAGGTCCGTAAACATGGCATTACCAATAGAATTTATCGTAGTAGGGTAAAACACTACCTCCGACTCATACTTGGGTGTAATGAAGAGTGGGGAAGAAAATATAGCTGATAAAATTGCCGCTGATAAAGTGATAATAAGCAGATGCTTACGGTGCTTCCAAGCTAGCGAAACAATATCTATAAAATTAAAATCAAACTCCTTGTTTTTATTCATTCGGTTAGTTTTGATAAAGTGGGCAAATGTAAACGATTATACACAAAACATTTACTTACGGAGCAATGACTTCACGTCCTCGGCTCGATAAAGCCTAAACAAATACGCCCCAAGTAATATAGCTGCTGTAATCATCACAAAATGAACGGAGTCATTTGATGAATATTGCTTTCCAAATAAAATAGTTATTGACAAAATTATCAACCCTAAAATTGGCCCCACAAATGTCTTGACACGAAGTGAAAGACCATACTTATGTGCAGCTATCCCAAAGCAAGCTGTGCCAAAAAAGAGCTGACTAATCATGGTAGCAATAGCCGCCCCCTGTGCGTCATACTGAGGTATTAGCACACTGTTCACAATCACATTGAGCACCAACGTGATCGCAGCGAAACGATTAAGCCAAACGAGATTTTTGCTGGCGGTAAGCAAAGCTCCATATACTAAGGTAAGTGCCGAACCCACAAAACCTATTAGCAAAATCACTAACACTTCTGCCGAATCAGTATTGGCCTTGGCCGGATTGATAAGTTGGAGTATATCTAGCGAAAAAACTCCGGCCAATAGAGCCAGCACAATGCCTCCGTACATCAAAAGGCGAGAAGTGTAACTACTTATGGTTTTTATCATTGGCAGATTATCTATATTCTTACTAAAGAGTGGCAAGAGTACACCGCTAAAAACCTGAGCCAACATGAGTATAGCAAAATACAACCGATACCCAAGTGCATAGGTTCCTACTTCAGCATCTCCAATGAGTCCCTTTACCATTACTCCATCTATGTAGGTGTACATACCCATAAGAGACACCAACAAAGCAAAGGGCCAAGATTTTTTCATAACGGGAAGTAATGCACTAAGCTTAAAAGAAATGCTAATCTGACGTATATAACTACGTAGGAAGAACATCAGTGCACAAAAAACCAGCATCAGACTCAATACCTGTGCATACGCAAACCGATGAATAGTTAATTGCAATTGAGGTATGCCGGACCAAAGCAATACACTCACGAATAGAATTACCAAGAGACGATCAAGCACCATAAAAACACCATCTATCTTAAACCGCTGTAAGCTTGCTACGATGCTTCTCAAAAACTGATTGAGTGATGTGAAAACTTGTATAAAGCAGAGAATCATTAGTAGGCCAAACTCGGTAGAGGTATAGCCCAATACTGCCCCAACAGTGAATACAATAAGCACATAGACTAACACTAGTAAAAGTTTAATTCCAAGAATACTTCCAGTGAGGGACTTAATCTTGCTATTGTCAGAGGCTACTTCGGTAATATTAAAGCTATTAAGTCCGAGGTCTAAAACGATAAAAAAGAGTAAACTAAAATTGAACAACGCAAAGTAGTTACCATATATCTCCTTAGGCAAAGCATCTTGAACAGCAGCATCTATGATGAGAATCCAAATAGGTTTTACCAAGAGATTTAACACCTGGATAAACGCCATGTCCTTTAAAAACTTTTGGAGCATTTACTTCTTATGCGTTTGCCACTTTGACATCTTTCGCCTCAATGCGTCGCGTAATGGACAGTAACACAAGGCCAACGACAAAGAATGACATAAGCATCAATACCGACATACGCATATTCCCAAATATACCTTCTAGCAATCCAAACATAAGCGGACCAAAAATCAAACCTACTTTTTCCATTACATCAAAGAAACTAAAGTAAGAAGCGTGATCATCAGTAGGAGGTAACATTTTACTATATGTACTTCTACTCAGTGACTGAGTACCACCCATTACGAAACCTACGAGTAAGGCTAACAGATAAAACTCTTGAGGTAAATGAATAAAATAAGCGATAATGGTACATATAATCCATATAAGAGCCGCACCCATAAGTGTTTTTAAATTACCAAATCTACTGGACCACTTAGACATTACCCACGCACCGCCTACTGCTACAAGTTGTATCAAAATGATACTAACAATAAGTCCTGTTTGTTTGGTTTGCCACCACTCACCATCAGGCACCCATTGAATCTCCTTACTTGCAAATAGTACAGCTAAGAGCATAATAGTCTGCACTCCCATATTATACACAAAATAACTGCTCAAAAACCACTTCACTCGTGGATGCTCTTTGAGCTCATTCCAAACTTTTCTAATCTCACGATAACCGTACCATAAAATGTTGTACTGTTTCTCTCGCTTTGGATAATGACTCTTATCGGGTAAGTAATAGTAAGTATATTGAGCAAATCCCACCCACCAAACGGCAACAAGAATGAATGAAGAGCCGGTCTTAATTGGCAAAATATCCATCCCATCCATCACTAATATGGCAACAAGAAGCAGGACGCTACCTATGTATCCTAGCCCAAAACCTCTTGCACTTATTTTATCGTGTTGGTCCTTATCGGCAATCTCCAGTAAAAATGAATTATAAAAAACCAAGCTACCCCAAAATCCGATACTCGCCATAAAAATGGAGAACATGCTAAATTCTAGATTTTCAACATCGAACATGCTTAAAGACGCACAACCCGCAGCTCCTATGTAGCAAAATATCTTCATGAAAAGTTTTTTGGTACCTGAGTAATCAGCGATACCTGATAAAATAGGCACAAGCAGTACGATTACCAAGAAGGAGGCCGAGTAGACATATGAGTACAACTCTGTATTTACAAACTTTCGACCAAAGAACATAACCATTTCTACCGTCTGTCCGTCAATCTTTTCAATAAGTCCATTATGTTCAGCATATTTTTTAGTTACGCCTTGATAAAAAATAGGAAAAATGGCCGTTGAAATAATTAGGTTATAAACGGAGTTGGCCCAATCATAAAAGGTCCAGGCCTTTATTACTTTCGGATCGTTTTTTTTGAAGGTATATCCCATATTTGTGTTTCAAAACAAACGAAAATAATGGGTTGTGCAAGATTTCTTTCTAAAAAAAGAAAGCGGCACACATCTTTATTAGACAACGTACCGCTTTCTCAAAATCTATTGCTTTGCTCGTTTTATGCTGCGTTTAGTCGTAACTTGTTGAGCATTTTTTCAGCATCATCTAGACCGATTACTACTTTTTTCACATTCTCTGCAGAAGGAGCATTGTACATATGGTCCGCCAAGATGGCCTCGCATATAGAGCGTAAGCCCCTCGCTCCTAGCTTAAACTCTATTGCTTTTTGTACGATGTAGTCTATCACATCATCACTTATACTTAGTTTGATGCCCTCCATAGCAAATAAAGCCTCGTACTGTCTAATTAGAGCATTTTTAGGCTCTAACAGTATAGACTTTAGTGCTTCGGCATCCAATGGTTTCAGTGTAGTGAGAATTGGCACACGCCCTATAATCTCGGGTATGAGCCCAAATTGTTTTACATCTGCCGGTATAGCATATTGTAAATAATGCTCTGCTTTTAGTGTTTCTTCTCCTGTAGACTTAAACCCCAGTGAATTGGCCTGCAACCTACGAGAAATCATCTTTTCTATACCATCAAAAGCACCGCCACAGATGAACAAAATATTTTTGGTATCTATCTGCACCATTTTTTGGTCTGGGTGCTTACGTCCACCTTGAGGAGCGACATTAGCTACCGTCCCTTCTAGTATTTTGAGCAATCCCTGCTGCACTCCTTCGCCACTCACATCACGCGTAATACTCGGATTATCACTCTTGCGTGCTATTTTATCTATCTCATCTATGTAAATGATACCTCGTTGCGTAGCCTCTACATCATAATCGGCCGACTGATACAAGCGTGATATAATACTTTCTACATCCTCACCTACATAGCCTGCCTCGGTAAGTACCGTAGCATCTGCTATACAGAATGGAACTTCTAACGAACGAGCTAGTGTCTTAGCCAGCAAGGTTTTACCAGTACCTGTTTCACCAATGAGTAGTAAGTTAGATTTTTCTATCTCCACATCACCCTCCGACTGGTATTGCAGTCTCTTATAGTGATTATATACAGCTACGCTTAGGGTACGTTTTGCTGAGTCCTGACCTATCACATACTCATCTAGCAGTTCTTTTATTTCCTTGGGCTTGCGTAGTTTGAAAGCAGCAGCCTTTTTACCTTTGGCTCTGCCTCCTCCTGTTTCGCTCAGCACTATCTCATTGCCTTGCTCTATACAGTTTTCACATATATGAGCGTCTATCCCCGAGATAAGTAAATCTACCTCCGACTTGCTCCTGCCGCAAAATGAGCAGCTCAATTTTATATCCTTTTTAGCCAAATTTTATTTTTTACGTTCTAGTACTTCGTCTAACATTCCGTATTCTTTTGCCTCCTGTGCAGTCATCCAGTAATCACGCTCACTATCTTTTTCTACTTTAGCAAATTTCTGACCACTGTGCGTAGAGATAATGTCATACAACTCTTTTTTAAGTTTCATTATTTCTTTTACCGTAATCTCCATATCGGTAGCCTGTCCTTGTGCTCCACCCAGTGGTTGGTGTATCATCACACGGCTATGCTTGAGTGCCGTACGCTTACCAGCTGCTCCAGCACACATCAATACAGCACCCATGCTGGCAGCTATGCCTGTACAAATAGTCGCTACATCCGGAGCGATATACTGCATCGTATCATAGATACCCAATCCTGCATATACGCTACCACCCGGACTGTTAATATAAATTTGGATGTCACGCTTGGCATCTGAACTTTCTAAAAACAGTAATTGAGCCTGTATCACATTGGCGATATAATCATCTATGCCTGTACCCAAAAATATGATTCTATCTGCCATCAATCGAGAGAATACATCTACCTCTCTAAATGGCATCTGACGTTCCTCTATCACAGTACGTGTCATATCTTGAGGTGTATTATACAAACTACTATTGATGTAGTGGTCTACCTTAGTACTGCTTATTCCTTGATGTTTTATCGCGTATTTTCTAAATTCTTTTCCGTAATCCATACTTTTATTAATCTTATGTCAAATGTAAACAATTAGCCAATTTATTTAGTTCTTAAATATTAGCTCTTCGTAATGACTCATTACAACTAAAATGCCAACTCATATTTCTCACGTAGCGTTCCACTTTTGGCAGATATACTGTTCCATATTTGTCAGAGTTAAAAAAAATCCATTCGCTACTGCGAATGGATTCCTATAAAACTCGTGATAACGAAAGACTATTTTGCTCCTTTGTCGTTGAATTTTTTCACCTCTTCGTAAAATTTATCTACGTTTAGTTTTTTGCTTTTGAGCGTAATTAGCTCTTTTACAGCGTCTAATACTTTCTTATCTACTACTACGTCGCGTATACGCATCAAGTAATTTTTATCTTCTCTATTCTTAGCCTCAAAGTTTTGAATCATTGCTGGGTCAGGATTATTAAGTCCATACTGACGGAGCATCTGAGCCGTATACGCAAACGATGTTTGATTGATATCCTCATCAGAAACTTCAATGTTTTGCTCTTCGGCTATTTTCTCACGAACAAGCTGTTTGCGAAGCACCACAGACTCCGTGCTGAACAATTCATCTACATTCTCATCATTATAGGTCTCTGGCTTAGTTTCTTTGAGCCATCTTTTCAGAAAATCATCAGGAAGTACAAGGTGGTGCTTATCTTCTAACATACGATTGATCTCCGCTTCTAGTTGCTTCTCTGCCTCGGCTACATAATAAGAACCTAAGTTCTCTTCTATTTTAGTTTCGAACTCTGCCTCATCTTTTACTGTACCAGGCCCCATTACCAAATCATAAAACTCTTGGTTAAGCTCCGCAGGAACTACTCTGCGTATTTCTTTCACCTTACCTTTAAACGTTTTGCTGAGTCCAGCGACAGCTTCTTTTTCTATACCTAGTGATTGAGTGATAACCATTTCATTATCATTAAAAAGATCAAAAACATTGAGGTCTAGCTCATCATCTGTAGATACACCTACCAATTGTTTCTTAACTTTTTTACTTTTCACCACTTCTGGCAGTACAGTCACCTCTTGCTCAAAAACGCCTCCGTCTTTGTGTTCGCCTTTTTTATCTACTTCGGTCATGATAAGGACCACAGAGTCATTTTCAGTCTCTGACTTATCCATCGTCTCTAATTTACCGTTTTGTCTACGTAAATTTTTGATTTCGGTCTCTACTTCTTTTTTATCTAGCTCTATCTCGTAGCGAGTGAGTTTATCTTCTGTGCTCACATTTAGCTTCACCTCTGGTGCTAGTCCTAGGTCGAAGTGAAAAGTAAAGTCACCATAGTTATCAAAATCGGTAACACTCTCCTTCTCCACACTAGTCATAGGTTGACCAAGAATATCAATGTTATTTTCTTGAAGATATTTGTAAAGTTGCTCAGACGTTAATCGGTTTACTTCTTCAAAAAGTACGCTCTTGCCTACCATTTGCTTTACCATACCCAAGGGCACAGTACCGGGTCTAAAACCAGGAATTTTAGCTTTTTTACGATAGTCTTTGAACTGCTTAGTGATGTTCTCTTGGTAATCTTCGTTTCTGATTTCTACACTGATGATAGCGTTTAAATCATCCTTTTTTTCGAAAGTAACGTTCATTGGAATGTTTGTTTAGGTTTGGAAGTATATACGTTTCGTATTTCTATCTTTATTAACACCTGTAAAGGAGAAAGGCTTTATAAAAAACAAAGCCCTGTTTTACCAGGGCTCTGTTTGTACTGTATCGCACAGTGCGGGCGAAAGGACTCGAACCTTCACACCTTGCGGCACTAGATCCTAAGTCTAGCGTGTCTACCAATTTCACCACGCCCGCTTCCTTCTCACTTAAAGGGCTGCAAATGTATCGTTATTTTTAATTATCCTCAATTATTTATAAAAAAAATGTGCCCCGTTTTCACGAGGCACATTCTATACTGTTTGTTATGTATGGTAATCCTAAGATTACTTTACTTGCATTCTCTTAGTAACGCTATTGTACTCACTCGATATCGTGTAGAAATACATACCGCTGCTCAAGTTAGTTGCATCTATATTAATGCTATGGTTTCCCGCATTCATAGTACCCAGGTCTCCCGTATTCAATACATTACCTAACATATCTGTTACTGTAAGTGTAAGTGGTGACGCATCTCTAAGGTATATGATTACCTCAGATGATCCGCTGAATGGATTAGGCTGATTTTGGCTTACTACGAATACCTCAGCATCTTTTTTCAATTGATCTACGCTTGTTATCACATCATTACCGAGGACATCGTTTAGGATATCGCTCACAGGTATAGCTGCATACATCATTGCACATATATCGTTAGGGTGTGAACCTGCAGAAGCAGAGTGATTTTGTAGGAATGTACCTGGTGTTGCATCTTCTTGCCATACTAGGTGTAAGAAATCATTTGCATCTTTGGCTACACAAGGGAAATTACTCTCTACACGTCCGTCTTGTGTTATATTTTGCGGCCCATTCCAGGTAGCTCCACCATCTGTAGAGTAGGACACCATGATATCTCTGTAATTTGAGTTAAGAAAGTGTACCGCACCTTCTACCGGCACCGAGTATACCACAAATAAGTTCCCATCTGCATCTGTACTTGCAGAAGGCATAGTTACCAATGAAGTAGCACCAGTTCTTGATGCAGATAGTAATCCTGTAGGCACGTTACCATTTGCGTCTAAAGATTGAAATGTTTCCGTAGTAACATCATATGTACCATCACCATTTCTATCAAATGGAGACCCACAAATTTTAGGCTCTGCATCACCTTCGGTCCAATGCATTAGTGATGTTTGAGCAGGGAAGAAAAAGAATGAGGTATCACCAGCATCTGACAAGCCACCTACTACTCTGCCCCTACCATAAAAAGCATGAACATTTCCAGAAGCATCGATCATTACATCTAGTGAACCGTCATTTGTATAAATTGTATCTCCCGAAAGTGTGAGTTCTTCATCACGTCTTGGCCCTTTGAAAGGGAAGTTGTCTACGTCAGTGTACGTCCACGAAACACCATTATCTGTACTTTTCCATAAGGATACTGGGTCTCCAAGACCGCCTATCAAAATAGCTACGGTATTTCCTCTTGCGTCTATAGCATAAGAATCTCCTCCTCCTGCTTCATACAATGTAGAATCATAACCTGGCAATAAAATATGCTCTACGTCTGATTGATCTGAAGCTACATCCCATCTGCTATATGTAGTAGGACTATTTACTCCATTACGTGTTACTACTGCAATTCCTGCTGCTTCACTCGCCCAGTAGTTAGATATGGTGTGTATTTTACCGTTGGTGGCTACACTTCTATTCCAAATCGGAACTCTATCTACGTTTAATTCTGTCTCATCATCTAAGCGAGCTGCTGTACTTGTGAATGTTGTACTACCAACTGCATTATTAGAAGTCATAGTAAACCCACCTGTATTAGACTCGTGAGACATAATCATTTCTCTACCATCATCAAGAAGCATAATAGATGGCCATCCTGTGCGTGTAGAACCTTCTATCCTTTCTTCGCGACCTGTAAGCCAGCTACCTCCATCAAAATGATTATAACCGCTACCTCTGTTAGGGTAACCCGATGCATCATCTGGACTTGCTGTCCATACAGCACTTACTGTACCATCAGCGTGTAATACTATTCTTCTACCTGGACTAGCATTTGTCTGAAGGTCATAGTAAGTATCAGCTAACTTTACCGCACTAAAATTTTTGTCTTTCTTGTACTTAATAGTGGTAGACTTCCCTGGTGCGTGTTCTGCAGGAATTGCTATATCTATAGCCTTTATATTATCTGCTGACGTCTTCACCTCATATTGGTTGGGTACGTTAAGCTCCTTCACAGGCTGCTGTGCAAAAAGTAAGAATGGCGTAGAAAGTAACGCCGTAAGTAATGTTTTTTTCATGTGCTTTATACTTGTTTTTATTTGGTCGGCAAAATAATTAAATATTATGTAATCGTTAAAAGATTTTTACTAAAGGGTCAATATTTTGAGTATCGTTTCTTCAAATATGGACGCATCGTTTCCTGTGCTCTCTTTTATCCCTTTAAACTTGAGGTCGCAATCATTCAATGCCTCTATGGCTTTTACGATTTTTTTACCCGCAAAATTTCGGGCTGCTTCGCGATATTCAGCAATGAAATAAAAGGAAATTCCAGCGGCACTCATTATTTCCTTATCCGTACTTCGCTGCATACTCTGTACTACGGCCACTTTTCTGAAATAACTAAACAGTGCTCCCACCATCATAGGGACAGGGTGATTACCGATATTGGAGGTAAAATGATTCAGTATCTCCATGGCTTGCACCCGTTGCTTTTTAGCTAATGCTTTTTGTAGGCTAAAGATGTTATACTCCTTATTGATACCGACATACCGCTCTATCTGCTCTAGACGTATTTTGCTACCCTTATCTACATTACTAAATACCTTGTCCAACTCCTTAATAATCACGCTAAATCGTGCACCGCTATTTTCGATGAGAAGATGAAGTGGCTTAGGCTCTATGTCATAACCCGCATCTTTGATATACTTGAGCACCACAGGCTCCACGTCTCGCTCAGATACAGGGTCTGCATTGAACACCGTTCCGCTCGCAGCAAAAGCCTTACCCAGCTTACGATTACTCGCTATTTTTTTGCCCGGATGATACCATACCAAAATGGTGCTCGGCACCGGATTGGCCAAGTACTCCAGCATATCGTCTGGCGTACGGCAATACTGTGCTTCTTTATACACTACGAGTTGCTTATCAGCCATCATGGGAAATCTACGCGATACATTTACAATGTCTGCGGGAGTAGTTTCCTTACCATAAAAAACGTGATGATTGAAACTTCGGGTACTCTCATCTAAGACTACCTCCTCTATTTTAGTGAGCAATTGTTCCAGCATACGGTACTCTTCGCCTTGCAGCAAATAAGTGTTAGCGAGTTGCTTACTCTCTAGCTGCTGCATCAGTGTATTGAATTGCGTGTGTGAACTTGTACCTTTGGCCATCTAATTAAGTGATAGAACGTGCAATTAAACTTCGAAATATTTAACTTTCAAATAAAAGAGGACAATAATGGCAAAAAAGTCATCTTTGATCAGATAAGGCGTAAATATGTGTCGCTCACACCCGAGGAGTGGGTAAGACAGCATGTTATAAAACAACTGGTAAGCAACGGATGGCCCGCGAGCCGAATGAGCGTAGAACGCACACTTCCTCATAGCAAGAAGCGATACGACATCATACATTATAACCAAGATGGTAAGCCCGAATTACTCATAGAGTGCAAAGCCCCTAGTGTACCCATTACCCAAAAAACGGTAAACCAAGCAACAGGATATATCCATCTGCAAGATGTACCTTTCGTTTTTTTGACCAACGGGCTAAAGCACCTATTTATAGCACGTATGGGCAGTGAACTAAAAATTGTAAATACAATCCCATTATATAGTGAAATAAATACGCTTTTTTTGCGAGCAAAATAAAACCGTATGGCTATACTAATTATTGTTGTTTTTGTATTGGGTTATGCTGCCATAGCCTTGGAACATCCCCTCAAAATAGATAAAGCAGCTAGTGCACTCGTAACCGGTATGATATGCTGGGCGATATATGTTTTTTCGCTGAGTGGAGATTCTCATGCTTTTGAAATCATAGAATTCGGACGCGAATACATAGAAAATTTTTATAACGGCACTCCACACGACCACCTGCCTCACGTTGGAGGACTTTACCACCACTTGTTCGACATATCTAATATTCTATTCTTCCTTATGGGAGCTATGACCATTGTAGAGCTAGTAGATGCTCACGAGGGTTTTGCCGTAATTACAGATAGAATTACCACTAGAAACATTACCAAACTACTTTGGATTATATGTATTCTTACCTTCTTTTTCTCTGCGGCTTTGGATAATCTTACCACTACGATAGTAATGGTTTCCTTACTCCGTAAGCTTATAAAAGACCAAAAAATACGTTGGATGTTTGTAGGTATGGTAGTAATTGCCGCAAATGCCGGTGGTGCCTGGTCTCCTATTGGTGATGTGACAACCACTATGCTCTGGATAAAGGGACAATTACCTGATGCACCCAATATCATTGTGGACCTAATCATACCCAGTATGGTAGCTTTACTCGTACCATTGACGGTGCTCAGTTTCACCTTCAAAGGGGAGGTAGAACGTCCTGCTAAACAAGAAGATGCAGATCATTACCTTAATCCTACCACTCCAGGAGAACGACTTACGGTATTCTTACTCGGGCTAGGCGGATTAGTGTTTGTTCCCTTCTTCAAAACCATTACTCATCTCCCACCATTTATGGGCATGATGCTCAGTTTGGGTGTGATATGGACGGTAACGGAGATTATGCACAAAGGCAAAAGCAAGGCAGACAAACAGTCGCTCAGCGTAATAAGTGTTTTACAAAAAATAGATGTTGCTAGCGTACTCTTTTTCTTAGGTATTCTAATGGCAGTAGCCGCATTACAAGAGTTTGGCCACTTAGAGAAAGCAGCCATGGCACTAGATTCAGCATTTGGCGGAAACATATTCTCTATCAATATCGTAATAGGTCTATTATCTAGTATCGTAGATAACGTGCCACTTGTAGCTGCTGCACAAGGCATGTACGACATATCACCAAGTGGTGATTTTGCCGCGAATGGACATTTCTGGGAATTTCTAGCTTACTGTGCGGGAACAGGAGGAAGTGCTCTTATCATTGGTTCTGCTGCGGGTGTAGCGGCTATGGGCTTAGAAAAAATAGACTTTATGTGGTACCTCAGAAAGATAAGTTGGTTGGCCATCATCGGTTACTTTGCTGGTGCTGCAGTTTACTACCTTATGTTTAGCTAAGGAATGATAGACGGCAAAAAAGTAGTAGTGGTTTTCCCGGCATACAATGCCGCAAAAACACTCGAAAAAACATACAAAGAACTTCCCTTTGATATCGTAGACGAAACCATACTCGTAGACGATGCCAGCAAGGACGACACGGCAGATCTCGCTAGGCGAATAGGTGTAAATCACGTGATTATACACGACAATAATCGTGGATATGGTGGAAATCAAAAGAGCTGTTATAACAAAGCCATAGAAATAGGTGCGGATATTGTGATTATGGTTCACCCCGATTATCAATATACGCCATTGCTCGTAAAGAGTATGTGCAGCATCATAGCCAACGGTGTTTTCCCCGCAGTATATGCGAGCCGCATACTGGGTAAGGGAGCACTCAAAGGAGGAATGCCATGGTACAAATATGTAGCTAACCGCATTCTTACTTTGTTCCAAAACATTGTTATCAATCAAAAACTGAGTGAGTATCACACTGGCTACCGAGCTTTTGATACACGAATATTCGACAAGATAGACATTGAGCGAAATTCAGATGACTTTGTGTTTGATAACCAAATGACGGCTCAGGTATTTTTTGCAGGATTTGAGATAGGCGAAGTAACGTGTCCTACCAAATATTTTGACGATGCCAGTTCTATAAACTTGAAGCGAAGCTCTATATACGGACTCGGGGTATTGCTCGTATCTATCCAATACCGCTTAGCCAAATGGGGCGTAAGCAAGTTTGGAATCTTTGAACTGAAAAAGTAAAAAACCCTGATCCTGAAGCCTAGCAATCTAATGGCTTAACATTAAGTGGTTTCAGTATAGTAGCTCGATGATTGAGAACTGAAGGATTTAATTCAGTGCTTGATCCTTGTTTTTTTTATAGTTCATTAAGTTTTCGTCGGGGACGAAAAGGCCTTGCATTCTCTTCATCCTCCACGGACAAGAGTAATGGTAAATTTAATACTACAAACAATACTTATTTAGGTAATCCATCCCCAGGTCCTCGGATTTTCGCCAGTAATTGCAAGCATCTTCCTTATTACCCAATCGGTACTCCGCTATGCCTAAGTTGAAATACGCCAAGCGGATATCACTGTGATTATAGAAAATTGCTTTTTTAAAATCCTTTTGAGCTTTTTCATATTCTTCTAACTGTATATAGAAGAAACCCCTATCAAAGTAGTACACTGGATTTTTATCATTTATGGCAATCGCTTGTGTATAATCATTTGCCGCTAGGCTATAGTCACCTTGGCGAGCAAAACATTCCCCACGTATCATATAAGCCTCATCGTCGGTTTCGTTACTAAGTAGATAGATGTTCAAATCTTGCAAAGCTTTGTTGTAGTAGCCAAACTCATAGTTATACTTACCTCTCAAGTAATAAGCATCCACAAAAGTAGGTGCAAGTTTGATACCCTCGTCCAAATCAGCGATGCAGCCTATGGTGTCCTTCATCAGAAACTTAACTCTAGCACGCTGCACATACTCTCCCGGTGCATTAGCCTCTAGCCCCGATATAGTTTCCATATCTGCAAAAGCTTGCTCGTGCATAGAGTTTTTTACCAAAATATCTAAGCGAGATAAAAACCCATTGATATCCTTAGGCTCTAGGATACAATACATATTAAGGTCGTTGAGAGCTTTCTGCTGTTCACCCATCGCCATAAACACGTATGCTCTATTGTAAAAAGCATCGCCCACTCCGGGGTCTAGCTTTACACACTTATTCAAATCTTTGAGAGCTAAGTCAAACTGCTGTAACTCGGCGTACACGCTACCTCTGCCCCAGTAAGCCTCCGCCATCTTAGGATTATGCACGATAGCCGAGTCAAAATCCTTGATAGCACCAAGCATATTTCCTTCTTCAAATTTGTCGATTCCGCCATTGTAGTACGTTATGGCATCTTGAGCTGTAGCTGTACCCACTAGCAGCATTAGGGATAGACTGATTACTAATTTCATCATATACAATTGCAATGTTATTACTGTCACTTGCAATGATTGTACCTTTGTTTCCACAGGTCTGTCAGTTTTACTACATAAAAGTACAGTTGCAATGATTTTAGATAAAAAAGAGAACAAGTTATTTTTGCTTTTGGGCGGTTTCTTTCTGGCCAATGCCCTCATTGCGGAGTTTATAGGAGTCAAAATTTTCTCTATGGAAAAGACCCTCGGCATCTCCCCACTTAGCTATCAACTCTTTGGTGAGACACTTAGCTTCAATCTTACAGCTGGCGTGGTACTATGGCCGTTTGTATTCATAATGACCGATATTATAAACGAGTATTATGGTAAACGAGGCATAAAAATCCTCTCCTACCTTACCGTAGGGCTCATCAGTTATGCTTTTGTAATGGTATATGCCGCCATACACCTAGCCCCCGCCGAGTGGTGGACCACCAGTGCACAGGGTGCAGGAGTGCCCGATTTTCAGGTGGCTTTTGCCAAAATATTTGGACAAGGAATGTGGATCATCTTAGGTTCGCTCGTCGCATTTTTGGTAGGCCAGTTGCTCGACGTGTTGGTTTTTCAGCAGATTAAAAAAATGACGGGTGAAGGTAAGGTGTGGTTGCGAGCTACTGGCAGTACCTTGGTTAGTCAGTTTGTAGATAGCTTTGTGGTGCTCATCATCGCATTCAAGCTAGGTGCTGACTGGAGTTGGGCGTTGGTACTCGCCGTAGGTTTTAATAATTATTTCTACAAATTTTTTGTGGCCTTGGTGCTTACTCCTATCATCTATTTTGCTCATTGGTGTATTGATAAGTATTTAGGAAACACATTGGCAGAGAAGATGAAGAAAGAGGCAGCGGAGTAGAGCAGTATTTCCTTAAGATTACTGTTCTTAGCTTGATAATCGCGATTTCGCTTGAGTTCCTGTCGGAGACCAGAGTACAGGCGAATCTCTCATCTCTGCAACTCCTCTCAATTTTAACCGTTTTAAGAGCGTAAAAATAGTACATATCAATAGACAAATCAATTGCTTATCCCGACAGAACAAGCTACCATTAACAATCTTGGAGTTTTAGCTAGATGTGACTACATAAGGAGGAAACTAAGCCTAGCAGGGTATTAAACTTTGACTTACAGTTCTTTAGTTACTAAACACATACTGCAAAATATTTGCTCCCATTTGTAAGGCTTGAGTCCGTTTTTCGGGGCTATCGTCGTATATGCCTTCGTCTTCCCAGCCATTACCCAAGTCGCATTCATAGTCATAAAAACACACCAATCGGCCCTTGTAGATCAAACCAAAACCCTGAGGTGGCTTGCCGTCGTGCTCGTGAATCTTAGGAAGACCATTTTGAAACTTATACTTCTGACTATAAATAGGATGCGTAAATGGCAGCTCCACAAAATCGAGCTCAGGAAATACTTTTTTCATCTCCGGACGTACGTATTTATCTAGCCCGTAATTATCATCAATATGAAGAAATCCTCCTGCTAGCAAATACTGTCTTAGGTTATCGGCATCCTTAGTACTAAAGAGTACATTTCCGTGGCCTGTCATATATACATACGGATAATTAAAAATCTCTTTACTACCAGCCTCTACCACTTCATCTTGCGGATTTATAGAAGTGCTGAGTTGTGCATTACAAAAAGTAGCTAAATTGGGCAAGGCCGTGCGATTTCCGTACCAATCTCCTCCCCCGTCGTATTTTAGCTTGGCTATTTTTATGGAGTAATCTGCTTTGAAACTAGCTGAGAGAATCAAGAATACGATGAGTAAACAATTTTTCATACAAGTAATGAGAACGAAGTTAAGGGAAATTTAGTGATTTGGCTAAATGCCTAGCGGAGAAGATACACCGACGATTGGGTGTACGTCCACCTTCCTTGAGAATTCTGAAAAGCTAAGGTTACGAGGTAAGTACCCGTAGGAGCATCTTTTCCCCCATAGGTCCCGTCCCAACCACTCGCATTCATATCACCTGCATACACGATTTGGCCATACGTATTGTAAATGGTGTAGCTTAATGCCTTTATTCCCGAAATATAGGGTTTGTAGCGATCATTTAATCCATCATCATTGGGGCTAAACGACGTAATTTCGTAATAGCGAAATGCATCTCTAAAACTAATGTACTGCGTTAAGCTATCGCGACATCCGTCTTTTTCTGTCGTAAGCGAAACCCTATAATCTCCTACTTCATCTCTGGTTAGAATGAAGACACTATCCGTTCCTATCTCAGTGTTACCATCGGCTTGCCATTTATAACCTAGCCCATGCGTATTGGCTGTAAACGTTGCTGTAGGGTTATCAAAATCTAAGAACTCGGGTGTCCACGTAAAGGAAGCATCAGGTAGGGGTTTTACTTTAAAATCTACCAGTTGTGTATCGCTACAACCTAGTACATCTGTTGCTACAACCCAGTGGCTGTAATCTCCTGCATCGTAGCTTTCTGAGTGTGGAAGCGAATTGCTTATTTCAGACTCATCAAGCACTTCAAATGTATATTCATCCGTACTCAAACTATTTGCTTCCCAATATATGGTTAAAGGTTCGCAGCCGTCCGACACCTCTTCTACTTCAAACTGTGGCTTAGGTCCACACGAAATCACCGCACTATCTTCTCTTAACGAGCACCCATCATTCAGCACTACTTTGTAAACTGATATTGAGCTTGGCTCAACAGAAATTTGGCGAGTATCGCTTAACAGTTCATCTGCATAATACCACGCATATTGATAATCAGTAGATAAACCTCCTTGCAGCTCCGCGACTAATTCTATGGTTTCATTGGTGCAACTATCACTTGCTAATATACTTACTTGCAATGAGTCTCTTACATTTACAGTAAATCGCACTGTATCACGAATGGCAGTGCACCCATCGTCTAAAGTAAGACGAATATCCACCGACTGACTAAGACCGGATAAGTTTAGATTTTCGTCGTTGCTAAGTACTTCGTTTGTATTTCTAACTGCCCACATATAGGTGTAAGTCTCATCACCTCCCGTGGCCTCGGCAGATAATTGTAATGATGTACCAAAACAAACCAAGGTATCTGATATCTCGGATAAACTAAGTGAGTCTCGCAGAGTAATAAACAATGTAGCAGTATCGCTCGTATTGCTACACGTATCATACACTACTGCTTGCAAGGTATATTCTGACTTTGATTCTTCGTAAGTAGTACTAAACGCAAAGATGGGCAGGCTACTAACCACCACCCCATCTAGCAACCATGTAATATCTGATTGATTATCATAATAACTGGTAGAGGTAAAAATGGGAGAGTTTCCGCGACAAATTATCGTATCCGACACCTGACCGCGGCTCATTGAGTCTTGTGTTAAACTGACTACAGGAGTGTTTTGCACTGTAATTTCCAAACTATCCGAAATAGCATCTACACACCCATCGGCCACACTTACCAGAAGGGTAAACGCAGAATCTGTAAAGAGCGTATTCTCTATTCCGTCGAACAAAAATGAATCATTGGAGGTAGTGCCTCCTACTATCGTACTCCACGTGTAGGCTATATCACTTTGTAGCCCACCTTCCGATGATACTTGCCAAATAGATTGTACACCACTACACAATATCGAATCTCCTAATAGCTCTAGCGATAAATCTTCAGGAACAAAAACACTGAACAGGATAGAATCTTGAAACCCGCAACCATCTTTTACCTTAGCCTTTATACTGCCAACACCTGTGGCGAGATTATCTCGCTCTAATATCAAACTATCAATATCAGAAAGTATAGTAGATCCATTTACCCAACCAAAATCATACGAGGAACCACCTGACACGAACAGCCTAGAAATTTCCATGTCTCCATTGCACAGTAGCGTATCTGTTATTGCAAGAGAATCAACCATTACAGGTCTACGCATATGAAAGGCATACTCTGCTGTATCATCTGGCACTGAACATCCATCCGAAGCCACCAGTTGTACGTCAAAATCTTGCTGCAGTGGATACTGGCTGAGTAAGTTACTTGCCAATACGCGAAAGGTATCACCCAAAAACGTATCTGCAGCTAGCACCCATTGAGTCACTATGGCATTACTCGGATTACCACCGGCAACTACAGAGGCCAATACAATTTCGTCATTCGCACAAAATGTGTCGCTTCCTGCTATGTTTGCTATCTCAGCAGAAACAAGTGGGTGCGTAGTGAGAGCAAATACAGAGTTCACTACACGTTGATTGCACTTATTGTTTATGCTGAGTCTAATAATTTCCGAGCCTGTGGGCGTATAGTTAAAGAATGAATCAGTACTAAGCGTAATATTCCCAACTCGCCACAGGTAATCAATGGTATCCGCAAAAGTGTGGCTTACCGAAGCAAAAGACTCAAAAAGTTGCCCAGTACATACCAAGGTATCTGATGGTAAACTGCCTATCACCATTGAATCGTGAAGCATAATGGTGAAAAACGCCGTATCGATTAACGTGGAACAACTATCTGTGAGTACTACATACACATTGGAATTCACGCGAATGTTCAAGTTTATACTGTCCTTTTCAGCCACGGTAGCCGTGTTTTTTATCAGGGTGCCATTATTATACCATTGTAAATAGTAATCCCCTACTCCCCCGCCATACGTTGTATTTAGTTTTACGACCTGATTTTTGCAGACGAGCGTATCCGTTTGGCTTTGTGTTTTAAAAATGGGACTCGGAGTAATGCTAACTCTAATATCTGCCGTATCAGGAGCACCACATCCGCTGCTATCGCCTATGATAATTTGATATACCGTATCCACAAGTGGAAACACCAAAGGAGTTCGCGATGTGCTATCTATCATATTATAAGCCGGTGACCATTTCCAGGTAGTACCACCAAAGGTGCTTAATGAGATGGTATCACCGTAACACACGGAGGTATCTGGTCCGGGATCAGCATCGTCACGACTGTATATCAATAAGTTTAACGTATCGAGGCGGTAATAACTTTGCACCACTGGATGAGTGGAGCGAATACGTATGCGATATTTGTTAGAAGACGCCACTTGAAAAAGAGGCAAGATTCCCGTAATCGTAGAATCTTCGTTATATTTCAAACGGCCTAGTTCTCTCTGTCCACCAAAAAATTCTCCGCGATCATCACTCAATTCGGCAATGAAGGTATTAGCCGTATCAAAATCGCCAGCACGCTCGTAAGGTATTAGGAGTGTGTCTCCTGCACAATATGGACCACTAGCCACCTCGCCGCGGGTAATACTATAGTCAAATGTGCGTGCCATAAAAGACCTCCCCGTACCTGAAATAGTGGGTAAAACGAAAGGAGATAGCGTGAGAGACATCGTATACTCACTGCTGTAAACCATATCTTGCGTACCCATAGGGTTTATAAAAACAGCATTTACGCTTTGAATGGGCAGATACCAAAGTAGATTTCCGAGGCGATCAAACTTACTTACCACTGTACGCGTAAACGATGAACGGGTAAATCCCGCAAAAGAGAAGGTTGGGGAATTCTGTGGCGATGAAAAATATAAAAAATCACCATTTATGGTCATTCTATATGTTCCCACTTGCCCATAGCCCTGATGACTTGTACTCCTCGCCCAAGTGAGTGTATCAAAATCTTTGAGCTCCGCTATGAAATTAAAACTCTTTAAGGGATCTGCAGTAAGACTATATATAGTTCGCTTCGCAAATGTAAGACTATCGCCATAGGCGTGACCAGCTAGATAAATGGTATTGCTATCTATAGCTTGCACCTCGTCTATAGCACTAAAAGCAGAGGACTGTGAGGCAGACACTAGCTTTTTATGAAAAGACCCATTGGGCCTCAGCCATATAAGGTAATTTGTGTTTGTAGAAGATGATAGTGTCCCCAATACCGTTCTATTAGGAACGATACTCGCCAAAAAATAGATTTGACCATGTCTATCAACATCTATACCTCCCACTCCATTCACGTCATTAGAGGAATAGGCATTATGCCAAAGTAAGGAGGTAGCAGTGGAGTTATATTTGGCCACCGCTCTTACATATCCAGACCCTGACACGGTGGAAGCCCCATTTAATAAACTCCAACCTCCGCCAAAGCCACTGAGGTACATTAAGGCATGAACTTCATCATTAGGCCCTAATGCTATATCACCTGCCGCCAAAAAAAAACTGAATGCAAGATCTTTGGCCGATGTAAAAGTCCCATTAGGATTCATAAATGCGAGAAAAACACCTGCAGAACGACTAAGCGTATAAGATCCAAAAGTGACACTCCCCGTACCGGCGAGATAACTTCCGTAGAGCAATACTTGATTACTACTGTTTATTAAGATTTTCGAAATATTAGCAGCTGCTGCGGTAGTAATGGCCTCACCCCATACAAAATCACCATCCTTATCATACTTAGCTAGAAAAATAGCATAGTTGGAACCATTATTAAATGTAAACGTATCTGTACCCAGATAGATAGTGCCTCTAAACTTGCCGCCTATGTATACATTACTGCTATCGTCTGTGGCTTGAGCAGTTATTATGCTTTGTGCATTTGTAGCACCTCCTACGGGAATATCAAACGCCCACTGATGCGTCTGTGCACTGCTACTCAGTCCGTATATGAGCGATATAATTACAACAAAAAAACGCACCGTTGATCTAACTAGTGGAACAACCATCACCTCAAATAGTTATATTTGAAAAGCACATCCCTTCTTTATGACAAACCACTTACTGAAATCGAGCTACTGCCACGATAGCCGCAGTTTCTGTGCGGAGTCTATACTCACCAAGGTCTAAACCTTGAAAACCTAAGGCAAGTGCCTGCTCTACCTCAGTCTTAGTGAAGTCACCTTCTGGCCCAATGAGAATTAACGAACGTAAGTCTACATTTTGACTCGGCTCGGGATGACCTGCCACTATCTCAATTTTACGTTTCCCTTTATTCAAATCATCATAACAATGAGCTATATACCGTTCATCTACTTCCTGTTTCAGAACTTCGGAAAAATCCATTTCAATAACTTCAGGGATATAAAAACGCAAGCTTTGCTTTACTGCGGAGATTACTTTTTTCTGAATTCTGTCCATATTGGTGCGGGTACGCTCCGTATTGTTAGTATTCATTAGCACTATGCGCTCTACTCCTATTTCTACGAGTTTCTCTATCATCCACTCCAGTCTGTCCCTATTTTTGGTAGGAGCTATAGCTATAGTGATGTGCTCAGATTTAGGTTGAGACTGGGTACTTAGAATATTACATTCTACATCTCGCTTGCTAAGCTTATCTATTCTACTTTTGTACCTATTGCCTCTACCATCTATCACATAGATGACATCGCCCACTTTTTTGCGAAGCACAAGAGCACAGTGTACCGCTTCTTGCTCCTCTAGTTTTAGCTTAGAGTCTAATATGTTTTTGGTAAAAAATAAATTATTCAAAGTCTTAATATCACGACAAAATAATATGTTTTTTTAATTTCTCTTAATCCAACGCCTTCAACTCTGCCACTAACTCGCTTAGCACTTTCTTAGCATCGCCAAATAGCATCTGAGTTTTATCTCTGAAGAAAAGTTCGTTTTCTATACCTGCATAACCCGGTTTCATACTCCGCTTATTCACGATACAAGCTTTAGCATTTTCTACATCGAGTATTGGCATCCCATAAATAGGGCTGCTAGGATCTGTCTTAGCTGCTGGGTTTACTACATCATTAGCACCTACTACTAGGACCACATCCGTCTGAGCAAACTCTGGATTAATATCGTCCATCTCTTTGAGCTTATCGTACTCTACGTTACTTTCTGCTAGGAGGACATTCATATGACCGGGCATACGGCCTGCTACTGGATGTATGGCATAACTTACTTCTACACCTCTTTCTTCTAAGATAGTTTCTAATTCTTTGATGACATGCTGAGCCTGAGCTACTGCAAGTCCATACCCCGGAACTATGATCACTTTTTTACTATAGTTCAATTGCACGGCTAGGTCACTCGGACCTACTTCTTTCACATTGCCTTGAGGTCCTGCTTCGCTAGCTGCTGTGGTGCCTGCTCCAAAGGCCCCAAATATCACATTAAATAAAGGTCTATTCATAGCCTTACACATTACCAATGTCAGCAGTGTGCCTGCACTACCTACGAGTATACCACCCGTAAGCATCACCTGATTGCCATACAAGAAACCTCCAAAAGCTGCCGCAAGTCCTGTAAATGAGTTTAGTAGTGAAATAACCACTGGCATATCTGCACCGCCGATAGGCAACACGAAGAGGATACCATACCCCAAGGCAGCGGCAAACAATACATATAAATGCATTTCGCTTCCTGTACCTGTCCACACCATCCATGCTGCATAAACGAAAAGGCCTATTAGAATGATGGTATTCAGAATATTATACTTCGGAAATCGTATGGCATTTTTTATTTTCCCATTCAGCTTAGCCCAAGCAATCATACTCCCAGTAAAGGAGACAGAACCTATGACCATTCCTGCCAGAATAACACTAATGCTCATGCTATCACCTACATAATGGTGAAATTCTACTAAGCCTATAAGTGCAGCACAAGCTCCACCCATACCGTTAAATAAAGATACCAATTCAGGCATTTTTGTCATCTGTACTCGCTTGGCAGTGAGCCAACCTACTACCGTACCTAAAGCTATAGCAGCGAATATAAGACCATAAACCAATGAACTTACTGCTCCCTCCTGAAATACGATAGCCGTAATCATGGCCGCTATCATACCCACTGCCGCTAATGAATTACCATTTTTAGCTGTTTTTGCATTACTGAGCATTTTCAGTCCTAATATGAAGGTAACTGAAGACAGTAAATATATAATGTGTTGTATATCTAAATGCATTATTTCTTCTTCTTAAACATTTCTAACATTCTATCTGTCACTACAAAACCTCCTACCACATTGAGCGTACCTAAGAAGACCGCTACAGTGCCTAATCCTAGGGCTAAGTAATTATCAGGCTGCGTATTTAGCATGAGTAATATGGCTCCTACTACTACCACACCGTGTATAGCATTAGCTCCAGACATAAGTGGTGTGTGCAGTACTGCAGGCACCTTACCTATTACTTCTACCCCAACAAAAATCATTAGGATGACGATAAAGATCATCTCTTTATTTATCGTAAAAAATTCTATTAAATCGTTCATATTATTATGGTTTAATTTTTAAGGTCTAAAGTTTTAAGACGGATTATTTATCTCCTTGGTTACTAAAGTTCCCGTAGTTATCTCATCCTCCATATCCCATTTAAAACTACCTTCACTCACCAAATGCGATAAGAATGTATCAATGTTTCGGCTTAGTAATTCACTGGCATTAGTTGGAATCTGAGCAGGGAAGTTAGACACCCCTACTATTTTCACTCCATTATGTATTACCGTTTCATCTGCTTTACTCAATGCGGTATTACCCCCTTTAGCCACTGCCATATCTACTATAACAGCTCCGTTTTTCATCAACCCTATTTGCTCTTCGCTAATGAGTATCGGGGATTTAGCTCCTTGCACAAGTGCTGTGGTTATCACTAAATCTGCTTGAGCTAGTGATTTGTTGACTGCTTCTTTTTGTTTTTCTAAATATTCGGCTGACACTTCCTTAGCATAGCCCCCTTCTACTTTTACTCCTTGACCTTCTACTGTGATAAATTTAGCTCCTAGAGATTCAGTCTGCTCCTTACACTCTGGTCGTACATCTGTAGCCTCTACTATAGCTCCAAGTCTCTTTGCCGTTGCTATGGCTTGCAGACCTGCTACTCCTACTCCAAAAATTAGAACCTTGGCAGGTGTTATTGTACCTGCTGCCGTAGTAAGCATCGGAAAAATTTTACCTAGATTATCTGCTCCACAAATCACTGCTTTATAACCAGAAAGATTAGACTGAGATGAAAGGATGTCCATACTCTGAGCTCTACTGATACGCGGCATCGCGTCTAGACTGAGTCCCTTTATTCCTTTAGCTTCTAATTCTTTAATCAGTGGCTCATTCAATCTGTGGAATAACTGCGAAATCCAAATTTGACCAGCCTTCAAAGAAGTAATATCCTCTTTAGATGGTGGGTTTATTTTTACTATGACGTCACTATTCTCAATGGCTTCTTTGGAAGTATAGGCTATGGATGCACCTGCATTAGTATAGTCGGCATCGGTAAAGGCTGCACTAGCTCCAGCATTGGTTTCTGCTGTCACATCAAATCCAAGGGCCGTTAGTTTTGCAATAGATCTAGGAACAATGGCTACACGTGTTTCGCCTGCCTCAGTTTCTTTAAGTACGGAAAGTTTCATCTGTTCTACTTTTAGTTCGTGGTAAAATTATAACAATTTTAAAGCTGCTATGATTTAATTCGTATTTTCTTGTGGTTTGTACTGCCTCAATTATTTATCAAAACTAGAATATATAAAACACTCTTACATTAAAAATGTAATATCTATAGAGTGTAATCTGCGGTTAACTTTTTGTTATTAAAAAAATCCATTGAACCTCTTCAATGGATTTTTGAGTATTCAAACTCACTAAACGTGGTTGGCATTGATTGGAAAATTGAATAAACAACATTTAGTTTCTCATACTTATATGGACCCCGAGATGACAAATGGTTGCGAAATACGAAGTCTGAGATAGTCATGCAAAAAATAGACAAAAAAAAGAGCCCTCGCCGTATCGAGAGCTCTTAATACTATTTGGATGAGCTACCTAGTCACTTACGTACTAGTTCTCACTAAAAGACTATTTTACTTCTTCAAATTCTACGTCTTCTGCTTCCTTGGCATCGTCACCGGTAGCATCGCCACCAGCAGAAGCTTCTGGTCCAGCATCTTGCTGTGCAGCGTATATATCTTGACTAGCTGCTTCCCACGCTTTGTTTAGCGTTTCTGAGTGAGCTTCTATACCTGCCAAATCTTGAGCAGCATGAGCTTTTTTCAATTCCTCTGCTGCAGCCTCTATTGCGGTCTTTTTTTCAGCGGGGATTTTGTCTCCGTACTCTTTCAGCTGACTTTCAGTAGTAAATACCAATTGATCTGCTTGATTTAGCTTGTCTATTTTTTCTTTTTCTGCTTTATCAGCATCGGCATTGGCTTCTGCTTCTCTACGCATTTTTTCGATTTCCTCCTCGCTAAGTCCAGAGCTCGCTTCTATTCTGATGTTTTGCTCCTTGCCAGTGTCTTTATCCTTAGCACTTACATTGAGTATACCGTTTGCATCTATATCAAAGGTTACTTCAATTTGGGGTCTGCCACGTGGTGCAGGTGGAATACCATCTAAGTGAAACTTACCGATGGTTCTGTTATCCTTAGCCATCGCTCGCTCACCTTGCAGTACGTGTATTTCTACACTTGGCTGATTATCTACAGCTGTAGAGAATACTTGTGATTTCTTAGATGGAATCGTCGTATTACTCTCTATGAGCACCGTAGACACTCCACCCATTGTTTCTATACCTAATGATAGTGGAGTTACATCTAGTAATAGTACATCTTTTACCTCACCGGTAAGTACACCACCTTGTATAGCCGCACCTATAGCAACCACCTCGTCAGGATTCACCCCTTTACTTGGTGTTTTGCCAAAGAATTTTTCTACTTCTTCTTGGATACGAGGAATACGTGTACTACCTCCTACCAATATTACCTCGTCAATATCAGAAGCAGAGTAACCTGCATCCTTCATCGCTTGTCTTACTGGATCCATACTACGTTTGATCAAGTCGTCAGCAAGTTGCTCAAATTTGGCTCGCGTAAGTGCACGCACCAAGTGCTTTGGTCCTGTATCAGTAGCCGTAACGTATGGTAAATTGATTTCTGTTTGAGTAGAGCTACTCAATTCTATTTTTGCTTTTTCAGCAGCTTCTTTTAATCGTTGAAGAGCCATCGGATCTTTTCTCAAGTCCATATTCTCGTCAGCGATAAACTCCTCAGCCAACCAGTTGATGATTACTCTATCAAAATCATCACCACCTAAATGTGTATCTCCATTGGTAGATTTCACCTCAAATACCCCGTCGCCCAACTCAAGTATAGAGATATCAAAAGTACCTCCACCCAAGTCGTAGACTGCTATTTTTTGATCTACATCTTTCTTTTCTAAACCGTAAGCCAAGGCCGCAGCAGTAGGCTCATTTACTACACGCTCTACTTTCAGTCCTGCTATTTCACCAGCTTCTTTAGTAGCTTGTCTTTGGCTATCATTAAAATATGCTGGCACCGTGATTACTGCTCTAGACACCTCTGCCCCAAGATAATCTTCTGCAGTTTTCTTCATTTTTTGAAGAATTATTGCTGATATTTCTTGTGGCGTATATTTTCTATCTCCTATTAGCACACGAGGTGTATTGTTATCACCTTTCACTACTTTGTATGACATGTTTGCTACCTCATTGGCAACTTCATCATAGGTAGAACCCATAAAACGCTTAATTGAGCCAATGGTGTTTTGTGGATTTGTGATGGCTTGCCTCTTTGCAGGATCTCCCACCTTTCGCTCACCGTTTCCATTATCCATAAATGCTACAATAGACGGTGTTGTTCTTCTACCTTCACTATTAGGTATTACTACAGGTTCATTACCTTCCATTACAGAAACGCAACTGTTTGTAGTTCCTAAGTCAATTCCAATTACTTTACTCATTTGTATAAAATTCGATTATTAATTGCTCGGTTAAAAACAACTACAATGCCAAGTAATGAAAAGGAGTGAATTGTCAGTTTACCAGAAAAAGTAATGACAAAAAGACATTACACTAAGGTACAAAACCCAAATCCTCTGTCAATTCGGAGGTTTGTATTTGTGGTAACGTCGTAGCATTAAATCTCAAATTTTCGAATTTGGTAATATTACGTGAAGTAAATATTCCAAGTCCATTTTGCACATTAGTAAATTCAGGTTTTTTCTGCACTATCCCGTTAGAAGGTTCCAATACTGCCAAAAAGGTATTGAAATCATCCGAGATACCGTAAAATGTGAAGTCATAATCTACCAATCGTCTTTCCACAGTAGGGTCTACACTCAATTGATTTTTGAGCAATGCAAAAAATCCGCGAGATTGAACCTTGTAAGAACCATCTCTGAACCCCCCTAAGCTCTCAGTAGTACCCGAACTTACAAGCACCCATTCCAACTCCTTTATTTCTTTCTGAGTAGGATTATCCTTCTTATATTCTTCTATTCTTATATCCATAGAAACACGATAGGCACGAGCGTGTTTTCCTTCCTGAAAATTAACTGGAACAACATGATTGCTTGTATTATAAACGTAAATGCTGCCTCCAGATGGAGATATAGGACTTTTTGGCTGAATGTTGCCCAGACTAGCGGTACTAGCCGTCGTTACGTTACCCGTTGCAGGGTTTTCTACAGTAATCTTATATACCCAATCCGTAGCGTACTGAGATGGATTTATATCAGCATCTAGCTCATAGAGTATGTTTTCATCGTCATAGAAAAATCCAGTGTCTTTTGGTATCCCAATGATATTCCCATCTACTCGTTTCAGAGGGATGCGTCTTTTAAATACACCTTCTTGAAACTCTTCAACAAAAACGGTGAGGGTATCAAAGTAAAGAGAATCTCTCACCTCAGAAAAAGCTAAAGCACTTGTAGTCTCGTCTAGATATGCCCGCTGTACTCTTACATAGTTCTTAGATACAGTAGGATTTAGAGCACCATATAGTATAGTGACCTCTTTCCAATCAGCAGTGACATTTAGCTCATTGTCACAGCCAAAGAAACCTATGCACAACATTAATACTACTAGGCCTGTCCAAATCGTTTTTTGCATATTTTTAGTTTAGCTTTGCAAACTTTCATAATTAAAATGAGATTCCTATCATTTCTGCTTATAATAAGTCTGTCACATTTCACAAGAGGCCAAAATGTCTTTACCGCATTTGAGAACAAACTAATAGACGAAGATTTCTCTGAAAGCAGTCCACATTTTTCACAGAAATATACAACCTCAGAGATAAACGTTGTAAGAAATGGAGCTTACAAAATAAAAAGGATAAGTGAAGATGGCAATTCCGTGGCCTTTCTCAAGCAAGAGAATCCTATATCTACTTACGAACTTAAATTAAGCTTAGAAATAGAAAAAAGTAAAAATAAACAAGCTAGCGGCGGGTTAATACTTCACGCTCAATCGGAAACAGACGGAGGAATATTTATTGAACTTAAAGCAAAAAAAATGTTTCGTGCCTACAAGTTGAGTGGTAACCAGATGAGATTACTCAGCGGCAGTCCTGCAAATGATGGTTGGATTTCTTCTAGTTATCTTACGAATAAGCAAAATACAATAAAGGTAAGAGTGGCAAAGAACTATTTCGACATTTACTTCAATAATTCCTACACTTACACCATTTATGACACCCAATTTAACAACGGAAACATAGGGATATTTGCGAGTGCAAATACAGCCATTCTGGTAGACGATTTCGAGCTATCCGTTCCCGTCTCCGAGTTGGGACTACCCTTAGACCAATCAAGCAACACTAAATCAGTAAATACAGATCCAGCCTTTGAAGATGTTATTCTAATTTTTAAAACCAAAATAGACAAGCAACAAGCAGAGATAAAGGACCTAAAACGGGACATAAATAAGTGCAAAAGCATGCTTACTTATGACACAACATTACTTACCAAATCAACTAGACTTGAGTCTGAAAATCGTGTACTAAATAAAACGTTAGACTCTACGTCATTTGCACTACGCAAGGCAAATAAAAGATTGAAGTATCTCGAATCAATGAAACAAGATATTGAACAAGGTTCGAATGGAGACTTAGTATTAAACCTTACCTCTATTCTTACAGGTATAAAAAGAGAAAATCAAACCTTAAAAATAACGACCGAGGAACTAGCAAAGAGTAACGCACAACTCAAAAAAGATAATGCAGTACTTCTGCGTGAGTTAGAGCGGTTAAAATATTCACCAGAAATAGAGGAATAATAATAATAATACGATGAGTGTTGCAAAAAAAGACATAAAAAAGATGACCACTCACCAACTTCAGGAGATGAAGAATAGAGGTGAGAAGATAAGTATGCTGACAGCTTACGATTATTCATATGCCAGAATTGTAGATGACGCTGGAATAGATGTAATCCTCGTGGGAGATTCTGCAAGTAATGTAATGGCCGGTCACGATAGTACGCTACCTATTACGCTTGACCAAATGATATACCACGCACAATCTGTGGTAAGGGCTATAGATAGAGCCCTTATAGTTGTAGACCTACCCTTTGGCAGCTACCAGGGTAATAGCTCAGAAGCACTAAGAAGTGCTATCCGAATAATGAAAGAAAGTGGAGCTCACTCCGTAAAACTGGAGGGAGGAAGCGAGGTAATCGATTCTGTAAAGCGTATTTTATCTGCTGGTATCCCAGTAATGGGACACCTAGGCCTTACTCCTCAAAGTATCTATAAATTCGGCACTTACACCGTAAGAGCAAAAGAAATAGAAGAGGCTGCAAAATTAAAAGAAGACGCTAAGCTCCTTGAGGAAGCTGGTTGCTTTGCCCTCGTACTCGAAAAAATACCGGCAACTCTGGCTACAGAAGTAGCTAAATCTGTAAACATTCCGGTAATTGGTATAGGAGCGGGTAATGGTGTGGATGGTCAAGTACTCGTACTACACGATATGCTGGGAGTAACCAAAGAATTCTCTCCGCGTTTCTTGCGTAGATATCTTAATCTGTATGAAGAAATGAAGGGTGCGGTTAGCGAATATATCAAGGATGTAAAATCACTTGACTTCCCTAACGATAAGGAGCAATACTAGAGCTCCTCAATAACTGCACTTAGCCCTTTTTGGGTCAAGGCATTGCAAATAGGCAACAGCTCTATTTCCGAACCATTTCTTACTTGGCATTTACCCTTATAATGTACGAGGATAGCACACTGTTCAGCCTGCTCAGCCGTATGTTTACAATACTTGATGAGGCAATAGATAACATGATCGAATGTGTTTACGTCATCATTATACAAAATAATAGCCGCACCCGCTTCTACGTCTGTGAGTACGTCAGTATCTTCTAATTCTTCCGTTTTTGTATTCCAAATCATTGTCTTGCCTTAAATAAATTTGCCTTACTCTCCTCCCCTGTTAACAGTCGAGAGATATTCTTTTTGTGGGTTAATACCACTAAAATAGCTGCAACTATACCAAAAGTAATAAGCAATGGTTCGTCACGCTTAAACACAAAGATGGTAAGAATAGGAAATGCAATTGCGGCTAGTATACTACTCAGTGAAACATACTTAGTAAGCAAAAGTACAAGTATAAACAAACCGACACAAGCTAGGGCTAGCAAATAATGTATCCCTATCAGCATACCAAATAACGTAGCAATACCCTTGCCTCCTTTAAAATTTTCATACACTGGAAAAATGTGCCCTACAACAGATAACAAGCCAAATAAGAGTTGCAGGTTTATAAACTGCTCAGTTCCGTGTTCTACCGTCGGGATGTAATGAATAAGGCTAGTGGCTGTAACTCCCTTCACTATATCCAAAAACAAAACAACAATACCCGTAGATGTCCCTAAAACTCTGAATGTATTGGTAGCACCTGCATTTCCACTACCAAAATCTCTAACATCTAGACCGTGGTATGCTTTACCTATCCATACGCTACTTGGCATACTACCTACGAGGTAGGCAACTATAGCGAGTATTACTATCAAAATTATCTCCATGGGATCAAGTGCAAATATATACACCTTACAATATGTAAAGTTAAGAGTGAAAAATTACTTTATAAGCAATGCATCACCGTAACACAAGAAGTTATACCCTTCTTTTACTGCTGTTTCGTATACATCCATAGCCAGTTTATGATCATCTAAGTAAGCAGATGTAAGCATCATTAAAGTAGACTTTGGTTGATGAAAATTAGTTAAGTATGCATTAGCAATACGTGGCTCATAGGGTGGGAAAATGAACTTATCTGTCCAACTATCATCTGGGTTCAATGCCCCAAATGCAGAAACTGAACTCTCCAACGCACGCATCACACTACTCCCTACTGCAAGAACTCTTTTCTTATTTGCTTTTGCATCGTTCACCATATCAGCTGCTTCCTGCTCTATAATATAGTGCTCACTATCCATTTTATGCTTTGTAAGATCTTCCACTTCTACAGGTCTAAATGCTCCAAGACCTATATTCAAGTTCACCTTTGCAAATTTGACACCTTTTATCTCCAAACGCATCATTAATGCTCGGGTAAAGTGCAAACCAGCTGCTGGCGGAGCAATAGCCCCCTCTTTTTCAGCAAAAATAGTTTGATACATCTCTGCATCTTCCTCGGTAGCCTCACGCTCTAAATATTTAGGTATCGGAGTATGACCAAGCTTATTTACCACTCCTTTAAATTCCTCATCTGTTCCGTCAAATAAGAAACGTATTGTTCTTCCGCGGCTCGTGGTATTGTCTATAACCTCGGCTACTAATTCATCCTCACCAAAGAAAAGTTTGTTACCAACTCTAATTTTACGAGCAGGATCTACCAAAACGTCCCACAAACGCAGTTCTTTATTAAGCTCTCTTAGCAAGAACACCTCTATTTTAGCTCCTGTTTTCTCCTTGTTACCGTATAGTCTGGCAGGAAAAACCTTTGCATTGTTTAGCACCATAATGTCACCATCATCAAACTCATCAAGGATGTCTTTGAACATCTTATGCTCTATGGTTTTAGCCACTTTATCTACAACCATAAGTTTACACTCATCTCGATTATATGGCGGGGTCTTAGCTATTCTGCTAGGGTCTAATTCTAAGTGGAATTCTGATAATTTCATATTGTTGGCTTAATGCTATATTTAGTGCAAAAAAGGCTACAAAAGTAGTGTTTTCAACGCTCGATAACAAGAAGTGAAGCCTTAAATATCATGCCTCTAAAAATAAAAAAAACGAACCTTTGTCGAATTAATACATCCATTGGCATCTCAATATCATTAACATTGTTGTATTAAGTAAGGACATGATCATTACTAAGCTCATACGCGAGTCTGCAACGCTATCACTCAATTTCTTAAGAGCCAATAAACTAAGAAGTTTCTTGTCTGTGCTGGGTATTACCATCGGTATATTCTGCATCATCGCTATACTCACTGCTACATACTCATTGGAGCAAAACATTAGAAGCAATATAGATAAGCTTGGCGACAAAATAGTATACGTGCAGAAATGGCCGTGGGGATTTGGTGGTAATTACCAGTGGTGGGACTATATGAACAGGCCCGAAACCAATATAAGAGAGTACAAACGAGTGGCCAGAGAGAGTAACAAACAATTCGTAAAAAACACAGCATTCTTTTTTGAGTATGGAGGCAATAAGGTTAAAAGCCCAATTGAAGAATTAACCAATGTCAAAATTACAGCTGTGATGGGTGATTTCTTTCAAATAAATCAATGGGAACTAGCGGTGGGACGTACATTTTCTGAACTAGAGCTTAATAAAGGTAAAAATACTGCTGTAGTAGGTTACAACCTAGCTACGAACCTTTTTGCAGGGGCTAATCCCATGGGAAGAGACATCAAAGTAAATGGTCACAAAGTGAGCATAGTGGGCGTACTTAAACTACAAGGACAAGCCATAGGTGGACCACAATATGACGACGTGGTAGTACTTCCGGGTTTATTTGCTAATCGATTTAAAAAACCCAATACCCGCGGAGTAAGTTCAGCCATTATCATCAAAGGACAAGATGCTATAGAACTCAAACTTATCGATTTTGAAATAAAACGAATAATGCGGTCGCTACGTAAACTAAGGCCAAAAGACAAAGACAATTTTGCTATAAATAAACTCACTATGGTAAGCGATAGCCTTAGTCAAACTTTTGGTGTTATAGATGTAGTAGCATTTATCATTGGCGGCTTTTCATTGCTGGTAGGTGGCTTTGGAATAGCCAATATTATGTTTGTGTCGGTAAAGGAGCGTACAGGTATTATTGGACTACAAAAGGCATTAGGAGCTAAACAAAATTTCATTCTTTTTCAATTCTTGTTTGAGGCCATATTGCTGTGCGTAATAGGTGCCCTCATAGGCATTCTACTTGTCGTAGGATTAGGTTATCTTGCTAGTACATTCTCTACCTTTCAGATTTTTTACAGCGTAAAAATATTTGGTACTGGGATAGGATTCTCTATACTTATAGGGCTTATAGCCGGAATAGCTCCCGCTCTTCTTGCCGCACGTATGGATCCCGTAGTGGCATTGAGGAAGTAATATAATTCACGGCGTATAAAAATACCTTGGTATTGAGATATTAGTTTTTTCACCGCCAATTACACCATTACTCCCTCTTGTATAGCACATTTGCCAACACCCCAATCAGCACCATCCCCAACCCTAGAATAACAATATACGAATACCATTCATCAAAGAGAAAATAGCCAAAGAACAAGGCATAAATAACTCCAAGGTATGATATGATACTTACCTTGCTCACATCACCTATCTGATAAGCACGCGTTAGAAAATACTGAGCAAAGAATGTACAAGCTCCCACCACAGTGAGCAGAAACCAATTGAGTGGGGTGGTCCACACCCATTCTTGGCGAATAAAAATATAGACTAAAACAAGGGGCACGGTTACGAGCGGAAAGTAGAGCATAATCACGAAATGGTTCTCTGTTTTTTTCAAAACACTAATGACATTGTAAGCGGCGGCGGCAGCCATAGTGCCCAAAACACCAACAACAAGTGTTAGTGTATCGACCCTATCATCAAAATCTTTGATAATGTATATACCGACAAAGCACAGAAGAAAAAAGAACCAACGAAGGGGTGCAATCTTCACCCGAGTGATAAATACCGATACAATTACTGTAATAATGGGCGTAAGATAATGCACTACTACTGCACTAGCCAATGGCATTTCGTGTAGTGTATAAAAGAAGAACGCGATACCCATAGAGCCAAATAATCCTCTAAAAACGAGCAACTTCTTACGTGTGCCAAAGGGTTTTATCTTTTTATGTTTCAAAACCACTAGTACCATAAGGAGCATTACGATGCTACGCATAAATACAATCTGAGCCACGGGAATTTCCTGCAGGTATTTCACTAACAAGTTCATCAAAGCAAATATGAAAGATGCAAGCATCATATACAGTACGGCGGTTTTATTGTCTTTGGTACTCATTTGTAAAATCGTTATATCGTATAGTTTGGCTCAAAAAAAAAGCTGATTGAATATCAACCAGCTTGTTTCATATGTATTCTACCTCATATTAATAAAGGCATCATTTATTTTAAAATTTAATCTAAAAGGCCATTCGTTTTAGTAACGCCAGAAGCACTTTCTTCCAGGTGAGTTCTTTCAGAATCACTTAGTGAAACTTCTACTATTCGCTCAATGCCGTTTTTGCCCAATATACAAGGAACACCTATGCATAAATCATTCAGTCCGTACTCCCCATCTAGCAATGCTGAGCAAGGGAACATTTTATGAGAGTCGAGAGCAATGGCTTTTACCAACTCAGATACAGCTGCTCCTGGTGCGTACCAAGCACTTGTACCTAATAGTCCAGTAAGTGTAGCACCACCTACTTTGGTAGCTTGTACTATCTCATCCATTCTGTCCGAAGACAAAAACTCAGAAACATTTACACTATTTCGTGTAGCTTTCTCTATGAGTGGGACCATTCCCTTATCACTATGGCCACCTATTACCATACCATCTACATCAGACGTAGGGCATTCAAGAGCCTCAGCAAGTCTATATTTGAAACGAGCACTGTCTAATGCTCCACCCATTCCAATTATTCTATTTTTCGGGATATTTGTACTTTTATGTACCAAGTAGGTCATGGTATCCATAGGATTAGAAACTACTATGATGATAGCCTCTGGAGAATGCTCCAATATGCTGGAAGACACCGATTTCACTATGCCAGCATTAATCCCTATTAGTTCCTCGCGAGTCATTCCTGGTTTACGTGGAATACCACTTGTAATTACCGCTACATCACTACCTGCCGTTTTGCTATAATCATTGGTAGCACCCGTAATCTTAGTATCAAAACCATTAAGAGATGACGTTTGCATAAGATCCATTGCCTTACCTTCGGCAAATCCTTCTTTGATATCTACTAATACTACCTCTGAGGCAAAATCCTTGATGGCGATATACTCGGCACAACTAGCACCTACAGCACCCGCTCCTACTACTGTTACTTTCATTGGTGCAAAGGTAAAAAAAACGAGTTAAGCTTTGACATAAATTGAAAAACAACCGAAATAGTAAAAACACCCATTTTTTATTCATTTATCTTCGTTCTCACTTTATATGAAAAAAATAGAACTAGCTCTTAAACGAGGTCTCTTCTATCTTCTCTCAGCGATATTCAAAAGATGGTTTGGGAATATGCCTATGATAGAGTTGGAGCAAAAACACATAGAAGGTTGTGAAGTATTGATAAATCGGGATCTTCTGTTACAAAAACTTCCAAAAAATGCTGCCGTAGCGGAGATTGGAGTGGAGAATGCTTTGTTCTCTGAACGTATTATGACTATTTGTAAACCCGCACACCTGGACTTAAACGATTGGTGGCTTGATAAACAAACTTACCAAACCAGTTTATCCAGAATGAAGCAGTATTCCAATGTTACTTTTCACAAAAGCAAATCAGTAGACTACCTAAAGTCTAAAACTGACAACACACTAGATTGGGTATATCTCGATACTGACCATACTTATCCTACCACCAAAGCTGAGCTGGAAGAAGCCCACAGAGTAATAAGAGAAGATGGTATGATATGCGGTCACGACTACACCTCAGTAGACTACAGTGGACTGAAAAAATACGGTGTGGTAGAAGCTGTAAACGAATTTTGTATGACATACAATTACAAATTCCTATACCTGACACACGAAGCGAGCCGACACATTTCTTTTGTAATTCAGAAAATAAAGAACCCGTAACGCTCTTATAATCTAGGATGTGGCTATCTCTGTAAGATTGTCACTTACTCTTAATCTTCCTTGTGTAGCATCCTTTACATCCTGCACGGAAACCCCTTGAGCTAGCTCCACTAATTCAAAACCTTGAGGAGTTATATTCATCACACACAGATTGGTGACTACCTTTTTTACGCAGCCAAGCCCTGTGACAGGTAAGCTTAATTCGGAAAGTAATTTACTCTGCCCTGCTCTATTCGTGTGCTGCATAGCTACTATTATATTTTGAGCAGAAGCTACCAAATCCATTGCTCCTCCCATCCCTTTTACCATTTTTCCAGGTATTTTCCAATTGGCGATATCACCCTTATCGTTAACCTCCATTGCTCCTAGTACTGTAAGATCTACCCTACCACTGCGTATCATAGCAAAACTCGTTGCACTGTCAAAGAACGAAGACCCTGGTAATGTTGTTACCGTTTGTTTTCCCGCATTTATGAGATCAGCATCTATGGTTTGTTCTGTGGGAAACGGCCCCATACCAAGCAATCCATTCTCCGATTGTAGCGTGACAGACATCCCTGCTGGAACATAGTTGGCAACTAATGTAGGTATACCAATTCCAAGATTTACGTAATAACCATCTTGAAGCTCTTGAGCTATGCGTTTTGCTATTTGTTCTTTAGTAAGCATTTGTTTCTTAGGTATTGAGGTTATAGCTCTTGAGTAGTTCGTTGTTCAATGCGTTTCTCATAATCGATACCGAGAAAAATTTTATTGACAAAAATCCCAGGGGTATGTATCTCATTGGGGTCTAGGACACCAGGTGCTACCAGCTCTTCTACCTCAGCTATAGTTATCTTACCAGCCATTGCCATCATAGGATTAAAATTGCGAGCAGTACCTTTAAAAACCAGGTTACCTTCAGTATCACCTTTCCAAGCTTTCACTATGGCATAGTTCGACTGAAACGCTCGTTCCATAATATACATTTTACCATCAAATTCCCTCACCTCTTTACCATCAGCTACCTCTGTACCGTAGCCTGCTGGCGTATAAAAGGCCGGAATGCCGGCTCCAGTGGCTCGGCACCTCTCAGCCAACGTACCCTGTGGAATAAGCTCTACTTCGAGCTCACCGCTTAATAATTGACGTTCAAACTCGGCATTTTCCCCAACATAAGAACTTATCATTTTTTTGACTTGTCTATTTTGAAGCAACAATCCTATTCCAAAATCATCTACACCAGCATTATTTGAAATGCATGTAAGTCCACTTACCTTAGATCGAGCAAGTGCCGCAATACAATTTTCTGGAATTCCACACAACCCAAAGCCCCCTAGCATCAGTGTCATGTCATTTGTTATTCCCGAAACAGCCTGGTCAGCATTCTTACAAATTTTATTCATATAAATGTCCTGCGAAGTTAACTATTCCCAGAAAAGGAAAAAAATCCAATAGAAAAGTAGGCCAAGATCAATATCTTTGATTCTTTATACGTCCTATTTTAACATTATCAATTTATCCGCAGATACCTTGAATTATAAATCCATATCATTATTCCTACTTACCGTTTTATGTGTTTTAAGTTTCAATAAAGTTACCTATGAAAGAGTTATTTTATTCTTAAAAAAAATCAGAACAAAAATCCAGCTCCTACTTAACAAAAACTAATCTATAAACCATGCTCAACCCTCAACAGATAAAAGATATAGACCTACTCGTAAAACAAGTAGGTGAATTTCAACTTGAAAATCAAGCCCAAGTACGAAATACCGAGATAGATGAAAAAAGTCTGAACCAACTCGTAAGCTACGTAGATGTAGAGAGCGAAAAAATGCTCGTAAGCAGCTTAAAAACAATCACTCCTGCAGCTGGCTACCTTACCGAAGAAAGTACAGACACTACCCAAAACAAAGAATTATATTGGATCATAGACCCCGTAGACGGAACCACCAATTACATATTCGGCCTTAATAAATACGCCATATCAATCGCCTTATATGCTAACGACAAACCAGTGTACGGATGTGTATATGTAGCTGCTGACGATGAACTTTTTCACGCCGACCCTTCGGGTGCATATTTGAATGGAACATTGATTAGCGTTGCAGTTAGATCTAATATGCAAGATACCTTGATAGCCACTGGATTTCCGTATTACAATTTCGCAGAGATGGATGAATACATCAACGTGCTTACCCAACTGATGCGTGACACGCGTGGATTGCGGCGTATGGGTAGTGCCGCTATAGATTTGGCATACACTGCCGCAGGAAGGTTTGATGCGTTTTTCGAGCTAAATCTGAGTCCTTGGGACGTGGCAGCCGGAGCCTACATTGTACAGCAGGCAGGCGGACTCGTTACAGATTTTAAGGGTGGTGATGATTACGTTTTTGGCACAAGCATCTTGGCGAGTAGTAAGCCTATTTATGCCCCTATGAAAAAGTTGATAGACCAAAATAATTTTTAGTCTACGGCCTCTTCTATTACATAAACATCCTCATTCTTCTTCTTAAAAAAGAAATTTTCTCGAGCATATTGTTCTAGCTTATTATCGTCTGAAAAAAGCTCCTCCTTTTGACGAGTCATATCGGTTATGTCTAAAGAGAGAAATCGCTCTTGAGTCTTAAGGTCCTTTAGTTCATTATACTGTTTGTACATAAACAATGCACTATTCCCATCAAAAAATAGCATCCATACAGAAAAGACAACCAGACTGATGGTGTACTTGTACTCCTTTATGTAGCTCAATAATTTCATTTATCCAAAAGTAATACCAAAACAGTCTTGATTAATCACGGGAGTTTGCCAACTGTACCCATTACCATACAGAGTGTTCGGTACTTTCCCATTTATCCTGAGCAATAAGTACTTTTTCCATAATCTCACGTACGGCTCCTTTGCCGCCTTTTGCTTTTGTCACAATATCGGCTTCTTCTTGCACTTGCCACGCTGCATCAGCAGGACACACTTTTACTCCACACATACGCATAATACTCAAGTCTGGGTAATCATCACCCATGTAAATAGCATTATCAAGATCAAGATTGAGTTCCTGTACCAGCTGTTTGAGCAAGGCTCGTTTATCTGCTACTGCTGTATGCACTTGTGTTATGCCCAAACCTTTAAGTCGTTGACGTACACCCGCAGAATTTCCTCCGCTTATGATAATGACGTTGTATCCTATTTTGACTACATACTGCAGTGCAAATCCATCTTTGATATTAAAATCTCGACGCATCTCACCCTCATCGGTAGCTAATACCGTACCAGTAGTTAACACCCCATCCACATCGAGTATAAAGGTATTAATGTTAGAAAATTTATCTAAAATCACTTAATATGATTTACTGATTATCTCGCCATTCGTACACCCAGCTGCTTTGTATCATTTCTAGGTGTCCTTCATTACTATCTTCTTTTACTCCCTCAAAGTTAGGAAGCTCTAGCACCCAAGTGAGCAAGTCTGTAAAGCGGATGCGGTATATTTTACTCTCCGTAAAATCATCGCCAAATTTCTCGTACAAGGCTAGTGCTATGTCTTCGTAATCACTCCAATTCATTGGAGGCTCAAAAAATTTATTTTCGCTCATTATTGTTAATGTCCTATTATGCTTCTTTGATCTGGAATGGTAACCTCTATATCCGCAGTCACCACACATTGGCAACCTAGTCGGGAGTTTATGCGTGGGTTTATCGCTCTATCTATGAAGTCTTCTTCTTTGTCTGTAATTTCTGGCAAGCTATCCATCCCTTTGTCTATATGTACCTGACACGTACTACACGCACATACTGCACCACAGTTGTGATTGAGGTGTACTCCATTGTCGTGTGCAGCATCCAATACTGTATCTCCTTCGTTTATTTCCACCGTGAGCTCCTTGCCTGGTTCGGTCTCAAACCTAAAAGTAACCTTATGTTTCTTCATTTCTTGTTCGTAGTGCAAAGCTAATCTTTCCGAATGAGTTATATAATTTGTTTAGATGCCAATTGGAATACCTGAGTATAACAGATATAGCATACTTAGTGTCAGTATTTATTTCTCACTATTATTTTTTTTTAAAAAATGAGTAGTCAAGACAACTTACTCCATCTATTCAAAGTCTTACATCCAATAACTTATCGGGTTAATAGCTTACTTTGCTATTTAAACTATTCTTCAGATACTTTTGTTTTACGTTTAGAACACAATGACACAAAATCATTTCATAAAAATATTCGCACTACTAATAAGTTTTAATTGGTTACCTCAAGCCAAGGCTCAATCTCCCGAACAATTACTCGGTCAGCCCTATATCTCGCTCGAGACCAAGCAGTTTTTAAGTTCATTAAACACCACAAAACCAACCGAAGAATTTTTGCCTTACTTGAGGTTGTATAAACAAAACTATGCTGAGGATGGTATGGCATTGGAGTTTAATTCTGATATTGCTCTCTACCGTATTATGTTATACGATAGCGGATACGCCTACAAACAATATAAACGTGAATTACCATTTGGTATATCGTGGGGAATGCGTTTGCCTGCCATTGAAGAACTAACGGGTATACATGACCCTATGCCTAATAATGAGTTTGCAACCAAACTATCTACAGCAGATTATCAAATTGAATTTTATTTTACCAACAAAAAACTTGCTCACCTGCGTATTACAGCCACTATCGAACGCCTAAAAAACAACGCCTTCATACTGAAACAAGCTAATGCTACTCGACTATTACCCAACGGCGTGGTAAAGGAGGGAGACGTAATAGATGGTGAGGGAACGATGATTTGGGGCAATGGTGCAGCTGCTTACCAAGGGGAATGGTCTTATGGATTACCTCATGGCCGAGGCCAATATATCGATACATTCGGCAATAAGTATGAGGGTGATTTTAAGCTTGGTTTTTTCTGGGGGCAAGGAAAATTTTACTCTAAAGCCTATGGATACTCGCACTCTGGCTCGTACGCTATGAGTAAAAAACATGGCGAAGGTCGTATACAATATGCCAACGGGGTGAAATATCAAGGAGATTGGGCTCAAGATGCGATGCATGGCTACGGACTGTACACTATGAAAAACCGGTATAAGTACAAAGGACAAGTACAAGCCAACCAACTTACGGGGCAAGGTACAGTAGAAACACCAGAAGGTACTATAACGGGCTCATTCAAGAATGGGAAACCGCATGGAGTATGCACTCAGGCTACCAAAGACAACCTACAACAGATTACGGGACCATTTGTAAACGGTAAGAAGAATGGTACTTTCAAAGCCATTATTCTAGGTGAAGAACGAACAATTATTTACGAAAACGATGTAGAAGTTGTTCCGCAACGTTAAACTAAATCAATGTGTGAGCTAGTCTACTAGGAGTAATTGCAAAGCACTACTCGATTTTTGTTCCAAGGCTATCTTGCGACTAGCCACTACTTTGTCTAGTTGATTTTTATCATCGGAATAGTTAAACACTGTGAGTAATGTATAACCCATGCTCCATTCTACATCAAATTTGCTTTCTAATAAGTCAATTAGAGCATTTCGCTTTAGTTCATCTGCATTGAAACATGCCATAAAACTTATGGCTGAATTTTGCATCAAGTTCAACTGAATACCTGCTTTATTAAAAGCATTGAAGATAAGTTCCAAATTGTCTTCTACGATAAATGAAAAATCTTTAGATGCAATTTTAATCAGGGATTGATTTTCTTTCACAATATAACATTGGGTTTCGTTCAGTGTACGGCTTGCATTTTCTAACACTACAGTTCCTGGCATACTTGGGTCTATAAATGACTTTACGTAAAGTGGAATATCTTTATTCTTAAGGGGCTGAATAGTTTTGGGATGTATTACAGATGCACCGTAATAGGCCAATTCTATGGCTTCATTGTATGAGAGCTTAGGAATGAGCACCGCATCATCAAATCTACGCGGATCACCATTCATTACACCATCTACGTCTTTCCAGATGGTCACCGACTCTGCATCTAGAGCGTAAGCAAAAATTGCTGCTGAATAATCTGACCCTTCTCGTCCTAGGGTCGTGTTCTTGTGATTCAGCCCTCTACCTATAAAACCTTGAGTAATGACTGTTTGTCGTTCTACGAGCGGTTTCAAACTGCTATTAATAAGCGGAACGCTCTCATCCCACAATACATTTGCTGCTCTATTTTTTGAGGTTGTTATCACAAAATTACGAGCATCTATCCAACGATTCTTGTACCCAATCTTATTAAGATATGTACTCACTATTTTAGTGCTTATCAGCTCGCCAAAAGGCACAATTCTATCATATTCAGTATCGTAAGATGATGATTCATCCCGTTTTTTTTCGATGATACACTCTAGCTCAATAAGTAAATTCTCAACCTCGTAATAGTCAAATTCATCAATCTGAAGGCCTGCTGTGATCTCTTGATGAAAGCTACGCACATCTTCAAGTATCATTTTTTTAGTTTCTTTGGAATGAAAGTACGCGTCAACCAATAATTCTAACTTATTGGTGATCTTGCCCATAGCGGATGTCACGATTAATAAAGGACCATCAGACTGTCTCTGTAACACGTGTGCAACGTTCCTTACGGCCTCTGCACTTTTCACACTTGCACCTCCAAATTTGAATACTCTCATTAAAGTTTAATTTTGCTGCAAAACTACCCATTTATAGACATTAAGAAATGAGAATTAACCAAGTAATCAGCCTAAGTCAATTTATTGCGGACCAACAAAGTAAATATCCTGACGCTACCGGCGATTTATCTAAAATCTTTAGGGATATCAAATTTGGTGCAAAAATCGTAAACCGAGACGTAAGAAAGGCTGGCTTGGTAGATATACTTGGTGAGCACGGCACCATAAATGTACAAGGTGAAGAGGTGAAAAAATTGGACATGATTGCCAATGAAGAATTTAAGTCTTCACTTACACTTGGAGGTGACTGCTGTGCTATTATATCCGAAGAAGAAGAAGATATACATCACATAGAAACCACACTAAATCAAGATAGTAAATACATCGTAGCGATGGACCCATTAGACGGGAGCAGCAATATAGATGTTAACGCAAGTATTGGCACCATATTCTCCGTATATCAACGCATTAGTCCTGTAGGTGGACCAGTTACTATGGAAGATGTACTCCAAAAAGGCACGAACCAAGTAGCTGCGGGATATATCATATACGGAAGTAGTACGATGATTGTTTTCACCACCGGGCAAGGTGTAAATGCCTTCACTCTGGATTCATCTATTGGTGATTTTCTACTAAGTCACCCGAATATTCAGATACCTGAAGATGGTAAAATCTATTCTTTCAACGACGGGATATATGACCGAATGGGTAAAGGAGTACAGAAATATGTAGACTACTGTCGTAACTCCATAGATAAAGAAAAGTATAGTGCACGATACATAGGCAGTATGGTGGCTGATTTTCACCGTAATATGCTGAAAGGTGGTATATTTATGTACCCGTCTACTACAGATGCTCCAAAGGGTAAACTACGCTTAATGTTTGAGAGTAATCCCATGGCTTTCATCACAGAACAAGCAGGTGGTAAAGCAACATTGGGAGATGGCACCCGTATAATGGACTTACAACCTACTGAAATACACGAGCGTAATCCTGTATTTATGGGCAGCCCTAATATGGTGGACAAGGTAGAGGAGTTTATGGAAGAAAACTAGTATTTTTTTGCAGCTGGCAATTGCCTATTCCCAACCAAAGTCATTAGAGGCAACACCCTTTCCATTATTAGGCGAATGGCTGCTATGCGGACGACCAAATTTGCGATTATCCTAGCTTTATACATTTGTAACATAGCTAGTGTAAATAAGTATGAAAGTCACAGCAAAAAAAATGAACAGGTAGCCAATATGATATTTGGATCCATATACCCACTGCACCTCAAAAGATTAGAGAAAAACGGAAGAACTGAACCAAGTTATCCAATGGTTTACAGGTTTTGATGCGGACGCAATACAGGAAATTATAGATGAAAAGCAACCTATTGCACATTCTTCCAAAAAGCTACTATTCACCCCAACGCACACATAATAAGAGGAGTGGTGTGTGGATACCGTATAGAAAGAAATAGAAGATAAGTTTTAAGTTTATAAGAAACGTAGGCAGATGGAAAAGCTCATAGATGAATTGGCACGCGGTCGTAAGATGGAAAAAATATTGCGAGCAGGTTAGAAAAAAGACTAGGCCTCCCAATGAATAAGTACGTAGTAGAAAATACCTTAAACTCAGGATTTAAAGATTTAGAAGACGATCTGCATAACTTTTCTGCAACTCTAAATGATGGTATAGATTTAATTCTAACTCGGAACACCAATGATTACAAATCAAGTAAACTTGGTGTTTTTTTTGCACCCGAAACTTACCTGAAGTCCATCTAGGTTCCGTTTTTTCGTAAATCTTGAGGCAGGATAGACACATTTATTTTCTTAAATAGAAGTTATTTAAACTTTCTTTTGAAAAATGATTATCCAAAGGGAGTAGGAAATAACAATTCAAGATAGTCGAGAGTTTACATAAATACAAATAGCGGACGAATGACAATCTACATCTCAGACAAAATATGATCAACCTCCTCAGAATAAACTCCATACTTAGCACACCACAAATAAGTGAAGAATTCACCGGTGTTGTGACATTTGATTTAGCAAGTCTGCAATTGGACGCTCCACCGCATTGCATTCTGCCTAGTAATATCCGCTTAGGACACTTGGCAGAGCGTGTAGTCTCTGAAGCTATAAAATCTTCAGTGAATTATGAAACACTTCACGAAAATGTACAGATAAAGGACAATAATCAAACCATAGGCGAGTTAGATTTCATCATCAGAAACCTCCAAAACCAAAGCATCGTCCACGTTGAGATAGCGTATAAATTTTACTTACTAGACCCTTCCCTACCTGCTGAAAATATGAATCAGTGGATTGGTCCCAACAGACGAGACTCACTTGCCGAAAAACTCTACAAACTAAAGACCAAGCAATTTCCATTACTGCATCACTCCCTTACCAAACAAGCCTTAAAACCGCTTCATAGTGGCGATATAACTCAAGCCTTATGCCTCTTAGCCTGCTTATATGTACCACTTGGATATGTTTATGAACTAACACCAGAACTAAATAAAGCTGTGAGGGGGTATTACGTTAATAAACAGGCATTTACACAACGTCACCAAGTAGACTACCACTACTACATCCCAACCAAAAAAGAATGGGGTATGAATCCAACTCAACACACAACTTGGTATGACTATGACCACATTAAAAACGAACTAGGTACGCACCTCAGTGAGCAGCGAGCTCCGCTTATTTGGCAAAAAAACGGCTCTTATTTCTGCGAGTACTTTGTAATATGGTGGTAACCACCAAAATCACCGACCTTTGTCCCTTATAACAATCACATGAATATTGAGATACAACCCTTTATAGGCTTCGGGCAAATAAAATTTGGACAAACACTAGAGCAAGTAAAACTGCTACTTGGCGAACCTACAAGTACCGCTAAAGAAAAACACGAAGACGGAACTGATGATATATCCCTGCTTTTTGGCGAACAAGGCGTAGAACTTAGTTTTATGTCAGAAGACAATTTCCGACTTGGACTTATTACCTGCTACGCTCCTACTTACGTGGTAGACGGCCAATCTTATGCAGGACTCAGTGAAGCTGATTTTCTAAAGATGGCAAAATTTGATGACTTAGTGCAAGATGAAGAGTTTGCAGAACCCGACTCCAAAGATTACACCGTGGAGAGTAAGGGTCTTAGCTTTTGGATACAAGATGGATTCGTGGAGAGCATCACTCTTTTTCCTGAATACACCGAAGATGGTGAGGGAATTGTGTGGCCTTCGTAAAAAGAAGTATCATATCAGGTACGCGTGATGCTCAAAAAATATTAGCAGAAGGACTTACACCTGAAATAATTAAGCTAAAAAGCATAGAAGCATTCAGAGAACTAGCTAAATCGCCTAATAGTAAGATCATTGTGACCGATGGTGAAGCTCCGCTATTGATAGAATAAAACACCCTCCCGACTTATTTTAACACCTTATTTTAAGCCCTCTACCGAGTAGAGGGCTTACTACTCGCTTACTTCGTCATCAACTCCTATGATAACAGGTCGTCTTTCTTCGCTAATTCTCAAGAGTATTTGGAAAATTCCATCATCTCATTCGTCATTACTGGCATAGTGGCATAAGATTTTTTTTAACTCAAAAACACGTCAATAAACACAAATTTTTAGAAAATACTGACTTAGAAGAACTAGGCAAAGAATAAGTAGTCGTTGATAAAACCATAACTGAGGTTATCACCCGACTAGAAAAAATCCTCGAGCTTAATCCCTGCCTCCGTTGTTAGGCTTACGACCTTGGTTTCGTCCACCGCCACCATTGCGATTATTGGAGTTGCGATTTCTGTTTGGGCCCCCGCCGCCTCTATGATTTCCGCCTCGTCCTTGCACACGCTTTTTACCTCCTTCTACCGGGCCTTTAGTTGGCTCAAAGCCTTCTATCACTTCTTGATTTAATGCCATACCCAGCAATTTTTCTATCCCACGTACATATTCCAACTCTTCGGCACATACCAATGAGATAGCAATACCTTCTGCTCCTGCTCTACCTGTACGACCTATACGGTGCACGTAATCTTCGGGCACGTTGGGCAATTCAAAGTTGATCACGTAAGGTAACAATGGAATATCGAGTCCACGAGCAGCGATATCAGTAGCTACCAGCACACTTACTTCCCCTTTTTTGAAATTAGCCAAGGCCTTGGTGCGGGCCGATTGCGACTTATTACCGTGTATGGCAGCTGCCGTTATTTTGCTTTTTTCAAGTTTTTGTACGAGTCTATTGGCTCCGTGTTTAGTGCGGGTAAATACCAACACCTTATGCCAGTTACCTTCCCATATCAGTTTGGTAATCAGTTCGGTCTTTCGTTTTTGATCTACCTTGTATATAATCTGGTCTACCCTTTCAGCCGTACTATTTTCTGGTGTGGCTTCTACCGTCACCGGATTGGTAAGCAAACCATTGGCTAGTTTGCGTATGTCTTTGCTAAAGGTGGCAGAGAACAATAAGTTCTGACGCTTGGTAGGCATCATCGCGATAATGCGTTTGATATCGCGTAAGAAGCCCATATCGAGCATTCTATCTGCTTCATCCAGCACCAAAAACTCAATCTGACGTAAGTCTATGAAACCTTGGCTTTCGAGGTCCATTAGTCTACCAGGACAAGCTACGAGTATATCTACTCCATTTCTGAGCTTATTCACTTGAGCATTTTGCTTTACTCCTCCAAATATGACCGTACTTCTTAGGTCTACGTGCTTACTGTAAGTATCTACATCCTCCTGCACTTGTGAGGCTAGCTCGCGTGTAGGTGTTAGTACTAATGCTCGGATAGGACGGCGTTGTCGAGGTGGCTCTTGAGCGAGTAATTGTATCATTGGCATAGCAAAACCTGCAGTTTTACCTGTTCCTGTTTGTGCACTAGCCAGCACATCTAATCCTTTGAGTATTTGGGGTATGGCCTTCTCTTGTATAGGGCTTGGTGTTTCGTAACCTTTGTCGGCTACCGCTTTGAGTAAGGCATCTGATAAGCCTAAGTCTTTGAATGTCATGTGTTATATTTTTGGTCGAAATGACAATCCACCGCAATCCGCTCGACCTCACTCCTTTTGATAGCACAAAGGTAGGTGGTAAGTAGTGACAACGATTAGAGATTATTCATTATTTGCTCAGTAGCAGCTAATAATAGACACAAGTACAATTATGCTATAATTTTTAACTTTGGAGCTATGAAATTTTTAGGCACAATTCTAAAGTGGATTCTGATTATTCTCTTCTTCCCCCTATCTCTGATTTTTGTTGCGTACTACCGGCAAAAGAAAACCAACGAAACCTATTTTGACGATGAGGAGTGAAAATAGTTACTCCCCTGTCATAAGATAGATCAAATAGGATCATACGACTAAATATTGCACATACGTGTGAATGAGAAGTTCTACCTTTACGCCATGGCTAAATCTAAGGACAATCGTCGTCAATTTTTGAAAAAACGCTTCACTAGCAACCCTCGCACTTGGATTATCTCCACTTCGTTCTATAGCTAAATCCAATGTCACGCAAGAGCAACTAGACTGCGACCAAACGACCTTTGACTATTATGGTGAAGGCCCTTTTTACACCGACAATCCGCCTGTAATACAAGACGGTAAGCTTGCTCCCGACACTGAAATAGGCACGCGTATCAGTATCACTGGTCGTGTACAAAACTTAGATTGCTCGGAATTTATACCTAACACGGTTGTAGATATGTGGCACGCCAACAATGCGGGAGAATATGACAATGACGGCTACCACCTGAGAGGTAAGGTGACTACTAATGCACAGGGTTTTTATTCCATAGAAACCATAAAACCAGGCAAATACCTCAATGGTGCCCAATACCGCCCATCACACATTCATTTTAAGATTACTCCCCCTAATTTCCCCACTGTCACAACCCAACTTTACTTTGCCGGAGATACCAGCATAGAACAAGATGCGGCTGCAAGTATTACCACTGGCCCGTACGATGCTACTCATCGTATTATTGAACTTACCGACGATGGCACGGGTGTACTAGAAGGAACGTGGGATATTGCCGTAAGTGGAGAGGGTATCGTTGGCTCAAGTGATATTCATCTAGACAAAGGCATCATTTACGCTGCAAATCCTAATCCATTTACTAAGGAGTTGGCAATTAACTTTGGTGTATTTCAGGCATCGGAAGTGAGTCTATTGGTATTTGATATGCAGGGTCGTGAAGTCGCCACCCTAGAACGCCAGCACCGAACGCCCGAAAAATATAATGCCACGTGGATTCCAGATGCTAAGTTACCCAATGGGTACTATTTCATAGCACTCAAAATAAATGCTATACAAGTACATTATCTGAAGGTGAAATTCGAACGACAGGCAAGTCCTTATGGCCAATAATCGTAAGCCTTTAACTTAAAGTGAGAGAAACTTTGTCTTACACTAAGAAAGGTATTTTACATACCTTAGCTTTCAAGGTCTTTTTGCGAACCTGGACATATATGTCAGCATCTAGCTTCGCAAATTCGGGCTTCACATAGCCCATACCAATGGCTTTGCCTAGGCTGGGACTTTGCGTTCCGCTAGTCACCTCTCCTATTTGGTTACCCTCCGCATCTACCAGCACATAATGCTGACGCGGGATTCCACGGTCTATCATTTCAAAACCTACCAACTTACGAGACACGCCATTTTCTTTAAGATTTTGGTGATAAGCCTGATTGTTAAATGGTTCCGCAAATTTGGTAATCCAACTCAACCCCGCTTCTAAGGGGCTAGTCGTATCATCTATATCATTTCCATATAAGCAGTATCCTTTTTCTAGTCGGAGGGTATCTCTGGCACCAAGACCGCAAGGTACGATTCCAAACTCTTCTCCTGCTTGCATCACTGCATCCCATATCATTTCGGCATCCTTGTTCCATACATATAGCTCAAACCCACCACTACCGGTATAACCTGTGTTGCTTATTACTACGTCATCACTTCCACCAAAAGATCCTGCGTCAAAATGGTAAAATTGGATAGCACTCAGATCTATATCTGTCAATTTTTGAAGTGCCTTAGTCGCATTAGGTCCTTGTACGGCAAGTAGCGATATATCATCGCTCATATCTTCCAACTCACAATCAAATCCTTTGGCAACTTTCTGCTTCATTATCCAGTCCCAGTCTTTACTGATATTACTAGCATTTACCACGAGGGTATATTCCTCAGCACTCCATCGGTACACGATGAGATCGTCTACGATACCGCCTTCGTCATTGGGCATACAGTTATATTGAGCCTGCATATCAACCACCTTGCTAATATTATTGCTACATATCCAAGCTACGAGTGCTTCGGCATCTTTACCCTTCACACCAAATTCGCCCATATGACTCACATCAAACATACCAATACTCTCTCTCACGGCATGATGTTCTGGGGTAAGTCCTGCGTATTGTACAGGCATATCAAATCCTGCAAATGGGACCATTTTTGCACCAAGCTCTATATGCTTATTGTACAATTTCGTTCGCTTCAGTACATCAGTGTTTGTAGACATAGATGCAAAGTAAAATGAACAAGGCGGATTCACGGTCTAACCTTGTACTTTTTTGATTAAAAAAGAAAGAGTCTATGGAGTGCTAATTGCCTGACGTGATAGTAAGAATAGCTCCACGTTTCCAATTAGTAAGCGTGGGTGTTGGTCTACAAGCAGCCTCATTACTTGTGCCTGAGGTAAGTATAGCCTGCAAATGTTCTAATTGTACACGGCCTTTTTTCCCTTTAGTGGAGAGTACTACGGCACTTACCAAGCCTTCTGATATAGTTACGTTATAAGCAAAACCCTTAACTCCTTGATAACGCATTTTTTTGATGGAGACCACACCAGAGTTATATAAAGAATCTGGAATATGTATATCCAAGTCTTTCAATTTCCATTTTTCACAAGGCAAGTGAATGCTGTCTGTAGCCCAGCTCCGTTGGTAGTGAGAGATAGAAGCCTCATTTTGAGCAAAGCCTGATATGGAGAACAAAACAAAGAGTACCGTATAAATTTTAGCCATTAAAAAAATCCCTAGGCACAAACCTAAGGATTTTAATATAAGTATGAGTACGCCAGCTTATTCGCCAGTAACTACAGTTACTATTCTTGTTATAAAAAGACCCGCTTCTACTTTTTGATCTACAGTAGAAATTTTAGTGATTTTCCCATTTTCAGCAGCCTTTGCAATACCAGCGTTTCCGCCGTCCAATGCTAAACCAAAAATCGTTCTATAACTAGATTCCCCAGTTTTAGAACCTGCTGGATTATCTGTTACAAATAATGGACCTGCTGCACTGCATGCAGTAAGTGATACCACAATAAAACCTGCTATTAATGTTTTTGCTATATTTTTCATGATTTTACTTCTTAGTTGCTTGCTTCTGTTCCTGTTACAATAATTCTCACGATGCTAAACAAACCGTAGTTTGCAGTTTGTACATCTACTGTAGCTATTTTATCTATTTCGCCATTTTTAGCAGCTTGGATTACTCCAAACTCTTTGTTAGTAGAGAATACACCTGCTTGGAGACTTGTTCCTGACGAAGTACCAAAAATTACGGTTGTTTTAGATGTTCCTACGGCATCTCCTATTTCGTTGTTAGTAACGGCATAAGGTCTGGTTACGGTACAAGAAGCAAAGAATAATACAGTTGCTCCTAGCAATAATGTTTTTAAATTTTTCATAATTATTCTCCAGTTACTGTTGTTTTAAAAATTGGAAAAATGAATTGAGTTACTTTGAATTCTGCAATTCCTACTTTACTGATATCGCCGTTTTCTTTGGCTTTTTTGAAAGAAATGTCAGAATCCTTTTGAAAAGGTTTAGCTGTAGCTACGCCCACCTTGTAGCCTACAGAATTGTTGGTTACGAGAGCTGTATGTGTTAGTACGCAAGAAGAGAAACTCATTGCTACAATAACAGCTACCGATAGTTGTTTTAGATTCATTGTTTAAAATTATTTTCAGTTAATATTCCCCAAATATATAGCTTAATACACGCAAATCAAGCTATGTTGAGAGAATAAGGAAAAGCCTAAAGTGATTTAAACGCGTTATAAAAACGCTGATTCAGTTCCCTATCGGTAAATACTTCGAGTATAGCAGTCTCTTCTGACGAGATTAAATCATCCATACCTTGAGCGAACTTACCGAAGGTATCTGCACCATAATAATGTAATCCAAAATGCTGTGCTATGTGCTCCGCCGTATACGTTTGTGGTGTTATTTGGTAAGCTAGTGCCTCTCCCATCTGCTGAGGCCCTTTTATCATTTCAAATATGCCACCAGCTCCATTATTGAGGAGTATAATTTTCAGGTTACTTGGCAATTTATTATTGTACAAACCATTGATGTCATAAAAGAAGGCCACATCTCCCGTGATAAGGTATACATCCTCTTCTACCATCATCGCATTGCCCACAGCAGTACTCGTGCTACCATCTATACCACTCGTTCCTCGGTTGCTATATATGATATTATCGCTATTATCACTATTGAGCAGGTAAGATACATAACGTACCGGCATACTATTACTTAGGTGTACAATTGCTTTTTTCGGTATTTTGCTTAGCACATAATTAGTTACACAAAACTCATTGTAACTGGACCAATCAAGCTGACTAAACCGCCCAATAAACTCCTGTGTAATATTAAGCCATGCTTTAATATAGGCTCCACTTCTTACTCCATTGATATCTTCATCTTTCTCCGCTACATTCACAATTTCTGAAGGATGTAAAATTTTAGGCTCGGTTTCAAACATATCACCTACCTCGTAATGACTGCTCAAGTGTATATGATGCTCTGGCTTATGATGGCGTAAAAACTGTTTCAACCCTTTGGACACCGTTGTAGTGCCTGTAGTAATTAGGATATCTGGCTTTAGTAAATGTAAAAATTCTAACCCATTCTCTTTACTCTGTGCGGAGAATAACATCGCATCCCAATAATGCACATCGCTGCTTTGGTTAGAAGTAAGATCACTCAGGACCACACTATGATTATCGCTTGCAATACGTATATCTTCTCCATCGTCCATCCCGTTGAAAATCAATACTTTCTTCATATCAAGGCTCAACCCATCACTATTAGCTATACCTCTAACCGTGGTATAATGAACCTTAGGCTGAGGGAGTACTCGCGACGATGGTTTTAAGCCTTCTTGTGTAAAATCATAAAATGGCTCACGAATAGGCACATTTATATGAATAGGACCGGGAATTTCGGAATCCAAGCATCTACGTACACAGGCTGCCACATCTGCAAATGATGACGCATCCTCATAATAATCAGGCGTTTGAAATTCAGCACGGATGTGATTACGGAACACTCCTTTTTGGCGTATGGCCTGTCCATCCCACGCATCTATTTTCTCTGGAGGCCGATCGGCCGTGACAATAATAAGCGGCACTCGAGCATAATACGCCTCTGCTATAGCAGGATAATAATTGAGAGCCGCGGTACCACTTGTACAACTTAATACAACAGGCAATCGCGTGAACTTAGCCATACCTAGTGCCACAAATCCTGCACTACGTTCGTCTACTACGCTGTGGCACACCTTATCACTATGATGCAATGCATAAATTACGGGTGCATTTCTACTTCCAGGAGATAACACTGCGTGCTCTCCAGGCAACTGGGCTATGAGTGTATTTATGCACTTTTGTATGTCCATAGGTTTAAAAATAACAGCAATACTCACTTTTTGTGACGATATGGTGTTATGGTTTCTGTGGTCAAAAATACACGGATGCCTTCGCGTTTCATTACATAGTTATTCACCAAGGCAAAAATTCTTTGAGATTGTTCACCTAAATTTGAGCCAGATCAAGAAACTCCCGACTTACAACCACTATATTTTACCACCTAAGTTGTATTTGAGATACTTCTAAGTAATTGGAAGAGGGTGTAACTTAAAAAGTTACGTCTTTTTCGCTCAAATATTTGAGACGAAGTTCAAAACGTTTTTTTACCTTTGACATACATTTAAGAAAAATGGCAATCGAATTAAAAATTCCTTCCGTAGGAGAATCAGTAACCGAGGTGACTATAGCAGCTTGGCTAAAAGAAGACGGTGATTACGTAGAAATGGATGAAGCAGTAGCAGAACTTGAAAGTGACAAGGCTACCGTGGAACTGAACGCTGAAAAAAGTGGTGTTCTGAAGATTCTAGTAGAAGAAGGTGAAGATGTAGCTATAGATGCAGTAGTAGCAACAATAGACACTGACGCTCCAGCTCCAGAAGGTGTAAAAACTGAAAGCGAAAAACCAAAAGCTGAACCCGCTACACCCACTCCTGATAGCAAACCCTTTAATTCGGAGATAAAAACAGAAGGACCCGCGGCAAATACGAACTACGCCACTGGGACACCAAGTCCTGCAGCAGGTAAGATATTAGCAGAGAAGGGAATCTCGGCTTCTGCTGTAAAAGGCACTGGCAAAGACGGCCGAATTACAAAGTATGATGCAATGATGGCCGAAGCTGGAGCAATGGACTACAGCACTCCATCTGAACCAAGCCGTGAGCAGGAACGCAAAAAAATGAGTAACCTGCGTAAAACAATTGCACGCAGACTCGTATCAGCCAAAAATGAAACGGCTATGCTAACTACCTTCAATGAGGTAAATATGCAGCCTATATTTGACACACGTAATCAATACAAAGAAAAATTCCGTGAGGAGCACGGCGTAGGTCTTGGCTTTATGTCATTCTTTACCCGAGCGTGTGCTCTTGCACTGCAGAAGTATCCTAAAGTAAATGCTTTCTTGGATGGTGAAGAAATCGTGATGAACGACTTTGTAGATGTATCTATAGCAGTAAGTAGTCCAAAGGGACTTATGGTTCCTGTAATGCGTAATGTTGAAAACATGACCATGTGGGAAATAGAAGCAGAGGTAAAACGCCTTGCACTCAAAGCACGAGACGGCAAACTTACCATCCCTGAAATGACTGGAGGTACATTTACCATCACAAATGGTGGCGTTTTTGGCAGTATGCTAAGCACACCAATAATTAACCCACCACAAAGTGCAATACTCGGTATGCACAACATAGTAGAGCGTGCAGTTGTGGAAAATGGCAACATTGTAGCTCGCCCAGTAATGTACGTAGCACTTAGCTATGACCACCGAATCATAGATGGCAAGGAGTCAGTAGGATTCTTAGTAACTGTGAAAAACTACCTAGAAAATCCGGAGACTATGCTAATGGGTAAAGACCCAATGGATGTGCTAATGGGTATGTAATACCATAATAGATATAACCAACAAAAAATCCCTAGCCTGAATAAGACTAGGGATTTTTTTGTAATATGATAACACATTACTAAGCTTTAGAGAGTAATATACAGTGTGATTAATCCAATGCTTCGATACGTTTCAATATCGCATCTGCTTCAGCAGCCTTAGCATCTGAAGCCGTTCTATTTACCGTACTAAGTTTGTGAGCTTCGCCCAGTAACTTCTCGTATTTATCCTCGAGTTTCTCCTTCTCCGTTTTTTTCTTAAATAATCCAAACATACTTACGTAACACATTAACTTCACGATAGTTTAAGCAGCTATAGTAGTAGATGCTTAAGTGCCCTCTTATCGGTTGTTTTGATAAATTGATAGCAATTTCGATAATAATTAAAAAATAATATTGATATATTTTTAATATCATTTTAATATCATTTTAATATCATTTTAATATCAAAACAACAATATGACACCATCAGGAACAACCTTTAAACCAATGAGTGGCTACATCGGCCTACTCGCTATGTTCATCATCGCACCTGCCGGCATTGCACATGGTATAATGAACCAAAACGCATTCATCGTAGTAGCGGCTTTACTCATTTTCATATTTCTAGCCCTTGGACTTACCGCAGTAAGCCCAAATGGTTCCAGAGTTCTCACCTTGTTTGGTGCGTACAAAGGTACTGTGAGAGAAAATGGATTCTTTTTTATTAATCCTTTTTACAAAAAACAAAAAATAAGTTTGCGTGCTCGCAACTTAGATACTCCTCCTATCAAGGTAAATGACAGTCTAGGCAATCCTATCAAGATAGGAGCTGTAGTCGTATGGAAGGTAAAAGAGACGTTTAGAGCGGCATTTGATGTAGATGATTACCAAAACTTTGTAAACATACAGAGCGAGGCTGCTATTCGCAAGCTAGCTGGTGCGTACCCTTACGATGATTTTGAAGACGAAGACACTGGAGAGGTAAATCACCTCACACTAAGGAGTGGTGGTGCAGAAATAGACGAACGACTAGAAGACGCCCTTACTCGCAGACTAGAAATAGCTGGTATAGAAGTTATTGAAGCACGAATAAGCTACCTAGCATACTCTGAAGAAATAGCCAGTGCGATGTTACAGCGACAACAAGCCACTGCTATCATTGCCGCAAGACGTAAAATAGTAGAAGGTGCCGTGGGTATGGTAGACGATGCTCTACAACAACTCAGTGCAAAAAAAATAGTAGAGCTAGACGATGACAAAAAAGCTGCTATGGTGAGTAATCTCCTGGTCGTACTTTGTTCAGACAAAGCAGCCAACCCGATAGTAAATGCAGGCACATTGCATAACTAAATAAGGTTAAGTCTAAGATTAGAACAATGAATCGACTAAATGCAAGTTTTAAGGAAGAGCAATACATCAATATGTGGTGGTTTCGTCTAATCCTAGCAGGGTCATTGGCAGTAGTTATTTGGGCAGTCTACGAAACATGGGGGAGCACTCAATTATATGAAAATATCGGAGCTGCCATTTTGTTTTGGGGTTCTCTTCTAATAGGCACGCTAATAATAATTGCGGTCTGGTTCTGGAAACTAACTACACATATAGACAACTATGGCATTACTGTAAAATGCCTGTTTATCAATAAAAAAGTAAACTGGGACGAGATAGAGCACTTGGAAGTACTAGACTATGGATTTATAGGTGGATGGGGCGTGCGTATAGGCACCAAATATGGCACAGTGTACAATACTTCTGGGAGCAAAGGGATGGCTGTAGTACTCAAGAACAATAAGAAGTTCCTAATAGGAATACAAAAAGAACAAGAATTAAAAAAGATAGTAGAGAAATGGAAAAATACATCATTATAAGAGCAAAGGCTTTTCAAGGAATGGACAAATTTGACAAGAAGATAAACGAGATGGCTCAAAAAGGATATCGACCTATCGCAATGTCCGGAGAGTCAGGCACTAATGTTTTAATGGGAAAAATACAGTATTAAGCCGATGGGCAAGAAAAAAGCTTTTGCACTCAGAGTAGACGAAAAAATGCTAGCTGCATTAGAAAAATGGGCGGCAGATGAATTCAGAAGCACCAATGGGCAAATAGAATACTTGCTGCACGCAGCATTGAAAAAGGCTAAGAGGCAGCCTAAGGACAAGGCATAGATGTGACAATCATAACATTGGATACATTCAATAAATCATTTTGAAACTATGCTCTGATTGCCCCAAGTGAGAACCGTCTCTTGTATCAATTTGCTTAAAGTCAATTACTTAAATCTTCACGAAGAATTGATACTTTTGCAGCCATGCATTTTTGGTGGCTTTTTCTACTATTTTTCTTTCCGTTCATAGGCGGAGTAATTGGTCTTGTGATACAGTCTGAGAAGACCCGCCAGCTCAAACTTTTCTTGGCATTTAGTGGAGCATTCCTCATAAGCATTACCATACTCAACCTAATACCAGAGGTATACGAAAAAGTAGGACACAAAGCTGGTTACTACATTCTTGCAGGATTTTTTCTGCAAATCGTCCTCGATTTTTTCACCAAGGGAATAGAGCACGGACACCTTCATATACACGACCTAAAGAGAGGATTTCCCTTCTCATTATTCATAGCCTTGAGCTTACACGCTCTCGTAGAAGGATTAGGTCTGGGCGGAGGAGCTTTTAGTGAGTCCATTCAGAATAACATGGTGTTGGCCATTGGGCTACACGAGCTTCCTGCTGCTTTTGCTCTAGCCGTAGTCCTCAAAAGCGTATTTTCCAAAAGCAATACCAACTATCTGTATATCGCCATATATGCAGCAATGGTGCCATTAGGAATGCTAATTGGCTCATCATTAGTAGGGTATGAAGAGTTTCTGACTGGACTAATTGGGCTTGTAATAGGTGTGTTTCTGCACATCAGCACTACCATTCTTTTTGAGAACAATGAGAGCCATACCTACGGAAGGTACAAATTAGTGGCTATAGTCATTGGACTAGGAGTAGCTCTACTCGCTGTAAATTTCCACATACATTGAACCCCAATTTCTTAATACGGGTCTTATTGTACATCGCGATGTTGGTAATGGCGATTTACTTTGTATATGTATTATTGCCCAATAGCAACGAATCTAGACCTCCAAAAACCTCCATTCCCATTCGAGTGGAATACCTGCAGAAATCTGACCGTATAGATGAGGCCACAACCTATGCAGATAGCTTAGGTTACTACAAAGAACTAGCACTACTCATAGACCTAACGGCACATTCTGGCAATTATCGACTTTTTGGCATAAATCTGAACACCAAAGACATACTAGTGAAAGGACTCGTAGCTCACGGTCATTGCCAAAGTACCGACAACAGATTTGCTCAGTTCAGCAACCAAACAGGAAGCAATTGCTCTAGCCTAGGCCATTATAAAATTGGTGGCAAGTATGACGGTAATTTTGGGACAAGCTATAAACTGCTAGGCAAAGATACTAGCAACAGCAATGCTATGGAACGTTACGTAGTGCTCCACTCCCACGCGTGCATACCCAATGAAGAGCAGGACGACGACATTTGCCTCAGTGAAGGTTGTCCTACGGTATCACCAGAGGTCTTAAGTAAGCTTGAGCCGCTTATTGACAGAGCAGACAAACCCATATTGCTTTGGATATATGCCGATGAGCTATAGCCCCAAATGCTCTAACAAGGCACTTTTCATGCGGGCAGAGACTTCTACTTCGCTCCCATCGGTCATTACGAGCACACCTCCTCTTCCTCTGCGGTAAGCAGCTATATAATCAGTATTTACAATGTGTGATTTATGTACACGCATAATATTTGCGTTGTCTTCTAAACTCTCAAAAAATTTGAGTGTCTTACTGATGATTTTCTTTTTACCATCGGCAAGGTATATATCGGCATAATTTCCACTTCCAGATATGCGAATAATTTGAGCGGCGACTACTATTTCAAAACCACTTTGATTAGGCAAAACAATTCGTTGAATGTTGGTTTGACCTAAGTTATCTTTCAGTACCTTTTTTAGTTCACCAATGTTATCTTCTTGTGCCATGGCTTGCACCTTTTCTACTGCATTTACCAGTTCGTCTATACTTATAGGTTTCAGTATATAATAGGCTGCACTGTAATTGAGTGCTTTTATAGCATAATCGCTATAGGCTGTGATAAATATAGTCTGGTAGTCTACACCTTCCGTCTGTTCTAGTACATCAAAGGCGTTGCCAAAAGGCATCTCCACATCTAGAAACACTAAATCAGGCTTATGCTCGTGAATAGCAACAATGGCTTGTTTAGCGTCATTGGCCTTGGCTACAATTTTTAGATTAGTGCAATATTTCAGCACATAACTTTCTATTAAGTCTCTGCTCGTTTGCTCATCATCGGCTATTATCACGCTTAATGTGTTAGGCATAAATCGGCAATTTTAATTCAACATCGGTTCCTGTTTCGCCCTCCGTATTCAGATCAGTCACTGTGACCGCATAGTGGCGTTTGTAAAGTTTATTGAGTAGCAATAGTCGTTCTTGCGTATGCGACATTCCAGTACTTTTATAGTCTTTCTGATGGGTTGTTTTGAGTTGTTGCGATTGCTTTCTGCCAATGCCATTATCTGTTATACCCACAATTAAGGTATCGTCTTTCTGTGATATGCTTACCAGCAGTAACCCTTTAGATTCGCGGTAGCGTAAGCCGTGCCACACGGCATTTTCGATGTATGGCTGAATAAGCATAGGCGGCACAGTGATGAGCTGCGTTTGCGTGTCGGTATCTACATCAAGCTGATAATCAAACTTATCTGGAAAACGTGAGTGCTCCAAAGATAAGTAAATCTCTAACGAACGTAGCTCCTCATCTAACGGGATGGACTCGTTATTAGAATTATTAAGTACAGAACGCATGAGTTTAGAGAAATCGGCCAAGTACCTATTTGCCTTGCGTTCTTCGTTTTGACTTATAAAACCGTTGACTGAATTGAGGGAATTGAAAATAAAATGAGGATTCATCTGACTACGAAGCGATGCCAATCGTATCCGCATATTCGATTCTTGTTTTTCACGAATATTTTTTACCAAGAAGTAGGTAAGCACTGCAAATAAGGCCAATCCTAGCACTAACAATCCGATAGTCCATTGTTGACGGCGAATGGATTTTTCTTTCTCCAGCTGCTTTTCTTCCAGCTCGCGAATTCGCGTTTCTTGAATCTCATACTTGGTGGTTAGCATTTCATTCTGCATACGGCTTGCCATTTCTAAGAGTTTTATAGAATCTAACAAGGCAATGTACTCCTTATATTTAGCAAGTGCCTTATCATACTCACCTGATTTCTCATAGGCTTGCGACAGTTTTTCGACGGCCCGTATTCGGTCTATAGAAGGTTCCTCGTCGGGTATTGGGGCACTACTCTTCTCCAAAAACGGCTTTGCTTTTTCGGCATCGGTATTCAGGAGTGTATTACCGATGTTATAGTTAATTGTACGTTGTACTTCGGGGCTTATGTCATCTCGCGAAGAGTCTGCATATGCTTGCTGTGTTTCGAGATTAATCTCAGTTAATCCGTTTTGATCATACACGTTCCAAGCAGAGTTTAACGTATTGATACCAACACTATCGTTGCGTGTTTTCTTGGCGTTTTGTAGTGCTTGCCCTATCAATTTTACCCCTTGGGCGGTATCTTTTTGGGCGAGGTATAAGTCACCCAATTCCAGGTAAATATCTATTTTTTGAACGGGGTCTAGGGCCAAGTTATATTTCAACTCCTGTTCCAAGTCATTTATGGCTTCTTTGCTCCTGCCAGCTTGCTTTTTTATCTTAGAGTTGCTGATGGTATAACCTGTTTTGCGGTAGCTCGAGTTAGTTTTTTGCTCGGCTTGTTCGTAGCTACTACTTGAACTCTTATAATCATTGATAGCCTCGTAACTTTTACCGAGGTACTTTAGTGTGTATTCTTCGCTTTTTTCGTCTTTTATCTTTTGATAAATGACTTTAGCCTTATTAAAGTACTCAATGGCTTTGGTGTAATCTCCCGCATTAAAATACAAAGTACCCAAAGTGTTGTATGCACTCGCCTCAGAGCGTAAATCTTTTTGCTGCTTACTCTGAACTACCGCATCGGTTGCCAGTTTGAAGGCGTCCAAAGGTTCTGATATCACCTTCTTATTAGCATCGTCAACTAACCGGGTTGCACGATTTACATCTTGGTCTTGCTTGCTTTGAGCAAGAGTCCCATTCGCTGCTAGACTCAATACCAGTAGGACACTATATTTTAACCAAACCTTCACTTTGTGGATACGAATATACGCTATCAGAAATGAGGACACACGCTATCTTGTAGCACGAGGACACTATTCTTACCACATTATCTCCGCCTTTTACACGTTCACACACTCAGCAAGCACATTCACCTATTTACGCCAAAACAGAAGAATGCATCCCGCAATTTTGAACTGAAATTAATCGTAAAACAAATGAAAAAAATAATTGGAATCTTAACACTCCTATGCATCCTACAAGCTGTACAAGCTCAGTATAAAATGGGCAATTGGGCTTACTCATCTACCGCACCTATTGTTCTCAATGCCAACAACATTGCTGTGCCCGTGAATTACAAGGAGAACAATGTCATCACCATAAAAGGAATGTACAATGCCACTCCTGATGCTTACGTCGCCATTTTCAGTCTATCGCAAGAAGCCTTAACCGAGAAGGAGGCCAACCAACTAATCAACCAAAAAATAGACGCTGTAAGAGCTGGACTAAAGGAAGTGAATCCAAGATTGGAACTGTACGTAGACATTATATCCTTCGTGCCTATTTATGACCAAACGCTCGAAAAAAAGATTTTTTCGAAAAACACATTCACTGAAAGACCTGTAGGTTTTGAGCTTAAGAAAAACATCATCATAGAGTATAAAAAGACCAGCGAACTCAATAAAATTTTCTCTGTATGCACGGCCAATGGCATATACGACTATATCCGATCCGATGCGGTGATTACTGATATGGGCAAAATAAAAAGTCGCCTACGTAAGAGTGCCGACAGTATGGTGTACTTACAATTAGATCGCTACACCAAGTTGCGTGATATTGATATTAAAGATTACAAACGTACCCTCGCCGAAGGTTACACGGTAGTATATCCCGGTGAAAAATACTCCAACTACACCGCCTTCTCGTGCACTTCGTACTTCACCAAAAAGTTCAACTTGAATAACGATGCCAAAAAGAAAATCACTAAGCACTACTTGCCTATAATAGACAAGGAATTTGACTTTGTAGTAAACCCCGTAATTGCAGAACCTGCTATACAAGTGATGTATCAAATCAACATCGCACTCTCCAAAAAACCAACGCCCAAACCCACATCAAAGCCTGCACCTGCAGCACCAACTAAAGAAGTATTTATTATCACTCCACAAGGAGATCTCAAACAGATTAACATAAATTAAACACAGTATGAAAAAGAACATTTTAATTATCGGCGGTGTACTCGCCATTGCCGTTGCCATATTTGGCTTTAGATTCAAGACTTCACATTATAAAAGAAGTATAACTGCACACCTAGAATTACCTATAAGAGAGGAAGTTACGCAGCGTGATGCTACACAAAATGAGAGTCAAATACAAATAGCTCTTATCTTAGACACCAGCGGAAGTATGGATGGCCTACTAGACCAAGCCAAATCACAACTATGGAACATCATAAACGAGCTAGCTCGTGCCGAAAAAGACTCTACTCAAGCTGCCATAAGTATAGCCCTCTACGAATATGGTAATGATAATATCTCGGTGCGTCAGGGCTATGTAAGGCAAGTCTTACCCTTCACAGCAGATTTAGATCTATTGTCTGAAAAACTATTTGCCTTGAGCACAAATGGTGGCAGCGAGTATTGTGGCAAAGCGATTCACACCTCATTAAAAGAACTAGAGTGGAGTGCAAATGACGAGAGTATGAAAGCCATATACATCGCAGGAAATGAGCCATTCAATCAAGGAACATTTTCACACCAAGAAGCTTGCCAAATGGCATCACAAAAAGGTGTAACAGTATTTCCTATATTCTGTGGTGATATGGCCGAAGGTCAACGTACCCACTGGGGCGATTGTGCTCAACTCACCGCGGGTCAGTTTATGAATATAGATAGTGACGTTAAAGTGGTACACGTAGCCACACCTTACGATGACCAGATAAACCAACTCAACTATCAGCTAAATAATACTTATATCTACTATGGAAATGATGGTAGAAGAATGAAAAGCGACCAACTACGCCAAGATGAGAACCAAGCAAAGTACTCAAAAATGAATAGTGTATCGCGAGCACTGTCTAAGTCCTCCAACATATACATGAACAGCAATTGGGATCTACTAGACGCCTATAATGCAGACACTACGGTGATTACCTCCATAGACAAAGAAACACTACCCGACTCGCTACAAGAAATGAATACAATAGAACTCAAAAATGTGGTATTGGAAAAGCAACAAGAACGCGAAAAAATAAAAAATGAAATAGCAAAACTAGGCGTTGAACGAGCCAACTACATCGCAGACAACAATACTTCAGCCAACGAAGTAACCTTAGGCGAAAAAATGGTGAACACCATTAAAATAGAAGCCAAGAAAAAAGGTTATGTTTTTCACTAATTCAGCCTCTGAACACTCTGCGAATCCTCACTTGTACCGCGAGTGAGGATTTTTTTTGAGTGAAAAAAAAAGTTTAATAAACACCTAACAACCTACTTCACATCAAAAATATACCACGCTACCTTTCCTTTAAATTGAGCGGGAGCCAGTACGGTATTATCGTCCATCACCTTACGGTAGTCAAAATACTTACGACGCATTCCCGGCACTTTTACACGTTGGTCAAATGCCTGCAATTCGTAATCTATAACCTGCTCTAGGTCTTCATCAGCCTGCACTACATGGCCTTGTGTCACCACCGTAACTTCGCCATCCTCTTCCACTACATTTATACTCGTGGTTAACGGGGCATTTACTTTTAAAAAGTTTTTTTGATAGTAATTCTGAGCTACTTCATCCTCAAAAAACTTCATTAATATAAGATCGTCGTAATTGTAATAATACGTGGTGGTGGTAGTGGTCGAACCATTTGCATTAGTAGTAGTGGTGGTAACCACACGCACATAATACTCCTCCAGCACTACATAGGCATTCCCTTCTTCATCCAGGCTACTGTAGGCGATGGTACTCACGTTTAGAGCCGCACGTTTCGATATCTCGGCATAGGCTTTCTCCTCGTCAGTAAGTTTAGCCTCTCGTTTTTGGCTACGTTTTTTTCGGCGTTTGTTCATGTTCTGCTCCGCCACTCGAACATTATTCACCGCTTCTAGCACATCTTCACTGAAATCTTCTGTAGTCTCACTTAGTATATCTAAATCATCACCATCCAATATCAAGCGACTCACTCCAGTCGTAACCAGTCTGCTATACACCTGCTCTCCTTCCAATCCAATGAGATTCACATTCCCATTTTTGTCAAAGAGAATATCCATGTCCACAAACAAGGTTTCCTCGGGTGTAACTTGTTGCTCACTGCTTCCATCAGGCGAAATTTTTTCGAGGATAAAGGCACTTTTTTTAATATCTACCCACTCCGTTCTATTGGATTTTTTGCGTTCTCGTCGGGAGAGTTGGTCGGCATACGCATTTTTACCGAGGATATAGATAGCACCATTATCATCTACCTCATAATCATTCACATAAAATTTATCTGTCGAGTTTTCTACTTTGAGCACATAGTCTTTTTCGTGACTCACCTCCTTCATAGAGGGGTCAAACAACCAAAACGTGAAGTTAAAATCATACGTACCAATTTCCTCTTCGTCAGTTTGCCTTTTGTTAAAAATGGTTGAACGGGATCTTCGTTTAGAATCATTACCAAATACAACCATATACTCCTTATTCTCAGAGATAGATACCTTAAACGATGGAAAAGTATAACCTCGCTGTCCTACATACTCTACTTCAGATAAGAGGATTGGGCTACCTCTCACTTCACCAGTTGCTGCATCTACTGATGAGTAGTACAATCCCATTTTGTTTTTTTGCGGATCGGCAAAGGTGGTAAGCAAGTAATATTCTCCACCAAACTGCACAAAATCATAATACGACATTCGTTTACCATCCATCTTTAAGCTAAACTCTGTCTCACTCACCAAGTTCATCGCCTCATCAAACTGTTGTATAAAATACTTGGGCTTTAGTGTTACGATAAGTGCCACCCTACGGGTAGGCAATATACTTGCTGCTAAGTAGCCATCACTTGGCTTCTTGTAAATCTCTAAGTACCTGTATCCCTTAGGTTTGAATACCTCCCCATGGGTTTCTGATACGTCTATTTTTTGTGCGATTGCCGCACTGCCTATGAAAAGTGCGGTAAGAAATATTATTGTCTTTTTCATAATTTATTGCTTGATTATTGAGTCTTTTTTTGACGCTAAGCCTTTACTCTAAAACTAATTTTCAGCAGAAATAGTATATGAAATCAGGAAGGTTAGCCATAAATTTCGTTGAGAATTCCTGCGAGTCGCACACCTGCACGCTCTAGTCGCTCTTCTATTGTATGAATATGGCGATAAATGTATCTGTACTTCAGATTGGTATATTTACCAAAATCATAACAAGCCGTTCTTAAAGATTGGCTCTCTTCAGCCCAACCTATTACTGTACTCGCCTGCCACTGTGCTACTTGCGTACTATCTACTCCGCGATTGATGTGGTTGCCCCACTCGGTATAACTCAGCCCTTGGTGGTCTATCAACTCACTGTCCCATACACGATGCAGGTTACTCTCCTCTCCAAAAAACTCTACCTTGACACTATTGCCTCCTCTATCCTCTGCCAAGCCCACGTGAAGCGGTTGATGTATGTCGCCTACCAAATGTACCAGTACCATTATTGCAAATTCTTCGTTGGGAACTATTTTAAATTGCTTGGTCTTTAACTCCGCGATTAATGTTTCTATAGCCCATATCACGTCACCTTTAGGATTTGGGGTAATATCCTCGTAGCTCTGACCATCGGGGATACTCACATAATGCCAGCTGCCCATGTGTCTGTAAGCCGTATCCGCTTTTATAAAATCCATAAAATTACCGCTCATCTCCAAAGCGTAATTACTCAATATACTATCTACACGTTGACTAGCTACTTCGCTTAAATGTTGCTGAGCTACGTAACCCACCACACGATGACCTGTTTTGCCCCAAGCCAAAGCCGATACACTCCAAACACTTAAGATAGTCAAGATTCCTATCCTGCTCCATTTCACCATACCACAATTATAATATGATGAGGCATTTATTAAGGAAGAAAATTGGGTAAATCACAAAATAGCTACACCCTTACAGATAATAAGAAAGACTCACCGAAGAATAAAGGGACACTCATATAAGCAAATACGCTCCTTACGTTTGGACAAACAATATTGGAAAATCCGTTATGAAAAAAACACTCCATATTAAGCCAATACAGAACCTGCAATCTAGTACACGGTATAAGGTAAAAATAGATGTGAACGCACTCCAATATTCGACCGCTGTTATCGAGGAATTACCCCCAGTTTTATACGCCAAAAATCATCTAGGGGGTACCCCCTAGATGATTTTTGAATAACTTTGTTATTCAATTAATAAAAGGCACTAAAGATGTAAAGCCTACACAATCAGTGAGCCTGCACCTTATGTAGAAACAGAAGAATTTGGCGACCACAACATAAAATTGGCCGCTCGTACACATAGTTCAGATGCTGATTATTGGGATGTATTCTTTGGTGCTAATAGAGTATTAAAAGAGGCATTTGCTAAAGCAGGTATCAAGATCAACTACGCAGAAGGTGTACAAGAAGGACACTACTAGTTCAAATACACAATAAACAGATAAATACTTAATTAGAGAGGCGTTCCAACGGGACGCCTTTTTTTATTTTAAAATCTACGAGTTATTGGTGTAATGATACAGAAAAAGAAAGGCTCACATTCCCTTACCAAAAAGACCTTCTTGTCTTCCTCGTTTCTTTTTACCCGATTTCTTTTTGTAGCCTTCCATATCATCTTGAAGTGCAGCACAATGCTTTGCTTTACAACTAGACACTCCTGCCGATATAAATAAAGCTAAACTTACGTAAAGAATGGTTTTTTTCATCATTACAAATTTAACGCAAATACTCTATTATTATTTTAATGTTGGCAGCAATCATTGGCATCTTATTGTATAAAGCAAGACAATTACGTGTGAACCGTGGCCTGCAACGAGCTAACCTTACTAAATCAAAATTCAAAAAAACCGCATCTGACAAAGGTCAGATGCGGTTTTAACAATTCTAATCGCTCTATTAGAAATATGCTTTATTTAGCTGTGGCGACTAGCTTAACGTCAAACTTAACCGCATCATCAATCAGATAATCACCTAAATTTTGAAAGAAATTCCCACTATTGTATGTCACACCCCATAGCGTTCTGTCTATGGTAAAAGAAGCATTAACCATTGCCTTGCCGCCATCTACCTGAGCGAAGTAAGGAACAGTTATAGACTTGGTCACATCTTTTATCGTTAGATTTCCTGTCAAGCTATCAGCAGTTGCTCCAGTCACCTCAAAAGCAGCAGTTGGATACTTCTCCACTTCAAAAAAGTCTCCAGTAGTTAGATGCCCTATTAGCTTCGCCTTAGATTCGTCGTCCATGCCCTCGTCAGTCACGGTCATCTGAGTAAGATCTATTACAAAGTTACCTCCTGCTATTGCCCCGTTATCCATAGCTAGTTTACCTGACTTAAGAGCTACAGTTCCAGTATGGCTGTCTCCGTTAGGCTTGGTACCCTCCCAAGCTATACTACTCTCGGTTGTACTTGCGGCAAAATCACTTGTTGCACCTGTTGTAGTTTCTACTTCTTGAGCTTCACCTGTTTCTGTCGTTGCTGTCTGATTGTCACACGCCATCAAAAACGCCGCAAACACTGTTACTAAAAATATTTTTTTCATGTTACTGTTTATTTGGCTCGAATATAGATGTACAAACATGTAAATTCCTATTTTAGTTTTACCAATTTCGGAATATTTTTTGAACATTAATTATAAACTTGCACCTTACCAGAACATGCGACACCTCACCTTTGTATTATTTACACTCTTTTTTGGCGGAGTGTTAGCACAGATAACTGTGGTAGACGCACAACTAAACCCCATCGCTGGGGCTCAACTCTTTCACGAAAATCGTTTTTTAGCAATATCTAATGATGATGGTGTCCTCCAGATAGACACTTCGTCAATAAAAGGCGACACATGGCTGATCAGTCACCCTAATTTTTACCCTCAAAAAGTAACTAAAACATCATTGCTAAATGGCATTACATTGCTACTCAAAATAAAAGTTAGTAGTTTTCTCCCTATTATCATTACGCCAAGATATGGTGACCGTCTTTCATCGGACATATCGGTAATGGTAGATGCTGTAGTTAGTAAAAAAATAGAGCTATTCCAACCCCAAACCGCAGCGGACTTACTCAACATCAATCAAAAGGTTTATATCCAGAAAAGTCAACAGGGTGGCGGCAGCCCTATGATACGTGGATTTGCTACCAACAGGATATTACTAGTGGTAGATGGTGTACGTATGAACACAGCTATATTCAGAGCAGGGAATGTACAAAATGTAATAAACATAGACCCCTTTAGCGTAGCAAGTAGCGAGGTACTATTTGGCCCTGCAAGTCAATTTTATGGAAGCGATGCCATAGGAGGCGTACTTAGCTTTACTACCAAAGAACTAGATTTCAATGATTCTACAACTCACGGCAGTCAAGTGAATCTACGTTTCAGCTCCGCAAGTCGCGAAGGCACTTGGCATTTTGATTATGGTGTTGCAAGCAAAAAACTCACATCGTTGAGCAGCGTAAGCTTCTCAAATTTTAGCGATTTGAGAATGGGGACAAATGGACCTAGCGAATATACCCGACCTGATTATATACTATACGGAGCAGAAATAGGCGACACCATATTACGCAACAGCAACCCAAATCTCCAAGTAATGAGTGCATATAGGCAATTAAACCTTATGCAGAAGTTCGCTTATAAAATCAATAAAAACCAAATACTAAAGTATGGCCTACACTGGAGTAATACTTCCAATATACCTCGGTATGATCGACTTATACTAAGAGGGAATAACGACACATTGGTTAATGGCGATTGGTATTACGGTCCTCAAAGCTGGCTTATGAATAACTTGAGTTATACCAATACAAAGAGAAGTACATTCAGCGACAAGTTACAAGTAACCGTTGCACATCAATTATTTGGTGAAAGTAGGAATAATAGGCAGTATGGAACCATAGACCTAATACAACGAACTGAACGTCTAAGTGCATTAAGTGCCAACCTTGACATTCAAAAATTGATGAAGCAAAATCTGACATTTAGCTATGGCGGGGAGCTCGTACAAAATATTGTAGGTAGCAAAGGTCAACTATTAGACATAACCAACGGAACGGCTATACCCACAAGTTCCAGATACCCTGATGGATCAACCTGGATCTCTCAAGGAATATATATTAATGCTCAGAGAAAGTGGAACAAACGACTATCAACAGAAGGAGGAGTAAGGTACAATCATGTTCGTACGAAAGGCACCTTTGACCCTATTTACAATCCATTACCTATACCAAACTTTGATAATAATAACCAAGCGATAACCGGTTCACTTTCTCAGTTATTAAACTTCGCAAAAGGTAAAATAGGAATCTTAGTGTCTACAGCTTTTAAATCACCGAACATAGACGATATAGCCAAAGTATTTGATAGTAACCCAGGATATGTAACGATACCAAACCCAAATCTAAAACCGGAGTATGCTTATAATGGAGAAGTAAACGGTGAGTATTGTTTTGGTGATAAGGTAAAACTAAGTGCCTCTGTGTTTTACACCTACCTTACCAATGCTCTTTCTACAGCCAGCAGCACTATTAATGGAGAGGATAGTATCTTTTATGATGGCCGATTAAGCAAGGTACAAACATTAGTAAATCAAGACTTCGCTGCTATATACGGTTCGCAGATTTCTGCGTCTTTTATTGTTACCAAAAATCTTGTTTTAAATAGCTCATACACTCTGTTGAAAAGTGAAGCAGGCAATAATGAGCCAATAAGACACATCACACCAAACTTTGGCGGTACTAGTTTAACCTACTCGCTGGAGAAGGCAAAACTTATCTTGTATACTAATTATAATCAAGAGTTTAAAAATTCTCAATTTACCATTAATGAGCAATCTGAAGGATTCCTCTACACGAAGGATGACAATGGCTTACCCTACTCTCCTGCTTGGGCTATTTTAAATGTACGGGGCACGTTCCCCATTACCGAAAGCATCTTTGGGAATGTTGCCTTAGAAAATATTTTAGACAAGCGTTATCGCCCATACAGTTCTGGGATCACCGCACCCGGTCGTAACCTTATCATTAGTATAAAGGCTCTATTATAGAGCGTAAAAAAGAGCTTTTGCCTTTAGCAAAATCTTCTTTTATGTTTATAAAAGCTGCTTCTGAGCTTATTTCTTTTTAGAATCAGGCTTAGCGATACTTTCTCTCATATCGGTATCTGCTTCTATGTTTTTCATTTTGTAATAATCCATTATTCCAAGATTACCACTTCTGAATGCCTCTGCCATAGCTTTTGGCACTTCAGCTTCAGCTAAGATTACAAGAGCTCGTGCATCTTGTGCCTTCGCTTTCATCTCCTGCTCTTCAGCTACCGCCATAGCTCTGCGCTCTTCTGCTTTTGCATTAGCTACTTTAAGATCTGCTTCAGCTTGATCTGTTTGCAGCTCTGCACCAATGTTTTTGCCTATATCTATATCTGCTATATCAATAGATAAGATCTCGAATGCAGTACCAGCGTCTAATCCTTTTGCCAAAACTGTTTTAGAAATCATATCAGGGTTCTCCAATACTGCTTTGTGACTCGTAGCAGAACCTATGGTAGTTACAATACCTTCTCCTACCCTAGCCAGAATTGTATCTTCACCAGCACCACCTACTAGTTGAGCAATATTAGCTCTTACTGTTACACGGGCTTTTGCTATCAGTTGTATACCATCCTTGGCTACTGCAGCCACAGGTGGCGTATTAATCACACGGGGGTTTACCGATAATTGCACCGCATCAGCCACATCTCTTCCTGCCAAATCTATGGCGGCCGCCATATTAAAGTCCAAAGGAATATTTGCTTTATCAGCCGAGATAAGAGCCTTTACCACATTATTCACATTACCACCTGCCATATAATGCGTTTCTAAGTCATTTGCAGTAACCTGAAGTCCGGCTTTATTAGCATTGATAAGTGCGTTAACGATAAGTGATGGTGGAACCTTACGTATACGCATAATAATCAGTTGTACAATACCTACACGTACACCAGACACTTGGGCTGTAACCCATAAGCCTACTGGAACGAAGTATAAGAAAACAAAGAGTAATACTACTCCTATAATAATGAATGGTAAAATTGCTGGCATATTGATTTAGTTTTAAGTATTTATTTTTTTTATAAATATTCTATGTTGTACTTTTTTTACAACTTCTATTTTTCCCTTCGCGAGAATAAATTCCCCGTCGGAGTGTACTTCTACTTTTTGATTATTAATAATAGCAGTACCTGCTGGTCTTAGTGCACTCATGGTTATACCTACATCTCCTACTTTCACATCAAGCTTATGAGCGTCATTAGCTTTCCCGTCTATCACATCATTGAGAGCAAACCTACTCCAAGCTCCGTTGCGAAAAGCTAAAATTAACGCAACCCCAAGAAAAAAACTCGTAGATACTAATACGATGTTGCCATAAAAGTTGCCGTGTCCTTTGTACATATAGGCTACACCTAACACCAAAAGAACCGAACCAAGTAAGCCAACGACAAATCCTGGGGTGATGAAAATCTCAATCAGAATTAAGGTTATCCCAGTAAGTATTAGTCCTATTATTAGTGACAATGTCATAGACAGCAGCTAATGTAGTATATTTTTTTACAATGTAACCTTAAAAGCTCAATCTAAAAACTACGCTGTATCCTCGGCATAAACAGAAATAGGCAGACAGCTGCAAACCAAATTTCGATCGCCATACGTATTATCTACACGTCCTACACTTGGCCAAAACTTATTAGCCATCACATAAGGTGCCGGATATACTGCTTTCTCTCTACTGTAAGGCTTATCCCACTCTGAACTTAGAGCTGATGCCGCAGTATGAGGTGCATTTTTAAGTACATTATTCTCCTTATCAGCAGTACCATTTTCTATCTCAGCGATCTCTTGGCGAATGGACAGTAATGCATCGCAGAATCTGTCTAATTCCGCTTTACTCTCACTCTCCGTAGGCTCTATCATCATAGTACCTGGTATAGGAAAACTCACCGTAGGAGCGTGAAAACCGTAATCTATAAGACGCTTCGCAATATCCTCTACCAACACGCCACTTGCCAATTTGAGCGGTCGTGGATCTACTATCATCTCGTGAGCTACAGTACCATTTTGACCGGTATATAAGACTTCATACCCTTCGGCCAATCGGTGCTTCATATAATTAGCATTGAGTATAGCGAGTGCAGTCGCACGCTTGAGCCCATCGGTACCCATCATTTTTATATAGGCATAACTTATGAGCAATATGCTTGCACTACCAAATGGGGCGGCACTTACCGCTCGCATTCCTTTGAGAGTACTTACGCCTTCTACCACTGCGTGACCGGGCAAGTACGGGCTCAAGTGTTTGGCCACACCAATAGGCCCCATACCTGGACCACCGCCGCCATGAGGAATACAGAACGTTTTGTGTAGATTAAGGTGACAAACATCCGCTCCAATATTCGCAGGATTGGTGTATCCTACTTGTGCATTCATATTTGCACCATCCATGTATACTTGACCACCATAATTATGAATCACGGAAGTAATTTCTTTGATCGTCTCTTCATATACACCTGTAGTACTTGGATAGGTAACCATTACCGCCGCCAAATTTTCCTTGTTGGCTTCAGCTTTTTCACGCAGGTCGTTCAAGTCAATATAGCCGTTAGGGTGACATTTTACCACCACAACCTTCATACCTGCCATTACTGCACTGGCAGGGTTGGTGCCGTGGGCTGACTCTGGTATAATTACAATATCTCTGTGAGCTTGATTATTATCCATAAAGTACTGACGTATGGTCATCAATCCTGCATATTCGCCTTGTGCTCCTGCATTGGGCTGTAAGCTTACCTTATGAAAACCTGTAATCTCGGACAAATCTCGCTCCAACTCATTAAGCATTTGGGTATACCCTGCGAGTTGATGCTTAGGAGCAAATGGATGAATATTCCCAAATGATTCCCACGTAACAGGGATCATCTCTGTAGTTGCATTTAGCTTCATAGTGCAGCTTCCCAAGGCAATCATAGAGTGAGCTAGCGATAAATCTTTATTCTCTAATGATTTCAAGTACCTGAGCATTTGATGCTCTGTGTGATGTGAATTAAAAACGGGGTGCTCCAAATATGGCGTATTCCTGTTCAACGATTCGTGCCACAATGATGAAACTGTGGTTTCAAAATTTAACTGGGCATCATTTGCCTGAGCAAATAACCTAGCGAGTTGCTCAACATCTTGAATCTCTGTAGTTTCATCTAAACTTACACCTACAAATCCATCGGCATATCTCACATTCACATTTTCAGCCTCTAAAATTTGCCTTAATTTGGCTTGAGTTGCTTTGTCCAGTTCAATGGCCACGGTATCAAAAGCAGAACTATTTTTGAGCGTATAACCCATTTTAGTGAGGTTAGAAGACAGAACACTCGTAAGTTGATTAACTTTTTGAGCTATCTCTTTAATCCTCTTAGGACCATGGTAGGCGGCATACATACCCGCCATAATAGCAAGAAGGGCTTGAGCGGTACATATATTACTCGTCGCTTTATCACGCTTAATATGTTGCTCTCTGGTTTGCAACGCCATTCGCAACGCATAATTCCCATTGCTATCTTGTGAGACACCTATTATTCTACCTGGCAATCTTCTTTTATGCTCTTCTTTAGTAGCAAAGTATGCTGCATGTGGACCACCATTACCCATAGGAATACCAAACCGTTGTGTACTTCCCACTACCACTTCTGCACCCCATTCTCCAGGAGCTTTGAGCACTGCTAGTGATAAAATATCTGCAGCAACTACCGTTTTTACTCCGTGTTCTAAAGCAGACGCCGTAAGTTGAGAGTAGTCTTCTACAGACCCTTCACCAGTAGGGTATTGAACAAATACACCAAAATACTCCTCAGAAAAAGTTACCTCAAAAGGGTTCCCAACCGTCACATCTATATTCAAGGGTTCCGCTCTTGTTTTTATGACATCAATGGTTTGAGGAAAAGCTTTGTCGGATACAAAAAATTTATCGCCTATATTTTTTTTCTTAGCTGAAAAGAGCATAGCCATAGCCTCTGCTGCCGCGGTTGCTTCATCTAATAAGGAGGCATTAGCCATCTCCATCCCTGTAAGATCGCACACCATGGTTTGAAAGTTAAGTAGTGCCTCTAACCTACCTTGAGCTATCTCTGCCTGGTACGGTGTATACTGGGTGTACCACCCTGGATTTTCAAGAATATTTCTTAAGATAACTTTCGGGGTATGTGTGCCATAGTAACCCATACCAATGTAGCTTTTGGCAACAGTATTTTTTTTACCCATTGCTTTTAACTTATCCAGCAACTGAACCTCGGTGAGAGCTTCTTCCATATTCAACTCTTTTTTAAGTCTAATTTCGCTTGGGATAGTTTTCTCTATAAGCTGCTCGATAGTACCGTAGCCTAAAATATTAAGCATCTCTTGCTCCTCCTGCGAAGTTATGCTATTGTGACGGTCAGAAAAACATTCTCTGTACATAATGCTGTTTTAAATGTGGTGCAAATTTAATTATAAGTACTAGGTAAACTTTTATGTTCAATATAAGTTCACAAAAATATATCGAGATGCAATCAAATTGTATTGGGTTGCTAGGATTAACTAGGCAGCTGACAAGAAATTTCTGTTTTCCCCGCCGAAAAATTTGGATTCTTTACGTGCAAATACACATACTCTTTATCCATCCTAGCAATAAAACGAAATTTCTAACAATGAGAATTTAAAGTCTCGAAATACCAAAATATTACATGTATTTTTTTGCCATTGTAGACTTCTATCGTTCATATTTGAGCACCCCTCCCCCAAACAATTAGTCGAACACTATCAACAGCCCTATCAATCCTTTTTATAACCATCTCGGTTTTTTCTCAAAAAAGAAAATCTCACCGCTCATACTTAACCTCGCAAGTAATCCTTTTCACATCGCATTTCTTAAGTGACTTAGGCGGTAAAGACGCCCGCGGCACCAACAGTTTTTCAGATATGGACTTAAATAGCACATCAATAGCCGTTGGTGGTGGGTTACAATACAATATGCCAAATGGCTTATGTATTGGCAGTGAACTTTTCTACACACGACTTGCAGCAAGTGACGCCTTCACGACATCTAGTCGGGCGTACAGAAAAATCAATGTACGCACCGACGTCCTGGAATCATCCATTAAATTGGAATACACGATTCCTACCGGGCTGTTGGCTGGGTTTTATGGAAATATAGGAGCCGGAGCATTATACTGCAACCCCAAAGGACTATACAATGGAACGTGGTACGACCTCCGCCCCTTTGGCACGGAAGGCCAAATACACAACCCTAATCAAGAAATATACAAACCTATATCTGCGATCATCCCTTTCGGATTTGGGAAAAAATCACTTTACGTAAAGGCGTCATATTAGCTTTTGACATTTCACCAAGAAAACGTTTATGGATTATCTAGATGACGTATCTGGCAAGTATTACGATCAAACTGCAATAAGAGACCAAGGAGAAGTTGCTGCTTATTTCGCAAATCCTTCTATTGTAGACCCTTTAAACGGCCGTGTTATTGGTGAGCCTGGGTCTATAAGAGGCAATCCAAATTATAATGATAATTATTTCTTATTTGAATTCAAACTTCACTTCACAGTAAACCGAAACGGATATAACAATACGACCAGCTGCTTGTACAACAACGGGTGGATTAAACCAAATGGCAGCACACCTAAAATAAAAAAAACAGGAAGAAGAAGAAAAATAAGGCTTTTTAGGTAAAAAATCATTTCTTACAAAACGGAATAAATTTGCGAACAATTAAGCAAATGTATTTATGGAAGAAACACTTAAATCTATTCCTCTAGTCACCAATGACACTATTGTCTTTGGCTTACTTGTTATCAGTCTAGGATTAGTATTTTATACGTCTAGCTTCAAGTCAGGACCGTTTGTTACTTTTTACAAGTTTGTCCCTGCTCTATTTATGGCATACCTACTTCCCGCACTGCTTACTACAACTGGAATTATAGCCCCTGAGTGGGGAACTCTGAACGAAAACGGTGAAATGATTATAGAGGGTAAGAGCTCACTCTATTATGTTGCTAGTCGTTATTTACTTCCAGCTGCACTTGTATTAATGACGCTAAGTCTAGACTTAAAAGCTGTTTTCAATCTAGGCCCTAAAGCCCTAATTATGTTCCTTACTGGAACTGTAGGCATTATCATTGGCGGTCCTATTGCAGTATTCATAATGTCTGTAGTCAGTCCCGAATCTGTTGGAGGTGCAGGACCAGAAGCAGTCTGGAGGGGATTATCCACACTAGCAGGTAGCTGGATAGGGGGCGGGGCCAACCAAACCGCAATGTTGGAAATTTACGGTTATGATCAAAAGCTATATGGCGGGATGGTATTTGTAGACATTGTTATTGCCAATATATGGATGGCAATCTTGCTTATAGGTATAGGAAAAACTGAAAAAATAGATGCTTGGTTAAAATCAGACACGAGCGCTATAGAAGAACTTAAGGCAAAAGTTTCTAAATTCAGTCTCGCAGTAGAACGTAAACCTACTCTCCCGGATTTAATGATTCTTTTGGCTATCGGATTTGGAGTAGTTGGCCTGGCTCACTTGGGAGCACAATTCCTTGCCCCGTATTTTGATTCGCTTGTAGGTACAGTCCAAAACTCCACCATACGAAATACATTTACCTTCCTAGGATCTGGCTTCTTTTGGATGATTAGCATAGCTACTATTTTCGCTGTTATCTTGTCATTTACTAATGCTCGCAAACTTGAAGGTGCGGGAGCTAGCAAAATTGGAACTGTATTCATATACATACTTGTTGCTACTATTGGAATGAAAATGGATTTAACAATGATATTTGATAATCTTGGCTTGCTAGTGGTAGGATTTATCTGGATGACATTCCACGCCGCTTTACTAATACTAGTAGCTAAGTGGATAAGAGCCCCGTATTTCTTTTTAGCCGTTGGCAGTCAGGCCAATGTAGGGGGGGCAGCTTCGGCACCCATCGTAGCCTCAGCGTTTCATCCCTCGCTGGCTACCGTAGGTGTTTTGCTAGCTGTTTTTGGCTATGCTGTGGGAACTATAGGAGCAATTGCGTGTACTCTTTTGATGCAACTTGCAGCTCCTATTTGATTTTTTCATTAGCAAATTGTATCTTAGCTCCTAAAGTGATCATCATCAAGATGAACGATATCCTAAATCAACTACTGGAACAATTAGGGCCTCAAGGCCTTGAAGCTATCTCCGCTCAAATAGGAGCTACAGAAGAGCAAACCACCTCGGCATTAGGTGGAATGACACCTACTTTGCTCGGTGCTATGGCATCTAACTCTAAATCCAAATCTGGTGCTAAAGGTCTACTGGTGGCGTTAGATGCTAATCACGACGGCAGTATCTTAGATGATATGATCGGTTTCGTGGAAAATTACGATAATGGGTCTGGTGACGCTAGATTAAAGCGTGTTTTGAGCTCACAACGTCCAACAGTGGAGCAAGGGCTAAGCAGCAAAACAGGCTTAAATAGCTCACAGGTATCTAATCTTCTTAAAATCGCAGCTCCATTAATTCTTGGCTATCTAGGCAAACAAAAAAAGCAAGATTCTCAAGGCAATTTCAATATTGCCAACATAGCATCGTTGCTTGGCGGCAAGACACAGCAAGCTAACCAATCTACTGGTTTAGACGCAGGAGATATAATGCAAGTCGTAGGCGGATTGTCTGAAAATTCTGGCAACAAGACATCTAGTGCGATAGGTGTTGGCAAACTATTTAAGAGACAATCACAAGTACATTACGTTTGGTAACAAAAATAAAATAATTCAGAAATGGCAACAACTTCAAAAGCAAGAACAGACTCTGGAATCGCACCATACGCCGGCCTTTGGGACCGCTCGGCAATATTACACCTACTTAGAAGAGTGCACTTTGGTGTCGTAAAGGAGGATATAGATTACTACCTCTCAAAAACGCTAACACAATCGGTAGATGATATTCTAAATATAGACTACACCCCTCCTGCTCCGCCTATCAATAATTACAATGACCGGAATACCGACCCAAATGTACCAGCTGGCAGTAGTTGGGTGAATGATTATAATGCGGCACTCAATGGCACCAGAAGACAGTCATACCAAATGTGGTGGTCAGGACAAATAATCAATCACGACCGAAGTATTCGAGAGCAAATGGTCCTCTTTTGGCACAACCATTTTGCAACGCAAACAGATGTAGTAGGATGGGCAAATTTTTGCTATCAGAATAATGCTACTTTACGAAAAAGTTGTTTAAAGAACTTCAAAACACTTGTAAAGGATATAACACTTGATCCCGCTATGCTCATTTTCCTAAACGGTGAAAGAAATACTGCTTCTGCTCCGGATGAGAATTACTCTAGGGAGCTTCAAGAGTTATTTACCCTGGGCAAAAGCCTTGACAGTCAATATACAGAAAGTGACGTTATTTCTGGAGCCAAGGTACTCACAGGTTGGAGAATTAATAAGCAAGATGGCACTGTTTATTTCCAAGAGAACAGACACGACACCAACGACAAGCAATTCTCAGCATATTATAACAATAAAATAATTGCAGGCAAAACGGGACCGACAGCAGGGGAAGAAGAACTTGACGAAATGTTGGCAATGATTTTCGCACAAAACGAGGTAGCCAAATTCATAGTACGTAAGCTGTACAGATGGTTTGTATATTACGACATAGATGAGGCCACAGAGAATAATGTCATTACTCCTTTGGCCAATATTTTTAGAGATAGTGATTACGAAATAAAGCCGGTATTAGAAGCACTATTTAGGAGTGAACATTTTTATGATGTAGCAAATAGAGGTGCCCTGATAAAAAGCCCTGCATCCTTTACCCATGGCCTAATTAGAACATATGATATAGTAATGCCTCAAAGTACGGAGTACGTAACACAGTACAGTGCTTGGGGGTCTATATCTAATTTTTCTAGATTATTACAACAAGAACTAGGTGACCCTCCAAGTGTATCTGGCTGGCCAGCCTATTATCAACTGCCTCAGTATCATGAGCTTTGGATAAATAGTGACACTCTACCCAACAGAAACCGAATAACAGACATACTCACTACCAACGGGTATAATTATAATGGATATAGTCTCAAAATAGATGCAGTATCTTTTGCCGAAAAATTCGACTCGGTAAGTGACCCGAATTTATTTATCAAGGACCTATTGGAATTTCTTCATACGCTACCGGCAGAAGACGCTCAATTGGCATACATGAAATCTATCCTCCTTTCAGGACAGCTAGAAGACCATTACTGGAGTGATGCTTGGAATGCATATATAAATGACCGCAATAATGATGCAAAAAGAACAGTTGTGTCTCAGCGGTTATCATTCTTATTAAAATATTTAATGAACTTAGGAGAGTTCCAACTTTCATAATTTAAACCAATACAGGAAATGAAGAGAAGAGATTTTTTAAAACGTGTTGCTCCTATGTCATTATTGCCATTTGCTATGAATGGTCAACCCATCAGGGCCTACGGCAAGCTAATGGGTGCTGAGCAAGAAGATTTTACAGAAACTGACAATGTTTTGGTTCTAGTACAACTAAATGGAGGTAACGATGGACTAAACACACTTATCCCCTTAGATCAATATACTAACCTTACAGCAGCAAGACCCGATGTTATCATTCCAGAAAACAAAGTTTTAGGTCTGGAAGGCATCGATGGAACAGGCATACATCCTAGTATGCACAAAATGCGCGACATGTACAATAACGGGAAACTCCACATTTTACAATCTGTAGGATATCCTAATCAAAACTATTCTCACTTTAGAAGTACAGATATATGGATGACAGGATCTGACACTGACGAAATACTTGAAAGCGGATGGATAGGACGATACCTGAGCGAAGAGTGGCCAAACTATCCCAATGGATTCCCCAATGAAAACATGGAAGACCCGCTTGCTATACAGATAGGGAGTGTAGTATCTCAGGTATGCCAAGGCTTAGCTGTGAATATGGGTTTTGCAATTACCAATCCTAACAATTACTATCAACTGCTTACGGGTAATTACCCAGACGCTCCAGACTCCTGGGCAGGAAAGGAACTAGATTATGTTCGTACAGTTGCTCGACAAACCAACGAGTACAGTCTAAAAGTAAAAGCTGCAGCAGAGAAAGCTACGAACTTATCTGACTTATACCCAGAGGGAAACAGATTAGCTGATCAGCTTAAAATTGTAGCTCAACTGATAGCAGGCGGATTAAAAACCCGTGTATACGTAGTATCTTTGGGCGGATTTGACACGCACGCCAATCAGGTAGATCCTGTGGACAGTAACGAAACAGGCCAACACGCTTTCTTACTCGAATCTGTATCAGAAGCTATCAATGCATTCCAAGATGATATAGAAAAATTAAAGGTAGATCATCGCGTATTGGGGATGACATTTAGTGAATTTGGCAGAAGAATAATCAGCAACGCAAGCACAGGTACGGACCACGGAAGCTCCGCACCTCTGTTTATGTTTGGGAACAAAGTGAAAGCAGGAATGACTGGCACCAACCCAACTATACCAGCGAATGCTACTGCAAAAGACAACCTCGAAATGCAGACAGATTTCAGAGACATCTATAGTACTATTTTGCAAGATTGGTTCTGTTTAGATAAAACCACCTCTGATAGCGTTTTGCTGCAAGATTTTGACAAGATAGATCTAATACAAGACTCGTGCAACACCACATCTATTGATCAAACAAGGAAACAAAAAGCTGGGGACGCTTATGTCAGTAATTATCCTAATCCGTTTGGTAGTCAAACCACCATCAAATATTACTCGGATGGAGGGGATGTGAACATAGTAATCCTAGATACACAAGGAAAAGAAGTGTACCAATTGGTACAATCTACTATTCCAAAAGGCACACATGAGGTGCTATTTGACGCATCATTTTTACCCACTGGGACATACTACTGCAGATACCAAAACGGATTTAATCAACAAACGAGAAGCTTGTTAAAAGTGAGATAGCACTCACTAATCTAGAATGGAGAAACAAAATCCGTAAACGCTGGGGCTTCTTTGTCTTTTTCTGAAAGAAGCGGATTATCTATTCCCCAAGGGATATGGAGTGAGGGGGAGTTCCATCTAATCGCTCCTTCTGACTTTTTATTGTAGTATTTAGTACATTTATACAAGAAGAGCGTATTGTCCTCCAAAGTGAGAAAACCATGGGCAAAACCAGGCGGAATATAAAACATTTTCTTATCCTCGGCATCTAGCCTAATGCTGACGTGTTTCCCGTAAGTTTTCGAATTTTTACGAATGTCTACTGCCACATCTAGTACAGCACCTTGCAATACTCTTACCAGTTTACCTTGTGCGTAAGGGTTTTCTTGATAATGAAGCCCTCGTAATATCCCTTTATGACTATAGCTCTGATTATCTTGTACAAAATCCTCTTTTACACCGGCCTCTTTCAGCACATCATCACGAAAGGATTCGTAAAAATATCCTCGCTCATCACCAAAAATGGTGGGTTCTATTATTAATAAGCCTTCTATTTCCGTAGCAATTAACTTCATTTCTTTGCAATGGTAAAAAAACTTACTAAGTTGTGAAAAAATGTTTTAGCCCACCTTAACAATCTCCGTGTTTATATGACGAAATTTGTGAGGTATAACTTACACATTCAATGAGCGACGCACCATACCTAAATTCCTTAAATCCTGAACAAAAAGCTGCAGTATTACAAACTACTGGGCCGGTAATGATAATAGCAGGAGCGGGATCAGGCAAAACTCGTGTATTGACCTATCGCATTGCCCACCTCATTGCTACTGGTGTAGATGCTTTCAACATACTTTCACTCACCTTTACCAATAAAGCAGCTAAGGAGATGCGTCAACGAATAGAAAGTGTCGTAGGTACAGAAGCACGAAATATATGGATGGGGACATTTCACTCTGTATTTGCCAAAATACTACGCATAGAAGCTGAAAAAATAGGCTACCCAAGCAACTTTACTATCTATGATTCTGATGATAGTAAAAGCCTCATAAAATCTATTGTGAAAGAAATGAATCTGGATGACAAGGTGTATAAGCCTAATTACATACTATCTAGAATAAGTAATGCTAAGAACAACCTAATACAAGCCCACGTATATCTCAAACAAAGTGAACTAGTAACCTACGACGAAACTACTGGTAGAGGAAAAATACACGAGATATACTCTGAATACGCAAAGCGATGTTTTAAGGCGGGAGCTATGGATTTTGATGATTTACTACTCAATACCTTTAAGCTACTCAACAATTTCCCTGACGTGCTACATAAGTACCAGCACAAGTTCAAATATGTAATGGTAGATGAGTATCAAGATACTAATCACTGTCAGTATATGATCGTAAAAAAACTGGCTAGTGTTTTTGAAAATATTTGTGTAGTAGGCGATGATGCTCAGAGTATATACTCATTCAGAGGAGCGACCATTAAAAACATTCTGAATTTCGAAAAGGACTATCCAGACCTAAATGTATTTAAGCTAGAACAAAACTACCGATCGAGTGATACTATAGTAAGTGCTGCAAATAGTGTAATAGCCAAAAATAAGGACCAACTACAGAAAAACGTATGGACTGACAATCAACTAGGTAATAAGATAAGGGTTATAAGAGCAGTCACTGATAATGAGGAAGGCCGTCTTATTGCTCAAAACATTTTTGAAACCAAAATGACTGAACAAAAGATGAATAGTGATTTTGCAATCTTGTATCGCACCAACTCCCAGTCTCGTAGTTTGGAGGAAGCCTTACGCAAATTAAACATCTCTTACCGCATATACGGAGGCATGAGTTTTTATCAGCGTAAAGAAATAAAGGATATTATCGCTTACTTACGTATAGTGCTCAATCAAAATGACGAACAAGCACTGAAACGAATTATTAATTATCCTGCAAGAGGCATAGGTAAAACATCTATGGATCGAGTCACGGTTCTTGCCGCACAGGATGACAAAAGTCCTTGGGAAATCATAGCAAATGCACATTTATACGCGGAGCTCAAAAACGCCATCCCAAAGTTCAGAAACTTTGTAAACATGGTGCAAAGCTTTATCGTAATGAACCAAACATGCAACGCTTACGATATTGCAATGCACGTAGCTCGTTCTACCCAACTCCTTAAAATATTAAACGAGGATAAAACCATAGAAGGTATCAGTAAGTACGAAAACGTAGTAGAATTGCTCAATGGAATCAAAGAATTTGTAGAGGACGACACCAATGAAGTGGAAAAGACACTATCAAACTACTTACAAGATATAGCACTACTTACAGACGCGGATAAGCAAGATGACCATGCGGATAATGTATCGCTAATGACCATTCACCAAAGTAAGGGACTTGAGTATAAAAACGTATTTGTAGCAGGACTAGAAGAGAACCTGTTTCCTTCTCAAATGTCTCTAGGAAGCAGAAGTGACTTAGAAGAAGAACGCAGACTTTTTTATGTAGCCATCACTCGAGCCGAAGAAGATTTAACATTATCATTTGCTACATCCCGCTTCAGATTTGGCAGTCTATTGCCATGTGAGCCTAGTAGATTTATAGACGAGATAGACAATAACTACCTCCAGTTGGAACGAAAATCGATCACCCGACCAAAGCAGACCATTGGGAATATAAGTAAGCCCTCAAGCTCAGTACCCAACCTCCGAAAAACTATAGCCAAGCAAAACCCCAGAACCGCTAATCGTCCTCCTGCTCTAGAAAATTTTGAAGCAGAAGCCATGGATGATATTCAAGTAAATATGCGAGTAGAGCACCAGCGATTTGGCAAAGGAATGGTAACCAAGTTAGAGGGGGAAGCTAGTTCTATGAAGGCAACTATTATATTTGAAGAGTTTGGTGAGAAAACCTTAGTACTGAAATTCGCTAAACTACGAAAATTGTAACTACCTTAGATAGCAAGATTCAATTTCTGTAACATCAAAATCAAATCAAAAATAACTACCTTTGGTTCATTATGTACACCCTATTATGATACATCACTTAAAACGAATCGCACAAAATAACACACCTCGGTGGGTCGTATTGACAATTGACTTATTACTCACTGCATTTTCATTTGGTATCGCTTCATTAGTCGCTGATGCATTCTCATACGTAAATTTTACGGCACTAGATTATATAATTCCCCTATTCACAGTGCTCTCATTTAGATTTTTTGCATTTGTGAGCACAAAGTCTTACACAGGTATCATACGATATACAAGCACGCAGGATGCTGTTCGTATTTTTTTTGCTGTAGCGATCAGTACATTTCTTACACTCTCTCTTGAGGGTGTTTATTTTATCGCATTAGGTAAACACTTCCTTAAACCAGGAGTAATTATTATAGATGCTTTCATCCTAATAACCCTATTATCAGGATTTAGAATCACATTTAAACAGCTATACAATCAATACGCTCCATCTACTATTAGTACTGTTAACAAAGAAGTAATAATATACGGTGCTGGAGAGGCCGGAATTATAGCCAAAAGATCATTTGAACAATATACAAAATATAGCCGAAAGGTCATTGCATTTATAGATGATAACCCAAAGCTACATGGAAAGTCTGTAGAGGGAATTAGAATATATCCATCTAATTTGAACTTAGAGCTTATAATCACTTCACGTAAAAGCGTAGAACTTGTCATCGCTATTAATAATCTCTCTCCTAGTCGCAAGAAAAAAATTATTGAAACTTGCTTACAGTATGCTATCAAGGTAAAGACCATACCTCCTGTTAGTGCTTGGATAAATGGAGAGTTTAGTCCTCAGAGTGTTAAATCTGTCAGAATACAAGATCTGTTAGAGAGAGAACCGATAGAACTTAGTATTACAAAAATTAAAAAAGAGCTCAAAGGTGAGATAATCTTAATCACGGGTGCTGCTGGATCTATTGGCAGTGAGATAGCCAGACAATGTCTTACTTTTAAACCAAAAAAACTCGTATTATTAGACCAAGGAGAAACACCGTTATACGAACTAGACCACGAATTTAACAGAGCGAAAAATGTAGAAGTAGTTATTGCTAACGTATGCAACACCGCTCGTATTGACAAGGTTTTTCAACACTTCAAACCTGCATACGTCTTCCACGCTGCTGCATATAAGCATGTTCCGTTAATGGAAGACAATCCTTATGAGGCTATCAATACAAACGTTTTCGGTACTCAAAACGTTGCAAATATTGCTGTGAAGTACAAGGTGAAAAAATTTGTATTTGTAAGTACTGATAAGGCCGTAAACCCTACTAACATTATGGGAGCTAGCAAACGTATAGCTGAGATATACATACAATCCTTAAACTCAAAATTAAAATTAGATTCCGATAATCACACTAAGTTCGTGACGACTAGATTTGGAAATGTCTTGGGTAGTAATGGCTCGGTGATTCCATTATTCAGAAAACAAATAGAAAACGGCGGACCACTTACAGTGACTCACCCAGAAATCACACGATACTTCATGACAATCCCCGAGGCATGTCAGCTAGTGCTAGAAGCTGGCGTGATGGGCAAGGGCGGTGAGATCTACATATTTGATATGGGAGAATCTGTAAAGATCGTAGACCTCGCTCGTAAGATGATTAAATTATCAGGACTCAAAGAAGATGAAGACATCGAAATAAAGTATACAGGGCTAAGACCCGGAGAAAAGCTTAAGGAAGAACTTCTTAATGACCAAGAAAACACTATCGGGACTCACAATCCAAAAATAATGGTTGCTCAAGTAAGTGAATACAATTATATAGAAGTGAATGAATTGATAAACGATATGTACCAAGAACGGGATAACTTAAAAAACAGTCACTTAGTTCGTACGATGAAGGCCATCGTTCCTGAATACATTAGTAACAATTCTATTTACGAAGAATTGGACAAAAAGACCATAGAAAGCTAAGATCTACTTCTGCCCTTCTTCGTTTTCCCACTCAGCAAGAGTCCTAAACTGTTGAAGCAACTCAACGATGCTCACTACCGGCTCTGGTGCTAGCTTATTTTCATACGTAAGAGTAATCATATCACGCTGTTTATTCGAAAAACGAACGACGGTACTAGGCAAATCTGAATACCCCGTCATATAACTACTATCATATGTATCCCAAGTAGCCTGTTGGGTTAAGCTCACGATCTCATTAAATAGGGAATCAGGCATAGCTGCGTGATACTCCCCTATCCTTGGCAGAAAACGCTTGGCTGACAGCCGTACTTGTTGATTCCCATCAATGCTCATTTGATAAATAGGACATTTGCCAAAACACGGGGTTTGTTCCACGCTCAAATACCAAGACAATCTTTCTTTATCGCTAAGTCCGCTCTTTTTGCTGGAAGAACAAGCCAAAAAAAACGCTGCAGAAAGCAGCGTTATTATCCTTTTATGGTTAACTGACATTATCTTAAATCTATCTCAATAACCCCTGGCTTATCTTTAGGATTGAATTTAAAATAGCTATCGTTGATATTCACATTAGGTTCGAACTTGGAGATTACATAAGTAGTTATCAATCCGTTTTTGCTAAATACTGACATCTCCTTCACTTTGTTTGCGAGCTTATCAATTCCCAATTTCACCTTAAAGTATCCTTTATTTTTATCAATCGGTGTCAACTCTACGACGTCAAGAGTTTTTGTTCCATTGGTAACCTGCCCAGCATACTTATGCATAAAACCTTTTTCGTAGATGGTGAAAATTTCTGAAGGGTTAATATCCATTGACTTAGCGTCGAATTTAGATATCTGCACCTCATTGGCATCTTCTAGATATGTCCAGATTGTCTTTCCATCACAAAAGATTTCTTGTCCTGACATATTTACTCTGAACTTTTTACCTTTTTGATACAAAGTGCCACTTTGTTTTACGCTCGTGTTAGCCTGCTTGTTGCGAATGTTTACAGTAAACTGAGCTTTTACAGATTTGTATGATTTATACGTTTTGCTAAGTTTATTAAGCAATGCTGTGCTTCTACTATCTTGTGATTCTGAAACGGAGCTTATTGGAGCTGAAAGTATCAATCCAATTAAGCCTACTATTAGTAATGTTTTTTTCATGGTATTAAAATTCTAATGAAGGTTATTCAAGAACTGTTCCAAAGCATATTCATCTGGCAACAATACTTGACGAGCCTTACTCCCTTCAAACGGGCCTACAATATTAGATGCTTCTAATTGATCTATCAAGCGACCTGCTCTATTATATCCTACCTTTAGTCTTCTCTGTATCAAACTTGTGCTACCCTGCTGGTGCTGCACCACTATACGTGCGGCCTCCTCAAATAGGGCATCTCTATCATTAGGGTCAAACTCCTTTGCCTCACCCTCCGCTTCTTCTCGTACCTCTGGAAGTAAATGAGCATCAGGGTAGCCACGCTGATTACCAATGAACCCTGTTATGGTGTCTACTTCTGGTGTATCTACAAATGGACACTGGAGTCTAATCATGTCACTGCCGGTAGAGTATAACATGTCTCCTTTACCTATCAGTTGGTCTGCCCCGTTTCCATCCAAAATGGTTCTACTGTCTATCTTACTACTTACTCTAAACGCTATTCGTGCCGGGAAATTAGCTTTGATCGTACCTGTAATAATATTTACCGATGGCCTCTGTGTAGCAAGGATTAGATGTATACCTATAGCACGAGCAAGCTGAGCAATTCTTCCAATGGGATGCTCTACTTCTTTGCCAGCAGTCATTATCAAGTCGGCTACCTCGTCTATGATTACCACAATGTAGGGCAGATACTTATGTCCCTCCTCAGGGTTTAATTTGCGTTTTTTGAACTTATCGTTGTACTCCTTAATATTACGTACTAAGGCAATTTGGAGCAGTGCATAACGCTCATCCATCTCTACGCACAGTGAGTTTAGAGTCGTAATTACGCGTTTGTTATCAGTGATAATAGCTTCTCCCTCACCAGGCAACTTAGCCAGGTAATGACGCTCAATTGTTTGGTATAAGGTAAGCTCCACTTTCTTAGGATCCACCATCACAAACTTAAGCTCTGCAGGATGCTTTCGATACAATAGCGATACTATGATAGCATTCAACCCTACCGACTTACCCTGACCTGTAGCCCCTGCCATCAGCAGGTGTGGCATTTTAGCCAAATCAGCGACGTATACTTCGTTGGATATCGTTTTACCCAAGCATACAGGCAAGGCCGCGTCAGAATTTTTATACTTCGCACTATTTATGACGGAGTGCATGCTCACTATCTCAGGTTTCTTATTTGGCACCTCTATTCCTATCGTTCCTTTACCGGGTATGGGTGCTATAATTCGGATACCTAGGGCGGCCAAACTCAATGCAATATCATCTTCCAGATTTTTTATTTTAGAAATACGTACTCCCGCCTCTGGCACTATTTCAAACAATGTTACTGTTGGCCCGATAGTCGCTTTTATGGAGGCAATTCCTATTTTATAATTATTCAAGGTCTGAACAATCATATTCTTACTTTTCTCTAAGTCTTCCTTACTAACTTCGGTTTTACCTCCATGACCATACTTGTTAAGAAACTCTACTTTAGGAAAAATGTAGCCTCGTAAATCTAGCCTTGGGTCAAACGGCTCATCTATACCATAATGCTCTTTATGCTTGGACTTATCTACTATTTCATCTGGCACTGACTCCTCTATTTTGAGCTCTACATCTGGTTCGGCGGCTAAATCGATTTCCTTAGCTTGAGGTGCTTCTTTATGCTCGATTAGTGCCGGTTCTTGCTTTTTAATTATTTGAGGTTCCTCTTCTTTCGTTTCCTCTATGGTAAGGGATAGGCCGCTATCTACTGTTTCTGATTGGGTAACATCGTCTGCTACAGCGATTTCGTCTTTGGCAAAGAGCGATTCATCTGGGTCAAAATTACGTTGGTTATCATCACTCGAAACTTCCTCTCCTTGCTTCTTGGCAGAGCCTCCAAGTCTATTTCTTAACGTATGCAGTAAATCTATTCCAAATGCAACGTAGAAGAAAAATATGGTTACCATAACCAGCAATAAGATTATTCCTATCGTGCCGATTAGGGATTTGGAAAACATATAAACGCCATAACCTAATAGTCCACTAAGTAACGATGAGTTCTTGCCGAAGAGCAACGCACACACAAGTGATACCCAAATACCAATAATGATTAATCTACTTGCTGTCTTAGGTTTGATTCGGAATACGCGATTGAAATATAGATTATAACCAATGATAAAAAAAATGGGATACAACAAAAATGCTCCTATTCCTATACCATTATAAATGAAAAAATGAGCGAAAAAAGCTCCTAACTTACCCATAAAATTGGCAGGTATATTTTCAGTCAAATCAAACACAAAGTTGACTATTCCGTCATCTAAAATACTCTGATCAGCCCTCCAAGAGAATAAATAACTGACAGACGCCAGCGTTACAAACACCGAAAATAGGAGTAAAACTCCTCCGGCTATTTTGGTAAATAGTATGGCATTAAGCGAGCTACTTTTATCCGAGTCGCTCTTCGTTTTGCTTTTTTTTCGCTTCAGTAGTGGCATAGGCTATAATCAAACGAAATTAAGGGTACATCTCGTGTGAATTTATCCGGTGTTTTTCACATTACTTAGCATGTGTACTTTATTGTGTAGTATCTCTACCTTACTATCTCCACGATACCTTTGGCAAGTCTATCTTCTTTTTCGCAATGATACCCGTATTTTAAGACATGAAAATACGTGCCATCTGGCAATTCCTTTCCTTGGTTTTGGTGCCTCCCGTTCCAACCTACTTGCAGTTGCTTTGTATCAAATACACGCTCGCCATATCTATTATATACAAGCAGATGATACATTCGCTCATTCTCTATTTCAAAGAAAAATTCTTCGTTCATACCATCTCCATTCGGCGAAAAAATAGCATCTTCAGGCTTTACAAAAGAAACTTCTTTATTGGCGGTACTCGTGCATCCAGTTGCTCTATCTATAACGTAAAGCTCTATTTTCATACAGCCCGTATCCATGTAAAAATGCTGACTATTCTCGTTAGAGTCTCTATTACAATTTTGCTTATACCCAAAACAATTTGCGGCTTTCCCGTCTCCAAAATCCCAAAAGTAACTTGGTTTTGCTGTAGGGTATTTCTTTGTAAGGTTAAGTGTATATACGGTATCTTGAGAGACACACTGCACGGCATTGAGTGGTATAAAATCTGCAACTACGCCCACAGCACTGTATTTTATAAACCGTGATTCTTTATCACAATTCCCTTTGGTAATGGTGAGTTTTACGTAGAAATCACCCGGTTCATTGGAACGAATATTTTGAACTATGCCTGTGCCCACTACGCCTATCAATTTCTTATCGGCATCATATAGCTCCCACTTATAACTAGCACCACCTAGGATAGAATTACTTAACACAAGGTTTTGCCCCATACATAATACGGTATCGGTGAGTCTATTTACATCAGGTTCAAATTTTTCAATCTTAATACCAAACTTGGCACTATACTCATTCTCACACCCATTGGTTAACACGACTTTTAGTGTCACTGTATAGGTTCCATCGGCAGTGTAGTTGTGACATTCTCCATCCCAGTCGGTCGTATTGGTACTCCCGTCACCATAGTCCCACTCAAAACTAGCAACACTAGCTGGCAAAGACGCAACATTGTTCGTAAAACACACCTCCTGTCCATCACAATCTGCTCCTTATACGCTACCTAAAAAGCCGGGAATAAAATCGGGTAGAATAGATATATCCTGTTGCCACTTAGCCTCACAACCTTTATCATTCACCACCTCTACGAGGATAGTATAAGGATTATTGGCTGTACTCTGATAGCCTGTATAGCAAATATTTTTGGCGGAAGAGGGGCTATTACTTGAGGTTGTTGCCCCATTACCCCAAAGCACAATTCGTGAAGCATAACCAATCGTGGTAGTCCCCATTGTACTGTTATCAGTAAGGCAAATATTTTGATTATTCAGACAAAAACTTGAACCATCCAAGCTAAAATCTGGCTGCGGTAAATCGTGTACGACGATATTTTTTGTGGCATTCACACTGGTGCCGTTAGCTAAGACCACTTGAACCGAAACTGTGGTGGGTCCTGGGGTAGAAAATGTATGCGAAGGACTAGCCTGGGTAGACGATAACCCATCACCAAAATCCCACGTTTGTGAGGAGGCAGTGCCACTCGTTGAGTACTGAAAAGTAATCAACTCTCCCAGACACACCGAAGCTGGTGATGAAATGCTAGCAGATTGCCCAAGTGCTAAGATGGGTGCCGCTATAAGAACTATTGGTAATAGAATTTTACTAATCACGGTAAAAAGATAGGGCGAACAACTCAAAAGTTGCTCGCCCTACTCAAAATTTCTAATTTATTTTACAAAAACTTGAAGTTTCTGCCCAAATACTTAGCTGTATGCTCCAGTTCTTCTTCGATTCTAAGCAGCTGATTGTACTTGGCCATTCTATCACTACGTGATGCAGAACCTGTTTTTATCAATCCGCTATTCATGGCTACCGCCAAATCTGCTATCGTAGCATCTTCGGTCTCACCACTTCTGTGCGAAATAATGTTGGTATAGCTATTTTCCGTAGCAAGGTTTATCGCATCTATTGTCTCTGTCAAAGTACCTATTTGATTTACTTTTACAAGTATAGAATTTGCAATTCCTTCGTCTATACCGCGTTGTAATCTTGTAGTATTGGTTACAAACAAATCATCTCCTACCAACTGCACTTTGTCTCCTATTTTATCTGTAAGGTATTTCCAACCTGACCAATCGTCTTCGTCCAGTCCGTCTTCTATACTTAGTATCGGATACTTAGCCGACCAAGTAGCCCAGTAATCGGCCATCTCTTCGCTGCTTAGCTGTCTACCGTCTGACTTACTGAAAGTGTAAAGTCCCGTTTCTTTATTATAAAATTCAGAAGTAGCTGCATCCATAGCAATGTACATATCTTCTCCTGGCTTATATCCTGCAGATTCTATAGCCATCAAGACAGTTTCTATAGCCTCTTCGTTTGACTTAATATTCGGGGCAAAACCTCCTTCGTCACCTACATTGGTACTGTACCCTTTGCTGCTTAGTACTTTTTTCAGATGGTGAAATGTCTCTACACCCATTTTTAGTGCTTCGCTAAAGGTGTCGGCACCTACAGGCATAATCATAAACTCCTGAAAATCAATAGAATTATCAGCATGACTACCGCCGTTTATGATATTCATCATCGGAATAGGAAGTGTACAAGCATTTACTCCACCTAAGTATCTATATAGTGGCTGTCCGCTTTCTTCGGCAGCAGCGTGGGCCGTTGCCAAACTAACTGCTAGCATCGCATTAGCACCCAATTCTGATTTGTTTTCGGTACCGTCCATTTGTATCATCTTACGGTCTATGTGTACCTGCTCAGATACTTCCTCGCCTACTATCTCATCCGCGATGGTTGTATTTACATTGGTTACGGCTTTCATTACACTTTTGCCAAGGAAATTTGACTTATCGCCATCTCTTAGCTCTACGGCCTCGTGTACTCCTGTACTTGCTCCACTAGGAACAGCTGCTCTACCAAAGGCTCCGTCCTCTGTGTATACATCTACCTCTACCGTAGGGTTACCTCTACTGTCTAAAATTTGTCTTGCGTGAATGTGTGCTATTTCGCTCATTAATTGCGTTTTAAATTATTTTGTATTAGTTAAAAAGTTGTGCAATGATACTTGGTTTTAAGAAAAAGGACAATTTATAGATGCGTTTTTCCGAAAAGGGTAAAATGCCGTAAGGTTTGCCCTCCTTACCATATGATTAAGTGATTTCAATAAAAACAACTTAGTGGCTACTTTATACTTACGAAGCTTCGAGCTAAGATGGAAACACAGACTATACTGATTTTCGCAGATTTTTATACATCCATAAAAACTTAAATCGTGGCCAATTACCTTTTGAGCTTCTCGTTGAAGTAAATGATTAAGCGACATGAATAGTGAGAAATTGCGACTATCCCTTCATACTCCCAAAGCCATCGCACTGTTATCTATTCTTTTCTCTGCTCCTCGTGAGACTCGAACTGACAATAGGAAGCTTAACTTTATTCTTTAGTTACTCAACATCCCAACAAAGTCGTCAAAAAGATAACGACTATCGTGTGGTCCTGGACTAGCTTCTGGATGATATTGTACAGCAAATGCATTTTTGTCTTTTACGCGAATACCTTCTACAGTGTTGTCATTCAAGTTGATATGCGTAACCTCTGCTTTGCCAGTATTACTCTCTGGATCTATCGCAAAACCGTGATTTTGAGACGTGATTTCACTTTTACCGGTTTGTAAGTTTTGTACAGGATGGTTTTGACCGCGATGACCTTTTTTGAGTTTGAAGGTCTTCATTCCTACTGCCTGAGCCAAAATCTGACTCCCAAGGCAGATACCAAACATTTTTTCATTGGCATCCAATATATCTTGCAATGTCTTTACTGCATAAGGCATTGCCGCGGGATCACCTGGGCCATTGCTTATCATAAATCCATCTGGATTCCACGCTTTCATATCGGCATAGCTGGTATCGCCTGGAAATACTTTTACGTGGCAACCACGCTCAGTCAAACAACGAATGATATTCTCTTTGCTTCCTAAGTCGAGCAATGCCACTCGCTTATCTCCGCTCTCATTTGCCTCATAAGCTTCTTTGCTCCATACTTTGGAGCTAAGCTCAAGCCCTTCCATACTGGGCACCTCTTTTACCATTTTTTGCAATTCAGCCACATCTAGTATCTCAGAACTAATGATGGCGTTCATAGCTCCCGTATCGCGTATGTGCTTCACAATTTCACGCGTATCTACATCACTTATTCCTGTAAATCCGTGCTCTATGAAATAATCATTAAGGCTGCTATCAGCCATTGTTCTGCTGTGCATTGGCGAGTAATTTTTACATACCAACCCAGCAATCTTTATAGCGTCCGACTCTGCATCTGCAGCAGCGGCTCCATAGTTACCTATATGGTCCATCGTCATTACCAGTATTTGCCCAAAATAAGAAGGATCGGTAAACACTTCTTGATATCCCGTCATCCCGGTATTAAAGGCGATTTCACCAGAAGTAGTCCCAATCTTGCCGATGGCTTTACCTTCGAAAACGGTACCGTCTTGCAGTACTAAATAAGCTTTTTGAGTATTAATTACAGACACGTTATTTTAGATTTTGGCAAAGGTAAGAGTTGACCCATTATTATCACTAACAAGTTATTAAGGCAATTTCAACGATTCACCCTCAGAAAGCTCACCTTCTTAATCCAGACTCAACCATGCCTTACATTTTTTATTATCTGCATCGGCTATTGTAAGTTTATAATCCACCTTATGGCTTTGCGTATACGTCATTGTAGTGGTATATACTTTTCCATCTCTAGCATATATTATTTCTACCTCGCTATTTACATCGTGCTTACTATCCTGCTTCTCTAGCTGAGTAGTGACTCTCCATCCATCTACCGAGAGTATTTCATCATTCACGCTCAATCCAGCCTCTACCGCTGGGCTGCCGGTGTAGATATTCGCGATCACATTTTTACCCCCATCCATTTTACTTACTACTCCACTCCATGCCGTGACTTTACCTACATTTTGGTCCTTTATCTCAATACCGTACTTACTGAATACCTCATCATAGTTAAGAGGAGTTGTACTGAATATCACTTTATCAAAAAACGAAGTCATATCTCTACCCGCCATCTGGGAGCACACAGCTATAAACTCATCGTGAGTAAATCCTCTACCTTGTTTCTTATAAAAATCGGTATACAAAGCACGCATCACGTCGTCCAAACTCTTATTGCTTTCTGAGCGTATTTCTAAATCGAGCAATACTCCTGCTATCATCCCCTTGTTGTAGTAACTCACGGTTTGGTTTACACTCTCCTCGTTAGGAAGATACGCCTTTACCCAAGCCAAGATACTACTATGGGCCAAGCTCATTACATTTTTGCCCGGGGTATTCTCTAGTCGGTTTATCTGACTGGCGATAATACTTAGGTACTTTTCAGTATCATACTCTCCTATGCGAAGCAATGTTTTATCGTCGTAGTAGCTCGTGATTCCCTCTGCTATCCAAAGCATATCGGTGTATACTTCTTGGTTATAATCAAATGGGCCAAGCTGTATGGGACGTACGCGTTTCACATTCCACAAATGAAAATATTCGTGAGCAATGAGTCCCAAGAAATTCTTGTAACGCGAGGCATTGGTGTATGCCCATCTATTCATCATACTGGTTTGGCTATTGAGATGCTCTAATCCGCCGCCGCCGCTGCCTACGTTATAAATAAAATGCGTGTATCGCTCACTTGGGTGGTCTCCCATCATGGCTATTTGCGAATCACTTATTTTCTTAAAATCTGTCTTAATCTTATCCAGATCATAGTTACCCTCACCTATCATTACTACGGTGTGTGGCACCTTACCACTGGTATAACTGGTTTTTTCAAAATTACCTAAAGCAATAGGCGAATCCGCCAATAGGTCATAGTTTTCACAGGTATAAACATTTCCTACGCCCTTTGTTTGGGGCAATGCCACCTCTACATTATTCCACCCCTCGTATGGTTGTATGGTCAATGTGATTTCTTCTTTTTCATAACCCTGCAAGTAACCAAAGGTGGACACCCCGTGCAAGAATGCATATTTCTCGTCGGCATAGCTCTGGCGAACGCTTACGGCAAAGCAGTATACATCATAACTCAATTTTACTGCAGCCGCTCCTTTGGTCTCTATTCGCCACGTATTTTTGTCTACTCGTGTAATGGGCAACTCACCTGCTTTTACATTTTCATACGCATTACTAAATTCACGTACCTTGTAGCTTCCAGGTGTCCATACGGGTACTTCAAAATCTACAAAGTCCTTGCCTGCTGCATCAAAATCTATCGCCACAGAGACGTAATGTGATTTTACTTTGTCAAAACTTACGGTGTAATTTAATGCTTGAGATGTCAATGATGCGAGTACGATTAATGTGAATGTGAAAAGCTTTTTTAGCATAGGGCAAATGTGGACTTTTTTCACGAATTGAAGAATTGCGTTTTATTTTTTTGCCAAGCAAATTATAGATTCCTCTAAAAATTGTTTTAATGTTACCGACACATATGAAAGATTTACAATTTCCGATAAACCTTACCTTCAATATTGGCACATTGTCTAACGATTTTAGTGCAACAGATGCCAGTGGACGTACAATTGCTTATGTCAAACAAAAGCTCTTTAAGCTCAAAGAAGACATAAGTGTATACAGCAACGACTCCAAAACAGAATTGCTATACAAAATAAAAGCAGACCGCTGGATAGATTGGTCAGCCGCTTATAGCATTACTTATGCCGACGGTACGGAGCTAGGTAAAGTAGCCCGCAAGGGATGGAGATCACTTTGGAAAGCCAAATACCTACTCGTAGACCAACACCAAAAAGAACAATTTACCATAGAAGAAGAAAATGGCTGGGTAAAAGTATGGGACAGCCTACTTGGCGAGATTCCTATTCTAGGTATGCTCACTGGTTATTTCTTCAATCCGTCATACGCCGTAACCAATCTTAACGGAAGAAAAATAGTACGCATCAAAAAGTTACCCTCTTTTTTTGGTAGAAAATTTGAAATCAGCAAGCTAGAAGATATAGATAACGACGACGATGAGCGTGTAATCTTGGGTCTAATGATGATGATATTACTTGAGCGACGCAGGGGTTAAACCAATTTAGTTTTTGAGTATCGCATAAATAAAAAACGAAATTACAACTATCAGACCCCGATTACCTCTTGCGTACTACGAGTACCTCATCATCTGAAAACTCCATCCATGCTAGGTCGTAGATGTAGTGAAAGGTTTTACCTCTGCTATTTGTGGTGGTATGTGTGTGGTACTTGAACCTGAATTTCTTATTCTCCAGTAGGTTTCTATAGATTTTTACTTGTGTCTTATTTTTACCCAGCAGCTCTAGGAGTATGCCGTGGTTGCGTTTCAGGTATTCATTTATTTGGATAGCGGCTTGTTTGGAAGCGTGACGCAGATGTATGTGATAATAGTTTTTACACTTGATGGAGCAAAATTTTTTATCTGACCTCCCTTCTACTTCTTTTTTACATATTTTACATCTTATGAGCATTCGCACCTACTAATAACAACAAATATACATTATCCGTTTGTAACGGTTAGTGATGAATAATTAGAATTTTTTACTTGCCTTTTTCATCCACCCTCTCCATCTTTACGCTATGAATGCCATACCAAAATTGCAAACCGCTAAAAATCAGACGATTACAGTCTACAAGCCGCTACCCAAGAGTAAACGTATGAAGATACACATACCCTATACTATGAAAGAAGAGCGAGAAGCATTAAAGCAACTTAATACCTCTTTCTATCATCCTTCACAAAAACTGTGGAGCATAGTGAATACAGAAGAGAATAAAAGCGAGCTTAAGAAGCTTTTTAAGGGTAAACTGAAGGTGCAAGAGATTGCTGATACGCCTACATTGCCCAAGGTACTGCTTTCAGAAAAGAGCCAAGCGGAGCTGGACAAAAATCACCAAAAGTTGGTATTAAAAGGCCTAAGTGCCAAAACTGTAGCTAGATATCAGAATAACTTAATTCATTTTTTTTCGTATCTTGAGAAAGCTGATTTCCCAAACCTTACCAAGGATCAGATAGAAGGCTATGTTTATATGCTTGTGAACAAATATAAAATTTCAGAGCAAAAACAAAACAGTGTCATAAATGCTATCAAAAGCTATTATGAGCATACACTAGGTAAACCTAGAGAGTACTACAATATCACCAGACCTAAGAAGAGCCAAGATCTGCCCAACGTCCTGAGCAAGGCGGAGGTAAAGCCATACTCAACTCGCCTAAGAATATAAAACATAAAGCCATACTGTATACTATATATAGTGCGGGACTGCGTATAGGTGAACTTACTAGACTACGAGTAGAAGATATACGGAGTGATGATGGATATATATTTGTAAAGGATAGCAAAGGGAAGAAAGATAGGCATACGGTGCTAAGCCCTGCTCTGCTCAACATACTACGCCAGTACTACAAGGTTCATAAACCAAGCTACTGGCTATTTGAAGGTCAGGACGGCGGCCAATACTCCACCAAAAGTATTCAATCTATTTTTAGAAGAGCAGTAAAAGAGACCAATTCAAACGCCTGGAGTACTCCACATACGCTAAGGCACTCTTTTGCAACACACTTATTGCAGGCTGGAGTAAACCTAAGGTATATACAAAGTGCCTTGGGCCATAACAGTAGTAAAACAACAGAAATATACACTCGTGTGATGAACATAAATAATAAAACATTGAAGAGTCCATTGGATTTATTATAAAAATCGCTACTTTTGGTAAATGATATGAGAACAGACACCCCCCCCAACAACCAATCTTTTTATTTTAGCATTACGATACTCCACTAGGAGTTTCGCACATAGCAAAAATAGACGCATGTTTAGTGGGGACTTGCGTCTATACTAATGTTGTAAGTAATTGGAAAACACCACTTGAAAAACCTAATCAATAAAATAAAAAATTCAATTTCGCTTTCCGCACAAGCTGAGGAATATATCTATTCTATTTCCAAAGAAAAAAAGGTGTCGAAAGGAGAAGTTTTAATCAGAGAAGGTCAAACTGTAAACAAGACTTTCTTTGTTACTCAAGGTAGTCTTCGTTCGTTTTGTGTTGACAAGGAAGGCAAGGAACATACGCTGCAATTTGCAATTAAAGATTGGTGGATTAGCGATTTTATGGCAATTTACAACAATGAGCCTGCTTCACTTACAGTGGAATGTATCACTGATGCAACCCTAATTGAATTCAACGCTCAGAAGTTAGATGAGATATATCTTCAATTTCCAGAATTTGAACCGTTTCAAAGAAAAAACTTAGAACGGCATGTAGTTAGTTTGCATAAAAGAATCCTAAACCAATTGCAATTGACGGCTCTGGAGAGATACAATTTGTTCCTTGAACAATACCCTAATATTGAACAACACGTCCCCAATTATCACATAGCCTCTTATTTAGGTATAACTCAACAAAGTCTAAGTCGAGTGCGAGCAGAAATAGCAAAAAAAAAAGATTTATTATCATAGGGTAATTTTTATCCAATAACACTCCCCTACTTTTGATGTGAAATCAAAAACACAAAAGTTATGCTTAAAAAAATATTGGGTTTTGCTCCAAAATTGGAATCAGACGGATCATACAGCCCATCCAAAATGGCTTTAAAGATGGGAGTATCTGACAAAACAGATTTTGAAAATATCACCTATCAAAAATACCAAGGTAAAAAATCAAAAATTCTGGTCATTTTCACAGAAGAAAAGAATTTAAAAATGAAAAATGGTAAATTCTTCTCCACAGGAAATCACCCAGTAGAAGCTTTGTTACCTATGCTTCATTTGAAAAATGCAGGATTTGAATTTGAAATTGCCACTCCAACTGGAAAACCTGTAGTTTTTGAAATGTGGGCTTTCCCTGTTAAAGATGAACATGTAAAAGCTATCTACAATGAAAACAAAGTAAGCTTCGAAAAACCTATTAAGCTATCTGATTTCATTAAGTCTTCATTTGAACATTCAGAATCATATGGAGCTGTTTTTGTTCCAGGTGGTCATGGAGCAATGATTGGAATACCAGAAGATAAAAATGTGGCGAAAATCCTAAGATGGGCAAATGAAAAAGATATATTTACGATTAGTCTTTGTCATGGGCCTGGAGCATTCTTATCAACCACTTTGAACAATCAAGAATTCTTATACAAGGGATATAATATGGCCGTATTCCCAGATTCAGTTGACAATAAAACACCAATGTTCGGTTATCTCCCAGGTAAAATGCCGTATGGACTAAGTGAAAAATTAAAGAGTCTCGATGTTAAATTGATGAATACGAAAATGGATAAAACCGTGTGTGTTGATAGGAAGTTAATTACTGGATCTAGTCCACTAGCATCAAATGAATTAGGGAAACTTGCAGCGAATACATTATTGAAAGAATTAAATTAAAAAAATGGAATTACTAGATAAACTTGAATGGCGTTATGCTACAAAGGCCATGAATGGCCAAAAAATACCTCAAGAAAAAATTGATAATATCATAGAAGCGATATCACTTGCACCAACTTCTAGTGGCTTACAACCTTTTGAAGTATATGTAATTACTAATCAAGAGGTAAAAGATAAAATTAAGCCAATTGCATGGAACCAGTCTGTAGTCTCAGATTGCTCACACTTATTAGTCTTTGCGGCCTGGGACACATATACTGAAGAGAGAATTAATAAGATGTTTGACTTAGTAAATGAGGTCAGAGGGTTTAAAAATGAAGGTTGGGATAATTACAGACAAATGCTTTTAAAAGGTTACCCTCCAAGAGATCCAGAAGTGAATTTCAATCACGCAGCTAAACAAGCATACATTGCATTTTCACAAGCAATCGTGGCAGCTGCATTTGAAGAAGTTGACGCTACTCCAATGGAAGGTTTTGATGGGAATGCCTTAGATGAAATACTAAGTCTCAGAGAAAAAGGGTTAAGAAGCTGTGTTTTGCTTCCCTTAGGATATAGGGACATAGAAAATGATTGGTTAGTTAACCTTAAAAAGGTTAGGAAAAGTAGAGAAAATTTAATTACTGAGGTAGAATAAAAGCTACTTACAACAAGGTATAAAAGCAATAGCGGTTTGGGAGTAATCTCAAACCGTTTTTTGTTTTAATTTAGTATTTTGCAACCCGAAGGGCAGTGCTTATAAATTCGCTACTGCTCCTATACAAAACGTTACCTGCAAGGCAAGTATTCAATAATCCATTTGCCTATTTTCAAGTATTTCGTATATGCGTATCTTTCGCTAAATCGAAATCCTTTATCTTGGTGTTTCCACATTAATCCTCTGCCAAATAATCTAAACCAACTCGTTTGTTTTGAATAAAGAGAAGCCCAGCAGGTAACACCAAATAAACACAATACAAGTTGTGTGCTATCCTCAAACTTTGTTCTTTTAATGCAGTTTATTCTGTAATTCATATTTTTGTTCTTTTAATTTGAACTGTGTTTATTCATCACGTAGGTACACCAAATAAAAAGAGTGGGAAAAACTAAAGTAATATCAGGATTGTTTAACACTTTCTTATCTGAAAAAAGGAAAGAACAAGTAGAGAAAACTACTTTAGTGATAGCCATTGTTAGTTATTTAATTCATTTGCTAATAATATTCTTAAATACTCAAGGAATAATCGAAATTGAGCAAAAGTTTTTCAAGAACCCAATAGCTGCTATATACACTCCATTTTCTTTCATTTTAATATTTGAAGTATTTTTACTTGTATACCATCTCCCAAAATCTATAACTGCTTATATAGGGAAACAATATGAAATAATTACTCTAATCGTAATTAGAAAAATTTTCAAAGATTTAGCTTATCTCGAATTGGATTCAGATTGGTTTCAAAACAAAGAAGATTTACAATTTACAATAGATGTATTAACATCTTTGATTTTATTCTTTATAATATATCTTTTCTACAAATCAATTCGAAAAAGAGAATATATTTCAATAAAAAAAACTGATAAGATAGGAAATAGCATAAGAAGATTTGTATTACTAAAACAGTTATTGGCAATCATTCTCGTCCCAATATTATTTATTTTTGCAGCCTATTCATTGATAAGTTGGGGTATTGTAACTGCAAAAGACTACAACAATGGAATATTAGAATTTACAAACATAAACAATGTATTTTTCGATGAATTCTTTAATATTTTGATAATTATTGATGTTTTATTGTTGTTGGCGTCTTTCTTTTACTCTGATAAATTTTATAAAATTATGCGGAACTCGGGCTTTGTAATTTCAACTATACTAATAAAAATTTCATTTTCATCAGATGGGATGATAGGTAATACACTCATAATTAGTTCTGTGATATTTGGGTACTTAATGCTAATAATTCATAATTTATATGAAAAGAATGCTGTACCTAACAAAAGCTAAAATGTCAATAGCCTCCATTCGTCGGCTACTGCATTTAGCCGAACCGTTAGCTGTTATTAAAATAAAACCAGTAATCATAACATATTTTTTGCTTCTAATTGGACAATTAACTTTTGCCCAAAACAATGAAGTATGGACTTCTTTTTGGAATGAAGAAACTGACTTGATGGGTTTCATAAATTCAAAAGATGAAGTAATGATTGAACCAAAATTTATGGGGTTTAATATCGCAAAAAGCTTCAATTATATTATTGCTGTTATGGAAGAAAATAATGGTGAATATGATACCTATTATTTATCCAAGTTGGGCAAAAAAGTAGGAGTTGACAGCCTACATATTTTTGATAACGGTGCTGACTGTGAAAGCGAAGGCTTTATAAGATTTAAAGATAAAAAAACAGATAAAGTCGGGATGTTTGATAATAACGGAAATGTTGGAATTCCAGCTGTATATAATGCACTTTTAAGAACACACAATGGATTGATTTGGGCACTAAAAGAAGCAGAGAAAAAATATTGGGATAAACACGAAGAATCAGGTTGTAATCATTACAGTTGGAAAGGTGGATAAGAAGTTTTAATTGACACAGCGAATAATGTTCTCGTTGAAAATTTCCAATTCAATAACTCGTTAAACTTTTTCACACTTGGAAGGATTATAGAACCACATTCAGATACTACAAGAAAATCGTTCCTAGCGTTTGATGGTAGTGAAGACTTCCCCAAAATTAGCACACTAATAAGTTCAAAAAAAGATTAGAAAATTATACCAAGAAAAAAGATACCGATAACGACAGTGAGCCTCTAATCTTGGGTTTAATGATGATATTACATGAGCGACATTGGTATTAAAAGTATAGCTGTTGTGCTACTCGAAAAGTATTGGCGTGAGCTTCTATGATATCTTTTATCTGAACGGAGTATCCCCCACCCATGCTTACAGCTACCGGCACATTATGAGCCACGGCTTGTTCAAAAACAAATCGGTCTCGCTCTTTGCACCCTTCGCGAGTCACTGCTAGTCGTCCGAGCTTGTCGGTACTTATGATGTCTACACCCGCGAGATAAAAGATAATATCCGGCTGTGCCTGACGTATAAGCTGAGGCAAGTGTGCTTTGAGCAATGCGAGGTAGTCGGCATCTTGTATGCCATCGTCTACACCTATGTCCAAATCACTTTTCTCCTTGCGAAGCGGATAGTTTTTAGCTCCGTGCATACTGAAGGTGAATACACGTGGGTCGTTCTCAAATATCTTGGCATTACCGTTACCTTGATGCACATCCAAGTCAACAATAAGGGCCTGTGTGATAGCACCTTCGGCCAGTAGCACATTTGCTGCAATAGCAAAATCATTAAAAATACAAAACCCCTCGCCTCTATCGGCAAAGGCATGGTGCGTACCTCCGGCTATATTCATGGCTACTCCGTGCTTCATTGCATAACGAGCACACTGCAACGTACCTTGAGCGATATGCTTGCCCCGCGTGATCAGCTCGGGCCGTATGGGGAAACCTATGGCTCGTTGTTCTTTGCGGTCCAGCAAATTATGATTGAGCTTGTCTAAATATGCTTCGGTATGCGTAAGTAAGATATCTTCATCACTTAATGGATGTGGCTCAAAGAAATTTTCAGGATTGATGGTACCTTCGTATAGTAATTGCTGAGGCAAGAGTTCATACTTGTCCATTGGGAAGCGATGGCCAGCGGGCAAATCATATTTATATATGGGCGAAAAAGCAATTTTGAGCACAGCGTATTAACCTAGTAAGCCACAATATTGTTCGCAATGACTCGTAAATAAAGGTTGCATTATTGTAATGCAAATATAAAATCGTAGTTTTGCACCCATTTTTTTCGTAAAGGAGGACATGATACATTGATAAATAACACAAACGAAAATCAAGATCCAATCTTGAATGACGCTACTGAGGCCAAGGATGCCACAGTGGAAGCGACAACAAACGATGCTCCAGCAGAAGCTACTGAATCTGCTAACACAACACCCGTTTCTGAAACACCTGTTCACAATCCTGATGACTTTGATTGGTCTCAAGATAAAGCTGGATTTGGTGCGTATGACGAGTCTCAAAACAAAGACTTGAAAGACATGTATGCTAACACCATCAAACAAGTAGATGAAAAAACACTTGTAATGGGTAAAGTAGTAAGCATATCTGCAGACGATGTACTTATAGACATAGGATTCAAATCTGACGGTCTTGTATCATTTACAGAATTCAGAGATACTCCAGACCTAGCAGTAGGTGATGAAGTAGAGGTGTATGTAGATGAGACTGAGAATGCTCTTGGGCAACTCGTACTTAGCCGTAAGAAAGCAGTACAAGAAGGTGCTTGGGAACGCATACAAGGAATCATGGAAAGTGGAGAAATCGTTAAAGGTTACATCCAATCTAGAACCAAAGGCGGCCTAGTAGTAGACGTAATGGGAATGGATGCATTCTTACCTGGATCTCAAATAGACGTGAAGCCAGTTAGAGATTACGACCAGTACGTAGGTAAAACTATGGAATTCAAGGTTGTGAAAATTAACGAGGTTTACAAAAACGTAGTAATATCACACAAAGCAATCATTGAAGACGATATCGAAGCTCAAAAAGCTGAAATGATATCTAAACTAGAAGTAGGTCAAGTACTAGAAGGTATGGTGAAGAACATGACTTCTTTTGGTGTATTCGTAGACCTAGGTGGTCTCGATGGTCTTCTTCACATCACAGACATATCTTGGGGTCGTATCAACCACCCAGAAGATGTGCTTGAGCTTGATCAAAAAATACAAGTTGCGGTTCTTGAGTTTGATAACGAGAAGAAAAGAATTTCTCTCGGTATGAAACAACTTACTGCTCATCCTTGGGATAGCATGAAGGCTCTAGAAGCTGGCGAAAAAGTAAAAGGTAAAGTAGTTACTGTAGCTGATTACGGAGCATTCGTAGAAATAGAAGCAGGCGTAGAAGGTCTTATTCACGTTTCAGAAATGTCTTGGTCTCAGCACTTACGTAACCCATCTGACTTTATAAAAGTAGGTGACGAAGTAGATGCAGTAGTTCTTGATATCGACAAAGAGGAGCACAAACTTTCTCTTGGTCTTAAGCAACTTACCAGCGATCCTTGGCAAAGTATTGAAGAAAAATACCCAGTGGACAGCAAGCACACAGGTATCGTTCGTAACCTTACCAACTATGGTCTATTCGTAGAGCTCGAAGAAGGGGTAGACGGATTGGTACACGTATCTGACTTATCTTGGTCTAAGAAAATAAAGCATCCTGCAGAATTCACTAAGAAAGGTGAAAATCTTGAGGTTGTTGTACTAGAAATAGACAGAGACAACAGAAGATTGAGTCTTGGTCACAAGCAGATAGATGAAAATCCATGGGATACATTCGCTACTGTATTCAGACTAGGTTCTGACCACGAAGGTGTGATTTCTGAAATCAACGACAGAGGTGTTATCTTCACACTTCCTTACGGGGTAGAAGGTTTTGCTCCTAAGAAGCATACCAAAAAAGAAGATGGTACTGAAGTGAAAATGGATGAAACACTTAACGTACGTGTAATCGAGTTTAACAAAGATGCTAAGCGTATACTTGTATCACATACAGACATTTGGAAAGAAGTAGAAAGAGCTCAACGTTCTGAGCAAGATGCTTCTAACAAACGTCGCTCTGCAAATACCAATAAGTATGTAGAGAAGATGAACAAGTCTGTTGAGCGTTCTACTCTCGGAGAACTAGACGTTCTTGCAAACCTTAAAGCTAAAATGGAATCTGCACCAGCTGCAGAGCCAAAGAAAAAAGCTAAAAAGGCTGCCCCAAAGGCAGAAACAAAAACGGAAAGTGCAGAAGCTCCAGCAGAAGACTACAGTGCAATGACTGTAGCTCAACTCAAAGCAGCAGCTAAAAAGAAAGGTATCAAAGGATATACTTCTCTTAAGAAAGCAGAGCTTATAGAAGCATTAAGCAAATAAGTTTTCTGAAACTATACATTAAAATCCCGACCGCTTGGTCGGGATTTTTTTTTGTCTAATTGTTTCTCGCAACATTGGCAAGTATGCCTAAATATAAGATATTTGAAGCCGAATGAATTATTGGCTGATAAAATCGGAACCTTTCAAGTATAGTTGGGATCAAATGATGAGCGATGGTTCTACCTATTGGGATGGTGTACGCAGCTATGCTGCACGTATACAGCTGAGGGCTATGAGAGATGGCGACATCTGTCTTTTTTATCATAGCAACGAGGGCAAAGAGATCGTAGGAGTGTGTAAGGTGATAAAAGAAGCCTACCAGGACCCAACTACCGATGATGATAGATGGGTAGCTGTAGATGTACAAGCGATAAAACCATTAAATAAATCGGTAACATTAGCACAGGTAAAAGCCAACGAAACATTGGCCAATATGGCACTTGTAAAGCTCAGTAGATTATCCGTAGGTCCCGTTCAAGATTTTGAATTTGAAGAAATTATGAAAATGGCGGAGACGCAATTCCCATGAAACGCATCATCCTTCAATATGAACAAGTAGATCTAATCCTAACCCGATTAGCCCACCAATTGGTTGAAAATCACAGCGATTTTAGTAACACCGCTTTACTCGCTTTGCAGCCGAGAGGAACACTTTTAAGCCAAGCTCTTTTGCAAAAATTAAAAAGCTTATTCAATATTGAAGTGAATTACGGCACACTAGATACTACGTTTCATCGAGATGATTTTCGTAGGTCAGACAAGCCACTTGTCCCCAATGAAGTAAATATTGACTTTGACATAGAGGGGAAACGAATCATACTTATAGACGACGTATTGTACACAGGAAGAAGTATAAGAGCTGCATTGGATGCTGTAAACGACTACGGTAGGCCGGATAGCATAGAACTCGTAACACTAATAAACCGCAAATACAGACGCGAAGTCCCTATACAACCAGATTATGTGGGCGAAGAGATAGACTCACGCGTAGATGATTACGTAAAGGTAGATTGGGAAGAAAAGAATTGTAAAGTTTGGATTATCACAGATAACACGTAATAATGTCAGCACTATCCACAAATCACTTACTTGGCATTCAAAATATCACAAGCCAAGATATCAAGCTGATACTTGATACGGCAGATAGTTTTAAGGAAGTCATCAATAGACCTATCAAAAAAGTACCTTCACTACGTGATGTCACTATCGCCAATGTTTTTTTCGAAAACAGTACGCGAACCAAAATCTCATTTGAACTAGCAGAAAAGAGACTCTCGGCAGATGTAGTCAATTTTAGCAGTAGCAGTTCTTCTGTTAAAAAAGGTGAAACACTCATAGATACCGTAAATAACATCTTGGCCATGAAGGTAGATATGGTCGTAATGAGACACCCTGCCCCCGGAGCCCATCAGTTTTTGGCTCGGCACATAGATGCCAATATTATAAACGCAGGTGACGGCACACACGAGCACCCTACCCAAGCACTGCTAGATGCATATTCACTTAGAGCAGAACTTGGTGACTTAACCGATAAAAAAATCGTAATAGTAGGCGACATACTCCACTCCCGTGTAGCATTAAGTAATATATACTGCCTACAGAAGATGGGAGCCAAGGTACGTGTATGCGGCCCTCCTACCCTACTACCTAAGTACATTGGCAGTCTTGGCGTAGAGGTAAGCAACGACCTTCGTGAAAGTTTGGAGTGGTGCGATGCCGCCAATATGCTACGTATACAGCTCGAACGCCAAGAGGACAAATACTTTCCGAGCTTACGTGAATATTCAACACAATATGGCGTAACCCTACCTATGCTCAAAAGCCTCAAAAAAGAGATAGTCCTTATGCATCCTGGACCCATTAACAGAGGTGTAGAAATCACAAGCGAGGTGGCTGACTCTGACCAAAGCATAATACTAAACCAAGTAGAGAATGGTGTAGCGGCGAGAATGGCTGTACTTTACCTGCTGGCCAATCACAAATAGTACATGCAAAGCAGCGTATATATTCTTTATACTGGAGGCACCTTTGGCATGAAAAACACCACCGAAGGACTTCAACCAAGTACGTGGGATGAGATTATAGCCTACCTCCCTGCTATCAAAAATCAAAATTACTTCCACTATTACTCCGAAATTGATTTCACCTTTGACACCTTTGAGCCCGTAGTAGACTCAAGTGATATCACCCCCAACGATTGGCAACGCATTGCCCAATCCATAGAAAAGAATTACGATCAGCACGATGGCTTCATAATCATACACGGTACAGATACCCTCGCATATACCTCATCTGCTTTGAGCTTTATCTTTGAGCATCTTACTAAGCCCATCGTACTCACTGGAGCACAGTTACCTATTTTTCACCCCAGGACAGATGGCATTGTAAACTTGAGCAACGCTATTTACATAGCTGGATACAAGCATTTTAGTTTACCCTGTATACCCGAAGTCTGTATCTGTTTTAATGACGATGTACTGCGTGGTAATCGTGCGGTAAAAACCAGCACCAATGATTTCGAAGGATTTAGTTCTCCCAACTTTGACAACTTAGCCCACTTAGAACAAAATATTACGATAAACACGCACCTCCTTCAAAAAAACACGAATCTACCATTAGACATAAAGTCTACATTTAGTCATCGAGTGGTGAATGTGACTGTATTCCCCGGTTATAATCCTGAGATATTAATTGACTTAGTATCAAAAGGAAAACTTGAAGGCATTGTACTACGTACCTTTGGTGCAGGCAACTTGCCAAGCGGTAAAAGATGGGATGATTTATTCACTACTTGCAAGGAGAATAACACTATTATATTGGCCACCACACAATGTCCGAATGGAAAAATAGAATTGGGACAATACGCTTTGAGCAATGTGCTCAAAAATGCTGTAGTAGTAGATGGTAAGGACATCACTCCCGAGGCGGCTCTGACCAAATTAATGTGGGTAATAGGCAACTACCCGTATGCTGAGCGGATCGGAATGTTAAGCCGAAATTTGAGGGGCGAGACTTCGTAATTTAAACCACTGATAATCAGTGCATTAAATTCGTTTCAATGTGAATTGTTTGTGGATATATACAACAGCATGAAACCTTCCGGAAATCATCAAATAATTGTACTTTCACACTTTAATTTTAACCGTAAAAATGAGCGAACAGAACAAAAGTTATGATGCCGATAGTATCCAAGCCTTAGAGGGCATGGAACACGTGAGAAAGCGTCCATCGATGTATATCGGAGACGTTGGCGTAAGAGGACTGCATCACTTGGTTTATGAGGTGGTAGACAATTCTATAGACGAAGCAATGGCTGGCCATTGTGACAAGATAGATGTCTGGATAAATGAGGACAACTCTATCTCTGTAAAAGACAACGGAAGAGGAATTCCCGTAGCTATGCACAAAAAAGAAGGTGTTTCTGCCCTACAAGTAGTAATGACCAAGATAGGTGCTGGTGGTAAGTTTGATAAAGATTCGTATAAGGTATCTGGGGGTTTGCACGGGGTAGGTGTATCATGTGTGAATGCACTGTCTATCCATCTCAAAGCATCAGTATATAAGGATGGGAAAGAATGGGAGCAAGAATACTCTCAAGGTAAAATAAAATACGAAGTAAGAGAAGTAGGGCCTACTACCGACCAAGGTACGATGGTTACTTTTCTGCCAGACCCAGAGATTTTTGGTGAAACTACCGTTTATAATTGGGACACCCTCTCCCTCAGAATGCGAGAGCTTTCTTTTCTGAACAAAGGAATTGAAATCAGCATCACAGATAAAAGACAAAAAGACGATGAAGGCAACTTCGTTCGTGAGGATTTTAAAAGTACAGAGGGCCTCAGTGAATTTGTACGCTACCTAGATGGTACCCGTACTCCTATCATGAGCAATGTAATTGCTATGGAAGGAGAGAAAAACGGCATCCCAGTAGAGGTTGCTATGATATACAACACTTCATACTCCGAGAATCTTCACTCTTACGTAAATAATATTAACACCCACGAGGGTGGAACACACCTAAGTGGTTTCAGACGTGGACTTACCCATACCCTAAAGAAGTATGCCGATGAGTCGGGTATGCTCTCCAAAATGAAATTTGAAATACAAGGAGACGACTTTAGAGAAGGACTAACGGCCATAGTTTCGGTGAAGGTAGCTGAACCACAGTTTGAGGGACAAACCAAAACAAAACTAGGAAACAGAGAAGTAAGTGCCGCCGTAAGTCAAGCAGTAAACGAAATGCTTACAAACTTCCTGGAAGAAAATCCGACGGAGGCTAAGCAAATCGTACAAAAGGTAATGCTTGCGGCTCAAGCAAGACATGCAGCTGCCAAGGCTCGTGAAATGGTGCAGCGTAAAACTCCTATGGGTGGAGCTGGACTACCAGGAAAGCTATCTGATTGCTCTGAAAAAGATCCTACTATATGCGAACTATACCTTGTGGAGGGAGACTCTGCAGGCGGTACAGCCAAGCAAGGTAGAGATAGAAACTACCAAGCAATACTTCCATTGCGTGGTAAAATTCTGAACGTAGAAAAAGCCTTGGAGCATAAAATATATGACAACGAGGAAATAAAAAACATGTTCACCGCCCTAGGTGTGACCATAGGCACCGAAGAAGATGCTCGTGAGCTTAACACTACCAAGCTGCGTTATCACAAAATAGTGATAATGACGGATGCAGATGTGGACGGCAGTCACATACGTACGCTTATACTTACCTTATGTTTCCGTTATATGAAAGCTCTCATTGAGCAAGGGTTCTTGTACATCGCTACGCCACCACTATACCAAGTGAAGAAAGGTGCAAAGGCTGAATACTGCTGGAGTGACGAGGAACGTGACACACTAGTAAGAGAATTAGGCGGAGATAATCCCGATAGTGTTAAGATACAACGATACAAAGGTTTAGGTGAGATGAATGCTGAGCAGCTATGGGAAACTACGATGGATCCCGAGAGAAGAACGCTCAAACTCGTAACCTTAGACAACGCCGCAGAGGCAGATAGAGTATTCTCTATGCTAATGGGTGACGAAGTACCACCGCGTCGTGAGTTTATAGAGGCAAATGCCAAATACGCTAACATCGACGTTTAGACCACAAATAATAAAAAACTAAAAAGCCTGAATCTGCAAAGATTCAGGCTTTTTTATGGACGCTATATAAAATTCTAGATGGCTAAAATTTCAGCCAATTCTATCATTGCTGGGTTTACCGATTTCTTACCGTTAATCGCTAAGTCGAATGGTGTATAAGATACTTCATCACTAATAATCCCCACTGTAACTGACGTTTTACCTTCTATTAAGGCCTTCACTGCTTCGGAACCCAATCGAGAAGCCAATATACGATCACGAGCACTTGGACTACCGCCACGTTGCACATGTCCTAAGATGGTGCTTCTTATTTTCAAATCAGGGTATAACTCTGCGAGTCTTTTCTCAAGTATTAATGCACCTCCTTGTTCGTCTCCTTCTGCTACTACGATAATAGAGAATGATTTTTTACGTTTTCCTGGGCGGTTAAAATGTTTAATCACCTTATCCCAATCCGAAATATCCTCGGGAATGAGAGCCCCCTCTGCTCCGCCCGCAATAGCTACATCAAGAGCAATAAAACCGCTATCTCTACCCATTACCTCTACGATAAATACACGCTCGTGACTATGAGCCGTGTCGCGTATTCTGTCTATAGAATCGAGAGCGGTGTTGATAGCCGTATCATAGCCGATGGTATAATCTGTACCGTACAAATCATTATCAATAGTACCCGGCAAGCCAATGCAAGGTATCCCATATTCCTCATTAAAAATCTTAGCTCCAGTATATGAACCGTTACCACCGATACATACCAAAGCATCTATCCCGTTTTTATGCAAGTTATCATAAGCTTTTTTGCGACCCTCAGGCGTCATAAAGTCTTTACTTCTTGCTGTCTTTAAGAAAGTTCCACCACGCTGAATAATGTTGGCCACCGACTGTCGGTCTAAGTCTATAATGTCATCGTGTATCATCCCCTCATATCCGCGTTTTATGCCTTTTACACTCAAACCGTGATAAACAGCGGTACGAACCACTGCCCTCACCGCTGCGTTCATTCCTGGGGCATCACCTCCACTTGTATACACTCCTATTCTCTTCATTTTATAACTTTCTATGTTGACTCACTGCAAATAAAAAAAGGTGAATGCAAAGCACACACCTTTTGTGATTTTTTATGTAAACAAGTTACCGATTAAATATCTTGCTTTTTGAATTCGAATTGTACAAACTCACTATTCGGAACTGTTTTGTCTATTGCAGTTATTAATACTAATCCGTAGTTGCCTGATCCAGCAAGGTTCAATATATAAACCTCATTTTCCTCAACTGTAATCTCACTTTCTGCAACTCCACCATTTTCCCATGCCGCAACTATCGTTGCATCATTGGTAACAGTGTTCCAGCTTTCTCCAGATAGTTTCTTAAAAGTAGTCCCGTTTCTCGATGTCCATTTTGCATTCCAAGTTTCTCCAGCAACTGCTGCATCTTGAATATCCTTATCCGCATCATCTTCACCTGATCTAAAATTAGCACCAGCTGTAATTCCGAATGCACCTGGCAGTGGTCCGATAAAATTCCATACTTTGAAAGGATTACCGCCATTATCTAATTCAAATCTAAATAAATCTTTTCCTGGGTCTCCTAGGTTGGTTATTGTGATTTGCTTAGTAGTACTATTACCATCTTTGTCAGCAACAATGAAAGAGTAGATCTCAGTACCTGCATCGGCACCTGTTACTCCTTCAAAAATGTACTCTGATATCACCTTAGTATTGATCTCAAGAGAATCAAACAACTCTAAATCAGTACTTCCATCTAAAGACTGAATAATCTTAAATGAAGTGATGTTATCTGTGTGAGAAGCTGTAATAGCGACCTTGAAAGCGGTATTAGCTGAAAGCTCTGCTACACTAGTAAGATAGCCAGCGTCATCGTCAGCCAAAAAGTTTAAAATAGGTGTAGGTGTCACAGGATCGTCCGTTCCTGTGCAACTTGTAACGAGTAATGCTCCTACTCCAAGTAGGATCATTAATGATAATAATTTAATGTTTTTCATTGGTTATTTTATTTTTTGAAGTGCAAAGATACTCAAACATAGAATTATACATTATCTGTATTTTAAAGGTTTGCAATATTATGGAGAAAGATTTCCAAAAAGAGACTCGCTTGCTATTAAAGAATCATTTCGCACCCTCATACAACCACTAATTTGACATTGCCGTTCCCAATTTTATAAAAGATTACTCGTATTGACTGACAAAATGCCTTGGCACAACCTTTGCCATATCTTTGAGCCTTGCGTAATTGTAGATACGCAAGCGACAACTTGACAAAATGACATTTGATAATAAAATAACGTTTGGTGGCGATTTTTTGAGCGGAGAAGATGGCTCAGAAGTCATATCCGTAATAGCCGATAGCGACTTTGAAGATGACAGTACCGGAGAATACCCGAGTAACCTGCCATTATTACCACTACGCAATACGGTGCTTTTCCCCGGTGTAGTTTTCCCTATTACCGTAGGGCGAGACAAGAGCATAAAACTCATAGAAGATGCATACAAAGCTGATAAAATAATAGGTGTAATCGCACAGAAAGATCAAGAGATAGAAGATCCCGCCGGTACCGATTTATATCAATACGGAACTCTTGGTCTTATCCTTAAGATGCTAAAAATGCCTGATGGCAACATTACGGTAATTATACAAGGCAAACGCAAATTTGAACTTTCGGGAATAAGCCAAGAACTCCCGTATTTCAGAGGAAATACAGAAGCCGTAACTGACGGGAAAGCAAGTAAAAGCAAAGAAACCAATGCAACGGTTGAGAGTATTCGTGAATTGGCCAGTCAAATTGTAGAAATAAGCCCAAATATTCCTACAGAAGCCAATTTCGCTCTTAAAAATATAAATTCTCCGAACTTCTTAATCAATTTCATATCGTCTAACCTTAATGTAAGTGTAGACGAAAAACAAGAAATTTTGGAACTTGGAACTTTTAAGAAAAAAGCCAACCGAGTACTTGGTCATCTGGACAAGGAGATACAAATCCTAGAACTCAAAAACAAAATACAGAGTAAGGTAAAGGTAGACCTTGACCAGCAGCAGAAAGAATATTTTTTACAACAACAGATAAGAGCCATTCACGAAGAATTAGGCCACGACAGTCCAGATAAGGAGATAGAAAACCTTAGGATGCGAGGAGCTAAAAAGAAATGGAGCGAGAAGGTATCAAAGGCATTTAGCAAAGAGCTAGACAGACTGATGCGTATGAACCCATCTACTCCTGATTACTCTGTGAGCTTAAACTACGCAGAGTTACTTCTTGAATTACCTTGGGGAAAATACAGTAAAGATAACTTTGACCTTACAAAGGCTAAAAAAATCCTAGATGCGGACCACTTTGGACTGGAAAAAGTAAAGGAGCGTATATTAGAATACCTAGCGGTGCTCAAGCTGAAAGGCGATATGAAAAGCCCAATCCTCTGCCTATATGGCCCTCCAGGAGTAGGTAAAACATCGTTAGGAAAATCTATTGCCAAAGCAATGGATAGAGAATATGTACGAATGAGCCTAGGTGGACTACATGACGAGTCAGAGCTAAGAGGACATCGCAAAACCTATATAGGTGCTATGCCGGGTCGTATAATCCAAAGTTTGAAAAAAGCAGGAAAAAGTAACCCGATATTTGTATTAGACGAAATAGACAAAATAGGTGGCGACCACCGTGGAGATCCATCTTCGGCACTGCTCGAAGTACTAGACCCTGAGCAGAACAATGCTTTTCACGATAACTATGTAGACCTGGATTATGACTTGAGCAAAGTACTATTCGTAGCTACAGCTAATAGACTAGATACCATACAACCAGCGTTACGCGACCGTATGGAAATCATTGACATCAGCGGATATACCGTAGAAGAAAAAATAGGCATCGCCAAAAAACACCTACTGCCAAAACAGAAAAAAGAGCACGGACTAAAAGCGAGCCAAGTAAAAATGGCCGACAAGACCATCGAAATGGTAGTAGACCAATATACCCGCGAGAGTGGTGTACGCTCTCTGGATAAGCGAATTGCTAAAATATGCAGATGGCAAGCCAAAGAAGTGGTATACGGAAACGAACCGAAACCGACCATAACTGCTGCACAAATAGAAGAGATACTCGGCAAAGACAAGATAGAGAAAGACCTGTATGAGACCAACGATATAGCTGGTGTAGTCACTGGACTTGCGTGGACAAGTGTGGGCGGGGATATCCTATTCGTAGAAAGTTCACTGACTAAGGGCAAAGGCAAGGTAACACTGACCGGCCAACTGGGTAGCGTAATGAAAGAAAGTGCTGTAAATGCCACAACGTGGCTGAAAGCAAATGCCGAAGATTACGGTATTAATCCACTCATATTTGACCAATATGACCTACACATTCACTTCCCTGCCGGAGCAGTACCTAAGGATGGTCCTAGTGCTGGAATCACCATACTTACTGCCATTACCTCGCTCATAACACAACGTAAAGTAAAAAATCGCCTCGCGATGACCGGTGAAATTACCCTACGTGGTAAGGTGCTGCCCGTGGGTGGCATTAAGGAAAAAATACTAGCTGCAAAACGTGCAGGTATCAAAGAAATCATAATGTGCAAGGCCAACAAGAAGGATATAGACGACATTAAGCCGAGCTATATCTCAGACCTCAAGTTCCACTTTGTGGAGCATATGAGCGAAGTGCTGGACAATGCATTAATGAAACAGAAGGTTTCAGGAGCCAAAACCTGGACCGTGTTGGAAGAAAGCAAGTGAGATTAAAGTACGGTAAGCGTATTTTAGATAACCTTAAAGCCCAGCTAAGTAAAAACGTACTATTTTTGATTTTAACCTAAAAAAGATCTGTGCAAATCATCCTGATCTGTGTTCTTTATTTCCCGTGAATTACACCTAGGTGGGATTTACAATGAGATAATTATCAAGAATAATTAATCCTTAATACGCTCTACGTCTATCTCGTATTTTAGCTGGATAGAGTCATTAAGTATTTGGTCTGAACGAACGTAAACAAAGTCGTACTTAGATATGACCTTACGACCTATGTAGGTAAATACGTCCTCAAGTTTTTTCTCCTTGTTTGTAACTATGCAATTGCGTTCTTACGATGCTATTTTCTCCAATTCGCTCTTATCAAAATCGGCACCCTTGAGGCCAATTATTATATCTCTACTTTAGAATCCTCAATACTCTCTAGTTTATCACTTGGATTATCATTATCTTTACCGTCGGTAAATACTACTAGTGTTTGTGCTCCTTCAAATGAGCCCAAGTTATTAAGCATCTCAATGTCAATAAGTGTTGCAGCAAATAGAGCTGTTCTATCCTTGAAGTCTTCAAAATTATCGATGTGGGACTTTAGGTCCTCTATACTACTATTATCATTAAATGCAGTGGTAACTATATCTGCACTTCCGGTAAAAAAGACAACTGCAACTTGAGCATTATCACTACTACTTGACACCTCATCAACATGGTTTTTAGCAAATTTTTTCAAGTCATCTAATACATAGCTCAATGAGCTACTCATATCGAGTACCAAGACTGAAGCCACGCTAGTCTTTTCAGATGAAAACTCATCTTTAAACTCAGATTACGATTTCCACTTACCTTCACTATTACGTTCAAAGACCTCAAAATCAACAACATCAAAGTTATTACTGTCGCTCTGTACACTTACTCCTCTCAGCATCACCTTCACAGAGACATCGTTTTGTTCTAGTATAAGCGATACATTATAATCGGCAAATGGACTTTTGTCTGTTTCTTCTGCTGCAACTGCCGGCACTTCGTTATTGCTATACTCCGCTGTTATAAACTCTTTTTTGCCAACCCACAATGGATTTTGCTCACACGCTACATAAACTGCGGTGACTAGGAAAAGTGCAATTAGTTGATTTTTTCATGTTATAAAAGCACTATTGTTTAAGTTGCATGAATTCTAATATCCTTAGGTGCAGCAATCTAATCTATAAAGGAATATCTGAATAAAAACTCATGGTAAATGTCTTGGAGCTCTCCTCATTCTGAGGAATCCAAACTACCCCCTTTTTATCCTCTATCGCTTTATTATGAGAAGTAAAATCGGCTAAACCTTGCCAAGGCTCCAGACATACATAAGGAGCACCGGGCTTAGCCCATATCCCAAGGTATGGGAACTCCGATATATCCATTGCCACCTCATGATTACTTTTTGTGTGAACCAAACTTACTTGCTGACTTTTTAACTCCTGAAAAATAAGTGCATCATCTTCAAACGTATGTTCATCAAGCACTATTTTCTTATCTGTAATTACCTCTCTCTCATCTAATCCAATATACGGGCCATTCAGGATATTAGCTTTCACATCTTCAGAGTGTGAAAATTCAACCACATAATCCGAAATAGGACTAGCATTGAAAGCAGGATGCCCACCATAAGAAGCAGGTATTGGCTTCTCATCATTATTCACCACTCTAAAACGCTGCTCCAAACGATTACCACTCAAAGTGTAAGTAATGAGCAAACTAAATTTAAATGGAAAAGACGTAAGGGTCTCTTGCGAGTGCATAAGCACAAAACAAATGGAGTGCTCACTCTGGTGCAACATATCAAAGTCCATATTACGAGCAAAACCGTGATGACTCAGGTCATACGTCTTACCCTCGTACGTATACTGGTGATCTAATAAGCTCCCGACTATGGGAAACAAATTTGGTGCGTGACGCGGCCACACGTCTCCAGCTTGCCACATATACTCAAATCCATCCGTATCTTTTACAGAGCATAACTCAGCTCCCTTTCGTTTGATGGTGACGGTAAGTTGGTCGTTATGTATCGTATATGTATCAGGCATAGATTTTTAGCATAAAAAAGGAGCCAATATGGCCCCTAAAGTGGTGGAGAATATCGGATTCGAACCGATGGCCTTTACACTGCCAGTGTAACGCTCTAGCCAACTGAGCTAATCCCCCAGAAATTATTTTGGTCAAAAATATTTAAGCATATACGCTGTTTTCTTTTGACTCGCAAAATATAAGAGTACGAATATAATAATACTCAAACACCCACGCATACATATCTTATAATTCGAGTTGAAAAAGACCGAAATTTAGACGATATTGGTCAAATGAATTCTAAAATATTGAAACATTCTATTTGCTTATTACTTGCAGTCTTTCTGTTCGATTCTTGTGCTTTAACAAAGCGACGTTATAACAAAGGCTTTCATCTCGACTGGCTTACAAGCCATTCTAACAAAAAAGACAACATAATCAAGGCCAAGAACAGACAAGACACACCATCGGCTGATGAATTAAGTCTATATGACATACCTGTTGCGGCGTTTAAGCCAATAACTCTACAAGAAAAAACGGAAAGGAAACCACGATCAGAATATATCACTAAACCAATTGGTACCCAAGAGTTCGGCATAATGACTCAAGACAATAAATCTGTCGCTAAAAATGCACAACTCACATCACGGGAAGTCCGAAAATTAGACAAAGCCGTAGCCAAATCATCCGTTCAAAATGAAAGTAGCTCATCCCGCGGTATCGGAGTGTTTATGTTGGTACTGGGAATTTTAGTAGCACTGGTTGCCAGCCTAATACTTGGTTTAATTATGATTGTCCTAGGAATTATCATAATGGGTAGAAATCCTAAAAACCCTACTCAGGCTCAGCCAGCACCTACCAAAGAGAAAGAAGTCACGTATGTAGATGTAGTATACTTAAAAAACGGGAGTGTCATCAAAGGACAGATTATGGAACAAATACCCAATGAATCATTAAAAATTCAAACGGCTGGTGGTAGCATATTCGTTTACAAGATGGAAGAACTCACCAAAATAACGAAAGAGGCTAAGTAGGCTTTTCTACAAAGAGCAAACTACTATCTCCATAGCTTAAAAAGCGATAGTTCTTGCTAAGAGCCTCTTCGTATATAGACCGCCATTGGTCTCCTACTACGCTGGCAATGAGCATGAGTAAGGTGCTCTCTGGCAAATGAAAATTGGTAATCAACCCTATGATACTGCGAGGGTGATGGTGCGGCAATATGAGAATCTCGGTAGCAGCTTCTAGGGTTTTGATATTGTGCTTGTGCATATATTCCAAGATGTGCTGCAGCGATTCTGTATAGGTCATCTTAGCTTCGCCTTCATACGGCTCCAGCTTGCCTACCACCAGGCCATTTACCCCTTGACTCAATTGCACTCCAAGCCAGTATAAACTTTCTAATACCCGGAGGCTAGTGGTTCCCACGGCTATTCGTTTAGGTTTGGATATAAGATGCTCGAGCGTTTCCTTGCTAACTTCAAAATGCTCTCGATGCATATCGTGATGGAGTACGTTATCCTCTTTTACTGGTAAAAATGTGCCCGCACCTACATGCAAGGTCACCTCTGCCGTCTCTACTCCTTTCTGCTCTAGCGAATCTAGCACACGTCCCGTAAAATGGAGTCCCGCTGTGGGTGCTGCTACCGAGCCTGCATTTTTTGCAAATACCGTTTGGTAGGTTTCGATATCGGATTGCTCGGTATTTCTATTGAGGTATGGAGGTAGCGGCAACTCACCTATCTCATCCAGTAAATCTGTAAATGTTTTGCCGTTAGACCAGCACAACTCTACTATTCGCTCTCCCCTATCTGTCAATTTAGCCGTCACGAGTTCTTCATTATCAGCTAAGCCTATTTGCTCATCATCTTTCCACTTTTTACTATTGCCTATAATGCATTTCCATTGGCAGCTGGCCGTGGATGCAAATGAAAGTTCGTAGCTACTGGGGGATATCGGTTCTAATAACAATACCTCTATCAATGCACCCGTAGCTCGTCTGAAATACAACCGAGCGGGAATAACCTTGGCATTATTGCGTATGATTAATGTATCCGAGTCCAAATATTTATCTATTTCATTAAAAACACAATGCTGTGTTTCACCATTTTGATACACCAATAGTTTAGACTCATCGCGGTTTGCAAGTGGATACTTCGCAATACGGCTCTCATCCAATTGAAAGCTGAAATCTGATTTCTTTATCATTCTTAGTATATCGTTTGGTAGCGTTTACCCGGCAAGGAAGTAATACAATTTTTCATTTCTAGCTCCAGCAGGGTCATAGCGAGGGAGCTGCTCGGCATTCCTGACAAAGCCATAAGCTGGTCTATCCCTATCTCCTTACTTTCTCGTATGAGATCTACTACCTTTTGCTCGTCATCGGTTAGTTCAACAAATAATTGGCGTTGGTTGTTCTTTTCTATTTTCACATCCCAATTCAGCTGTTTCACAATGTCCTTCACTCCTTCTATTAAGTTGGCTTTATGATTTTTTATCAGGTAATTACAGCCGGCACTATACTTCTCGCCTAGGGAACCCGGCACTGCAAACACATCCCTATTATACTGATTGGCTAACTCGGCAGTAATGAGCGAACCACCGCTAGCAGCACTCTCCACCACTATAACAGCATCTACCATACCCGCAACTATTCTGTTTCGCATAGGGAAATGTTCCTTATCCGGTTTGGTTCCGCTAGTATATTCGGTGATTACCGCACCACCATTGGCTACCATATCGCTTGCTATATTACTATGTAGTACGGGATAAATTCTGTCCATCCCGTGAGCCACCACACCGTAGGTATCTAAGCCGTATTGCAAACATTGCTTATGTGCCCATGTATCAACTCCGTAGGCTAAACCACTTATAATAGTGGGTTTATAAGGTGCTATGTCTTCTATGAGTTTATTTATGAATTGCTTGCCATACTCCGTCATCTTACGCGTACCTACTATGGCTATGCTTTTCTCTGGGCTCAGATTTACATCTCCTCTTACATACAGCAGTATGGGGCAATCAGGAATGTTTCTGAGCCTATCAGGATAATCCTTGTCCAAAAAGAAGATGGGTCTGATTTTATTTTTAGCAATAAACTCAACCTCTTGTTCTGCTTGTCTAAAGTCGGTAAATGACTTTATATTGGCAGAAAGGACATCTCCTACTCCAGGTGCTTTTTTCAGAAAGTCACGTGATTTTTCGAATACCTCACGTACTCCACCACAATAGCCTATGAGACTTTTGGCTAGTACACTACCTATTCCCGGAATCTGAGTGAGAGCTATTTTATAGACTAAATTTTTATCCACGCCGTACGTGGCGAAAATAGAACTCCTGCCCAAAAATCAAAGCATCATTTATCCATTACCGTATAACTATTTCGGGTAGTGGCCCCTATGAGTTCGTCATAACCATAAAATACGTTTTTGTGATACACGAGTACAGTATAGTCATTTTCGGTTTCTTGGTGATTGCCTTCGGTAAAGGTGTAATCAATATTGCCGTCCTTGTCTTTTAGCACAAAGTGATAGTTATAGTAACTCTGCTTGAGCAATACAGACGCACCGTACATATCATATTCCTCAAAGTACTTCATCTTAAATTTTTCTTTGAGCTGCCAATCGGTAAGTTCTCCATAAATATATACATCACCCATATCGGCCAAATCATTGGACTTGAGGTAAAAGTGTATCATGGCATAATCGCCATCCTCCACAATATTTACACCGTCATCATTCATAATCACCCGTTTACCATTGTAATCTATCCAACGTACGTAGTTAAGATGCCCTCTTGCTTCTTCGGGCCTCAGCACACCATTCTGTACACTATCTGTGTATTTTTTTATCACATTATTACTAAAAAACCGTAACGACCGAATATCAAAAAAGCGAAACTCATTAGTACCCGGGAAGAGGTTCTTGTCCTCATAGTTAAAATTCAGATTGTTGCCATTCACAAAAAGTGGCTTAAGATTATAGATGGCGTTATTCCAGCTGTTGTTTTGCAATATGGTAACGTTCACATCCAGAAATGGATTTGGTATATCAAACCCCTCATAATCCACATCAAAATCAACTTCTTGGTGGGTGAATCGCTTATCAGGTAGAGTAGCAATACGCACATTACTGCTTATTCTAGTTTGATTATCTAGCACCATAAATCTTCGCGTAAGCAGTAAATCTTCTTCATCGAAGTTACGATATACCTTAATAATATAATTTCCACTCTTGGTTATCGCCATTCCTTGTTCTGGGAACGTGAGCGTATAATGTGTGTAGCGGGTATAGGTGTTGGTCGAAAATTTGAAATCCGTAATCTCTCCCATTCTTTGGCCCGAGATATACTCCATAGGCTGCAGGTCACTCGGCTGCCAGTTTCTATCACAATGCATGATGGAGTAATTGAAAAACTCATTGGTGGGAGATAAAATGTCAAATGATAGACGTAGCTTCTCACTTTCTGACAAATCAAGAAGCGGAAGTGGATCGTATATTCCCAAATCTTTTTGGAGTATGACCGTAGCTATCTTATCATCATAGTTTGTATTATCATATACTTTGGTCTGAGCAACAGTGTTCATCACTATTGCTGATAGGCAAACCAGTATTAAAAGTTTTTTCATTGGTATAAATAGCATCAATTATCTGGCCAATTTAAGGCTTGTTTCTTACAAAACAGATTTGACCTCCTAAAAGTATGCAGGCTTTTATTTTTTCTTTGCCTCATTCCATATAGCATCCATCTCTGCTAAGTTCATATTCTCAAGGGCTTTCCCATTTGCCTTGGCAAATTTTTCAATGGCTTCAAAGCGGTATTTGAATTTCTTATTGGTCTTCTCTAATGCATCATCTGGATTAATTTTGAGCCAACGAGCATAGTTAACCAAGCTAAAGAGTAAGTCGCCGAACTCTTCTTCCTTCTCTACTCCTTCGGCTTCCTTGAATTCCTGTAACTCCTCGTCTACCTTTTCCCACACATCATCTTTACTTGGCCAGTCAAAACCTACTTGAGCAGCTTTGTCTTGCATACGCATAGCTTTTACCAAGCTAGGCATACTATTGGGTACACCGCTTAGCACACCTTTATTACCGCCTTCTTTTAGTTTGAGCTGTTCCCAGTTTTGTTTCACCTCTTCCTCGTCTTGCACCTTCACATCGCCATATATGTGTGGATGCCTGCTTACCAACTTATCGCATACGCTGTGTAGTACGTCTGTTACATCAAAGGCTTTCTTTTCATCGCCTATTTTGGCATAAAAAACCAGATGCAGGAACAAGTCTCCTAGTTCTTTTTTAATCTCCTCATTATCACCGGCGAGTATGGCATCACTCAGCTCGTATGTTTCCTCTATAGTAAGATGACGTAGACTTTCGTTCGTCTGCTTTCTATCCCACGGACACTGCTCACGCAGCTCATCCATAATAGTGAGTAACCTCTCAAAGGCCTCCAAGCGTTTGTCCACCATTTAGAGTATATTCTTACCCTTCATTATCCCTACAAAATCTTCTTTGTAGTTTTTGCCGATAGGAATTTTCACGCCATTTACCTCACAACCCGAAGTACTAAAAGCTGATACGTGCTTACGATTTACAATAAAACTACGGTGTACCCTACTAAACATTTCCGACGGCAGTTTTTGCTCCATTTTTTTCATTGTTTGGAGGGTTACTATCTTTTTATCCTGTAAGAAGATCTTAACATAATCTGCAAATGCCTCTACATAGTAAATATCACTATAGGCAAGCTTAATCAGTTTTTGGTTAGCCTTTACAAATATGTGCTCATGTTCCAAGTCAGACTCTGCTGCTCCGCTGTTATTTTTGAGTTGAAAGTACTCTTTTGCTTTTTCTACCCCTTTTTCGAATCGGTCATAGGCTATAGGCTTGAGCAAGTAGTCTATGGCATCTAGCTCAAAACCTTCTACCGCGTGATCGGGATACGCCGTAGTGAACATAAAGAGCGGCTTATTTTCAAGTGATTTCACAAAACTAAGTCCATCTATCTCAGGCATGTTAATGTCAAGGAACATGAGATCTACTTTATGTTTTTTTAGTACTTCACTGGCCTCTGCCGCATTGTTGCAACGTGCTACAAGTTTCAAATCGGGGTGTTTGGCCACATAAGCTTCTATAATGTCTAGTGCTAGTGGTTCGTCGTCTACTGCGATACAATTCATATTTATTAATTATGGTTAATTCAATTTTATGTCTAATTCTACTTTAAACTCGGTTGCGGTACTACCTACTTTAAGCTCGTGTTTTTGAGGGTAGAGCAGGCGTAATCGTTTTTTTACATTTATCAACCCAATACCACCTTGATATCCTTCTTGCTTGGACACCTCGCTTCCGCCGGCTGGTTTACTATTGGCTATGCTAAATTTCAAGCCATCGACTTGGGTCTTTACAAACACCTTAACGTACCCATTGGCCATATCCTTGCCCAAACCGTGCTTAAAACTATTTTCTACAAAAGGAATGAGCAACATAGGTGCTATTTCTTTTGTGTCGGTATCTCCGTCTATGGCAATTTCCAAATTCATACGATTGCCATGCCTTACTTTCTCTAGTTCCAAGTAGCTCTTAAGGTACTTGATCTCTTGTGTAAGGCTTACTTTTTTTTCGCTTCCGTCATACAATAGGTAACGCAATATATCGCTCAGCTTAAGTATAAGGTCAGGTGTCAAATCACTTTTTTGTAATGCTAGAGCATAAATGCTGTTCAAACTATTAAACAGAAAATGCGGGTTGATCTGAGACTTGAGATACTTTAGCTCCGTTTCGGTATTTAGCTTGGCGAGTTCTTTGGTAAGTTGTTCCTTCTCGTACCAATGTTTTACCAACTTAAGACTCATAGTACTTGCGGCAGTATAGGCTATGGCCATAGATGTGATGAGGAGGAAACGAGGGGAAAGTAAACCACTCTTATATTCTGGACCTATGGTATTGAGCCACGTAAATAGTGCTGCCTCTAGGAGTGCTCCTAGGGATAGTGTTAGCAATATAGCAACGATATATTTGACATAAACACGTCGTTGTAAAAAAACAGGAAACAGAAAGTATATGTTGAAGTAACTCACCACAGCGTGAATAGATACAATTACAAAGGAATTGATATAAAAATCTGCCCGAGTGATGCCTGGACTCGGTACGTATACCCAAAAGAGATAGTATATAAGCCATAACAGCACATGATGTAGGTTATACTTTGTTACCAGCTGGTAAAAAGAACTATTGACTACATTATCTCGTGTGCTAATCATATGCGCTGTATAAAGGTCAAATGTAAAACAAGAATGATAGGGCAGTATACCCGTTGGCTAAAGTGGAGATAAATATCTACTAACTACCGTCTGAATATTCTTAAGAGTCTATAGCTCCAGTCCAAAACATTCACTCCAGCTTTAAAATAGTTATTATCATCTGCCGAAGTAGTAATGGTGTCGGTAGTAGGGTAGTTATGCTTGATGTTAGAAGAAACCAGTGAAAAAGTGAGAACATTCAAAAAAAGTAACGCAAGAATAATCCAGGTAGACTTTTTAATAGATTTGTTGGGTTGCTGCATTCTCGGACTCTTTTCTGGTCATATAATAACTCAACGAAAGTAATGCCAATAAGTTACACTGAACTTTTGTCAACTTAAATATGACAGTAAAATTGGCGTTTTTATAATGGCTCTAAAGTTACAGCTTTGATTATTACGCAAAACTGTGGATGGAATTGTTTAGTAAATGTAAGACTCGTCTACCTTTGTCGTATCTAAAGATAGATTATGCAGTTTATATTATTATTAGGAATTATTTTAACGGTAATGTCATTGGCTTTTATAGGTATTGCCGTACGTATGTTTTTGGTAAAAGATGGTGAAGTACGCGGTGGATGTGCCGGTAAAAACCCCATGATGCAAGAGGAAGGAACAGCTTGTACAATGTGCGGAGCTTTACCCACTGAGGAGTGCAAGAGTGAACCTGCTTAAATAGGTGCTCCTTTTTGAAGCAGCACCTACTGATTCTCTAAACCACGGGATGTACGTAGTTCTTGCGATAAACCCTATTAAACAAGTATACCGATAAGATCGTCCAAAACACCACTTTAGCATAAATCAAAATCTCATACTCAGAGCGAGTAAATAGTTCGTTGTGGTAAGAGTAATCGTCATATGCGGCATATCTGCACTTATGCAATTCTTCCCCGATCGCAAATAGTATCAAAATAAGGATAGGTACATATGCACGCATCGCAATGGCAAAATACGTTCTTATTGCGTTTTTAAACTGTCTTCCGAAGATGATGACGAGACATAGAAAGTAAATCTCAAAATAATCTCTGGAACTATAAGCAACAAGTGCATATAAGGCAGTAATAATACCTCCAAACACTGCTGTAAGAGAGCCTACCAGCATCGCCCACCCAAAGTGAGCCAACTTGACAGCACACAGGATATAAAGTAATACACCTCTACGGCTACGGAGTCTTTGCTGAAGCGTGAGAATTTCAGCATCTCCTTACTTACAGCGATACTAGCGTCTGAAATAGGAATTAGATTCCCTCCTGATCCCTTGTATGCTCCATCATTAGTCCATAGGCTGAAACAAGCCAACACCTTGAGCATAAATGAAACACACCTATGCATTTTCCTCATACACCTGAACTAGCTCCATGCACACATGTATAGCCGCTTCCATATCTTGCACACTCACATACTCATGTTTGCTATGTATGGCCATTTCACCAGTAAAAATATTAGGACATGGCAACCCCATAAACGACAGTCTCGAGCCATCGGTACCACCACGTACCAAGTCTTGTTTTGGCTCTACTCCTGCTCGTTTCATTGCCTCCACGGCATTGGCCTCTATATGAGGAAACTTATCTAGCATTTCACGCATATTACGGTATTGCTCCTTTACACTTACCTCATAACGAGCTCCAGGATATTGAGCAATGGCAGCTTCAGCTAAATCTACCACCAATTGTTGATGTTTTCCCAAGTTAGCAGTGGTGAAGTCTCTCACGATAAAATCTACACTCGAGGTTTCCAATTGCCCACGCAGGTTATATGGATGCACAAAACCCTCAGCACCACTAGTGGTCTCCGGCGATAATCCCACTGCAGGTAAACTAGCCAAAAAGGCACTCATCACCTTCACGCTATTCACCATCTTGCCCTTGGCATAGCCAGGGTGAGCACTAATGCCGTGAAAAGTCACTGTCATAGCATTGGCCGAAAATGTATCACCTTCCAATGAACCTCGTGTTCCACCATCTAACGTATAACCTACGTCTGCATTCAGTTTATTCATGTCCAGCTTATCTACTCCCCGGCCTACTTCTTCATCTGGAGTAAATAGGATACGAATATCTCCGTGTTTGATATTGGAACTTTGGATAAGTTCCTCGGCAAGCTGCATAATAATAGCCACTCCGGCCTTGTCATCCGCACCTAGTAAGGTAGTGCCACTTGCGGTGATAATGTCATCACCTACTCGCTCAGCTAGGTACTTATGCTGTTTGGTGGTAATCACTTGTGTGGTATCATCAGGAAGTACGATATCCTCTCCCTGATAGTTACGATGTAAGATAGGTTTCACATCTGTACCGCTACAGTCAGGAGCAGTATCTAAGTGGGAGCAAAAACAGATAGTTTCTACATCCTTATCGGTATTACTAGGCACCGTGCCAAACACATATCCCCATTCGTCCATGTACGCATCTGCTATACCAATAGCTAAGAGTTCGGCTACGACTATTCTGCCTAAGTTTTTTTGTTTCCCCGTGCTAGGAAAGGTATCGCTATATGGGTCGCTCTGCGTATCTACCTGCACATATCGTATAAGCCTATTGGCAACGTTTTGAGCTGTTTCAGTCATTATTATCATAATAAGGCAAAGTAAATTAATAATACATTAAGAGCAATATAGTCTCTCAATACTGGACAAATTGGTAATAAAGTTATTAAATCAACATAAGGTGTTATTCTTTAACACAAAATCAGCCAAATACGCACAAACTAGTTTGTAATAAGCTATTGATAATTTATTAAACTAAAAAAATCAAAATTTAATATGAAATAGATTGGTACAACACCCTAAAAAACATTCACGATTAATATACACAAATATCACAATGGTTAAACTTATCCATAAAAGCAATTGGGCAAAACATTAATAAGTAAAAAAATAGTTGCAAAAATTTAAGATCTAACCAATATAGTAAAAACTAGAGTAACTAAAAATACACACAGGTCTTTAAAACAAGATATAACAACCTATCTTGAAACTAAATAGGTTTCCTTTGATAAAAACCAGTCAAGTTTGACCTCCCAACATTCCCATTTGCAATGGCAGACAGGCATCATCCGATAAAAAACTATCCATAAAAAAAGCCTCTCCGAGAATTGGAGAGGCTTTAATATAGTGGCGGCGACCTACTTTCCCAGGTATTACCCAAGTATCATCGGCTCAATTGGACTTAACTTCTCTGTTCGGAATGGGAAGAGGTGTAC
>JABIUV010000020.1 GCA_018700895.1 Bacteroidota bacterium
TAAATGATACCATCTACGATCAACGAATGATACGTATATGTACCTCATTGTCTAAAAAGTATAATGTGGCTCTGTGGGGCCGAAAAAGATCTACTAAGGAACAGCTTCCATCAGTTTATACCCAACGCAGATTTCGGTTTTGGATACAAAGCGGACCGTTATTTTATTTGGTTTATAATATCAGAATATTTTTTGCCCTCTTATTTGCCAAAGTTGATATCCTCCACGCAGTAGACTTAGATACATTGCCAGCCTGTTTCGCCATAAGTAAGCTGCGAGGGAAGAAGTTGGTTTACGATTCGCACGAGTACTTTACCGAGGTACCTGAGCTGGTAACACAGCCATCTAAGCGAGCTATATGGTTGAAGATAGAGGAGTATATATTGCCACGTATTTCATACGGTATTACGGTAGGTCAAATGATAGCCGATGAATACAGTAATAAGTATAGAGTTCCTTTTACAGTAGTGCGTAATTGCCCGTATTTGAAAGAAAAAGTAAACGTTGACGTACAAGAAAAATATTTACTATATCAGGGGGCATTAAATAAGGGCCGCGGGTTAGAGGCACTCATTATGGCTATGGCCAAGTTGGATATTAAACTAAAAATTGCAGGAACGGGAGATTTGGCGGATGATTTACAACAGTTTACCAAGAGACTTCAATTGGAATCCAAAGTAGAATTTCTGGGATTACTAAAACCAAGCGAACTTCCACCACTTACTGCCGGGGCATTTGCAGGTATTAATGTTTCAGAGAATTTAGGACTGAGCTATTACTACTCGCTCAACAATAAGTACTTTGACTACATTCACGCTGAGTTGCCAGCCATTACCAATCCTTTTCCAGAGTATCAATTATTAGATAAGACTTATAATTGTTCTGTATTTGCAACAGCAGAGTCATCTGAAATACAAAGTGCCGTCAATTTATTATTAAACGACCCCATTTTATATGACCGATTGAAAAATAATTGCGTTATTGCACGACAAGCTTACCATTGGGAGAACGAAGAAAAAAAGTTAATGAATCTATATGCATCCATTGCCTAAAAGACTACATATAATTGCATTTGATGTGCCTTATCCGGCTGATTATGGAGGGGTGATTGATATTTATCACAAATTAGAGTCCTTGCATGCTCAAGGGGTAGATATTGTCTTGCATATGTATCATTATGGTCGTAAGAAGAACAAGACGAAACTCGGGAAATTCTGCTCTAAACTGTATTACTACAAACGTAGCACATACAAAAATCCATTCATTGGCAGTACACCATACATAGTTGCTTCTCGAGGTAGTGATTTGTTGCTCCAACGGCTTACTCAGGACAACGCACCTATTCTTTTTGAAGGATTGCATTGTACATTTCATTTAAAATCGTCCAAACTCAAAAATAGATTTAAGATTGTACGTACGCATAATATAGAACACCATTACTATAGGCATTTAGAAAAATCAGAGTCTAAGTATTTTAAAAAATATTTTTTTAGGCTAGAAGCCGAACGTTTAAGCAAATACGAAAAGGTACTGAAACACGCTGACTTAATTGCGGCAATTAGCCCCAATGACGAGGCACATTTTGACCGTAAGTACGGCAATACATTTTATCTACCCGCTTTTCATAGCAATAATGTGATAAAATATCCGCGAGAGCGGGGCGATTTCTTATTATATCACGGCAATCTCGCCGTTCCCGAAAATTATGAAGCAGCTAAAGAATTAATACGCAATGTGTTTTCCAAACTCCTAGTGAAGTGCGTAATAGCAGGTAATAATCCGCCTAGGGGACTTATGCAACTGTGCTTGCAGTATGATAATGTAGAGCTTAAAACTAACCTGAAAACAAAGACCATACACGATCTTATAGCTTCCGCACATATCAATGTATTGCACACCAACCAAAATACAGGCATTAAGCTAAAGCTTCTCAATGCCCTATATCGCGGCAAATTTGCGGTGGTTAATCCGCTTATGGTAGAGGGAAGCGGATTGGAACAACTATGTGCCATTGGACAGAATTTTGATGAGATGAAAACTAAAATAGAAGAGTACCTCTTGTTGGATTATAGCCAAGCGTATTTTGAAAAGAGGAAGCAAACTTTGATAGAAAAATTTAGTAATATTTCAGGGGCAAATAAACTCATAGAACACATTGATTTTCCTCAAGAAATAAAGGCAGGAAGAAGGGCTGACAATAAAATTGTACAAGGTTTATCCCAATTATCCTCTTTTATGTCTTACTTCTCCTTGTAATTTTTCCGAATTTACTGATTAGGGCTACATTTGTATCCTTAAAAAGCAAAACATGGAAAGAAGCTCCACCATTGGGTATATTTTAATTCTCGTTCTTTTTGGTAGTTTTTGGTACCTCAATAAAGACGTACCTACGCAAGAAGAGATAGAACAAGCTAATACAGAACAAGTGGCAGACTCTGCTCGTGCTGAGGGGAATAATCTTTCCGTAGTAGATGCGGTAAGCGATGATTCACTCACATCACTCGTAGTAGAGGAAAAACTGACTACGCTAGAGAATGATTTATTAGCTGTGCAATTCAGCAACAGAGGCGGTATCCCCTCCAGTGTTAATCTGAAAGAATATCACAGATATGATTCGTCAGATCTTATTCTCTTCGAAAAAGGTCAAATGAAGTTAGGCTACAGTATCCCTCTAGCCAATGGAACTGTGGTAAATACTATAGACAAAGATTTTGAGATTACGGATCAGAACGATAGTTTGATAGAGTATACTACTCCGCTAGCAGGGTCTGCCAAAATGAAGCAAACCTATACACTTAGGCCGGGTTCGTATAACATTGACTACAAAGTTACGTTCGAAAATATCTCGACGGCGGTTTCTCCAAACAATAGATTTGCTGAGCTGGATTGGTCTTCTGAGATACAGGGTCAAGAAAAAACATTAAAGAATGAGCGAATAGTTACTACGGTATATTTCAAGTATGATGCGGATGATGATGTAGACTATCTGAGCGAAACCAGTGATGATGACGACGAATTAGAGGGAAGCGTAAAATGGATATCATTCAAGCAGAAGTTTTTCAATCAAACACTCATACACGACAATAAATTTGTAGAGAGTGGTACCAAGGTAGCATCTGCAGAGTCGGAAGATTATGTGAAGGATTTGAGTGCTCAACTTTATATACCGCTGGAAGGGAATACAATAGTAGAAGACATGGCATTGTACTATGGACCCAATCATTATCCTACGTTAGAAAAACAAGGAGTTGAACTGCAAAAAATTGTACCGCTTGGTTGGGCTATATTCGGATGGGTAAATAAGGGCTTAGTGATTCCAATCTTTAATTGGTTGGATGATTACTTTAGCAGCTACGGCTTAATCATATTATTGCTTACGCTTATCATCAAGATGGCATTGTTTCCTCTGATGTATAAAACGTATAAGAGTACCGCCAAAATGAGGCTGCTCAAGCCAGAGCTAGATGAAATAAAAGAGCGAACGGGTGACAATATGCAGAAAGCTCAACAAGAGCAGATGAAATTGTACAAGCAAGCAGGGGTGAGCCCTTTAGGAGGATGTTTGCCACAGTTAGTGCAGATGCCTATCTTGTTTGCAATGTTCCGGTTTTTCCCAAGTAGCATTGAGCTACGACAAGAAAAATTGTGGTGGGCAGACGATTTGAGTAGTTATGATAGTATTTATGACCTAGGTTTTGAAATCCCTTTCTATGGTGATCATATAAGTCTATTTACACTTATGATGACAGCTGTTACGGTACTTTATACGTACATGAACAGCCAGAATAGCGGTCAAATGGTAGGTCCTATGAAAACGGTAATGTACGTTATGCCTATAATGTTTTTAGGTTTTTTCAATAATTATGCGGCGGCATTGTCGTTTTATTATTTCCTGTCAACGTGTATTACGGTAATACAAAACTATGTTATTCGTAAATTTGTAATAGATGAGGATAAGCTTCACAAACAAATACAGGCAAGTAAGAAGAAAAAAGTAAATGTAAAAAAATCAGGATTACAAAAACGATTAGAAGATATGGCCAAAAAAAGAGGAGTGGACCCCTACTCAGGTAAAGCCAAAGCAACGACATCAAACAAGCCTAAGAAAGGCAAATGAATGAGACCATACCTAACCCTATTCATTTAACAAACTAAATCTTATGTAAAGCACAGAGTGCAGGAGACTATTACAGAAGAGCAGTTGCCAAATTTAAGTTAGAGAACTATTCTGAAGCTTTGGCAGAATACACTAAGGCCATAAATGTTAAGGGAAACTTACCGGTATTATTCAATAACAGAGGTGTTTGCAAGTACAAACTCGAGATCACTCGGATGCCATTGAGGATTATGAAAAAGCATTAAAATTTGATGCCGATTATGTACCTGCCTATTTTAATAAAGGGAATTGCCATTTGGCAATAGCGGAGTATGATGATGCACTGGTTGCGTATGACAAAACACTAGAGCTACAATCTAACTATAAAAAGGTCTATGTGAATAGAAGTAAAGTCTATTTTCATTTAGAAGATTATACGGCTTGCATCAATGACATTGAACAAGCTCTTAGTCTTGGAGTAAAAGATCGAGATAAACGTTATCTGGAGATGGGAAATGCTTATTTTGAGTTGGGTAAATACGAGGAGGCTATACAGAATTACACCAAAGCCTTGGAGTACCAAAGCGAATTTTACAAGGCCATTGTGTACCGTGGTCAATGTTATCTGAGGTTAAATAAATTCAAAGAGGCTGAAGTATATCTTAATCATTGTATTCGCCTTAATGGTAGTTCTGGTGAAGGTTATTATTATCGTGCTCTATGTCAGATATATCAGGTGAACGCCGGTAAAATAATGCAAAGACTGAAAAAGAACTGAAGGCTAATAATAAGGTAATTCAGCTGGGTTGTTCTGACCTTGAAAAATCAAATAATTTAGGTTACAAGCCTGAAAACGAGGCTATTGACATGTATTGTAAAGGCCAATAAGAGGTTTCGAATATGTGTATTATGGTCAGAATCTCATAGTCCAGCCAACAAAAACTCAATCTCTCTACGCGGTAAGTTGAATTTATCCGCAAGTAATTGATTCGTCAGTTTTCCTTTGTACATATAAGTTCCGTCTCGCATACCTTCGTGGTTTCTCAAACACTCCGTTATACCACCGTCGTTGGCAATACTTTGTAAGAGAGGAGTGAATATATTGCTCAGGGCATAACTTGCTGTGCGGCTAAATCTAGAGGCAATGTTTGGCACACAGTAATGCAATACGCTGTGTTTTTCAAATACGGGCATTTTATGATTAGTGGCCTCAGAGGTTTCGAAACATCCACCTTGGTCTATACTTACATCTACGATAATTGATTTAGCACGCATATGAGATACCATTTCCTCAGAAACGACACAAGGGCTTAATCCTAGCGGTGAACGCAAGGCTCCAATAGCCACATCACATTCCGAAAGTGCTTTTGCTAATATTTTTGGAATCAAAGTAGAACTGTGTACTCGATTACCAAGACTCTTTTCTAGTCTTCTTAGTTTTTCTATACTATTGTCAAAAACCTTAACACTCGCACCAAGACCGTAAGCTGCTCTCGTTGCATATTCGCCCACACCACCAGCACCTATGATAACTATTTGAGTAGGTTGTGTGCCCGGTATACCCCCAAATAGCTCTCCTTTACCAGAGTTGTAGTTACTGAGATACTCGGCAGCTATCATTACGCTAGCTCTTCCTGCTATCTCGCTCATGCTTCTTATTACAGGGAGAGAACCTTCATCATCTCGCAGAAACTCAAAACCTATCGCCGTGATGTTTTTGGAGAGTAGTTTCTTTACAATCACACTTTTTGTTCGGACCAATTGTAATGCACTTATCAATACCTGATTCTGTTGCATAAGATCAATTTCATCTTCCGTAGGAGGTGCAATTTTTATAATGAGTTCGCTCTTATACACTTCGTTTACACTACTTGTGACAGTAGCTCCAGCATTGCTATATTCTAAATCAGAAAAATTGGCTTTGTCCCCACTACGAGATTCTATAATAATCTCGTGACCCTGCTGCACCAATAGCTGAACAGCCATAGGCGATAGTGGCACACGATGTTCTTGAAAAATTGTTTCCTTGGGCACACCTATTGTCAAGGAGTCTTTTTTCTTTTTTAGTGACAAGAGTTTCTCCTGTGGTTGAAGGCTAGCTTCTCGAGCTAAATCACCAAATGATGGATTTGAAACGTTTCCCATTTTTAAATGTAAGTTGATGCAATATACAATGAAGTTGTTTAACCTTTCTCGTTTTAAGACGAAAAGAAGTATTTTTTGCTCATTTAGGACTTATTTTAAGCCGAATGAATCGTTACCCAGAGCCCAGCCACGGAGCAATGGAGTACATAATAGGTGAAAAATGAGTGGGTCAAGTACATTTAGATAGTTCTGAATGTAGTAGAAAGTTTAAACGATCGTAATAAATATAACGGTAATGATAAGTTGTGTTTACTTTGTTATAAAA
>JABIUV010000059.1 GCA_018700895.1 Bacteroidota bacterium
ATCTAGTTCCATTGTTCCACGCAGTTGTGGGCTACGTAGTGGTCCCGTTATTTTAATATCGGTGGTAGATAAACCATCAATTTGAGAAGCAAGCCCCGTAAGGTACTTCTCAAAAGGTTTGATGCTACTCCGCTCGGTAATGAGGTGGAGGTCTAGCGGAGAATCTTTGTGGGTAAAGTCGATATCTCCCACTATTTTCATATCGTTAAATAGTCCTTCATTGACTTCCCCATTAATAGCAACAGCAAGCAAATTTTTGTTTTCACTCACAAGACTTAGGTTTCCTAGTGTGTCATTATCAAGCTGCAGGTCGTAAATGGTTAAATCCGCCTCGATTATCGGGAAGCCCTCTCGGTCAGATATGTCTATAAATCCATTCGTAAGTCCTTGCAGTTTCATATCAAAACCAGCAATAAACGGAGTAAGATTGTCTAATTTAAACTCCGTAAGTATCATGTTTATCTTATCTGCCTGAAAACCAGAAGAGGCTTCTAAATAGAGTATCTGCTCATCTTTTCTGAAATCAAGTGAGCGGAGTTCTACAATGCCATTTTGATAAATAACGTTGGGTGTGTTTGCCTTTCTAAATTGCCATTCATCGCCATATATACGAACATCACTCTCGTCTACATATACGAGTGCACTATCATTGGTATATAAAAATCGACCACCTAAGGCTAAGCTCACTATTTTGTCTCTCGCGGCAGTGGTTTCAAAATGGATAGCTCCATCAGACATAAAACCGTGCGCGTGCAAAACGTCAAAAAGCGTACTGTCATTTTGATAAACTCCAGATGTATTGATTGCGAAATTTATAGGGCTCAGTTCTCCACCATTTTTTATGTTCAAAGTGATTTGAGGAATGGTCAGGACATCATACATCAGTCCATGAAGCTTACTGTTAGCGTTAAGTTTCCCTCGCTCATGATTATAGTCCAGAGCAAATCGTAGACTATCAAAATAGGTTCTCCCTAGAAACTCTTTCAGAATCGGTTTGTAGGCAGGAATCTCTAGATTTACTGTAAGATTACTAGAAGTTAGTTCTTGAGCGGGTCTGTCAAATTGGGTAGGGTGAATAATATGTATAATGTAGCCGAGGATATGCTCTAGCTCAGTAGATTGAAAATTACCCTTTACGGCAGCAGATAGCAGGTCTGAGTGCATATTCCACAGTTTCTGCTCTCCGTCGCGGGCGGCGGTTACCTCTAGGTCTTTTACCGTGTATGAACTTCCCCTTCGTGTGAGTTCAAAGCTATCTAGCTTCACACTACCCGTAACATCGTCTAGGTTATTTCCTTCTAGAGCTATGTCACCATTGAAACGCACGTAATTATCTAAACTGTCTAGGCCTAAGAGTCTGAGGTTCACACGTTTTATATTACTAGCTACGTCTATTTTAGGTTGGTCGCTTGTGAGGTCCAGAGTTCCATTAAAACGGAGGTCAAAGTTGGGGTCTGCGATACTGCCCATTCCGTCAAATAGGTTTTCGTGAAACTCCCCATCTATGGCTATATTCTGGTATCCGTAGTTAGCGTATTCTAGTAATTTTATCTTACCACTTAGCTGGGTTGATAGGGTATGTAAGGTTAACCCTTTCCCGTTTATCACTACATCGAAAGCTGTGTTTCCAAGTTTATCATTATCAAGGAGTTGACCCAAATTGATTTGATCACTTTGCAATGTTCCTGCGTAAGTAGTCTCAGTGTTGGTGGGCATACTATAGTGTAGATTCACCTTAGCAGAACCTACAGCCGTAGTCAAATCACCGTTCACATCAAAATTCTGAATATATCCCTTGAATGTGCCCGTATATTTTAGTTGTTCCAGAGCCAGAAACTCTTTTGGGGCTGGGTCAAGATTAGCTAATTCCGCAATGTCTGAGGCGGTACTTTTGGCTGTTTTTGCTTTTAGGTCAAAGTACGTTTTGTTGATGTTTGGAAGTCCCTTCACCACAGCACTACCAGTAAATTGTGTGTGAGTTCCGAGTTCAAGATGTAACTTATTGCTTGCCAAATTATCTACTGTTCCCGTTATGGTTCCAGTCCCTTTTATCATTTCATTATAACGTCTTAGATCCGTATAAAAATAGGCCAAGTCGTCAGTGTGAATGCTGTTCTTCGTTAGGTTCGTTTTGAGATTTACTTTGCTATAAAAATCAGAAAAATCGGCATAGCTAGAGTACGAAAAACGGAGATAATCTCGTAAGGTACTTTGAGGTGTTTGTAGATATAAGTCGGTGAACTCCATCGTAGTGGAGCTAATGATAGTTTGGGCATGTAAGTCCTCTATGGTGAGGCCTGATTTTTCTGCTCCGCGTATATTGTCCAAGGCAAAGGAGATAGAGTCCTTTATGATTGTAAAATCGTGTAAATGGCCATTGAGCTGACTAAAAACCATGTTGTTTTCATCAAAACTTCGGCTCGTAGGGGAAATGTAGTTACTATTGAAATAGCGAAAACGGGTGTCTGTAATTTCTACTTGGTCGAATACTAAGGTAGGCGATGAGGATGGCTTGCCGCTCGGCGGTGGCGAAAAGTAATCAATTAAGAACTGTATATTAAGCGAGCTACTATCCTGCGGCACACCTATCTGAATATTGCCCTCTGCTATGAATACATGGTTTAGTTTAACCTCTTCATTCGTGAAAGAAAATACGTCATAGTCTGCCTTTAGGGTCTTGATGTATATAAGTGTGTCGTGATGCTGGTCTTCTATGTACACATCCTCAGCCTTTAGCTCATCAAAATAAGACAGTGATACTTCACCTATGCTTACTGGTACACCCAACTCTTTGCTTAGGTAGTTGGTGGCTTTATCGCTTGCATAATTTTTGAACCACGCCGTTTGAGCCACTAGCAAAAGCAGCAACGCAAGCCCGAGTAGACTTCCGAGTAGTATGAGCGGTATTTTAAGTGCTTTGGGCAAGGTGTATTGTACAATATCGTATAAGTTTGCAAACATACCGTGGAACTAGCAAAGAACAATTCACAACTCGCCATATTGGGCATAGAATCGTCCTGTGATGATACATCTGCATCGGTGTATATGAATGGCAAGATTTATTCCAATGTAGTCGCTTCGCAAAAAATACACGAAGAATTTGGCGGAATAGTGCCTGAGTGGGCTAGTCGCAAGCATCAGCAGAACATCGTTCCTACCGTATCGGCAGCCTTGCAGCAAGCCGGTTTGGGCATAGACCAAATAGACGGTATCTCCTGTACTCAGGGGCCAGGACTTATGGGTTCGCTACTCGTGGGGCATTCATTTGCCAAGGGCTTGTCACTATCTTCGGGTATTCCGTATGTGAATGTAGACCACATAGACGCTCACGTGCTGTCTCACTTTATAGATGGCGATATTCCTCCTTTGCCGTTTTTGTGCTTACTTGTGTCGGGTGGCCATACCCAGATAGTGGTCGTTCGTCACGATTTTGAAATAGAGATACTGGGCAAAACCATAGACGATGCCGCTGGTGAGGCTTTTGATAAAGCAGGTAAAATGCTCAATCTGCCCTACCCAGCTGGGCCTATCATAGACCAAAAAGCAAAAATGGGCGACCCTGAAGCATTTCAGTTTAACACTCCCAATGTGGCGGCGTTAGATTTTAGTTTTTCAGGCTTGAAAACATCGATTCTATACTTCTTGCAAAAGGAAGTACGAAAGGATAAAGACTTTGTTGCTAAAAATATAAACGATCTCTGTGCATCTATTCAGCATACTATTGTGTCTTATTTAGTAAGCAAGTTGGAAAAGGCTATGAAGCAGACAGGAATAAATCACATAGGTATAGCGGGCGGTGTGGCCGCCAATAGTGAGCTACGCTCAGCACTGCATAGCTTGGCAGCTAAACATAAGGGTGTAGCCTATGAGCCTAAGTTTGAGTATTGTACAGACAATGCCGCGATGATAGCCTATGCAGGAAAAGTAAAGTTAGAACGAAAAGAATATGGCACACTTACTGATGTGTGTTTTACACGCAAATGAGAAAAATATTAGTACTACTATGCATAGGTGTGAGTTGGGTTGCAATGGCTCAACAAAATGATACCGCTCTTCTTCGTAGCTTAAAAGTACAAGAGGTAAAAAAATATCAGTATGTACATGCTTTTGATGCGAAGCAAGATACCTGCTTACTGGAGCATATCAAACTGAACACCAAGGCCCAAGAAACCTATAAGTTTACAAATCACGCGTGTATGGGTTATCCGCATTCCAACAAAGTACTATCTACCTACGAGAATGATCGTTTAGTCTCTCAATCGATGTTAAGTAATGATAAGGAGGTGTTCAAAAATCGCTTTGAGTATGGCAATGGGCCAACACCCGTGAAACAAACCACTCTTTTGCTAGAAACTAACGATACCATCGTGACTGCGTTTGAGCATTTTTATCACAAACGGTCCACCCGGGAAGACAGTACAATTACGACCAGAATTGGGCCTAATGGTACGGAGACCTATGTGACCTATTTCGCGTATGACAAGAAGAAAAAACTCTTAGCTATACGATCGGTAGATAGCTTAGGCAAGCGAGTAGATGAAGTAACCAATACGTATAACGCCCAAGGAAAATTAGAATCTACGGCACACGCTACGTTTGGGCAGAAACCAACGTTTATCAATACCTTTTTCATGTATGATCAGGCCGATAGAGTAGTGCAAACATCTAATACCAAAAACAGACAGTACGTTTATCTATACAAAGACAATGGCTTACTGAATAATGTGTTGGGGTACAACGCAAAAGGAGATTTAGAAGTGGAGACCATCTATAATTATTCGTATCGCAAATGAATGTAGCCTTAGTTTTTTTAGGAGGAGGTCTTGGGGCGGCTTGCAGATGGTTAATCAGCAGTCAGCTTTCGGCAAGTAGCGGATTCCCCACAGGTACACTGTCTGTGAATCTAATGGGCTGCTTTCTTATAGGAATAGCGAGTGTTTATCTACTCCAACAACCCAAACTTAGTCTTCTTATCCTCGTCGGTTTTTTGGGAGGATTTACCACCTTCAGTAGCTTCGGGCTAGATGCATGGCGAATGCTCACAGCGGCAGATTACAAAAATTTTGCAGCGTATATCACCTTGAGCAATGTAGGCGGCATACTTCTCGTTATATTTGGGCATAAACTAGCAACACTATTTTCAGCATAACCCTATGAGAGAATTATTATTCATACTCTTTTCGCTATTTATAGCACGCATATCACTGGCAGATAAGCTGATTATACCTATGGATGCTACGCAAAAAAATCACCTCAAAGCTTATGGTATAGCCTACTGGGTACTAGGCCAAGAGGCTGAGGTAGAGTGGCTGCTGAATTACAAAGGCGGTAGTTTTATGATGGACGCCTATGAAAACATTGAAAAAGAATGCCTGCTGCGTGGTGTAAGCTACAGCACAATGAGCGAGAATAAGGCTAGTAAGATAAAAGACGAAATAGCAAGCCCTGCCGTAAATGCCGACGTAGTAAAGCTACTCAAAGTGCCAAAAATAGCAGTGTACTCTCCCAAAACTGCTCAACCTTGGGATGATGCCGTTACCATGGTGCTCACCTACGCAGAGATACCGTATGATGTGGTTTTTGATGATGAGGTGCTGGATGGTAAGTTGCCGACCTATGATTGGCTGCACTTGCATCATGAGGACTTCACGGGGCAGTACGGTAAATTTTATGCGAGTTTTCGCAATGCAGCTTGGTATAAGCAGCAAGTAGCCGAAGCAGAGGCTATGGCCGAGAAACACGGATTTGAAAAAGTAAGTGAACTCAAACTGGCAGTTACTAAGAAGATACGGGATTTCACAGCGGGTGGAGGTTTCCTCTTTGCGATGTGTAGTGCTACCGATAGCTATGATATTGCCATGGCTGCCGATGGGGTAGATATATGTGAGCGAATGTTTGATGGAGATGCCATAGACCCCGGAGCACAAGCCAAACTGGATTACACCAAATCATTTGCCTTCACGGACTTTAAGATTGAAAAAAATCCCATGCGGTATGAGGTGAGTAGTATAGATGTAAATCCACGTACACGGGGCGTGAGAGAGGCAAATGACTTATTTGCCCTCAATGAGTTTAGTGCCAAGTGGGATGTGATACCTACCATATTGACTCAAAATCACCAACGCATCATCAAAGGATTTATGGGGCAAACCACTGCTTTTAACAAAGACCAAGTGAAAAGCACCGTAATCATAATGGGCGAAAACAAAAGCCTAAACGAAGCTCGCTACATACACGGCACATTTGGTAAGGGGCAGTTTACCTTTTATGGAGGTCACGACCCGGAGGACTATCAGCATATGGTAGGCGAACCACCTACCGACCTAGCTCTGCACCCCAACTCACCGGGTTACCGCCTTATCCTGAATAATATTCTTTTCCCTAGTGTGAAAAAGAAGAAGCAGAAGACGTGATACTTGGAGGCAAACGACTCTGATAAATTTTCGTTGCTGTAAGCTACGAAACAGGGACGAAATTCAGGTTTTGTTAGGAGTCATTAAAGTTGATACAAATTTTTAGAATGTGAATCCGACACCAAGATTTAAAGCCTCTGGAAATGAAGCATTAGCTCTAAAAATTAATTGCCCTTCTGGCTTCTTATACCTGTATCCAATGACTCCTGAAGGTAAAAGCCCTTTTAAATCGCCAGAGAAAACATATGTCATGCCTGTACTTACTTCAAAATGATGGGCACGTTTTCCAATTAACCAACCGTAATTAGAGAATACCCACCGCCCGCCATAATTTGGTTCACAATCCCACATGAGATAATAACCTGTACCTAGTTTTGCAAAAGACGAGATGTTTTTATTGAATAATTTTTCTTTGTGCGTTCTTTCATATGTAATTGAAGCTCCATGCCATAATATTGATGTACCTGCACTAATGTATATGGCATTTTTATCCAGTTTGGATTCAGATGGATTGTTGTTTTGAGAATACCCACTGTTCCAACTTAGGCTAAGCAAGCTAATCAGAAGAATAAAAGAAGAATAATCACGTTTCATAATTCTGGTTGTTACCTTATAACTCATATACAAATTCTAATTTTAGGGGACAATCGCACTATAGGCTTCCCATCTTTAGTACCCTTTATTATTTGAATAACAAAGTTATTCAAAAATCATCTAAGGGTACCCTTAGATGATTTTTGGCGTATAAAACTGGGGGTAAATTTTCCTGAAAAGTCTTGTTGAAATCAGGAACTCTTTTTTTTATCTAAAGACTCTTGTCCTCGCTTAGGTCTAGAGCCTGTATGCTAAGCAGTTGATTGGGCTGGTAGAGTGGTTTGGGTTTAAGTAGCCCGCAAGAGGCGAATAAAATGGCAAAACTCGCTAGTGCTATATATTTCTTCATTCTGCTCCTTCTCTATTACTCCAACGCAAAAAAGGCTCCAACAATTGTTAGAGCCTTTTTGGTAGTGGGTTCGTCTATCCTATGATTTCTTTTTACAGCATCCAGCCTTGGCACCGCACGCCTTTGCTTCCTTGGGCTTACAGCAGTTGTCTAACGCCGCTTGTGCTTCAGGATTTGCGGCCATAGTAGAGGTAGCGTATCCCAAATTGCTGATAGTGGTATGAATCTGCGATTCGCTTATTTTTTTATCGTTGTAACGGATAGTAAGCATTTTGGTCTCTTTGTCCCACTCCGCAAACGAAATGCCTGGGATATCGAGGGCTGCTTCTATCTTGTCTTTACATTTACCACATTCTCCTTTTACAAGTATTTTTTGGGTAACTGTCTTGGCAAATACACCTAGTGTTCCTACCATTAATAGTGCTAAAAATATGTTCTTCATTGTGTTGTTGTTTTTATATGTATTGGTTTAAAAAATTATTATTCGTTTAAAATGGGTTGTCATAAGCCGGGTTGTCCAAAAACTCATCGTCGGTCAAGGTTTTGAGGAACGCTACTAAAGCAGCTTTGTGCTCCTCGCTCAAGTACACCGAGTCGCGAAGTGCGTGCATATTAGGCTCCTCACTTAGGTCGGCAGTAGCATCGCTCATATCACTCAGGTAATGCTGCACTACTTCTTCTAACGTATTAAATCGTCCATCGTGCATATAGGGAGCTGTTTTTTCGACATTGCGTAGCGATGGGGTCTTGAATTTGTAGTTATCTCGAGCATTGCCATTTACCCCGCCGCGTCCTATATCTGTGACATTGGGCAGTCCGTTGGTCATATACTCACGAGTCATAAATAAGCTATTGCCGTGACAATGGAAGCAATCTCCGCCTATGTTCTCGGGATTATTGGGGTCACGTTCTTCATTTATTGTAATCGCCTCCTCGTTATAAATTACTTGTCCTGTTCGCTCTTGTATGGTAAATTCTTCGAGCTGCAGCTGCACACGGTCAAATTTAGAATTGGCACTAACCACGCTAAGCATAAATTGCTCCAACGCCTTGCCTATCAGTTCTTTATCTATACTTTCCGTGTCAAATGCCTTGCTAAAAGCGAGGCTGTATCGGGATGAGTTGCTCAGCTTGGCCATCACATTGCCTATAGTCTCGTTCATCTCTGTTTGGTCTATGATGGGTTCTATGGCTTGGTGACGGAGTATATCTGACCGGCCATCCCAAAAGAAGCCGTCTAAATGCCACATTAGGTTAAAAATAGGCATAGAGTTTCGTTGGCCTATGGTCCCGTTTATTCCGGTGCTGCGAGCTAATCCATTGTCAGTGAATGCATTTTTCTGATTATGGCACGACGCACAACTCTGTGAGCTATCTGCACTCAGTATGGGGTCGTAAAATAGCATTCGTCCTAGCTGTACGCCTTCTACTGTAAGTGCATTATCTACTGGAATATTTACGGGAGGTAATACAGATTTATTAAAATTGAAGGTATACGGTGTCGTGCTGAATGGAGTGTCGGGCACCTCATTCACCACATCACTACAGGCAACTGCCAATGTAGCTAATACGATATATACCAACGTTTTTTTCATCTTAATTGACCTCTATTCCTGTGAATACTGAACTCATATTGCCTATCAGTTTTCGGGTAACTGGGCTTGTTGTGCTATGTGAGCTGGCTCCATCATTTGCGATATTGTAAATGTCAGGATTGCTAAATATCTCATTAAAGTCGTAGGTAATAGTAGCTCCATTGGTATCGTCAGAGCTTATGATTTCTGCGTCCAACTCAAAATCAAGTTTGTTTTGAACTCCTGCGAGGTGAAAAACAAAGGACTCGTCAGTATTGGTCACTTTACCCTCTAAAGCTGTGAAAATATAACCATTGGTCCAGCCCCAATGCAGTGAGTTACTAAAAGGAGCTAAAGGATGACCAGCACCGTATGCATTGGGGTCACCGTGATTGATAGTAGAATCTAATCCTAGTGAAAATCCGATAGCTTTATACGTCCCATAAGGGATGTCCGTTAGCATAAAAGAATTTGCATCTTTATGCCCCTCTATGAGAGCATATTGGTCATCGAGCATAAGTTTGGTTCCATCTTCTTTTACAAGGTAAAAATGCCCAAGAATATAAGCTAGACGACTTACCTGCACTGTTTCCAAGCTAGGCAGCACTATGTCGCTATAGTATACCAAGTCATTGGCACCTTGCTTATGGTCTATGGTGAGGCTTAGACTACTCGTTTGGCCGGTAGTATCTATTGGTTCTGGTAATGGTTGTGTGTCATCAGGATTGCATCCTGCGAATCCGAGTCCAAGTACAACAAAAAGTGTCGCGAGTGTTTTTTTCATTTTTTCTAATTTAAAAGGTACATACAAACAGCCATGGCAAGCATTAGGCTATCTTCTATTATAGTGACATAGCTCATGGGTAAGTTAAATACCGTACCCAAGCAGGCACATTGTATATCTGCCTTGTGTATGACCGAACGTACGACTCCTATAAGACTTACAAACATAACGATTGCAGTGACTAAATGTGTTATCGCGTTGTCAGAATATAAGAGATAGGCAACTCCTAGTGCTAATTCTATAAACGGAAAAACATATCCGTACCACGGAGCTTTGGCAGCTACGATATCGTAAGACTGATAAGCTCTCGCAAAAGCGGGAATGTCTAACATTTTGAAGAACGAAAAGACTAGAAAAAATCCAGCCATAAAATTAGCCATCCATGTTTGCCATAGAAACATACCTGAGTTTGCCTCTATGAGTAGTGTACCGCCTACTAGGTAAGCTACTATAATAAGCAGCGGCTTGTAGCTTCGGGTACTCTTGGTAGACACCTGAGTGGTGTAAGATGTTGCATTGACATAGTAATTTCCTGAACCTTCTATCAGGTTTTCGATAATATCCAAGTGCGGTAGCGGTGTGCCTTTGAGTGTAGCAGTGCCTGTAGTTTGGTCTATGGTTACTTGTTTTATGGCGGTGTTGCTGTATAGTGCTTTTTCTATGCGGCTCACGCAGCTCATACAAGTAATGCCTGATATGTGTATTGTTGTTTCTTTCATCCTATTGTTAAATTCTAAGTCTAAATCCACCATAAACCATTCGCCCGAAGATAGGTCCCCAGACTAGTCCAGCATCAAAATTTTGGTCAAAAGGATTGGCTGCTTCTTGTATCGGGTTCTCCTGTCTAAAGTTTAAGAGATTCTCTCCACCTATATACACTTCAAATTTCTTTTTGAAAGTTTTACTTACTTGAGCGTTCCAGTTATAGAAGTTAGGAGAGAACTTATCCGTTATATCATAGAGAAAAACTCCGGAACTATAAGTTGTATCCTTGGCACCAGCTATCCGCTGTGGTCCGTACCATGTGGCGGTAGTGCTAAACTGCCAATCGGTTCGTGTACGTTGGGTGATATTGATAAACGCTCGATGTCTGGATATGAATGGTTTTGCCATTTCATCTTGTGGGCCATTAATATTGGCGTATTTATACTTACTCACTACGTCAAACATACGATAGGCAAGGCGTATCTCCGTTCGACGAGCAGGTGTAAGGTCGAGCTGTGTTTGTATACTATTGGCTCGTGTGCCGTTTTCCATATTGTAAAAACGTACTTCACCAGCCGTCTCACGATCTATGACTACCTCTTGCAAAAATCGGGTGTTGAAATAATCTATCCCAATAGTCGCCGGCATATACGCGAGCCTAAATTCGTGCTCAAAACTGATACCAGAGTTGATGGCTACCTCCTGTTCTAGTCTATAAGCCAAGGTGGGATCTGCCATTTCAAAGTTTAGGGTTCTGCCGCTGGCAAAAATATACTGATGTTGTGCTAGTGGGTTGCTGGTTCTACGTCCAGTGCCTGCAGATACACGTATGGCGGTTTTATCCTTGTTAAATCGGTACTTGCCGTGCAATCGTGGAGTTACGGATAATCCATATATGCTATTATAATCAGCACGTATACCGCCTACCAGACTAAAGGTTTCTTTGGGTTTGTACGTGTATTCAAAAAATACGCCGGGTACTGCTTCTTCACGTTCAAATCTAAAGCCATCGTATTGTTCTCTTACGTTGTCATATAGAAACGAGACTCCCGTTTGGTAATGATGAAAACTATTGCCAATGTAGCTCTCATACAGCAAGTTTACATACACTTGGTCGGTATGAGCTTCGTATGTTTTGCTGTTGGTTTCACCACCATATACGCTAGTCATCTCAGAGTGGTTAAAATTATATTGTGAACCAAAGCTGCTGAGCTCTCTGTCTTTTCGTGCACGGCCCAGTTTGGCAAATGCATCTATCACACGTGAGTTTATCCCAATTCCATAAGCTGATGGGTCATCATTATAAAAAGCAAGTTGCCCAGCCTTTTGCACATTGTCGTGAAAACTAACATTGGCGGTACCTTCCAGTCCACTCTCACTGTAAAACTGCCAGCGATTCATTATTTTAAAATCTTGGCCCGTGGGCATATCCAAAAAACCATCCTTGTTTCTATCATTTTCCATTCCGCGAGTACCGTATCGGGCCAGTATTGAAGTGGCTACGTATTTGTTGATGTCTTTTACATACATCAAGTCTGTTTCGAATCTACCGCCGCTACCGGCAAACTGATCTAGCAAAAACTTCTCTTTGCCGAAGGGTTTCTTCATTTCTATATTGATTTGACCGGCAATGCTCTCATAACCGTTTACCACGCTTCCGGCACCCTTGGTTATCTGTATGCCATTTACCCAAGCAGCTGGGATATGACTTAGCCCGTAGTAACTGTTGAGCGTACGTACACTTGGCATATACTCTCTACCTATAAGTGTGTAAAATCCGTCGAGTCCGAGCATTTTTATTTGCTTCGTACCTGTCACTGCATCGCTAAAACTTACGTCTATCGCCGGAGCATTTTCGAAGCTCTCGGAGAGGTTACAGCACGCAGCTTTTTGAAATTCGCGTTCGCCGAGTAGTGTAGTGGTTCGTGGGTCTAGCTTACTTAGTCCGTAGGTGATGCGTTTGGCAATGACGATGGCTGTGCCAAGCTCATTAGCTTCACGTAGCTCAAATTTAACCTCTTGATCTAAATTGAGGAGTTCTATAGTATCGCTTGTATAGGATGCAAATGATGCGATTAATATAGCGGGACCGTGATGGTGCTCTATATTAAAATCGCCGTTAGCATCCGAATATACGCCATTGTTGTTCTCTGCCCAGTGTACGAATGCACCGGCTAGAGGTTCTGATTTGTTACCGTTTTTAAAGGTGACGGTGCCTTTTATGGTATTATGCTCGTGTTGTGCGTAGGAATGTAGCACTAACACACACAGGGCAAGCCCTATTATTTTTCTCATGTGATTGTTCGGTGATTTTTGAATGAATGTTATAAAATGACTTCGTGGGCATCGTACGATGCTCCAATATCATTTAGTCTAACACAAAAACACCTGAAGCATAGAGCAGGAGGGAGGTTTGTTGCAACGAGGAGTTATGTCGTATGCGTTTTTATTATGATTCGTATTGGGATTATTCCCAATGGTAATGAAAGCCAATGGAGTATAAGGTGAAGATAATTTTGGCGTGTTTTCTGATGGCGAGGCATCCAAGAGTTTTTGTGGCACAATAAGTTCAATGCTCGTATTGCACGATTTGCCTTGAGCCATTACACAGCAATTGGTGGTTTCTGGTTGGGGCGAATGAACAACGCTTACCGTGTCTAAATTGCCACAGCAAAAAGTAAGATCAAGATGAACGCCCACGCTCGGCATCAGGAACAACAAGGTCAATATGTAAGCTTGTAGCTTCTTCACTTGATACAAAGGTAGTCATATTTCAAAATATGAAAACGGAGGTTGAAGTGAGCTAAAAATAGAAGGGCCCGTGTTTGGTAAAACACGGGCCCTTTTAATTCGTTTAACTTTAAGTTAAATGGTTTAGAATTTGTAAGAGAATCCTACTCCTAATAACCTTTTGAACTGAGTAAGTGCCACTGAGTGAATGGCATTTCCTGCTTCATCAAATTGTTGGAACTTAATGTCATCATCGTGTATTACATTGGTGTATAGACTCATTCCGATATAATCAGTGAGTTTCATGTTTAACATTGTTTCCCAGTTCACATCTATGTTCTTTCTGTTGTCTTTATTCACATCCGTGTAGTTGTTGAATAAGTTTAAGGTAGATGTAAGGTTGATACGCTCGGTAAGGTCTTTCTTGAAACGTGCATTCAAAGAAGCTCCAAACTCAGGGCGGAAACTGTTGCTATAAAATGGTTGGTTATTCTCATCTAAAATTACTGGGATGTAAATATTTTGCTGAGCAATATCGTCGTCAGCTACTATGGTGAATTTACCTGTTGCCGGAGATAAGTACACTGAGAAGTAGTCTGTAAAATTGTAATCCATACCCAACGATGCTAAAATAGTTGCTGGAGCGAAGATGTCAGAAATAGCATTTCGATTTTCGTCAGGAATAGTATCATTGGAAAAATCAAAACCTGGAGCAAACTGTGTTCTTAAGTTGACAATAGCAGCATAGTTCAGTTTGTTACTTGCTTGGTATCCTACCTTAGAGAAAAGGTCAATCTTATCTTCATTTTTACGTATGCCTTGTCCAGCATTTTGTATCAAACCGTAAGCTAAGTCTAGGTTGTTTACCCAAGCTACTTTGTCTTTTTTGTAGTTTCTGTAAATGTTACCTAGTGCTGTGATAGAGTTTGACTCTACGCCACCCGCTGCCCAATTAGTAAGGCCGAGAGAGTTGAAGTTAAGAGCAGCAAAACCACCTTTGGCCCAGTGTACTTCTGGAGTTAGTTTTTCTATTTCAGCTTTTAGTGCATCTATTTTGGCTTGAGTAGCTGCCAAAATTGCTTCTTCTGTGCTTAGTTCAGACTTCTTAGTTTCTAAGGAATTGTTTTGTGCGTTCGCAGTAAATACTAATGCAACAATACAAAGGAGTAAAACGTATTTTTTCATTATGTATTTAATTGATCTTTTTAATTTAATTCATCTTAAGAGACGTATGTAGGCTTATTAAGTCACTAGTATATAGTGCTTAACCTACTGAAAAGTTATGAGTAGTTGGTTTTTTTCTACTTTTTCACCTGCTTTTACCACTATTGATTCTATAATGCCGTCTTGTGGAGACTTAATAGCATTCTCCATTTTCATAGCTTCGAGTACGAGTAGTTCGTCGCCCTCTTTCACCTCTTGTGATGCTTCTACAAGTGTGCTGAGGACTAGTCCTGGCATTGGAGCTTTGAGGTCTTTTAATTTTTTCTTGCCACTTTCCATTCCCATACTCTTGAGTAGGTTGGATAGTTTGTTTTGCAAGTGAGTGTTCACCGTTCGCCCATTCATACGAATACTAAGATTGCCGCTAGACGTATCTTTGTCTTGGACAGATATGGTATAGGATTTACCATCTAGGGTCATATGATAATCGCCGTTGGGCAGAGATATAATGTCGTAATTGAAGGGTTTATCATCAAGTAATAATTCCGCGTCGTTTTTAGTTACGTTAAAATTGCTACCGTTTGCTTCTATTCTGGCCATAAGGAGCTGCGAAATTAGTAATACTTACCGAAGATGTTTCATCCAACTTCAATTACAACTTCACCTAAACTCTTACGTTCTATGTCCGGTACAACTGCATCATCCGCAGCATAGCCAATGGGTATGAGCAGAAAAGCCTTTTCGTTGGGGGGCCTATCAAGCAAATCGGCTAAAAAATTCATAGGACTAGGAGTATGTGTAAGACTGACTAAACCCAGTTGATGTATCGCACTAAGTAAGAAGCCGCAGGCTATACCTACACTTTCATTCACGTAATAATTCTTGGCTTTTTCACCTGACTCTAATTGGTCGTATGACTTTTTGAAAACCACTACAATATAAGGGGCAGTAGTAATAAAATCTTTTTGCCAATCGGTTCCAAACTGCTTGAGGTCTTCTATCCAATCATCACTCATACGCCCATTATAATTGATGTATTCCTCCTTTTCGGCGGCTTCTCTTATCTTACTTTTAAATTCTTGAGAGCTAATTACGGCGAAAGTCCAAGGTTGCTTATGAGCTCCGCTGGGAGCCGATGCTGCAATACGTATGAGGTTATGGATTACTTCCTGAGGTACGGGCCTATCTGAGAATTTACGGATACTACGTCTCCCTTGCATTGTCGCATTCAGTCGTTCGCTTTGTGCTATCAGATCGGCATCGTGGGCATAGGTAATAGGATGGGTGTATGGTATGAATTCCTCGGGCATTGGTGCAAAATTATACCTTTTAAAGCGATAGCGTATCAGGCAGTATGTCGCTAATACTGTCTCGTGAAGTGCCAGTGGAGTCTTGCGGTGCATTCCACTCGTCATTTGATTGATCATTATGCTCCCAGTTATCATGTATTTGAAATTGCCCATCTTGAACTTGCTCTCCAAATTTTACGATTTCCTTATCATTGATATCGCCAACGGCGTAAATGCTTATCCCGATAAAGATGGCTAACGACAGTAACCATGCCAGAAACACTGCTTTTATATTTACCATAATATCCGTGTTAAATATGAAGAGAACAATAGCATAGCAAAGCGTGCCAATAGGAATAAGAATCAAGCTCAGTAAGGATATGCTAAATATCCAGTTGAGTGATGGTGTTTGCAGTAGCGTGGGTGTGGTAAGGTCCACATTCCCTGCGTGAAAGTTGAAACCTCCCGTTGCATTGCTTAGCATAAAAACACTGGCTGCAATTCCGATAATTACAAGCAGAACTAGTGTTCCAGCACCAAATAGCTTGGCAAAAAATCGGATGATTTGCTCTATGCCATTGGCTACGTTTTTTCCTCCGTTCTTAAATGTTTCGTTTTTTTTTTTAATCGTTCGGCTATTTGTGTAGCTTCGGATTTTACACTGTTGGCTACGTCTGTTGCTTCTTTGCGTACATTGTTTACAATGTCATTTACGGTGGTATTGCCACCAAACATACGTGAACGATCCTCAGGTGTAGTTGCCTCAGGTAAGATAGCCCATAGTACAAAGTAAGCAATAAGTGGCACTCCAGTGAAGAGGATAAGTAATACAGCAATAATTCGCATAATGCTTGTGTCAAAATTGAAGTATGCCGCCAACCCAGAGCATACTCCGCCTAGTACACGGTCGTCGGTATCGCGGTAGAGTTTTTTGTCAGTACTCTTATGAGCACTGCGTTTGGTGCTGCTCTCACTCGGGTCATCTTCTATTCCCATATCTTCGGGTGTACCCATTAGGGCTATGGCCTCATATACGTCCGTTTCGTTAATGAATGCATTACCTTTTTTTATTTTACCAAAAAAGAGTTCAGCGATTCGGGCTTCTATATCGGCGAGTATTTCGGCACCGTCTTGTGTGTTGCTGAAGTGATTTTCCAGAGTTTGGAGATAAGTAGACAAGGATTGATATGCCTTTTCGTCAATGGATACGGCTTGACCCGCGAGGTTTATTTGTATAATTTTATTCATTTTGATTCGGTTATTTGTTTTACAGATTGGGTTAGGTCATTCCATGTGGTGGCTAGTTCTTTGCAAAAACGCTCTCCCTCTTCGGTAAGGGAATAGTACTTTCGGGGAGGCCCTTGGTCACTTTCTTTCCAAGCATAGCTCAGCAGTCCTGCGTTTTTTAGTCGGGTGAGGAGCGGATATAATGTACCCTCTACCACAATAAGCTTGGCGTCTTTTAGGTGGGTAATAATATCTGAAGTGTACATCTCACCTGCACTAGCTAGCGTAAGAATACAGTACTCCAAAACACCCTTACGCATTTGTGATTGTGTGTTTTCTATTTTCATTATGTTATGCAAATGTATATTTATTAAAAGGTACTATGCAAAACAAAGTACTATAAGTTTTAAAACTTCGTTGATTGAATAGAATTGGAAGGGATAAAAACATTGCAAGCCAAGGGGCACAGGGTGTTCCAATATTTGTTTTGAAAGATGGTCAGATTCTTTGAGTTAATCTTATTTTTGCCACTCGAAAAATTATGTCAGTACTAGTAAACAAAGATTCGAAAATAATCGTACAAGGATTTACAGGTAGCGAGGGTACTTTCCACGCTGCTCAAATGATAGAGTATGGCACGCAAGTGGTTGGGGGAGTTACTCCAGGCAAGGGTGGTCAAACACATTTGGACAAGCCTGTTTTTAACACCGTAGCAGATGCAGTAAGCACTACTGGGGCAGATACAAGTATTATTTTTGTACCACCACCATTTGCAGCAGATGCTATAATGGAAGCTGCCGAGGCAGGTATTGGTGTAATTGTATGTATTACTGAAGGTATACCCGTAGCTGATATGGTGCAGGTAAAGGCTTACCTTGCTAATAAAGAAAGCAGACTCATAGGGCCAAACTGTCCAGGTATTATTACTGCCGATGAAGCCAAGGTGGGTATCATGCCGGGCTTCATTTTCAAGAAAGGAAAAATTGGTATCGTTTCTAAATCCGGAACACTTACCTACGAAGCCGTAGACCAAGTAGTCAAAGCAGGTATGGGATGTAGTACAGCAATAGGTATAGGTGGAGACCCAATCATAGGTACATCTACCAAAGAGGCTATTGAGTTGCTTATGAATGACGACGAAACTGCTGGTATCGTGATGATAGGTGAAATAGGTGGAGGTATGGAAGCCGAAGCTGCTCGCTATGTAAAAGAGTACGGTACGAAACCTGTAGTAGGTTTCATAGCAGGTGAAACTGCTCCTGCCGGTCGTACAATGGGTCACGCAGGTGCTATAGTAGGTGGCGATGAAGATACTGCTGCTGCTAAAAAAGCAATAATGCGTGAGTGCGGCATACATGTGGTAGATTCTCCAGCGGGCATTGGTGCAATGATGGCAGAAGTATTAAAGTAATACTTACTCCAATTTAGAATATAGTAAATGCTCCAGACTGACGTTTGGAGCATTTTTTTTGTGGCCTATTCTACCGTATGGCTCAAACTAATTGTTTGATTATATTTTATGTTTTGTGTAGGTGTTTCGGCTACGCGTACTTCGTCTACCGTTAGAAAAACCGAGATGTCTACATCGGCACTCGCACTATCGTAAAACATAGGCTCTATCGTATAATTCAAAGATGTCGGGTGTTGAGTGATATCATCGTGCCTGAAGCTATATTTCGCGAGGGTGTCTCGTCCGCTGCTGCTTATCTGACCTATAATGTTATCGTCAAGGTATACGTTAAACGAACCAATATCGGCATTGTCTGATACCAAGAACGTAATGAACGACGTATGATTATCCGCGTGTGTTTCTGTTACCTTGTCTTTGCAGCCTACAACCAAGAGTACTGCGATAAATGGAATGAGTATTTTTTTCATATGATATATTTTAAGGTTACCAAAAAGCGGAATTATTATTTATAGTGGTATCCGTATCTCCGGGTATTCCAAACTTGTATCGTAATCCGAACTGTACGCCTATGTTGCCGCTATTTGTAATTTGCTTGGTTGCATTGTGTCGCGTATATACGTCAAAGGCGTTGCCTTCTATGTGAAAGTTCCAATTGCAGTCGATATTCATTTTTATCCCGATACTCAAACCTCCACCATATTTGAAATGATTGGTACTTAGTCTATCGTTATAGTTTCTTTTATTTTTGGTATAGTTTCCCCCACCATTTAGCAAGAAGGACTCGTCAATCTGATTGTAAACGTATCCGGATACGGGTATAAATGCATAGCCATCGGCGGTTGCATAAAGTTTGAGGTATTCAGCAATTGTTGGAGAACTTATCAAAAACCGAGGATTATACCCTACTTCAAACATTCGAAAAAGCATTTTGCCTCCACCTCCAAGGTATTTATATTCTGCATCGGCGATTGTGTTTATACGCTCCAACTCTATATTATGACACAGCTCAAATTGCTTAATGAGCTTGAGCTTGGAGTGATAGAATGGGCGGAAAACTAAGCCGGCACTTATCGTATTAAGCTTACTCGGCACAGATGTGTTCTTGTATTGGTATGCCTTACTTACCTCATTGGCATAAGCTTGATCAGGGTAGGTTGATTGCTTGGCAAGCTGCCGATAAAAATCGTGGCCATATCCTCGTCCCTTTATTCTGAAATCATACCCGTGTAGGTACCAACTTTTTCCAAAGAAATTAACTTCTTTTACTTGAGCTTGGCACATAAGACTGATGCCGACCAATAAGAGTAAACTAGCTCGCATACGTAGGTCAAACGTACAACATAAAATAATTATTGCGATACCACCACTGGCACTTCACGTGGCTTTTCTGTCTGCACGCGGTCTATAATGGCTTTCAGATGCTCTGGTGTAGTCCCACAGCAACCTCCTACGATGTTGAGGAATCCGCTACTTGCAAACTCACCTACTACCGCACTCATACTCTCAGGTGTTTCGTCATACTCGCCAAACTCATTGGGCAACCCTGCATTAGGATGAGCAGAAATCCGACACCACGCCTTGTCGCTTAGTTCTTTGATAAATGGACGCATTTGGTCAGCACCTAGAGCACAGTTCAGTCCTACACTTAGCGGATTGGCGTGGCTCACACTGTACCAAAATGCTTCCACCGTTTGTCCGCTTAGCGTTCTTCCACTTGCATCGGTTATCGTCCCGCTTATCATGATAGGGATGTCTAAGTTCTGCTCGTCCTTTAGTTCTAGTAGTGCAAAAATGGCTGCTTTACAATTGAGGGTATCAAATACGGTTTCTATGAGAAATATATCTACTCCACCTTTGGCAAGTGCATCTGCTTGTTGCTTGTAGGCTACTACCAGCTCATCAAAATCAATGGCTCTATAACCAGGATTGTTTACATCTGGAGATAGTGAAGTTGTTTTATTAGTTGGGCCTAAACTTCCGGATACAAAACGAGGTTTGTCTGGATTCTTAGCTGTATATGCGTCTGCTGCGGCTCTTGCGAGTTGAGCAGAGGCTATATTGAGTTCTTCTACCAAGTCTTCCATATAATAGTCGGCCATACTCACGGTGGTGCTATTAAAGGTGTTGGTTTCTATAATATCTGCTCCTGCTTCTAGAAAATCATGGTGTATATCCGTGATGATTTGTGGCTGGGTAATGCTCAGTAAATCATTGTTCCCCTTAAGTGGGTGGGCATAGTCTTGAAAACGATCTCCGCGATATTGCTCTTCGTTAAGTTTGTGCTTCTGTATCATGGTGCCCATGGCTCCATCCAAAAAGAGTATGCGGTCCTGCAGTAATTCTTCTATTCTATGCATAGTTCAAAGGTAAAATGTTTAGCGTATATACGTAGTGATGTTGCAATCCTTATTTGTTTGTTGAGGAACATGCCTTTGACGTGTATTCCTACAATGGCTGGTTACATTAGAAATTCACGAATGCCATCATATTAATTTGATCGCGAGAGCTTGTGCCGAAGTATTGATTCATATAACCTAGTTCCATCTTTAGGGTGCTGTTTAGCTTATAACCTATTCCGCTGTACAGTCTGTTACGGTCAAAATATGTTTCTTGATTATTGATGAAAAGCTCGTTGTATGCCGATAGGTAAATGGTTTTGTCTTTCAGTTGCGATTTGTTGAGCGGTACGTTGAGTGACAAAAAATAGCGAAATCGCATTTTGAAATCCTCTTGCACCCAGCGTTCCTCTAGTCTATAACGGTGTTGCAGTGATACCCGTCCTGCTTTTTGTTTGGTAATAAATTGCTGATATACACGGTGTTCTGTTACGCCTATTTTTTCGTCTTGTCCTGAGATGTAGTTTTCGCTTTGAATAAACCCGTATCCAAGCAGAATATTATTATTACTAGGAGTCAAGTTATATCCTAATCCGGTGCGGAGTAGAAGTTGTTCCATATCGCCTATAGCGTTATAGTTTCTGTACTGTACTTCGTGATGCCAGTTAAGGTTTTTATTGATTTGCTTATTCCCGAAGTACATGAGCCAATTACCCAAGTCGCTGCTTTGAGCATTTGCAACAACCGGAGAAATAATCCAGATGAGTGCAACTAAGTGTAAACGTATATTCTTCACCCTACAAAGATGTGCGTTTATTCCTAATGTTGAAAAAAACACTTTTACGATCGTGCGTTTAGGAGCACACTTTGGAGTCGTATTCCTACAACCCGTCATTAATTGTATTTTCGCGACCAATATATGAATGCAGATATTGCTATAGTAGGAGGTGGAATTGTGGGGTTGGCGACAGCCTACCACCTTACGCAGAAATATAAAGGTAAGAAGATTGTTGTTCTAGAAAAAGAGTCTGAGCTGGCCTATCATCAGACGGGGAACAATAGTGGGGTGATTCACTCTGGACTATATTACAAACCGGGAAGTCTCAAAGCCAAAAACTGTATAGATGGCTACCATATGCTGCTTGCTTTTTGTGATGAGAACAGTATTCCATACGATTTATGTGGCAAGGTAGTAGTAGCTACGGATAAGAGCGAGCTAGGAAGGTTACGTGACTTATATGACAGAGGTAGAGAAAATGGATTGGAAGGCCTTGAGATGCTAGACGCTGCTAAACTTAAAGAAATAGAGCCTCACCTTGCAGCCATACAAGGGATACGTGTACCACAAACAGGGATTATCAATTATAAGGCCGTATGCGAAACGCTTGCTCGCAAGATTGAGGAAAAAGGTGGAGAGATATTGCTGAATACCTTGGTAAAATCGGTAGAGGAAAAAGAGAACGAAGTACAGATTGTTACCAACAAGAACTTCGTAGAATGCCAGATGATGATAAACTGTGCTGGACTTTATAGCGACGAGGTGGCTAAAATGCACTTAGGTGATTTAGATACCAAAATTATTCCTTTCAGAGGAGAATACTATGAGCTTACCACTGAGGCGGAGCATCTGGTGAAACACTTGATATATCCGGTTCCTGACCCTGCATTTCCGTTTTTGGGTGTGCATTTTACCCGTATGGTAGAAGGTGGAATAGAAGCAGGTCCTAACGCCGTTTTTGCATTTAAGAGAGAAGGCTACAAGCGTACCGATTTCAATTTTAGAGACTTTTTTGGTAGTTTGGCTTGGCCGGGATTTCAGAAGGTGATGTTTAAATATTGGAAAACTGGCTTTGGAGAGATATATCGCTCATTCAGCAAGCGAGCATTTACCAAAGCATTGCAACGACTTATACCCGAAATACGTGAAGAGCATCTGGTAGAAGCTCCAGCGGGTGTGCGTGCTCAAGCGTGTGATAGAAGCGGTGGGTTGTTGGATGATTTTAAGCTAATAACCGAAAAAAGAGCCATTCACGTAATCAATGCACCAAGCCCTGCGGCTACATCTAGTCTAAGTATAGGTAAAACTATCGCGGAGATGGTGGAGTTAAACTAGCACCGCTGCAAAATAGATGCCGATAACTATTACGGTAACTACCTTCATGAAAGTTCCTGCTATGAAGCCTAAAAAAGAGCCTTTGGCACTTTGTAACGCTACTTGAGGTGTTTGTCCTGCTCGCTTTTCACCAATATATGCACCTGCAAAAGGTCCTACGATAATCAGAATTACGGCTAAGCCCGAGGTGAAAAATGTAAGTATCACTGCCACGATAAGTCCTATGGTGCTTCCCCTTGAACCTGCTTTTGTTCCGCCAAATTTTTTGGTTCCCAAAATGGGCATGTAGTAGTCAATGACTGTTATAAATAAAGTCACAATGCCCAGCACTATAAGCCATATGTAGTTATTGCTTTCTAAAACAGCGTGACTACTCTCATTAATTAACAGTAGCAATAATGAAGCGTAGGCTAGTGGTGGTCCAGGAAGGGCAGGAAGTATGCTCCCCGCAAAACCTATGATAATAAATAAAATACCAAGAATGATAATGGCTATTTCCATACCGCAAAGATAGCGGAACGGTTGAATTGCTCTCCCCAACTCATGGAGGAAGCAATGTGTTCAGACTAAAAAAAAGTCTGACTTAGCTATAGTGTGGGTAGAAAAATGTAGATACAAAGTATATAGTAACTACAAGGATGAAAATCACTTGGAAGATAGAACCTCCTAATAATCTGTCTCTGCTACTTGCGTTCTCTCCGTTTTTTTTCAATCGTTTCTCTGCAAGATAAGACATAACCCCAACGACAACCAATATCACTGGAATTGTAAAAAATATAGACATCATATTCTCGCGAGCGTGTGTATTGAAAAGTGCGATAAACAATGCACCTAGCGACAATATAGCTCCAGGTAGCTTAGGTAGTTGCGTGCCTCCTATTGCTGATCCTAAAATTAATATGGCGATTACGATTAGTATATTTCCCATGTGGTGTTTCTTGCTTTGTTCTTGCCTGCAAAAATCAAACATTCGATGAATATGGCAAGAATACTGCTAAGTATTTTTTTTAAGCAAAGGGTATATCCTTATACGAATGGTGATTTTAGGGTGCAATAGATTGACAATCAGCAGATTTTGAGGTATTGTGAAAAAGTCTAAATAGTTTGTTTTATCACCAAGTCTTGGTTATGAGCTCGTGTTGTTTCTACTTACTTTATATGCTTTTGTCGTTATGCTAATTATGTGTTGTAACTATGTAAAAATCTGCTTGCCTATTTTAGATGTACTCTGCAATGACGTACTTTCGAACCATTCATGAGAAAAATCACCTTTCTATCTCTTTTTGTAAGTGCTATGACCTTTGGTCAAACCATAACAGATACCTTGGTTTATATGCAATACAACTTGCTCAACTACCGTAACATTACGAGTTTTTGCACGGCATCTAACAATGGGCCGGCAGACAAGGAAGACTATATGCTAACCATTGTTGGCTATGCTCAGCCAGATATACTGGCCGTAAATGAGATAGTAGGAGATGGCGGAACCGCTGCACGACGATTGCTGGATAATGCTCTGAATCAAGATGGACGAAATTTCTACAAACAAGCAGCGTATACCGGTAATAGTAATCTTACCAATATGCTGTACTATAACCAGAATAAGCTGGTGCTTCACGCTCAAGATCAGATAAATAGGGCTACCAATAATACCACATTAGTTAGGCTTATTGATGTATATGAACTTTACTACTTGGACCAAAGTGAATTGGATGCTGGAGATACCACGTGGTTGGTGTGTTATGTGGCTCACCTCAAAGCAAGTACTGGCTCGGCCAATGTAGCAGATCGTGCAAAAGCTACGGAGGCTGCTATGGTGTACCACGAGGCTAATTACGATGCCAATCGCAACTACATTTTTTCAGGAGACTTAAATATGTATACCAGTAATGAAGAAGGATTCATAAACCTTACGGGATATGCAAATAGAGCAGTTCGTTTCAAAGATCCTATCAATAAGCCGGGTTCTTGGAACAATAGCGGCACTTATGCATCTATTCATACACAAAGCACGCGTACATCTGGCTCTTGCCATAGCTCTGGTGGATTAGATGATCGATTTGATATTATACTATGCGGGCAAGAATTACTAGACAATAGTCGCGGGGTAAAATATATTACAGGGTCTTATGAAGCGATGGGAAATGATGGTAATCACTTTAACAGTACGATTATTGCTACTAGCAACACATCTGTACCTGCTGATGTGCTTACTGCCCTTTACAATATGAGTGACCATTTACCTGTGGTGATGAAAATGGGCGTGGTACGTACCATGGCAAGTGTAACCGAGCGATTGGCTGACAACTATATGGTGATGACCAACCCGGTAGAGAATCAACTTCAGTGGAAAATGCAGATTCCTATGGCAGGCACACTTAGCATTGCTGATGCTCACGGTCGAGAGGTGTTTGTATATCAAACTGAGGCTTCTAACACTTGGAAAACCGCTGATGTAAGCCATTGGAATAGTGGCGTGTATTATGTGAGCTTTATTACTGATAGCGGCCAGGTTATTCGTAGAAAAATCATCAAAACCTAAGTGAAGCAGTTAAGCTTATTTGGGATAATCGTTGTTCTAGGTTTTGTCGTTGCCTCGTGTGATGATGAGCCATTATGTGATTTTAATTTTCCCGAGGGTCCTTTTATGTCGGTAAAGTCAGACTACACGGAACGCCTAATCATACATTATGCTAATCTAGACGGAGAGGGTGACAGTATATTACTCATGCCAGACGAGGTGAAGGATGTCCCGATAGATGCTAATAGTAGCCAAATGACATTCGTCATATTGAATAAGGAACAAGTAGGCGATACTATCACTTTTGATTATACTACAAGTAGTGTGGAGTGTAATGATCGATACTTTTTGTCGCTGGACTTTCCACGCATTAGCCGAGATACGACGAATCAGAACTTTAGCTACTTCCCAATGTATTATGAACGTGAAGACCTTGATAGAGATGGCTTACCTCAGGATATAAGCAAAGAGGAAAATTGGCCTATATATTTTCACCAAGGCATACTCGTCAGATAATGAGAGGACTAGCGGTTATAACAATATTATATGCTGTGCTACATTGCAGTGCTCAGGATGTTGAGCCTGTTCGTAAATTTAAGTATGAACTAGGCATGCAGAACTTAATAGGAGGAGCAGATGGAGCTTCTTTTTCCGGCTATGCGAGGGTGAGATATGATTTTCTGCAACTTGGAATACTCTCAGGCACCAAATCTCTTTTCGTAGAAAATAAACACGGTTTTGATGAAGTGTATTCTCAAGGATATTGGGTAGAGCCATCGTTTAGCTTAATCTTACCTACTTTGTCTGGTCGCAAGAAACAGATTAGCGTAAACCAAAACAGCTATGTGAAATTGAGTGCAAGTGTAGGCTTTGCACGAAGTAATAATGAGTTTAGGAACGTATTTACATCCTTAGGCCCATATCAAGATTATGTGAATTCCTTTGCTTTTACAAATAGAACATCACGATATGCCCGCTTTTCGGTAGGGCTTCATCAGGAGTTTTGGAAACGTATTAGCGTTGGATATGGCTTGTCCATACTCAGGACTTGGGATGCCGATGATATTGTTCCGTCATCACCTGCTATGCCTTTTGTAATTACTCCGTTGAATGGCACTTCGAATGTTGGGTTGCATATAGACTTAGGTATCGTGCTCAACTAGCTTGTTTTTTCTTGTAGCACCTATAAAGTACAATGGCTACGGTGAATAGGAGCACCACTATAAGGGGTATAGCACCTATCAACATTATGACCTCCCTAAATATTTGGGAATATGTCCTATTGTCACAAGTGATTAAATTGATCATTGTTGATGCAATTAAAACTTTGTTGTTACCTTACTCTATTAGCGTTGTATCGCTAATATCTACAATACAATTCTGGATTCCCCATTCGTTTGCAGTTGCTACGTTATTGTTGTTTACTCCGTATGTTATTTTCCGATGCATAAGGTCATGTGCACGGAGATAGACCACGTGTTCTTCATCTATATCTTGAATAAAACTCGCCAAGTAATCGGGTTTATATCTCTTTGGAATAAAAGCATACTGCCATTCGTGTCCACTTTTAAAACCTTCTAAACACGTGATGATGCCTGGATGATGATGCCTTAAATGTGCAATGGTCGTAATATGACTACTCGCTACTATGGTACGTTTTTCGGCTTTATGTTCCCGTATGATAGCGGCTATCTGATTAGCTACTTTACTCCCGTGCACTTTCATGTCTAGATAAAAGGCAGTTTTAGGATAAAGGGTGAAAAGGGAGTCTATCAGCAGAAGGTGTTGGCCGGTTGGTTTGCCTTGCTTATATATGGTTGTGTACTTTAGTTCGTCCCAGTTTTGCTCCGATACTCGCTTGCTGGTAAGGAGCAATTCCTCTTCATTATGATCGTGAAAAGCCATGAGTCGTCCATCAGCAGTTTGCGATACGTCTATCTCCAATGCGTTAAGTCCTGCTCTCAGGGCGGCATCATACGCCGCTTGAGTGTTTTCAGGGTAGTATATTGTTATACCTCTATGAGAGAATGTATACTTAGACTCAGGTAGTAGGTTGTAATTCGATCTTTCTCCCCATCCTTCTCCTACCGTATAAATAACAATAATGGCCGAAACCAGTAAAATGAGAACACATTTTATGATAAAACGGAAGGCTCGTTTCATTGCAGATTATGGTCTAAAATATATTGAAAAGTCTGCATTTGAGATTTGGCATAGGTATCCATGTCCTCGTGTTTTGCGGTGTCTATCTTGGAGTAATCATCCAGTGATAAGGTGCGGTATTTGTATAGTTTTTGCCACTCTACTTCGCTGCTTATCATATAGTCTACACTATCCTTTACCCCATATTTATACTCACCATAAAAATAAGCATAACGTCTATTTTCCCTAAATAAATCAACTCCCAAGGTAGTATTGGTATACGGAGCACGCAGTAAACCCATTATAGAAGGGAATATGTCTATCTGACTTGCCATCTTGGATGAAACAAATGGCGAATCAATAAGAGTAGGGCAGAAGAAAAGCAATGGAACATGAGTAGTAGACAAGGGTAAGGTGTAAGTTCCTGATTTTCGAATACCATGGTCGGCTACAAATACGAATAAGGTGCTATCGTACCACGCTTGTTTTTGAGCTTTGGTTATGAATTCTTGCATGGAGTAGTCGGCATACTCTATTATTTGGTCGCTTATATCATTACTTCTAGGTGAGAAGTAATTGGGAACGTGGTATGGCATATGATTACTGCCCGTCATATAGGTTGCCAAAAATGGTTTTTGTTTCTCTGCAAGTTCATTGAGCACAGGGATGGAGTATTTGAACATATAATCATCTGGTACACCTACGATAGTTTGCTCTACTTCTGGTGGGTAATCTTCTGAGGAGATTATATCATCAAAGGAATTGCCCCGCAGAAAACCTTCCATATTATCAAACTGAGCATCGTGCGTGACCAAGAAAACGGAAGAATAGTCGTAGGGTGCTAGGGCGTCTCGTATACCGCGATATTTTCTTATGGGAATCTCTTTGAGTGGGTGTTGCTCTCTAAGTGTTGGCATACTGTATAGGGTGCTGAATATTCCGTTATATGTATGTATACCTGCAGAGTGTGCATTGCTAAAGTATGCTCCTTGTGTTATGAGTGAGTCTAAAAATGGTGTAAGTGTTGGCTTGCCGTTTTGTGGTCCTGCGTGGTATGAGCTAAGACTCTCCATCAACACTATCATGACATTGTAATTATGCCTTGGTGTTGCATAAGTACGCTTACGTGCTAGGGGCGACGTGCTGTCTACACTGGTTATTCCTAATTCCTTTCGGGTGATTTCCAAAGCAAGTTCTGGGTTCATGAGGTCAATTTTTTGATTGCCATCTTTGGTGCTTTGTTCATAGCTTTTTACTAAGGTAAAGTTAGGGTTGAGGCCTAGTTGATTGAGGAAAGCATTGTTGCAGAAGTATGAACTGCCTGATTTTAAGGTACTCTTTGCTGCTAGTCTGCCACGTGCTCCCACCGCAAGTAAGGCGATGGCAATAAGCGTGAATCCTACTTTGGCTAAAAAATGCTGACGGCCAACGGATGTGTTTTCCGCTTTAAATATGCTGCGAAGTAAACGAATGAAAAGAGCGATTATTCCGATTAGGATGATAATCAATACCCAGTTAGCAGGGTGATTGATGATCATTTTAAAAATAAATTCGGGGCTATCCATCCACTTAAAAGCCGCCATCGAAAATCGCGAAAAGAACTGGCCAAAGTAGGGAATGTCTAATGCCGAAACGACGAACGTTATACTCATTGTTATACCAAGCCACAAAAACGAAAATCGCCTAGCAAATGTGGTAAGTGGAGCGTATAAATAACCTACCGTGCTCACGATGAGAGGTAGAGCCAAGAGCATACATATTACTACCATGTCAAATTGAAGTCCAATGGCAAATGCAGTTAGTACTTCAGCTGTTGCTAAGGGGATATCACTGTTTGGGGCTTCTATAGCAAATAAAATAAAGCGAAAAACGGAAAAGATGACCATCCCGAGCAGGAAGGAATAGAGTAACTTTCGCAAATGTGATGGAATCCGATTCATTCTCTGAGCAAATATATCTAGATTGACCGAAGGGGTTTAGAATTATACGATTCGCGTATTAATTTGTAGTAGGCCGCATTTGCTACACCGTCACATGTGTCGTGTTTCCAAAAAGTCATTCCGAGTTTACGGAGTATATTTATGAAGGCCTTATTTTGCTTCGAAGCTCTGCCTATAATTTCATCTAATCCTACGTGCTCGAAGCCATATTTTAGTGATGCTTGAGCTGCCTCGGTGGCATATCCATGGCCCCATTCTTTTTCAAACAATCGAAAACCTAAATCAACGAATCCTTCCTCGTGTAGCTTGAGTCCGCACCAGCCCAAAAAGGTATTGGTCTGCGTATCTATCACCGCCCATCTGCCAAATCCGTGTATGGAATAATGCGTGTAGTTAGCCAAAAATGTTGCGGCTTGTCGTATTGAGGCAAAAGGGCTGTCTCCCGTATATCGCAATACGTTTGGATTGGTATTAAGCTCAAAAAAATCCTCGGCATCCTGTACGGTTAGCTCGCGGAGTATGAGCCTTGGTGTAGTGGTAATGATGGTCACCTCTGGGCTCAGGAATTATTTGTTCTGGTAATACTCGCGTAACACGTAAAACGCCTTCTTTTTTTCGCCTTTTTCGGAAATGAGTCCTTTGCGGTTGTACTCATCTTGTATGACGGGGAGTACCCTGCGTGGAGACCGAAAATCGACGAGTATCCAAGGAGATATGCCTCGTAGTTGTTCTATTTGGTCGAGCATTTTGAGGGTTTCTTGGTAGAGGTACTCTTGGTATTCTTCGGTCCATCGGTCGTCTCGTTCGCCATGTAGGCCATATTTTGCTCCTGCACCAAATTCAGATATCATCACAGGTTTGTCGTAATTTATTCCCCATGTGATGGTTTTACATTTTTCTATACCACCATCATACCAACCGATGTATTGGTTGAAACTTAGGATATCTACAGCCTCAGCAAAAGGGTCACTAATCGTGCGTACTAGCGGATTGTCGTTGTAGTTACTTTGCTCTTGGGCGGCACTTATGAGTCGTGTTGGGTCCGTTGCTTTGGTATACTTTGCCAGTTTAGCCAAAAATGCATTTCGCTCAGGGCTGGTAGGTGTCTCGTTGGCCATAGACCATATAATCACACTAGCTCTGTTCTTATCTCTACTAATCACCTCTGCAAGTTGGTTCTTTGCGTTTTGAAAAGTTTCAGGATTATCCCAAGCTATGGTCCAGTATACGGGGTTTTCTTCCCATACAAGTATGCCCATTTGATCGGCTAGTCGCACCATATTCTAATTGTGTGGGTAGTGTGCTAGTCTCACGTAATTGCAACCTAGCTCTTTAGCCCATTCAAGCAATTTTTTGGCATCCTCGGCGGAGTGACCACGGCCATCGTGTATAGGGCTTTCTTCGTGTATGGATATTCCTTTTAGAAAAATAGATTCGCCATTGATTAAAATATCTGCCCCGCTTGTCTGTATGGTTCTAAATCCTATTTGATCGGTTACTTTGGAGTTTCCTGTACTCAGATGCACGGTGTGTAAGTAGGGGTCTGTAGTAGACCAATAGCGTATTTTTTTAGCATTTAGCTTAAATGAAAGTCGTCCATGTGTATCGCTTATGAATGTTTTGGTGACTCCTAACTCCGGAATATTAACGTCTATCTTGGCGTTTGATCGGTTGCTTCCGTCCAATGTAATCTGACCTCGGATGGTGGTGGGGTCATTAGGATCAAGCTGAATAAAGTAATCAGTGATAAAGGTCTCTGCTGTCTCGACGAGTGTGACATCACGAGTAATGCCGCCGTAGTTCCACCAGTCGGTATTTAGTGTGGGTACCGCCTCTTTCTTTCTTTTATTATCTACTTTTACCACTAGGAAATTGTCCTCGTCTTTTAACAAATGGGTAATTTCAAAATTAAAAGGAGTGAATCCGCCGAGGTGTTTGCCTAGCTTTTTGCCATTGAGATAAACGTCCGTGTCATAGTTACTCGCCCCGAAGTGTACGAATACACGATTGGTATGCTTGGATTTGGAGTAATCAAATGATTTCTTGTACCACACAGTTCCCTCGTAGTAATACAGCTTTTCTTTTTGGGTATTCCAATCGCCAGGTACCAGCAGGCTATCCATCTTATCAAAATCATATTCTACCAAATCTGCCTTTCCTTCTCGTTTGGCGTTGGTGAAAAAAGCTCCCTTTGCAGGATGCGTTTGATTTTCGAATGGCTCGTATCGGTAGTTGTAAAAACCATTTTCATAAGGATCTACGATGTAGTTCCAATACCCGTTGAGGGTGGTGGTCTCCCTATTGTGAATGTTTTGTATTAGTGATTGTTGAGCAAAAAGGTGGGTAAAGAATCCCAAAAATACGAGAAACGTAATCCACGTTCTGTAATGAGGTAGCGTACTGACAAAATGCTGCATATCACAATATTAAATAGTGCAATCTCTTTTTGAGTGTTATAGTTGAAATTTATTTGTAATACTAAGGCTACTTTAGTTCCTGCAAGCGTGTGAAAACAAAAATCCCAGCATATGGCTCGGCTTTAAGAGTTAACAGTCTGAGTTTCATAATTGAGAGGCTCATCATTTCTTCTTAGTCAATTATGCAAAGATAGTCAGGGCTTTGAGGGTTCTGATGTTGGCTAATCAAGCCAACTGAATTACATTATTTTAAAAAAAATACTGCAGTGGCAAACTGCTTTACTAACTTGGTTACAAAGCAAAAGCATATTGTATGCAACAATCAAACATTTACAGTATACATTCTTAAAAATGTAAATTTTTTCTTAAAACAAAAAATTACGTAATAATTTTCACTTCTTCCAGCGTATTTTTAAGCCCTTGAAAGCCTGATATCGTTAGGATTAGGTGGTTTTTCCCTTGCTTGAAACCAAAATGTTGCGGTTGCTGCTGTACGACTTGCATGATGCGAGTGAATGTGTCTTGCTGATAAAATTCTTCGCCTAAGTCATTGTTGAAATACAGATGCACTTGGTTTTCGACTATACGTACTTTTTCAGCATATAGCTGCTGTGCGGCAATTTTGAAGCGTACGCTAAGTATTAAGTTGTTTAGCTCCTTGGGTAGGGTGCCAAATCTATCTACTAGCTCGTGCATATATGTCTTGAGTACCTCGTCGCTTTTGATTTCGCTGAGACGTGTATAAATATTGATACGCTCGGCCACATTGCTTACAAAGTTTTCGGGGATGCGAGCCTCAAAATCGGGTTCTA
>JABIUV010000019.1 GCA_018700895.1 Bacteroidota bacterium
AGATTATACTTTTTAGGCTATCTATCTCTTTATCCAAAACTATGGCATCTCCACCATTGTAGCGGAGATAAGCTATAACGCCGCGGAGCATTAGCACCTCATCTCGTTGCAACTTGGTTGGTTTTACAAAAACATATCCGTTGAACAACGGAAATTCCACCCATTTTTTGCGGTCGCTCCATTGTTGAAGCTTTTTATACAACGGTAAATAATGCTCTATTCTTGCCTCTCCAAGCTGTTTAGCTACTTGTTTTTCTTGCCTACTCGCTACATAGACTACTTTCCAGCTATCTTCTTCTCCCATCTGTTATCCAAAAAAAGTCCATCCGCCTAGGGTGGATGGACTTCATATTTTAATGTTTAATCGTTCTATTTTATGCCGTGCATTAGTTTTTTGAGGATTGGGTTTAAGGCCATTAGCAATAACCCAGCACCAATTGGAACTAAAGTGAAAATCATAAAGAAGTAACTCATACTATGACTTTCTACGATAGCGTCTATCTGCCCGCCAACTGCCCCGGCTGCTTTATTTCCCAATCCTACGGCTATATACCAAAGGCCAAACATCATCCCGATTACCTTAGCAGGAACAAGTTTAGATACATAAGACAAGCCAACAGGCGACAAACTCAATTCGCCCAATGTATGAAACAAGTAAGCCAATATAAGCCATATTATGCTGACTGATGCCGTTTCGGCTCCTTGCGGAATACCTGCCGATCCATAAGCCAAAATCCCAAAACCAAGTCCTAATAAGACCAAGCCTATTCCAAACTTGACTGGTGCCGAGGGATTATACTTACTCTCCCATATTTTGGCAACCAAAGGGGCAAAAGCTATAATGAAAAATGAATTAAGAATCCCAAACCAAGAGGCAGGAATTTCAGGTTTATCCGCATCCCATTGCTTCATAAGCATCCAAACTACAACACACCAAATAATCGCAAACGAGGTTCCTAAGAACAAATTGGAAGCGAAATATTTTCTGAATGTGATTTTAAATAGCTTGAACAATACATAGGTGATGATGATAAGCGGAACGATAGTCAACAGTGTATTGGCTATCCTAAATGTATTTGCTGCTGCTCCTTCCAGTACTCTGTTTGTATAATCGGCTGCAAAAATGGTCATAGAACCACCTGCCTGCTCAAAACACGCCCAAAAAAATATCGTAAATAAAGCAAGTACTCCCACCACAATATACCGATCAAACTGTACTGATGGACTTACTTCCTCTTGAATATCGACCTCGTCCTCATTTCCTATCTCCTCTATCGCGTCAGAAATGTCAAATTTAACAGCGGCCTTGGGGCCAAGACCAATATTTCCAAAAATCCCTTGAGCAAACCAAAACTGAAGCATACCGAAGAACATAAAAATCCCTGCAAGACCAAAGCCCCAGTGCCATCCTTGAGTTTCTCCTACATATCCACAAAGCATAATACCTAAGAAGGCACCAGCATTTACGCCCATATAAAAAATGGTAAACGCCCCATCTTTTTTCTCTTGAGCATTTTTATAAACGCCGTTTATGATAGACGTAATATTGGGTTTAAATAGTCCATTACCTGCAACTAAGAATGCTATACCGGCGTACAGTCCCCAAGGTGTGTCTAAGGCCATGGATGCGTGACCAAGTGTCATGATTAAAGCTCCTAAAGCTACTGCCCAGCGATATCCCAAAAGTTTGTCAGCTAACAGACCGCCTATGATAGGTGTGAAGTACACCAACATAGTGTAAGTGCCATATAGCCCAAGAGCTTCTTCCCTACTCCAAGCCCAACCACCATCTACTAAACTAGACGTAAGGAATAAGACCAAAAGTGCTCGCATACCGTAGTAGGAGAATCGCTCCCACATCTCGGTAAAGAATAATATAAACAAGCCACTTGGATGACCCATTAATAGGTGTCGGTTCATTTCAGAACCTTCGAATCTGAATTTTGTTGTACTCATAAGGTCTTAATGCTACGAAGTGACTATTCTACGCCATGCATCCATTTCTTGAGTGGGAAACTAAGAATAAATAGAACGACACCCGCAGTTATTGGAATACCAACTAAAATCATAAAGAAATCTGACATCGTTGACGTCTCTGCAATTTTCTCCATATATCCTGAGAACGAACCGGCCAGTTTATTACCCATAGCCGAAGCAAAAAACCAAACGCCGAACATAATTCCTAACAGACGCTTTGGAGATAATTTGTTCACGTAAGAGAGCCCTACTGGAGATAAACTAAGTTCACCCATAGTATGGAGCAAGTAAGCTAATACTAAGAATATCATACTCGCCTTTTGTACTGAATCACCTCCTACATTGGCTGCTGCATAAACAAGTGGAATAAATCCTATTCCAAGCAAGAATAATCCAATGGCGAACTTCTGCGGTCCATTCGGATTATACTTAGATGTAGCGAGTTTCTGCCAAACAAACGAAAAGAAAGGAGCTAAGGTGAAGATGAAAAATGCATTTAAACCTTGAAACCAAGTAGTTGGTACTTCATCCGCTGAATCAGCAAAACGAGTGTAAATCATATACCCAATAAGCCCTGCTAGTGATACTACACTAAGTGCCATAAAGCCCATAGCCAAAGGATAATATTTTCCAACTGCCTTTGTCATACCGATAAACATCCAAATTAAAATTATGACGGGTGTCGCTGAAAGCAATCCTGAAATAATATTGAATGTTAATTGTGCCCCTTCACTTAAAGTGCGATCAGTATAATCATTTGCGAAAATAGTCATACTACTACCTGCTTGCTCAAAAGCAAACCAGAATAGTATAGAGAAGAATGCTAAAACACCAACTACGACTAAGCGTTGAGTCTCAACTTTGGTTAAGGGTGCTTTTTTGACTTCCTCTACAGAATCTATGACATCTTGATTGTTATCTAAATTTCCTTTTGTGGGAGCAAGACCTATATCTCCAAACATTTTTTGAGATAATTGAAACTGAATAAGACCGATAAACATAAAAATTCCTGCAAGACCAAACCCATAGTGCCAGCCGTAAGTCTCACCAAGGTACCCACAAAGTATAGAACCTAAGAAAGCACCTACATTAATACCTTGATAAAAGATGGTATAACCTGCATCCTTCTTAGGCGAACCGTCAGGATACAATTGTCCCACGATTGATGATATATTTGGTTTGAAAAATCCATTTCCTATAATGAGTAAGCCTAAACCTAAATAGAAAGCAGGTAATGGCTCAAATGCCAATGACAAATGTCCCAAAGTCATTAATACCCCACCGATAACAATGGCTTTACGAAAGCCGAATAACTTATCTGCTAAGATTCCGCCTAGTATAGGCGTTATGTATACAAGCATTGTATAATTACCATATAAATCTCCCGCTTCAGCACTTGTCCATCCTAGTCCTGCATTTTCGGCTGTCACCTTACTTACCAGATAAAGCACCAATAAAGCTCGCATTCCGTAATACGAAAAACGTTCCCACATCTCCGTGAAGAAAAGCATAAAAAGCCCCACTGGGTGGCCGAAAATTTCTTTTTCAGTTGCTATGTTATTCGACATATAGTTTTGATTTAATTTTGGGTAAAAATAATTTTAAATATTGAATTACAAATTCTCTAAAACAAAATTGGTCATCTTGGTATAAAGGTGGAGTCTCGTATAGCCGCCATAAATCCCGTGATTTTTGTTGGGATAATACTCAGAATCAAAAGGAATGTTATTCTTAATAAGCTCGTTTACCATCATCACACTATTTTCAAAATGTACGTTATCATCGCCGGTGCCATGCACTATGAGATACTTACCTTTTATATCCTTCACAAAATTGATGGGTGAATTATCATCATACCCGCTTCCATTATCCTGCGGCAATGCCATATATCGCTCGGTATATATATTATCATAAAATCTCCAATTGGTCACCGGTGCTATAGCTATGGCCATTTTGAACACATCATTACCCTTGGCCAACGCTAAACTGCTCATATACCCTCCGTAGCTCCATCCCCAGATGCCAATTCTGTCTTGGTCTACGTAGGCGAGTCTAGCTAAGGTTTTAGCAGCACCTATCTGGTCCTCTGTTTCATATTTACCCAGTTGCTTGTAGGTCATTTTCTTAAACTCCTCTCCTCTTGCTCCCGTTCCTCTGTTGTCTACTGATACTATTATCATATCATGCTTATTGGCCAACATCTGGTGCCAGTAAAAATTGCTATACCCAAAACTATTTTTCACGGTTTGTGAACCGGGACCACCATATACGTGCATTAGCATAGGGTACTTTTTGGCACTATCAAAATTAGCCGGTTTTATCATCCAATAATTGAGCTCCTGGCCATTTATAGGGAGCGTGCTAAATGTTATGTCTCCTAAGGTAAAATCTGCATTACGCTTTGTGAAATCTTCATTGTCTTCTACCACTCGCTGGGTTTGCCATTCCGAATTTTTGATGGTATACTGATGTGGTACCGTAGCACTCGTATAACTGTGTAAGGCCAGTGAATAATCTTTACTAAACTTAGCGGTATGCCAACCCGACTCGGTAGTAAGTCGTGTTTTGTTTTTCCCAAGAAAATCAATGCTATAAATGTGTCGCTCGGTAGAAGCCACTTCGGTAGATGTAAAATAAATTTTCTCATTAGCATTGTCTATACCTAGCACTTTCTCCACTTCCCAATCTCCTTTTGTGATTTGATAAATTTGAGGTCCATCTAATTTATGGAAGTATAGGTGCTTATGCCCATCGGACTCGCTGCTCACTATCATATGCTTTCCATCCTTTAGAAAGAAAATATCATCGGTAATATCCACGTAGTATTTGCTTGTCTCTTCTAAGGATTGCTCTACACTGGTTCCTGTAACCATAAGTAACTCCCATTTATTCTGTAACCTATTGAGCCGCTTTACAGATAATACATTGGGGTCTGTTGTCCACTTAATACGAGGTAGATACTGATCATTTTCACTGCCCAACTCAAGTTTTGTACTTTTTCCTTTTGCGGCATCTGCTATGTATACGTCTACTACACTATTTGCCTCTCCAGCTTTCGGATATTTGAACTTATACTGCTCCGGATATAAGTCTCCATATGTGGTCATTTGCCATTGTTTCACGGCACTTTCGTCAAATCGGAAATAAGCCAGCTTCGTACCATCGGTGTTCCACTCAAATCCGCGACTCATACCAAACTCTTCTTCGTACACCCAATCAACCGCTCCGTTTATAATCGCGTTGTATTCACCGTCTTTGGTTATTTGTTTGGTTTTGCCTTTGGCCAAATTTAGCGTATATAGATTATTACCTTTTACATAGGCCACCATCTTTCCGCTAGGATTCATAGTGGGATAACGTACTTGCTCGGCTTTACCCAAAAGAGCATTATTAGCCAAACTTACCACCACGAAATCACCTCGACTAGAGTGACGGTAAATAGATTTAGAGTTGTAGTACAATAAAACTTTCGACTGGTCATCATTAAACGTATAGGAGCTAAAACCCACTTTCTGACCGTTAAATACATTCTTAGCATTCATTAGTTCCTTTACCTTTTTACCTGATATATAATCGTATTGATTGATAACATCAAAACCATCCTCGTCTTTTTCCTGAATACAATAACTCTTACCATCATTCAGATTCACAAAACCACTAATGGTCTTTGGGTAAAATGTGCTACTGGCCCATATATCGGTAAGTTCAATATTTCGCGTTTGGCTATTGGCCCCAAATGAACACACAACTAATATGAATAAAACTATGTTTCGCATTGTTCTTATAAATTTGCTTCAATTATACGTGTTTTATAAAATGGATTGGGTACAAGAATTGGTAAATTTAGTCGGTGATAAAATTATATCCGTTGATAAGGAGACCTTAACGGCCTACGCTAGCGATTATACCGAAGACTTGGTACATCTGCCCGATGTAGTGGCTAAACCAACCACAGTAGAAGAAGTGTCTTCTATCTTAAGATATTGCAATGCTAATGGCATACCCGTAACCCCACGCGGGGCAGGCACGGGTTTGAGTGGTGGCAGTTTGCCCACTCACGGAGGTGTTTCACTTTCTATGGAAAAATTCAATAAAATCCTCGACATAGACGAAGCCAATTTTCAAGCGACGGTAGAAAGTGGTGTGATAAATGAAACTTTTCAGCAGGCTGTTAAGGAACGTGGACTTTTTTATCCTCCCGACCCTGCCAGTAAAGGAAGTTGTTTTTTGGGCGGTAACATTGCTCATAGCAGCGGAGGCCCAAAAGCTCTGAAGTATGGAACTACTAAGGACTATGTGCTCAACTTAGAAGTAGTAATGGCCAATGGCGAAATCATATGGACAGGTGCCGATACACTCAAAAATAGCACAGGATACAATCTTACACAGCTTATAATAGGCAGTGAAGGTACACTAGGGGTAGTGACCAAAATAGTTTTCAAACTACTTCCTCTACCCAAACACGACTTACTAATGCTCGCGAAATTTGGCAGTATAGAAGATGCGTGCAAGGCAGTACCACAAATATTCATCAATGGAATAAGTCCTAGTGCTATAGAGCTGATGGAACGAAATGCCGTAGAGTATGTGACAAAACATAGTGGCCTATCCCTTGACCCCTCTCAGCAGGAAATGGGAATAAAAGCATATTTACTCATTGAAGTAGATGGAAATGATATGGAGCAACTCTTTTCGGATTGCGAAGGAATAAATGAGGTGTTGGAGGCCAATAATGCGTTGGAAGTGCAATTTGCCGATACGGCTGAGCAAAAAGAGCGTCTGTGGAAAATACGCCGAACGATAGGCGAAATGGTAAAACTGCACAGCATCTATAAGGAAGAAGATACCGTGGTAAAACGGGCAAACCTACCTGCTCTGATGCACGGTGTAAAAGCAATCGGCAAAGACTGTGGTTTTGAAAGTGTGTGCTATGGACACGCTGGAGATGGGAATTTGCACATCAATATCCTCAAAGGAGAGATGAGCGATGAACACTGGGATGGACCACATTTGGAAGAGGGTATTCGCAAGATATTCAGGCTTTGCAAAAAACTAGGAGGAACCATAAGTGGAGAACACGGTATAGGATTGGTACAGAAAAAATACATGAATGAGGTACTGGAACCTATTCACATTGAACTCATGAAAGGGATTAAAAAAACATTTGACCCAAAAGGAATTTTGAACCCTGGGAAGATATGGGAGTAGCCGTTATCGTGGATCAGAAATACGACCTATAAACAGAATATTGTCAGCCTTATTATCTGCCAACACAAAAATGTATGGTGAATTGAAATCTACCTGAGGTGGCAGACTGGTAAGGACTGCACCCGCGGCTGTAACGGCAGCACCCTCCGTACCTCTCTCATCTACAGTCATAAATGTTTTATGCACTACACGAGATATTGCCACATTATTCTGCTCTGCCATTTTGGATAAATCTGCCCCGGAGGTAAACATATCCTCTATTCCAAGTACTCTCAAGGCATCTTTGATAGTTTCATTTTTATACTCAACAGTGAACTTAGGCATGGTAAACATTAGTCGTTTTTGTGCTAAGCCTTCTTTCACCGCTTTAAACGTATCGTAATCAAAGTTGGCTATCAATTCATTCACATCTCCGCTCTGTGGCTTTATGAGAAACATCGAAATTTCTTCTCCCTTGTACGGTAGCTCTACAGCCACAAGTTCATTATCAGTATAGGTGCTGAATGTCCTATCTGCAAAAAGTGTTGGTGTTTGCACAACTTCACTGCTTTGTAAGGTAAAATCCCGATCTCGGGTACTTTGTTCTACGAATCCATCTTTCCAGTCTGCCTTCAGATAGAGGGCATTTACTAAAAACATCACCTCATCACTCGCTATATTATCTAGTATGGTGGGGATTCGAGTCTTGGTTTTATCACTTACCCAACCGTTAATGGCATTGAGCGACTGTTCCTCGTTGCTAAAATCTTGACTTAAGATAGTAGCATTAAAATTGCTTACTAAGTCTTGTTCATATTGTGGCAACAAGTTTAATCTCTTTTCATCATAAAATGCCGCATTGCTAAGCTCTATCACGGCGTGTCCATTGCGTGAGTTCAACCAAGTATTAAACTCTTTAGCCGATTGTAAAATATCGTCTTTAGATTCGCCATTGGCCAATGCATTGGCGAGCTCATCAGCCGTATTGCCGTCGGCACCTTGCAATATCATTTGTATAACCGAGGAAACCGAGGAAGGAGAAATTATAACATTCTTATCCTCAGGCTCTTGACTTATAATGGTCATAAACAGATTGGTAGAAAAATCAGAAGTCAAACTCATTTCAATGTTCGGTGTACTTGGGTTAGGTGTGGATGGAGTGCTTTCCTCGCAGCCAGCACCTAGTAAACTTATGATGGTCAAAACCACTAGAACAGATAAATTTTTCATGATGGTCAAAATTACGAATACAACGTTGTTGAAGACTCATCAATTCGTCATAAATTGATAGTACTAATGACTATTAGTCTGTTGAAGCCACATTCTCAAACACAAATTGCTTGTTTTTTACATCCATTTTGATGACACTATTTGCCGATATTTTACCAGATAAAATATCTTTAGATAGTGGATTGAGTACCTCACGCTGCATAGCTCGCTTGAGCGGTCGTGCACCAAACTGTGGGTCGTAACCTATCTCACCTAGCCAATCCAGTGCTTCGCTGCTTGATGTAATCTCCACACCTTGGTGTTCGAGCATTTTTTGTAAACTACGGAATTGGATATCTACGATACCGCGTATGTTTTCGCGAGTAAGTGGTTTGAACATCATAATCTCGTCTATGCGATTGAGAAACTCTGGACGAATAGATTTTTTGAGCAATTCGAACACCTCCAACTTGGTTTTCGCTTCTATCTGCTCGCCATTGGTATCATTTACCTCGGCAAATCGCTCTTGAATCAAATGACTACCAATATTACTCGTCATTATCACAATGGTATTCTTAAAATTGGCTACACGGCCTTTGTTATCTGTAAGTCTGCCGTCGTCTAATACTTGCAGTAAGATATTAAACACATCAGGGTGAGCCTTTTCTATTTCGTCTAGCAATATGACCGAATACGGCTTTCTTCGGACGGCCTCTGTAAGCTGCCCACCTTCATCGTACCCCACGTATCCTGGAGGAGCTCCTACGAGTCTGCTTACGGTATGTTTCTCTTGATACTCACTCATATCTATACGCACAAGTTCATCCTCTTTATTGAATAGATACTCCGCTAGAGCTTTGGCCAATTCTGTTTTTCCTACTCCCGTAGTACCCAAGAATATAAAGGAACCAATTGGCTTATCGGGGTCTGATAGTCCTGCTCTGCTTCTGCGTATGGCATCGGATATGACTCCTATGGCGTCCTCCTGCCCTACTACTCTATTATGTAATTCTGTTTCTAAGTTTAGCAATTTTTCGCGTTCGCTTTGGAGCATACTTTGCACTGGAATACCCGTCCATTTGCTCACCACTTCGGCTATATCTTCGCTTGTTACTTCTTCTTTTACCAAGCTACTGTTCTCTTGCTTTTCGAGCAATTCGGCTTTGAGTTTATCCAGTTCTTCTTCGGTTGTTTTTATCTTGCCGTAGCGTATCTCCGCTACTTTACCAAAATCACCTGCACGCTCGGCTTGGTCGGCCTGCATACGCAGCGATTCTATCTCCTTTTTCTTATTTTGTATTCCGTCTACTACGGCTTTTTCTTCTTGCCATTTGGCTTTTAGCTGATTACGTTCTTCGGATAGGTTGGCTATTTCTTCGGATAGCAGCGATAGTTTCTTTTCGTCTTTCTCCCGTTTTATGGCTTCACGCTCTATCTCCAGTTGCATGATACGGCGTTCTATCTCATCCAGTTCTTCGGGAACAGAATCTATCTCTAGTCGCAGTTTTGCCGCCGACTCATCCATTAGGTCTATCGCCTTATCAGGCAAAAATCTATCTGAAATATAGCGTTGCGATAACTCTACTGCGGCAATAACCGCCTCGTCTTTGATACGCACCTTGTGATGTACCTCATACTTTTCTTTTATTCCTCTAAGTATTGATATAGCATCTTCTTGGCTTGGCTCGTCTACCAGTACCGTTTGGAAACGACGTTCCAAAGCCTTATCCTTTTCTATATATTTTTGGTACTCGGCGAGTGTGGTCGCCCCAATGGCTTTCAGTTCACCACGTGCTAGGGCCGGCTTGAGAATATTGGCAGCGTCCATTGCTCCTTCTCCACTTCCTCCTGCACCTACAAGCGTATGTATCTCGTCTATGAAGAGTACAATCTCACCATCGGCATTCGTCACTTCCTTGATTACGGCTTTTAGTCGTTCTTCAAACTCGCCTTTATACTTTGCACCTGCTATGAGTGAACCCATATCTAGGCTATAGATTTGTTTGCTTTTTAGGTTTTCGGGCACATCACCGCTTATTACGCGATGGGCTAGTCCTTCGGCTATGGCAGTTTTTCCTACCCCTGGCTCGCCTACTAGTATAGGATTGTTTTTGGTTCGTCTACTCAGTATTTGCAACACTCTTCGTATCTCCTCGTCTCTGCCGATCACAGGGTCTAGCTTGCCACTTTTGGCTTCATTATTCAAGTTGCGAGCATATTTACCCAGTGAATTATACTGGCCCTCGGCACTGCTACTCGTGGCTCTGCTTCCTCCCCTCAATTCTTTGAAAGCCCTCATCACATCTTTCTTAGCCACACCAGCATCTTTGAGCAGATTGGCTACTTGGTCACTGCCTTCTATGAGGGCAAGAAAAATATGTTCGATAGTCACAAACTCATCGTCAAAATCTTTGAGATAAGAATTGGCTTTAATAATAGTTTGTTGGCTAGCGTTGCTCAGGTATTGACTTCCAGCACCGCTCACTTTAGGGTAGCTATAGAGTATTCCATCTAGTGCCTGGGTAATCCGTTGTGTATTGGCATTTACTTTTTTCAATGCATAAGCAACAATATCCTCGTCTACAACAAATAGAGCCTTTAAAATGTGCCCCGTTTCTATAGCTTGTTGCTGACCTATCATGGCTAGTTCCTGTGCTTTTTGAATCGCCTCTTGGCTTTTTATGGTAAAGTTTTTAGTATCCATTATATGCTAATCTTTAGTGAAGAGTTAATCGCTATGAATGTTAAACTCCAATTAACTTTCGATTCTACAACTTACATTGCAATTAGGAATCCAACGTAAGTTTTGAGACAAAAAGTCTCAAAACTCGTTTTAATCTTTTGGTTTTTAGGACATTATGTCTTAGTTGCTAGTCTTTACGATTAGATAGGTGACATTTTTTCTATTCAAAAACTATTTGAGATATCCTCTACCTCGTAACTCTTTATGAACTTCTGCAATATTTTCTGGCCATTCACCTTGAATGAGCCAATTTACGTCCAATCCGTGATAGATGGCTGTTTCCATTAATCGATGTGTGTGAGCAAATAACAACCTTAGTTCGTGCAGGCCTTGTTTATAATCCAGCCATTCATCTTCATGCATTTTGGCAATCATTAGCAGTATTTTGCATGCTCTAGCTACTATGTATGTACACAGTTTCCAACTTTTACCCTTGGTAGTTTCTCAATAACCGTAAAACCATTTTATCTTTTTCTTTGTCTGGTAATCGGCTCAGTGCTGTTTAAAATTCTTTTGTGAATGTCATATATTATTTCTTTATACGAACAAAAATAACACACGTTTAATTCTTTAACTTCGCCGCTCCATGAATCCATTTTTCGAACAATACACCACACCATTTGGTGCGATACCTTTTAGCCAAATAAATATAGACAACTATGTACCTGCTGTACTACAAGGTATAGAAGATGCCAAGGCAGAAGTAAATGCCATAGTGAATAATGCTGCTCCACCTACATTCGAAAATGTAATAGAAGCAATAGAAAAAAGTGGTGAATTGCTTGGCAAGGTGACTTCTGCATTTTTTAACCTAAACAGTGCCGAAACGAGTGATGAGATGCAAGCTATAGCACAAGAAATATCGCCGCTACTCACCGCTCACGGCAATGAAGTAGCTATGAATGCCGCTTTATTTGCCAAGGTAAAAGCCGTTTATGATGGTGGTTTTGATGGGTTGACGATCGAGCAAAAAACATTACTAGAAAAGAGCTACAAAGGATTCGCGAGAAATGGGGCGAACTTGAACGTAGCTGACAAAGAAAAACTGAAGGCCATTGACACCAAAAAATCACAACTCTCTCTCACCTTCGGCGAAAATGTACTGAAGGAAAGTAATGCATTCCAAATGCACCTGACCAACAACGAGGACCTAGACGGACTACCAGACGGGATAAGAGAAGCTGCAGCCGTAGCTTATAAGTCTAAGTTTAAGGATAAATCTAAGTCTAAAGATGAGTCTAACGACTCATCTAACAACTGGTTATTTACCCTAGACTATCCGAGTTACCTTCCGTTTATGACCTACAGCACCCGCAGAGACTTACGTCAGAAGATGCACAGAGCCTTCGGAAGTAAAGGATTTCAAGATAATGAGAACAACAACGAGACAATCATACAAGAACTTGTAAAGCTACGTGCCGAACGTGCACAATTACTCGGATACGAGAGTCACGCTCACTATGTACTGGAAGAGCGTATGGCACAATCTCCGAGCAACGTGTACGACTTCCTCAACAACATTCAAGAAAAGGCTTTGCCTTTTGCTAAAAAGGAGTTCGAAGAACTGGAAGCTTATGCCAAAAAGATAGACGGCATAGACCAATTGCAAAAGTGGGATTCGGGTTACTACTCCGAGAAACTGAAGAAAGAGAAATTTGCGATAGACGATGAGCTGCTCCGCCCTTACTTTCAGCTAGAGAAAGTAGAACAAGGCGTGTTCCTAACGGCCGAAAAACTATTTGGAATCACATTTCATAAACGTACCGACATAGACAAATACCACGAAGATGTAATCACCTACGAGGTCAAAGATGAAAATGGTGAGCACCTTGCTGTATTCTATGCCGATTACTTCCCACGCCCGGGCAAACGCCAAGGTGCTTGGATGACAAGTTTCCGAAGTCAGAAAATAGAAAACGGTAAAGACCAACGCCCTCACGTGAGCATTGTATGCAACTTTACTAAGCCTACGGACACAAAGCCTTCGCTACTTACATTTAATGAGGTGACGACGCTCTTTCACGAGTTTGGGCACGCATTGCACGGAATGCTAGCAGCTGGCACGTACTCAAGCTTGAGTGGTACAAGTGTTTTCTGGGATTTTGTAGAGCTACCCAGCCAACTAATGGAAAACTGGTGCTACGAGAAAGACTGTTTAGACCTATTTGCCAAGCACTACGAAACAGGAGAAGCTATACCAGAGGAATACATTCAAAAGATAAAAGACTCGTCTAACTTTATGGCCGGAATGGGTACTGTGAGGCAAGTGAGTTTGGGTAAAATTGATATGGGTTTTCATAGCTTAAATGCTGAAAGCCAAAAGCTAAAAAGTATTAAGGAAATGGAGACAGAAGCTATAAAAGGCCTAGACTTTTATCCTGGGGTCGCGGAGACGTGCACGAGTACGAGTTTCTCGCACATTTTCCAAGGAGGATACAGCAGCGGATACTACAGCTACAAGTGGGCCGAAGTGCTGGATGCAGATGCTTTTGAAGCATTTAAAGAAAAGGGTATATTTAATAAAGCCACAGCCAAGAGCTTCCAAAAGAACATCTTATCTGCTGGTGGTACAGAACATCCATCTATTCTTTATAAACGATTTAGAGGTAGAGATGCAGAGCCAGATGCGTTGCTGAAGAGAGCTGGGTTGGTGAAGTAGGAAAACCCCTAACTCACCATCCCACAACATTGCAACTAACAACATGGTAAGTTACCCCCACCTTTTGGGAGAGATAAGAATAAGGTTTATGCTGTTGTTGCATTAAATGATGAGCATATACAAAACACCGTAAACTCCATCATACAGAACAATGAATGGCGGTTTATACATCAATTTGAGCCATTGACACAAACAACGCAAAACACTCATTGCTCTTATGGAAAACGGAGACAAAGGAATCACATCTACAGCCGTAATATCCAAATATAATCTAGGCTCATCTGCCACCGTATTGCGGAGTATAGAAGCATTGCAAAATGCCGAAATAGTAGAACGATAGGGCAATAGCATACAATTGCTAGACCCAGTATTTGAAATGTGGCTTGTACACAAACTTGGACTTCATGATAAGCTATAATTCACAAGTTACCGTATTGCAACTTACAACCTTGTAACCTAACCCGAACAGAAGAATACTTTAGCTAGATTGTACATACTCCAAACCTAGGAGTAAAACTTGGCAAAAGATTCAGCTACAATACTATCTTTTTCTTCTTCTAGATAAGCAATTAGTGCTTTGGCAGCAGGAGAAAGTCGTTTTTGCTTATCATACACCAAATTCCAAATCGTACGCAAGGGCAAATCGGATAATGAGTTGATTTTGATAGAACCAATTTGCAGCTCCGTCATAAGCCCAATGTGTGGCATAATACTATATCCTAATCCAGCAATTACCGCCTGTTTTACCGCTTCGTTAGATACAAGCACCATCTTTTTATAGCCTTTCACCTTATGAAGTTGGAGATAGGCCTCCATAGCTGCTCGCGTAGCGGATCCATTTTCCCTGAATATCAGCAATTTATCACTTAGCTCTTGGGGGCTTGTAACAGTGGGCATCTTGCTACTGCATACCAAGTTGAGTTCATTCTGCATCAGACTCGTAGCATTTAGATTTATAGAATTAGGCAGTACCGACACCATAGCGAAATCACACAGATTCTCTTCCAAACTCTTGACTACCTTGCCCTTATTGGTAACGTCTATATCAAGCTCCACTCCTGAGTATTTTTTCATGTATCCTTCTAAGAAAAAAGGCAACACATACTTAGCTGTAGACACAATGGAGATTTTGAGTTTACCAGTTACTAATCCTTTATAGCTGCTTACTGTTTCTTCTATTCTATCGGCATTGGCCATTATAATAGCACAATCCTCTGCCACTTTTTTCCCAAAGTCTGTAATAAACACCTTTCTACCTAAAATTTCTGTCAATGGAATTTCAAACTGTGTCTGTAACTTTTTTAGCTGCATAGAAACCGCAGGTTGCGAGAGATTGAGCTTTTCGGCAGCTAATGTAATGCTACCCATTTCTGCCACTGTGTGAAAAATCCGAAGTTGATTAAGTGTATAATTCATAAACGTTGCTTATGTTATGCATAACAAAAATAAATATAAATTTATGTATTAAAGAGTCAACCTTTGTACGGAACCAAGAATATAATGTATGAAACTATCCGTGCCATGCTGTAATACAGCACATCAATCTAAAGAATCTACAAAGGAAGTTTTGAATAGGCTACTGAATGAAGTATTGGAAGAAAAGAATCTCAAAGGAAGCCATAACCCCTTGTGGATAGATGAGAAAACACTTGATACAGACACCATACCTCCATTGGCCCTACATTCATTTTTATTACGCGTGGAGCAATTAGGAATAAGCTTTGCTACGGAGAGAAAAGTAACGGTTTCATTCGCATAAAAGAACAGGTGACTCTATTTAATCATAGGGGTTAGTCATTACCTACCTCTATCGCAACATACTGAATGATGAAGATTTTTTTATTTCCCTTTAATTAAATTTTGTAATTAGACGTTAGTTGTTTCTACATAAGTATCGTACAAGTTACGGTGCTTATTTTGTTAAGAGGTCAAGATTGCCAACCTTTTAGATAAACCGTGTTTAGCACTTTTAGCTAACGGTTTAAGTTGAATTGCTTGTTCTAGCTCTACTATATTTAATTTGTTTGAGTGATACCTCAACCAATAAATGCGTGCCATCGAAAATTCACTTTGCACTCGTTTTAACAATACCATCTTATCTCCTTTTCTCACCTCTCCATTTCGCAATACACGAACATACACACCACAATGAGGCTGATTGATAAATGGTTTTAAAACTTGCTGTGTCCCAAAACGCACTCCGAGTTTGTAACACGGTTCACGAGGCTCAGACACCTCAACTAATGTCTTTCCAATTTCATACTGATCTCCGATGTAGATCTTACGCTCATCTAACCCAGCAACTGTTAGATTTTCACCAAACATCCCCAAAGACCAATCAGCCTCTGGAAATTTTTTTTTCCAAGCGTCGTATATATCGGCAGTGAATAAGTAGCATGCTTTGTCTTTGCCTCCATGGTATTTTCTGTCTACTACAGCATCTCCTACTACATCTTCATTTCCCAAGAAAATACCATTAACCGGCTTTTTGAAAATCCCCGTCTGCTCCTCCTTCCCGTTCCAAACAATTGTTTTAGGCTTAGATATATTGGTAGATACTATGACCATTTGTATTATGAAACAAATAAACGACTTATAGCCAAGCAATCAAAAGTCAATACACTTCATTACTTTTACACACATGAATAAATTAACAATATTCTGCTTTATTGGACTGTTTGCATCTTGCAGCAGCTATCAAAAAATTCATATCACACCTCAAAGTACTGTCACTGTTCCTACGAGGGACAACCATGACTATTCGCGAATAATGTTGCACAACAAGTCGATGCAGGAGCTTCGAGCGTCTATCTACAGCACAGCTACAGATACTTCAACCGGCGGATTCGGCATAAACAAGCTTGCAAAAATCGAACTCACACTTAACAAATCTCAGCAACTTAAAATCACCAACCCTACAAATACCAAAGTAAAACTTAGTTACATAAGTTATAAGGCAGATGCCCCAAAGCAAACCGACAACGAGTACGTTTCATTTACCCTTCACAATAGTTCAGCGAAATCCATACCACTTATTATACCTGGCGTTATGAATCCTAACCTAAGTCCAATTAGCAATAGTGGCGTAGACTTAAAGGTAGGTCACGAGATCTTATTCAAGCAAAAAGGTAAGACGTATGTGCTGTTAACTGTGGATAATAGCTACGCAAATAAAAAGGTTGATGTAGCCAAAATACTAAGACTTAGAAAGGAAGAATTGGGGATATAATCACTGTTGTTTAAAAGTATTCTAAAAATTATTTTGTATTCAATTATTTCACCCATTTAAAAGTAATAACTTCGCTTTTTAAAATGAATTTCAGCGACAGAATTAACAGAGTTGAGGAGTCCCTAACGATCGGGATGGCCAAAAAAGCAAGAGAGTTTAAAGACTTAGGAAAGGATGTAATTAGTCTGAGTCTTGGTGAGCCAGATTTCGACACGCCAAATCACATCAAAGAAGCGGCTATCCAAGCGATAAACGATGGTAAGACCAAGTACACTCCAGTAGGTGGAATACCTGAGTTGAAAAAAGCTATATGTGATAAGCTAGCTAGAGACTACAAAATAAAATACGCTGCCAATGAGGTAATGGTAAGTAATGGTGCTAAACAGTGTATTATGAATCTGATGCAATGTCTTATACAGGAAGGTGACGAAGTCCTCATTCCTCTTCCCTACTGGGTGAGTTACTCTGCTATGGCTGAATATAGTGGTGGGAAGTGTGTATACATCCCATCCAAATTTGAAGAAGGATTTGCCTTAGATTTAGACGTATTAGAGCAAAGCATCACTCCTCGCACTAAGGTAATCCTATTTAGTAGCCCAAACAACCCAGCGGGTTCTATGCTAAGCAAAGAACAATTATCCAAAATGGCTGGCATCGTTGCTAAGCACCCTCAAATAACGGTAATCAGCGATGAGATTTATGAGCATCTGGTTTTTGAGGAAAAACACGAAAGTATATCTCAATTTGAAGAAATAAGAGACCAAGTAGTCATAGTAAATGGTGTATCCAAAGGATTTGCTATGACGGGATGGCGGATAGGATGGATGGCAGGACCTGCAGCTATTATCAAAAAATGTGATGTCTTACAAGGTCAATTTACCAGTGGAGCAAATAGTATCGCACAGTGGGCATCCGCCGCAGCACTAAATAGCGACCTAAAACCTACCTATGAAATGGTAGAGGTGTATAAGCAACGAAGAGAAATGATGCGTGAACTTTTGGGTGAGATAGAAGGAATGGAACTAGACCAACCCAAAGGGGCCTATTACTTATTCCCCCGTGTATCGCATTTCTTTGGCAAAACGCTAAATGGTGTACTTATAAAAGATAGTCTGGACTTGAGTATGTATATACTAGAGCAAGGACTCGTAAGTACCGTGCCAGGTGTTGCTTTCGGTATGAACGATCATATCCGTATAAGCTATGCCAATAGTGAAGCTGAACTCCGCGAGGCGGCAAAAAGAATGAAGGAAGTTTTGAGCCTATGAACATAGGCCAGCTCTTTCAGCAGTTTGAAAATACCAAGATATTGGTACTTGGAGATATAATGGTAGATGCTTACTTCTCTGGAAGTGTCACTCGTATTAGTCCTGAAGCACCGGTACCCATTGTAAACTTGCGTAATAAAGAGCAACGACTCGGTGGTGCCGCTAATGTGGCTCTCAACTTAAAATCGCTTGGAGCGGAACCTATTATTTGCAGTGTAAAAGGCAATGATGCCGACGGTAACATTCTAAAAGAACTATGTAGCAAAGAGGGCCTCCTGACCCACGCCTTAATCAATGATTATAGCCGACGCACCACGGTAAAAACACGCATAATCGGCAACAATCATCAGCTGCTTCGTGTAGACGAAGAGGATACTGAACCTATAGAAGAATCGGTAGAAGACTTGGTATATGAGGCTGTGAAGAGTCTTATTACGGAGATAGACGTACTTATCTTTCAGGACTATAACAAAGGACTGCTTACTCCATCGCTTATTGCACGTGTGATTACGCTTTGCAAAAAAGGGAACGTACCTATGGTGGTGGACCCTAAGTTTCATAATTTTTATGAGTACCAGGGAGTTACTCTATTTAAGCCCAATAAGAAAGAGATTACTGAGGCCGAAAATATCATCGACAAACTAGGTTTAGACGATATAAAAAAGGTAGCTCAAGTAGTACGCAAAAAATTAAATGCGGAACGTATAATGACCACATTGTCCGAAGATGGTGTACTTATAGATACTGCTCATGAAACGGTACATCTTCCTGCTCATCCACGAAAGATTGTGGACGTAAGCGGTGCTGGAGACTCTGTACTATCCGTTGCAGCACTGTGTGTAGCTGCTGGCGTAAGTAATGAAATCACCGCTGCACTATCTAACTTAGCAGGTGGCATTGTGTGTGAACAAATCGGGGTAGTTCCTATAGACCGCGATCTCTTATTCAGTGAAGCAATGGAGCTTACAGTGAGTGAGAGTTACTAATTGTCTCACATAGAAATCTTAATAAGCTATAAAATCTCAGAAAACCTGAGATATAGATTCAGGTGAGGTTATTCCAATAAATCTGGTCTTCGTTCTTGTGTTATTTTGAGGGCTTGCTCTTCTCGCCATTCAGCAATCTTAGCAAAGTGACCGTTCTTTAGCACATCGGGCACTTGTAAGCCACGATACTCAGCTGGACGCGTATATACGGGCGGTGCTAACAGACCATCCTGAAAAGAATCAGTAAGAGCACTCTCCTCGTCAGAAATTACGCCGGGTATCAATCTGCAAATACTATCAGCTACCACTACCGCCGCTAGCTCTCCCCCACTCAGTACATAATCTCCTATACTAATTTCTTTGGTGATTATCTCATCACGTATGCGTTGGTCTATTCCTTTATAATGACCACAGAGTATGATTATATTCTTCTTTAGCGAAAGTTGGTTGGCTTCACTCTGATTATAAACTACGCCATCGGGACACATATAGATTATCTCATCATACGTTCGTTCGTTTTGTAGTTTTTCTATACAATCAAATACAGGCTCGCAGCGAATAACCATTCCGGCTCCTCCACCGTACACGGTATCATCCACCTGCTTGTACTTACCCAAGCCATAATCCTTGAGATCGTGTAGTACAATCTCTACAATGCCTTTATCCTTAGCACGTTGTACAATACTGTGGTTCAATGGACTTTCCATTAGCCGCGGCTGTACCGATATGATATCTATTCTATGCATTATAAGTCGAGTAATCCCTCGGGGAGTTGTAGCCAAATTTCCTTATTTTCCTCTGATATGTAGTCGATAAAGTCTTCTACCAAGGGAATATATTTTTCCTCGCCATTATACTCTACCGTGAGCATCAGCTGTTGCGGCATTTCTTGTACATCGAGCACCTTACCTATGGTTCCTAGTTTTTTATCTATAAGTTCAAAACCTATGAAGGTAAGCTCTGACTCTAGGGGCAATACTTCTTGATCGGTAAATAGTTCACTACCACTAATCTCTTGAGCATATTCATAAGTATCTACAAACCGAAACTTAATCACTGGCTCATCTGGTTTGCCTTTCAGATTATCTACTCTGAAAGGGATATACTGACCGTCAAGCTCTATAAAAACAAAATCGTCTCGCTTTAGCGAGACGATTTTGCGTTCCAACCTAAGTTGGACTTCACCTTTATAGCTATGTGGACGACTGATGTATCCTATAGATATCAGACTATCCTTATTTATCATAGCGTAGTGTATATATTATTCTGCTGGGATTTCAGTAGCTTCCTCTGCTGAAGCCTCAGGTGCTTCAGTTGCCTCTGCTGCTGGAGCTTCCACTGCTGCTTCATCAGTAGCTTCAGGTGCATCACCTTCTGCCGCTGCTTCCACTGCTGCTTCATCAGTAGCTTCAGGTGCATCACCTTCTGCCGCTGCATCCGCTGCATCTTCTGCCACACCTTCAGGTGCATTTTTCTCAGCAATTGCTTTTTCACGAGCGATACGAATTTCTTCTTCACGTTTATGAGCTGCTGCCGCTTGTTCCGCTGCCGACTGAGTTAGTCCTTCTGCTTTTGAGGCTATCTTGTCTGCCTTTTCTTGCATCCACGCATCAAATTTAGCTGCTGCTTGCTCTTCCGTTAATGCACCCTTAGTTACACCCTTGTTCAGGTGATGCTTGTACAAAGCACCTTTGTAAGAAAGTATTGCTCTACAGGTGTCAGTAGGTACTGCACCATTACCTAACCAACGAACCGCATCGTCTAGGTTAAGATCAATTGTTGCTGGATTTGTGTTCGGATTATACGAACCAATTCTCTCAATAAATCGACCATCCCTAGGAGCTCTTGCATCCGCCGCCACAATGTAGTAGAAAGGTTTTCCTTTTCTTCCTTGTCTACGAAGTCTTAATTTTACCATTTTGTTATTATTTTTAATCCCGAAGGTTCTCCTTGTTCCTTCAGGGCTGCAAAAGTGGCCTTTTATTTTTACTTTACAAACACTTTTTAACACTTAGCCATAATAGCCCAGAATGTATGAATCAACGATCACTCACAAGCGGATTTTGGCTTACCTGCAGCCCAAGATAATATCTGTTTTCACTATACCAACACTGTGTTTGAGTTGCATCAGCTTAGTTTCATCATAGTCATCTAGGTATGTGTCTATAAGTAGTTTTATCCATGACAATTCTGCCTTTAGTTTCCAGTGTTCACCATCCTTTTTGTGCAAAACCAAAAATAATCTGTTTGCTTGGTGAAATCTTGCTTGCTTACTTTGGTTGACATACAGCCATTTAGCTAGGTCTGTGGGGTCCGATATTGCGACATCCACAGGTTTATCATATCCCGCCGGATAAACACTCGTTTTAAGGTCAAAAGGAATGCCGTCTATGTAAAAGTCTTTTTCGCGGTCTTTTGAGTATTGCACCTTACGTACTCGTTTGTGCTCATTGAAGATCTGTTCTACCGCTATAGAACTTTGAAAGTTGTACCATCTGTTGAGGGCGTAATTCCGAATAGCCTTATAATGACTATGTGAGTGAAATACCGTCGCTATTTTGGTAAGCACATCATCAAAATTTGGGATAGTATAGATAAAGTTAGTCTGCGAATCCCAAATATTGGCCTGCCTCCTTCCCCACTTATAGTCCACCGACCAGCGTTTCTTCAATTGTGTTTCTACGTGTAATAAATCCACTCTTTGCAAAGAAAAGTGTTGCTCATAGATATACAATCATATTCACTCGTATTTCTTAATCTAGATTAATTTCAGAATTAAAATAAGCGTGCATATTTGTATGATGAATGATAAAGTAAAAAACAATAAGATCCTTAATATCCTTTTATGGATTGCTCAAGCGTTAATGGCAGCCATGTTTATTATGGCTGGAGCATCCAAAACTTTTCAGCCTATCAAAGCTCTTGCGGAATCTATGCCTTGGGTAAATGATGTCTCGAGTATGATGATACGATTTATTGGAGTAAGTGAACTGCTTGGAGGTATCGGGATTATACTCCCTTCTCTTTTGAGAATCAAACCTAAACTTGCAGTGTATGCAGCATTAGGCTTAGTAGCAGTAATGATAATGGCTGCTGGCTTCCATACGATGCGTGGCGAATATCCTGCTATCGGGGCTAACGTAATATTCTCAGCGATACTTGGGTTTATAGCTTGGGGCCGCAGTGCCAAAGTACCTGTTGCCGCTAAGGCATAGTCTACTTCTTTAAGAATATAAAATTAGGCTTTGCTCAAACATTTGGGTAAAGCCTTTTTTATGGATGTGAACACTGTAAACTCCATTCATCTGGTTAACCAATTCTGCAATTTCATTACTTTTGTGATATGAGTAAGTTCATGGTATCCCCAACATTCCTATTTACCTATGTTGCTCTTCTAATCGGTGCTTATACCCAAGCACAAACAACCTATAACATCACCACGCCAAAACAACTAGAAGACCAGACGTACGCTCCTGGCGATGTAATAATATTGGCGGATGGCACATATAACACCGATGAACTCATTGATTTTGTGGGAGATGGCACAGCGGCCAACCCTATTACTTTCAGACCTGAAACTCCAGGTGGTGTGAAATTCACCGGAGGACTACGGATGAATATAGGTGGTGACTATGTGGTAGTAGACGGTTTTCACTGGCAAGGCGGATATGGGGCAAGTAATTTTATTCAATTTCGCAATGGTACCGACTACGCCAATCACAGTAGCATACAAAACTGTGTGATAGACGGACTAGCCATAGAACCAGATGATGTAGCAGACGATTTAGCCGAAGGATCTAAAACAAAGCACCGTTGGATAGTGCTGTATGGCACCTATAACAACGTAATCAACTGTACGTTTATGAATAAAAATAGTGCAGGGGCACTCATCCTTACAGAGTATCAATACAATGCTGAGGCAGATAGATGTGCCAACGTAGGCCATACGATAAGCAACAATTATTTTTATAAGTATGCCAAAGTAGACCCAACCTTAAGTAACTCCGGCGATAGTGAGACCATACGTATAGGTACAAGCGAATACCAAAACGTGAACAGCAACGTAGTAGTAAGCAACAACTATTTTGTGGAGGCTGATGGTGAAAATGAAATCATAACCAATAAGAGCAAAGGGAATACGTATGAAAATAACACCTTCAGACGATGCCGAGGCTCCTTGGTACTTCGTCACGGCTCAGACGCTACGGTAAGTAGCAATTATTTTATAGGAGAAAATATAGATGGAACTGGCGGAATACGCATCACTGATAGTGACCACACCATTACCAACAACTATATACAAGATTGCATCACGGTATTGAGCCAAGCCAAATGGAACAACGGAATAACCTTCCTAGGTGGTGGCGATAATGCAGCTGTACCGTGTACTTCTACTAGTGTTTCCAATGGTTACCAAAAATCACAAAATATCAATGTATCTAATAACACCTTTGTAAATACCAATGCACCCTTGTTTTACAACACCGACAAAGGTTCTACCGACCCAACGGGAACAGTAGCTAATAATCTCATCTATTTTGCAACGGGAAATGCCAATACCTCGGATGTGATAAGCGGCGATGATGCCTCAGCATACGCCAATTTGGGCACAGCTCTTACTTACAGTGGCAATGTGTTCACTGGCACATCACTGGGTGCTACCAATGAAGGTTTTTCACTTGAATCTGGAATTACGGCAACCGCAGAAGGTGAGATTTACACTTTTTCGGGTAGCGGAGCAGCAGGTAAAGGTGCTAATATGGAAAGCTACACTCCTATAGCCGACAGTATGGTAGGTTACGGCATCGGAGCTTGTTTTGTAAACTACCTTGGCACAGGAATAACCGATGGAAATTGTACCATAAAAATTGGCGACAGACTTACGGTGAGCACTTTACCCATCCTAACCTCCGATGCGAGTGATAATGAAGTAACGGTGAATGCCAATGTGAGTTGGACGGCAGTGAGTAATGACAAGTGGATAACCATAGACCAAGCATCGGGAACTGGTGATGCTACACTTTCACTATCTGTAACGGCAAATACAACTACCACTAGCCGCACAGGTACGGTCACCTTCACCCAAGATGCAGGTGGCGATGATATCGTACGGGTATTATCTGTTTCGCAAGATGGTTTAGAGCTAACCGACCTTTATGGTTTGATAAATAATGGAACAGGACTACCAGAAGATAAGGTGAAGGTATACTCATTCTCCAAAGAAGAGGTAAATGGGTTGAGTAAGTTTAACTATGCTAAAAACACACTCGATAAAAGTGCAAGCAGTGTATGGGCTGCCGATGATGGTTCTGTTTTGGATGGTGACTATAAAGGTGATGGCGAATACATTATTTTCGATTTAAGCACCTTACACACTATTAAACTCATACAATTTAGCACTACGAACAAATCAGACCCATTTGGCTACCAAATTTGGGTCTCGACCACGGGGACGGAGGATGCAGACTTTACTCAAGTATTACCCACATCAGAAGACCTTTTACTCACAGAAGCAAACACTACCGATTTTAATCAATACTTAATAGACGCTACCGAAGCGAGGTATGTAAAACTAATCGGCTTCGGCAGGTTTAATAGCGATGGAGATACACGTACTAGTGCGTGGAGTGCCGTGTCGGAGATTGAATTTTATGGTCCGAAGAGTAGTAGTAGTACATATGATCAAGAATTTACCGGCCAACTAGCCATTTACCCTAATCCAGCAAACGATAGATTACATATTAAAAACACTACCACGGTAAAATCTGTAGCCATTTACAGCTTAACTGGAAAAAAATTACTACAACAAGATGTAAATGGAGCAACCACCGAAATTGATGTATCGGACTTGCCCGATGGAGCATACACCGTGCTCATAAAAGGAGAGCAGTTTACCGAAACACGCTTTGTGGTTATTTCAAGCTAGTCATCCTTAGGCTCGCTCTCTCTGAATTTTCTAAGATTGTAAGAGAACGACAACATTACATAACGAGTAAGCACGTTACCATTGGTTTCCTCATAGTAACTATCGTAAAAGTTTTGAGCTACGTTATTATTCTGACCGAGTATATCATACATGCTCAATTGCACTTCTCCTCGCTTATTCTCAAACACTTGCTTTCCTATACCTGCTGTCCAAAGCAGCACTCTATTATTGAGCAAATCACTCAACCCAAAGTACTCTTGGTGCTGTAATTGAGTTCTGAAGGTAATACCCAATGGCATAATCCAATCGTACTTGATCTTGCTTGTTTGTACGAGGTATTGATTATCCAAATCGCTATTCAATGAGTTGCTACTCACTACGTAATTACTCTCCGTGCTAATGGTGAAGTCAATGTTCTCCGATATATTACTACTTAACACAAAGCCCAATCCGTAGTTATGATTAAAGGTATTTACCTCCTCATCATTAATCATTGAAGGAATATTAGTGATACCCGTATTGAGGTTCATATTCAGATTACTTTTCAATTTCGCAAGTGGGAAACCGTAGGTTACAAAAGCATTGGCAGTATACTGTCCATCCAAATTAACGGGATTTGATAATTGACCACCTCTAGGGATACTCACACCGTAGTACAGGGTGTCACTTATCGCCGTAAACGTACTTTGCCCGATATAATTTTTGGCTACACCACCATTTATCATGGCATAAAAGATAGAGTTCTTCTTGGCATTGGTCACATTATATTTACTCATAAACCAATGACCATATGTTTGTGAGAGAGCTATATTACCCGTACTCAGCTGGAGGGCATTACTATTATCAATAGTCGTGGTGAGCTGACTAGCCTGAGGCTTGGTGGTATATGTTCGATACATCGCAAACCAAGATGCCTTATTAGCCAACCGTGCACGATACAAGGCAAAAGGCAATATATTTTGAAAGCTTTGATTTACATTTTCACGGGCTGGCACTGTTTGCACATTGTCTAAGGTAGCAATTTCATACTTCACCCTGGCTACAAAACCACCCTTACGATTAAACTTACGCACCCCAATACCAGCCTGATGGGTATTCCAATCGTTGTTATACCGTGACGATAGTGTGGAATCAAACGTACCCACTCCCGGAGCTATCACTCCGCTAAAAGTTTGTTGGTTCTGTACATTTTGACTATTGCTAAAGTCATAGCTAACGAATGACCCTATTCCTTTGTCACCTAGCGGTTCGCTGAACATAATGCTCGTTTTAATTCCATCGGTGTTTTCGTCTAAGTCGCCTACCTGATCTATGTTATCTGTAATAACACCATTTCTATTAACGGAATTGAGTTGATTATCCCCATCGGTGCGGTCTATGTCGCTTTTCACTTGCACAAAAAGGCTTCTCCCGCGTTTTTCACCATTGTAACGCATCATGAGGTTATTACTCATTTTGAGAGCAAAGAGATCACTCTTGAATGTTTGGTTTAGGGCATTAATTACCACACCTTCTTGACTGGTATTACCCAGCAAAGCACTCTCGCCATCATTTAGCTGAATGGTGGCACTCGGTATGTAAAAAAACGAAAGTTTAGGATTCACTTTATAAACTATTTTAGCATTGAGCTTGTGATTAACATTGGTACTCAAACTACTATCCTGCTCATCATACTCCTGACCATTATCTATCAAGTAATACTGCTGATACGTTTTGTTAACAGCCTCATTTTGTCCTTGGTTGTAAAAATAACTGCTGCTTATGTCTATTTTCTTTCCCCATTTATCTTGATAGTTGAGTCCGCCAGCTACGGTCTCCGTTATACCACCCGCACTACTTACCTGAAAATCACTCGCACTACCTCCTGCACTAAATCCGCTTAGGAACGATGGTCTTCCGCTTCTGCCGGGTCCTCTTCCGCCTCTTCCTCTACCACCACCGCTATTGTCTCCTACTACACCAAGTAAGTCTTCTGCACTGAAATTTTGCTGATTAATGTTATTCACCTGCCCAAGAACGGAGAGTCTTCGTTCTCCTCTAAACATATTTATGTTTCCTCCTGCACTATACCGCTCATCTGTTCCTCCACCAGCATACACCTTACCAAACTCGCCATTACGCATGTTAATTTTGGTTACGATATTAATGGTCTTGATACGCGTACCATCATCTATACCACTTGCCTTGCTTTGCTCACTCTTATCATCAAAGATTTGAATCTTGTCTACTACTTCGGCAGGCAGTGTAGTAAGTGCAGTTTTGGGATCCTGACCAAAAAACTGTTTGCCATCTACGAGTACTTGTTGCACTTTTTCTCCTTGTGCTTTTATCTCCCCATTATCGTCCTGTACACCTGGCATTTTTTCTAACAAGTCTTTTGCATTCGCATTTTGATTGGTTTTATAAGCCTTGGCATTAAAACTAGTGGTATCTCCTTGCGTCGTGGCCTGTAAAGATTGCTGACTTACCTTCACCCCTTCTAGCTCCGTCGCCTTTTCAGAAAGAAATATAGTTCCAAGGTAATCATCCCGCCTTACTCGCAAAGGTTCTGAGTATGGTTGAAGTCCGAGGTAGTTAATTTTGATGGTATACTCCCCTTTATTGAGTTCCACGGTAAAGTTCCCTTTCGCATCGGAAACGGCTCCAGCTGCGATAGTGCTATCTCGTTTCAGCACAAAAATTGTAGCCCCTACTATCGGTTCTTTGGTTTCAGCATTTTTGAGCTTTCCGCCTATGGGATAGGTTTGGGCGGCAGCTAACGATGCTATGGATAAGGCGAGGAGTAATAAGATGTTTTTCATTTATTGAAATATGGAGGCAAAATTAGTTGGTATGGTTATTAAACTTTAAAAAAGGATATAATGTTTATTGGACGACAATATTCGTCCTATATTTGAGATAATGAAAAAATGTTTAATCCTTGGTGTAGTTAGCTTGCTTTCTATCCTGAATTATGCTCAAACCAGTCAGAACGCTTTAGATTTTGATGGGAGTAATGACTACGTTCAAACTACCTTTGGTGGTGTTGCAGGCACCGCAAATAGAACTTTTGAGGCGTGGGTATATCTAACAAGTGCCCCTAGCGGCAACTCCTGCATTTTAGATTATGGTGCTAATGCCGTAGGATCTAGAAATACTTTTTTTGTGAATACTAACCGTGCGATAGGGTATATCTCAGGAGGTACTAACTCAAATATTACTTCTTCTACCAACGCCGTGCCGCTTAATACTTGGACTCACGTGGCATTTGTATTAGACAATGGCACAGGTTATCTGTACGTAAATGGACAACAAAAAGGAACAGGCAATTTGTCTACGGTAAACACGGGAACTGGAGGTACAAACCTTCGTATAGGTGAGCGTGTACCTGGAGGCTCTATCCCTTTTGATGGTATCATAGATGAGGTACGTATATGGAATGTAGCGAAAAGTGCTACGCAATTAACAGCTTTGAAAGATGAAGAGCTATGCTCTAGCCAAACAGGCTTAGTAGCCTATTACCGATGCAACGAAGGAACCGCAAATGGTTCTAACACTAGTATAACAACGCTACCAGACAACTCCAACAGCAGTAATAATGGAACACTAACTAATTTTGGGTTATCGGGTTCTTCATCTAATTGGGTAAATGGTGCTCCCCTTACCGCCGCTCCAAACACAGATACTACCTTAAACATTGAATCCTGTGGGAGTTATTTCACTCCAGGCGGTCAATTTGTAAATACGAGCAGAACGGTGACCGAAACCATAAGTAATAGCGTAGGATGCGACTCGCTTATCACCTTGAACATAACCATAAAACAAACGTCTTTTTCAAGAGATACTATAGTGGCGTGCGATAGTTTTAGAACGCCAACGGGCATTCTATATACAAGCTCACGGATTTACAATGAAACTTACACAAACACGGTGGGCTGCGATAGTGTAGTCCAGAGTTTACTACTCATAAACTACACACAACGCGACACCCAAAATATTACCTCTTGTGGTTCTTATCAATTACCTTCTGGTTTAACAATTACGGCATCTGGGACCTATTCCGACAGCTTATCATCCTCAGCGAGTTGTGATAGCTTTGTCACCTACAACATTAACATTACGCAACCATCATCCTCTGTCTTAGCAGATACTACCTGTGGCACTTACATAAGCCCACGAGGAAATATTTACACCGAATCGGGCACATATCGAGACACGCTTATAAATCACTTAGGATGCGACAGTGTTGTTATCCAAAACATTATAGTGAATCACCCTTCTGATACACTCCTCCAAAAAGTAGGCTGCGATAGCCTAGTGTCTGAAAGTGGTCAAAACACGTGGTTTTTATCGGGCGGGTATAGTGAAATGTTCAGCAATCAGCAGCAATGCGATAGCACAGTACGGTATGACGTTTCGATCAATTTTAGCAGCCCTGGGGTGTTTTTTAGCGACACCATCGTTTGTGGCGAGAGCTACATCTCCCCTCTTGGCCAGTCCATAGGCAGTACTCAGATTATTACAGAAACAACCCAAAACAGGTTTGGCTGTGATAGCTCGTATCAAATATCGGTAAAATTCCACAGTGTGGAGGCCCCATCGATACTCGTACAAGAAAAGGACACGCTTATTGCTAGTAATGCGTACGGGACCCAATACCAATGGTACAATTGCGATAATTTCACCAACTTGAGCAACGCTCAAACCAGCAAAATATCGTGGAAGGACCATTCCACAACGTTGAACTTTGGTGTAGCAGTGGCTAATAGTCGTGATAATTGTGTAGACTCTCTGTGTATAAAACCAGATATGACAAACTCCATCTCCAAAACACCGGTTAACCATATCATTATTTATCCCAATCCGAATAATGGGATTTTCACCATATCTAATGCAAGTAGCATTAGGAGTATTGAAATTTTCAATACCTACGGTGCATTGATAGAGAAACTAGAAAAAACAAACCACGGCAAAATTGACATGTCGCATCTTCCGAAAGGGAATTATTTTATCAAAATAGAGACGCGTTCTAACCAAGTACAGCACTCCAAAATAAGTTTCTCTTTGTAGTCAAATAAAACTTCAAAGCCTTTCCTAAGTCGTGTAATTTGATTTATGCCTTTTTGAAAATATTTAATACCAGAATACCTCGTACTGCGTTACTCTCCATATCGTGAATATCCCATACTACATTTTCGCTTTCCTACTTCTTAACTGCACTGGGGCACCGAACAACCGCACAGTCTTAGAAGTTGAACCGCAGATAGTAGCTGTAGAAGCGGCAGATTCTTTAGATAGCACTATTTCAAGGAGATTCAGAGCCCCGCAAGGTTACTCCAGCATCTTATCCGATTCTAATAGTTTTGGATCCTATCTGAGTCGTCTTAAGCTCAAGCCCATAGGCACTAAGGTGAAATATTATAATAGAACAACTAAACCAAATTACAATGTCTACTGTGCAGTGGTAGATATGGATATAGACCCGCAGGACCTACAACAATGTGCCGATGCAGTAATGCGACTCAGAGGTGAATACCTATACCAGCACAAAAGATACGATGAAATAAAATTCAATTTTCTTTCTGATGGCAAGCCACGTTATTTCGTAGATTACGCCAAAGGAGATTTAAGTTATACCAAATTCAGAAAGTATATGAAGTATGTATTTGCCTACGCCAATACTCGCTCACTTCATGCTGAACTAACGCCACGAGATATCAAAGATATGCAAATAGGCGATGTATTCATACAAAAAGGAAATCCCTACGGACACGCTGTAATAGTTGTAAATATGGCACAAGATAAAGAAGGCAATAAGCTATATATGCTCGCACAAAGTTATATGCCCGCTCAGGAGACTCAGATTCTCATAAATCCAACCGATCCGTCTCTAAGTCCTTGGTATCGATTAAAAGAAGGAGATATACAAACCCCAGAATGGTTATTTAACAGCGGTGATTTACGGTCATTTCATACCAAATGAATGTTTTGGACGACGCTTAATAGGGTTCTTATACTCAAAAACGAGCCAGGAATATTATTTTAGTTAAAATGCTACCTGTTTACCCGCAATAGTATCATAGTACATCGTCACCTCTTTAAATTTCAAGTGACTATTATCACCTAAATAGACCCTACACTTGTGTATAGGCTTCATGTAGAGATGTAACGTCATTGCAACCTCAGTAGTAGTGTTTTTTAAACTATGAAAGAACGAGGACTCGTCTGCATTAGTAATTTCAAAAGTGCCAAGCGTTCTAGAACCAGTAGGTGTCATTACATCATCTTCATAAGTATACATCTCCTCTAAGAAAGTACCTTGGATTACTTTCACCCAACACTCCTTATCATCGTGACAGTGAATGGCGGTTTGCTGGCCTGGTTGCCAGCATAATAACACAAGCTCATACGCATCGTTGTGCGATATGCAATTGCGAGTATAACGATCTGCTTTCCAAGTAGCATATTGAATAAACTGTTCAGCCGACAATGCGACAGACCCCAATTGATTAGTAACAGATTCAAAATCCCCGTCATTTAAACGGGCCACCAACTCTTTAAGGTTTGAAACTTTCTGATGTGTTTTTTCTTGAAAAGACATATAAAAAGAAGACAAATTTAGCTTATTACCGCAAGATTCTGAGTATTTGGTCTTAGTTTTTAACAATCTACGCTTTTTCTTGCTAACCCCATTTAATACTATGACGTTTGACGAAGAAAGAATGAAAGCAGAATTAGATTTTTTTAACGAACTCGTAAATAAACTTTTAGAACAAGAAGAAAACGAACCAGTAGTATCCCCTATTCCTGCAGGCGACGTTATAAAAGAGCTACATTTAGGCTTTGATGATGCCCCATTAGAGCTTAGCGAATGGAAAAAAGTGGTAGAGACCGCCGTAATGAATACACCACGTACCGCATCCAAGCTGTTTTTTAATCAACTTTTTGGCGGAAGGCAACCTAAAGCAGTAATTGGCGACCTCTTGGCAGTACTGCTCAACAACAGTATGTACACTTATAAAGTTGCTGGACCACAAGCAGGTATAGAAATAGCAATACTTCAGGAAGTGTGCAAACTCGTAGGATACGAAGATGGAGATGGCACAATGCCTCCAGGTGGCAGTATGAGTAACTATATGGGACTTGTAATGGCTCGTGATGCTAAGGATAATACCGTACGTTATTCGGGTGTGACTAAGCGAATGACGCTCTACACATCCAATACATCACATTATAGTACACCAAAAAATGCCGCGTTTGCTGGAGTAGGTCGTGATAACATACGCTATATCAATAATGATAACGAAGGCAGAATGGACCCAGCTCACCTAGAAAAATGCATTCAGAAAGATCTCGCTCACGGGCATACTCCTTTTTATGTAAATGCCACGGCAGGCACTACTGTTTTGGGGGCATTTGACGATATAAATGCCTTAGCAGATGTATGCCAAAAGTATAGACTTTGGCTACACGTAGATGGTGCCTATTGCGGTGCGGTTATATTCAGCAAAAAGTACAAGCACCTTGTAGCAGGAATAGAGCGAAGTGATAGCTTTAGTTTCAATGCCCACAAAATGCTCGGCACTCCACTCAGTAGCTCCATCATCGTAACCAAGCATAAGGAGCAACTCGTAAAATCATTTAGTAACGAAGCCGACTACCTATATCAAACGGGAGACGAAGATTTTGACTTAGGGAGAACAAGCATACAATGCGGCCGTCGAAATGACGCCCTGAAACTATGGACTCTATGGAAAGCCGTGGGCACTAGTGGACTCGAAAAAATAGTAGACCAACAATTTAAACTAGCAGAAGTAGCTCGTGATTATATACGGAGTAATTCGGACTTCACTTTATACAGCCATCCTAATTCTATATCGGTATGTTTTAATTATAAAAAATTAGACCCAAAGGTGCTCTGCACACAGCTATACGAGGATGGCTCACTGATGGTAGGTTATGGTAAGTTTAAGGGACAAGAGTTTGTAAGATTGGTGACTATAAATGCTACTAACACCAAAGTTGATATATTGCAATTTTTCAAAGCACTGGAAGAAGGAGCTAAACATATTGGTTAAACAACCCTACATTCGCCGTTCTTGAAACGATTAGTTTCCATATTACTCATACTTAGTCTCGGTTTTACTGGAGGCAGTAGTATTTTGCATCAGCTAGAGCAAGATGAAAATCACACGCATGAGGCTGGAACACACCTCTGCGAGGAAGATGCTCATCACCACTGCTCACTTTGCGACACTCTTATGACCTTTGGTCTGGTGACTGCAAAACAGGAAAATAACGAGTATATCGCCTGGAACTCAACGTACCGCGTAGCACAAACATCTTTGTACTACTCTAACTACCCATCAAACACTCAGGGTAGAGCTCCACCTATGAAATAATTGACTAGATACTCTCAGTTAATTTTCATTTCATAAA
>JABIUV010000023.1 GCA_018700895.1 Bacteroidota bacterium
GAACCAAGTTTACAGTTTGAAGAAGGATTAAGTAAGACTATTGATTGGTATCTATCCAATGCAGAATGGTTAGAGAATGTGACCAGTGGTGAATACGCCAAGTATTACCAAACAAGGTATAAATAGCAGGTGAATATTCTCGAAAATTTGAATATTGATGGAGTACTAAAAGCAGCATATGCTGCTGGAGATGCTATCATGAAAATATATGATACTTCAGATTTTGGTGTTGAAATGAAGACAGATGATTCTCCGTTGACTTTGGCCGATAAGGCTGCTCATATAGAAATCGTTAAGTATTTGGAGTCTACAGATTGGCCCATAATAAGTGAGGAAGGCATACAAACACCCTTTGAAGAAAGAAATAATTGGGATACTTTATGGATGGTAGACCCTTTGGATGGGACCAAAGAGTTTATTAAAAGGAATGGCGAGTTTACAGTAAATATTGCCCTCATCCACGGAGAAATTCCTGTTTTTGGAGTGGTTTATTCTCCCATATTAAAGAAAATGTATTACGGTGGAACAGCATTAGGGTATTCTGAATTGATTATTGAATCAAATGACCCCTTACGATTAAAATCAAAAACAAAGAGCCAATTGGAAACTATAGGTTCTAAAAGTAGTGTTCGGATAATTGCTTCTCGGTCTCATCAGAATCAAGACACTAGGAACTTTATTAATCAATATGAGAATACAGAATTGGTTTCTATGGGTAGTTCATTAAAATTTATGGTGTTAGCAGAAGGAAATGCAGATGTATATCCTAGATATGCACCCACTATGGAGTGGGATACTGCAGCAGCTCACGCTATTTTGCTAGGTCTTGGATATGATATATATCAAGTTATAGAGCCAAACATCATTACGAAAAAATCATTAAATTACAATAAGGAAAATCTACTAAATCCTTATTTTGTCGCGTATTAGAACTTAATTCGTTATTCATCAAAATGATTCCAATGGTAGATCTAAAGTCTCTAAATGCACGCTTAAAACCGGCAATAGATGACGCCATGCACACTGTCATTTCAGAGGCTAGCTTTATTAAAGGGCCTTCTCTGAGAGAGTTTGAAGAAAACTTAGCTTCTTACTTAAACGTAAAACACGTAATAGGAGTTGCTAATGGAACAGACGCCCTTCAGATAGCGATGATGGCCTTAGGCCTAAAAATTGGGGATGAAGTAATAGTTCCATCCTTTACATATGTGGCTACAGCGGAAGTAATAGGACTTCTTGGGCTAACTCCAGTAATGGTAGATGTAGACATTAACACATATAATATTGATGTGAAACAGGTGCAAGCTGCCATTACATCCAATACAAAGGCGATAGTGCCAGTTCATTTATATGGTCAAAGTGCCCCTATGCTAGAAATCATGGAATTGGCTAAGAAAAACAACCTATTTGTAGTAGAGGATAATGCTCAAGCCATTGGTGGAGATTATACTTATATAGACGGGGAGCAAGTTAAAACAGGAACTATAGGAGACATTGGTTGTACTTCATTTTTTCCAAGTAAAAACCTTGGATGCTTTGGCGATGGGGGAGCCATTTTTACCAATAATGACGATTTAGCTCAAAAGATTAGAATGATTGCAAATCACGGCCAACCTAAGAAGTATGTGCATACCATACTGGGTGTAAATAGTCGTTTAGATACCTTGCAAGCAGCGGTCTTAAATGTAAAACTTAAGCATTTAGATGATTTTGCAGAAAGAAGACAGGCGGTTGCTCATAGATATAACGTTGAGCTAGATGAAGTAGATGAAATAGTTTGTCAAAAAGTTGCAAACTACAGTTCCCACGTTTACCATCAATATACCGTTAGAATCACTAATGGTAAACGAGATGATTTACAAGCGTATCTAAAAGCACAAGGTGTTTCATCCAAGATTTATTATCCTACTCCGTTATATAAACAGGAAGCATTTAAATCCTACCACGATGGGAGGACTCATAAAGGAACAGAACAACTTTGTAAGGAGGTGATTTCTTTTCCAATACATACAGAGATGACGGCAGAAGTGCAGTCTTATATTATTAAATCTATAAAAACATTTTTTAGAGTATGAGTCCAGTAAAATTTGGTGTAATAGGATGTGGGCACATCGGTAAACGACATGCGTCTATGGTTCAACTCAATGAAGAGTGCGAGTTAATTGCTGTTTGTGATATTGCAGACAAAAATTCCCTTGGTTTGGAGAATGTTAATGCTCCATTTTATTCTTCTGCAGAAGAAATGATGGCTAATGAACCGTCTATAGAAGTAGTAAGTATTTGCACACCCAATGGTCTTCATGTGGAACAAGGTAACCTATGCTTAGATTATAATAAACACGTAGTAATAGAAAAACCAATGGGTTTGTCCAAAGCAAATTGTGAGGAGTTAATATCCAATTCACTTAAAGTTTCCAAAAATGTGTTTTGCGTAATGCAAAATAGGTACTCTCCACCTTCTGCTTGGCTAAAAGAAATGGTAAGTGATGGACATTTGGGAGAAATATACAATGTTGAAGTAAATTGTTATTGGAATAGGGATGATCGTTACTATTTCAAAGACGGCAAGAAGCATCCCTGGAAAGGGAGTCTAGCTTTGGACGGTGGGACACTATATACTCAATTCTCTCATTTTGTAGATTTAATGTATTGGGTATTTGGAGACGTTACCAATTTGCAAGGCAAGTTTAATAGTTTCAATCACGAGCATTCTACTGAGTTTGAAGATACGGGTGTAGTTTCTTTTGATTTTGTGAACGGAGGAATGGGTTGCCTAAACTATTCTACCGCCGTTTGGGATACCAACTTAGAAAGTAGCATTACGGTAATAGCGGAGCACGGTTCGGTGAAGGTCGGAGGTCAGTATATGAATGAAGTAGAGTATTGCCATGTAAAAGACTATGAGTTTACAGCATTACCACCCAGTAACCCAGCAAATGATTACGGGCATTACAAAGGTTCGGCAAACAACCATCCATTTGTTTTTGAAAACGTGGTAGATGTTCTAAAGGGACGCAAGCCGATAACAACAAATGCGTTAGAAGGACTCAAAGTGGTGGACATTATTGAACGGATATATGCGTTGAGGTAAGGTGCTTGTCTTTTCTCGATACACCAATGCTGGAGCATTGGCACTCGAAATGACAAGCAAGGTGGTAGTTTCGTGTACACCAACGTTAATGCATAGGCACACGAAATGACAAGCGTTTAAAGAACCACAACTCATTGGTCAGCGACTCACTTGCTACTACCCCTTAACTAATAACTATTAACCAACAACTAAAAAAATGAAAGGAATAATACTAGCTGGAGGATCCGGCACACGATTGTATCCCATCACCAAAGGAATAAGTAAACAACTGATGCCTATCTACGATAAGCCGATGATATACTATCCGCTATCTGTATTGATGCTTGCTGGAATTAATGAAATTCTTATTATCACTACTCCTGAAGATAATGATCAGTTTAAAAGGCTCTTGGGTGATGGATCTCAAATAGGTTGCAAGATTGAGTATGCGGTTCAGGAAGTGCCTAATGGATTAGCACAAGCATTTGTAATAGGAGAGGAGTTTATTGGTGATGATTCGGTAGCTCTAATTTTAGGAGATAATATTTTCTATAAGTCTGGAATGACCAAGTTTTTAGAAGAGTGCAAAAATCCTAACGGAGGAATTGTTTTTGCTTACCAGGTGACAGATCCTGAGCGGTATGGTGTGGTGGAATTTGACCAAAACTTTAAAGCTTTATCAATAGAAGAGAAACCCAGTAATCCTAAGTCGGACTATGCTGTTCCTGGACTTTACTTTTATGATAATTCGGTAGTAAAAATTGCTAAGGACTTAAAACCATCAGCTAGAGGTGAATATGAGATTACAGATATCAATAAATACTACCTAGAGAATGGGAATTTAGCAGTACAAGTCTTTGATAGAGGAACAGCGTGGTTGGACACGGGCACGTTCGACTCACTGCACGACGCATCTGAATTTGTACGCGTTATCGAAAAACGACAAGGGTACAAAGTGGGTTGTATAGAAGAAATAGCTTTTAGAAAGGGTTTTATTTCCAAAGAGCAACTACTTACCTTAGCCAAAGAAATTGAGAAAAGTGGATATGGCGTGTATTTGAAGCGCGTAGTTGGGGGGTGAGAAACTTGTCTTTTCTCGGTACACCAATGCTGAACCATTGGCACTCGAAATGACAAGCGTTTAACGAATAACAGCAAAGTTTGTCAATGACCCTTAGTTTGTGCCTAGTTACAAATAACTAACAACTAAAAAAGAGAAGCCATTAAAATTGGTGTTTTTAGAAACGATTGTCAGCTTGAGTGTTTTTCGACGTAAGAAGAAAAATTTATCGAAAGCGGGTTTATTACTAAAGTAGAGTTGCTTGCCCTAGCCAAAGAGATAGAAAAAATTGGCTGCGGCGTGTATTTGAAGCGCGTGGTAGGAGTAAAGTAAGTGTAAAGCTGAAAAGTGCTTAGCAGCGGAAGATTAAACGACTAAACTTGTATGGTACGACATACGGTGCAAACAGTGTGTATTAAATACTAGATTTTTTAATTTATGTGAGCTGCACATAAATTAACATAGCGTATTTTACCACTCAATTTAAAAGCGTGATTTAAGGCACGTTTAAATACGGAATATCTATTGAAATAAAGAACTCAGGTGGCGAAGCTGTTTGAAATTCATACGTAGTTTTGTGTCTTTTGCGACAAACGCGTCTTTAACCGACAAAACCAACACGCTCAACCAAATTTTAAAAAGATATCAAATTGCGTATAGTTAACTTGCCAAAGTTTATGAAATATAACATGTTATTTAGTAAAAAATCCATTCTTTTAGTGTTAGCTCTATTCGCGTGTGGACTTGCGGTGCACGCACAAGTGGTGTCTCCAGCGATGATATTCTCAGGAAAAAATGAGTTGGCGGCCAAAGGAATTACGGAAGACCAACTTAAAGCAAAGTTGGCAGAGAAAGGCGTAAGCGTAGCGAATGTGAAACCGGAAGATCTTCCGGGATTGAAGTCTACGATTGAAGAAGCGGTTAAGGAATTGGAAGCGGAGAATGCGGCTAAACCCGCAGGCGCTTTAAAGGACAATAAGCTCACTGGAGATAAGGATGCCGGAGTAACAAAAGGTGATGAATTTAACGCATTAGATACTAAAAAAGAAAGTAAAGATTCCACTCAAAACGTCAAAGACGCAAAAAAGGAATCGATTAAACCAGAAAAGGATAGCACGGCGATCTATGGTCACTCCTTATTTACAGACAAAACGCTAGATTTTTACCGAACGCTACAAACTGCAAGCACTCCGGATTACTACGTGCTGGATGTAGGAGATAAAATAAACATCAATATTTTTGGTACCTCTCAAGCCGATTTGATTTATCAAATTGAAGAAGATGGATTTATACGTCCAAAGGGCATGTACAAGATCTACTTGAAAGGTGTTTCGCTAGCTAAAGCCAAAGAATTACTCTACAAGCGTTTTCAGCAGTCCTATATTTTTAACAAGGGACAGTTTAACCTAGAAGTAACCACTGCTCGAACCATTACAGTCAATATTTTTGGAGCAGTACAAAATCCCGGTTCTTATACCATCTCCTCTCTGAACAATGCGCTTCATGCCATACTTGCCGCAGGCGGTCCTACTAAAAATGGATCGGTACGTGCTATTAGAGTATTGAATGGAAGTAAAGAGTATACAATTGACGTGTATGAATTTTTAACCAATCCAAAGAAAGCGGAAGGATATGGCTTACAAAACAACAGCGTAATCTTCATTCCACCCATTCAGAATGTGGTAAACTTAACAGGCCCATTTACACATACAGGAAACTTTGAGTTGTTACCCAAAGAAAATATCGCTGACTTGTTAAAAATTGCCGGTGGTGTGCGTAAAAACACTGTATTGGCGAATTACAACATCATTCGCAACAACGGTTTACAGGATAATTTATTTACCTACGATTACCAGCTTACCAAAAAAATGGTCTTAGAAGACCTAGATCGGGTTGTATTTAAAGCAACCGAGAAAGAGTACCAAAACTATGTGTCTATTACCGGTGCAGTTCGTTTTGGAGGACAATATGAGCTTTCTGAATCCCTTAGCATTGCAGACCTCTTGACCAAAGCAAACTTGGAAGAATTTGCACGAACAGACTTAGCCTACCTTACCCGTAAGAACATAGACGGTACCTATCAATTGTTGAGTCTCAATCTGAACGCAGATAACAGTACGTTTAAACTCCAAAAAGAAGACGGAATCGTTATTTTTGACCAACGTACCTTTGTAACTAAGTATACCTTTAGTATAGCAGGTGCGGTACGTCAACCGTTAGACAGTCATTTCTTAGATCCAAATAAAACCATTCGTTTCTCAGATGCGATACAACTAGCCGGTGGCATACAAGATCAAGGCGCTGAGTTTGCGTATATTACAGGAAGAGCTAAAAATAGCGGTAAAAAAGTATCTTATCAAGTGGTAAATATTGCCGAAGCGTTGGCCAATCCGGGAAGTAGTGCCGATGTCATTATTCAAGCTTACGATCAAATCACTATACCCAGTTTAGAAGATTTTCAAGAAGAGCTATTTGTAGAGGTACGTGGCGCTGTAAAGAACCCTCAAAAATTAGTGTATGATAAGTCGCTTACCTTAACAGACCTTTTACTAAAGGCGGGTGGTCTTACCGTGGATGCAGCAAGCAACAAGGTAGATATATTTAGATTGTTGATACAAGATAATATGCCTACCCAAGTACTCATTAATTCAGTGACCATTGATAGAGAACTAGATCCTAAAGGAATAGGAGCCATAACCTTGGAACCATTTGATATTGTGGTGGTGCGCAAGGTGCCTGAGTTTGAGTTAATTCGCACGGTAAGCATTCAAGGCGAGGTAAAGTATCCAGGAGAATATCCGATTACTAAAAATCGAGAAACCCTAGCAGAGGTCATTGCCAAAGCAGGAGGAATCACCGACGAGGCGTATTTATTTAATTCTAAAATGACACGCTCGTACAATAATGTGGGTAGAATAACCATTGATTTTAGAAAGGCATTAAGCCGCAAACAAAACAAAAAGCATAACATTGTCTTGTATGAGAATGACAGTATTGTCATCGGCAAAAAACAAGATATTGTCTTGATCGGAATTAGCGGAACCAATGCTCAAGAATTTATAGATACGACTACATTGAGTAAAGACGGTAAGATAGCAACTCCCTATTTTTCGGGAAAACGCGCGGGCTTTTACATCCAAGAATACGCCGGTGGATTTGACAAAAATGCAAAGCGTTCTAAAACCTATGTAAAAGACTTAAACGGCAGATTGAAGAAAACCCGTAATTTTTTACTCTTCAGGGTGCACCGTAAAGTAAATAATGGTTCTGAGATTGTGATAAGTCGTGAAAAAGCCAATAAAATAGAAGAACGCAGAAACAGAAAAGAAGCGGAAAGCAAGGTCAATATAAAAGATACGGTAACAGATATTTTAACACTTATGATATCTGCCTTTACGGTGGTTACTTTATCCAATAATCTTTAACCACGACTTTTATGCAAAACCAAGATAAAAAGCACCATACTGATAACGACGAAATATCTATAAAAGAACTCATCTTAAAGACCCAAGAGTACATCAAGGTAATCTGGTCCAAGAAGATTGGACTTATAGCGGTATCACTTCTTTTTGGGGCGGGGTTTGCGTTAAAAGCGTATTTAAAACCTACGACCTATACAGCAGAACTTACCTTTATGGTAAATCAGGATGATGGTGGTAGTATGGGTGGTATTGGAGCTATGCTAGGCCAGTTCGGACTGGGTGGCAGCGGTGGCGGAGCAAGTAACTTTGATAAAATCACTGAAATCGCCCGTTCGGGCAAAATATGTGAGCGAACCTTGATGGATTCAGCTACTATAGGGGGTACTAGAGATTTACTGGCCAATCATATTATTAGGTCTTATGAAATGCACGAGGATTGGCAGGAAGATACGGTGTTGGTGGATTTTTTGTTTACCAAGCCATTTGCAGCTACTAAGCAATATAACATTGCTTTGAATACGTTAATAGGTTTTTTTAAAGGAGCTAAAAAACCGGGGATAGCATCTTTAGAGTTTGATGAGAAAAGTACTATATTAAAAATTTCGACTACCGCTATTGAGCAGGAGCTGTCCGCTGCACTCACCAAATCTTGGTACGATAAGATACAAGTGTATTACGTGCTAAAATCTACTGAAGGACCTAAAAAGACGCTTGAAGAACTTACCCATAAGGCAGATTCTATTTACTTATTATTAAGTGGTGCTGAGACTGGTTTGGCTACAGGCAGTGATAAACTAGGTATTATTACAACCTACGATAGACTTCCTACCTCTCGAGCAGGACGGAACTTGCAGATGTATGGGGCGATGTACGCTGAGGTGATTAAAAATAAAGAAACTTCTGATTTCATCTTAAAAAGCGAAACGCCTTACTTCCAAAAGTTAGACGAGCCCAGATTGCCGATAGAGGAAGATGAAGGCTTAGGCTTGATAGTAATGACTATCTTAGGAATGATAGCGGGCGGCTTTGTGTTCAGCGGGTTTGTGATTGGGCGGATCCTGTGGAAGGATCTGATGCAGGGGGAATAGTTTTTTTTGGAGTCAAAAGAGGCGAAAAAATCAAATCAGACTACCGGTAGTAGTCGAGAAAAATTGATCTATAACATACGATTCGAAATAGTATTTTCTATCAATGAAAATTATAGAACATATAAAAAAAGCAAACGGAAATACCTTATTCTCTTTTGAAATTATCCCACCTAAGAAAGGGAATAGTATTCAAGAGTTATA
>JABIUV010000018.1 GCA_018700895.1 Bacteroidota bacterium
AGTACAAGTTGGAAAACAAAGAGTTACTCACCTACTTACTCTTTGAGGCGGGCGATGAAGATGGTTACATTGATGTGGTAAAAGCATATATGGACGAACAGTTTGAGCTAGTAAATCAACAGCATTACTACTACATCAAAAAAAGCGTACGAAAGATTCTGAGAACCATCAAGAAATACGTTAAGTTTTCTAAAAAAGCAGAGACGGAAGCCGCGTTGCTCATTCATTTTTGCCGAAGGCTAAAAGAAATGGAACCAAGCTACCTTAACAATACGGTGCTTACTAATATGTTTGACCGACAGTTGGCTCTAGCCGAAAAAACCATCGGTAAAATGCACGAAGACTTGCAGTATGACTACAAGTTGGAGATAGAAGATTTGTTCTGAGAACAAGTTCGTGATTAATCCCAATACTTACCAAATCTTACTCCCGGTTGGAAACGGGGTGCCGTCACCGAGCCTTGAGTCACTCCTCTGTAATCAAACGCTAGGAGAGCGTATATGCAGCTCCACCTACTACACGCCATCGGTTATTGAGTTTTTATCTCCACACGTGCTGCGGGTTCTACATACAAATAAAACTGCTCTTCGTACGGAAAAGATGTCACACCTCCAGGGTCTAGCACACGCCTGTCGTAGTACGTATGTCCGCCGCCTACGGCAATGGGTACGGCGATATTGATATTTTTACTTAGGCTAAATGTTCGCTCATAATACAATGCAGTAAGGGCATTTTTGAGATATACGGCCGAGTCTGTCTCAAAGGTAGGGCTGAACTTATTGATGGTATTGCCATAAGTGAATCCAATGGCGTTTTGCGGATTCCAAGTTACTGATCCTTGAACTCGATGCCATACGCACCTTCATTGGCCACGGGACCGTCGTATCCGTTTAGCTTGAGGTAATACAATAAATCAGGCACATTACTAAATGGGTGCCACTTGTCTTTATCGTGCTGGGCGTATGCTCCCACTAAGGTTAGCATACAAATTCCGAGTATTATATAATTTTTCATCGCAGTCAAATGTATTATGAGTTAAACAATTAAAAATCTAGCAAAAAAAATCCGTATCATCAGCCTGCTTCTATTGTAAAGAGATAGCGGATTGCAATGAAAAACGTGTATGTAAATTTACTTTTTGAGTTGAGCTATTTTTATGCTGAATGCTGCAAAAAGTAAGGTCACAAATGGGCTCAGGTAGTTAAAAATGGCATATACAAAATAATCAGTAACATCTACTTGGAGCGTTGCCTGCTGAAAAGCACCGCATGTATTCCACGGGATAAGGGCAGATGTCACGGTGCCGCTATCTTCTAATGTTCTACTCAGGTTTTGTGGAGCTAGACCTTTGTCCTTATACGCCTTTTCGAACATTTTACCCGGGACTACGATAGCCAAGTATTGGTCACTGGCCGTGAGATTGAGAGCCAAGCAACTAGCCACCGTACTAGCAAATAAGCCGAAAACAGACTTAGCCAAGCCCAGCAATGCACTGCTAATACGACTTAAAGCTCCTATGGCTTCCATAATACCGCCAAATACCATAGCACATATAATGAGCCATACCGTGCCGAGCATACCACTCATTCCTCCTGCCGAAAATAAATCGTTGAGTGAGGCATTACTCGTTTCTATGTCTATACCCGAAGTGATGGCCTGCATCAGTTGCTGGTAGATGGCGTGACCGCCACCACTTACCAACTGTGGCTGAGCAATAATAGCAGCCACACATCCTAGGAGTGTGCCAGCTAGCAGGGCGACTACTGGTTGTACTTTTTTGATAATGAGTCCTATTACAGTCAATGGCACTACAAATAGCCACGGGGTGATGCTGAATTTTTGGGTGATGGCTGTAAGGAGCACTTCGGTACCTTTTATATCACCTACGTCATACGTGGAACTAAAAATACTAAATACGATAAGTGTAATAACAATAGTAGGAACGGTGGTGTATGCCATATACTTTATATGGGTAAATAGATTTGTGCCTGCCATAGCCGCTGCTAGGTTGGTAGTATCGCTCAGCGGACTCATCTTGTCACCAAAGTATGCTCCGCTTAATACGGCTCCTGCGACCATTCCTGCTGGTAATCCTATAGCCTTGCCTATGGCTACTAGGGCGATGCCTATGGTAGCACTGGTGGTCCACGAGCTGCCAGTGGCGATAGATATTAAGGCACTTATGATGACAGCTGTGGGTAAAAATATGATAGGATTAATGAGCTTGATACCATAATAAATCATCGCAGGAATAACCCCGCTAATGAGCCAAGCTGCTGCGAGTGAACCTACGAGCAGCAGGATGATGATAGCACCACTTACCGACTTGAGGTTGCTGCCTACATTATCCATCATGCTATCAAAACGAACCTTATTAAAAATGCCGACGGCTGCTGCTACTGCGGCCCCCATAAGCAGAATAAACTGATTGCTTCCGCTTACCGCATCATCCTTAAAAATGAATACATTGTATGCCAGCATTGCCACTAAGGCGATTACCGGGATGAGTGCTTCTCCTATGCTCAGTTCTTTGTTGTGTACTAGTTTTGGGTTCGACATTGGTTTTCAAAGCAACGTATTTTTTTTGAGAATAGAATTAAAAAGTGGCGGGTGAATTCGGTTTTAGGAGTTTCAGGAAAAAAGTTGATGGCAAATGTTGCAGCAAAAGGCAATGATGCGTAGTTAGCCATTGGCTTCGTTCGCCTCGCTCTAGTACTATATGTATACCTCCGTAATAAGCCTCCTCAATCCTTGAAGCAATAGTCTATTAATCCGTCTTGATACTTTTGTCAAAAGGTACCTTGAGTTGGTAGGCGAGATCCTCTGAGCGGCTATTATCTATCACGTCTAGGCCATACTTCACTTCACTTACATCTGCTCGTACAAAAGTGCCAAACATTCTATCCCATATGCTGAGGATGTTGCCAAAGTTGGAGTCGGTCCACGGACGCTCATAGTGATGGTGAAACTTATGCATACGTGGTGTTACGATGATGTAACTCAGTGCCTTGTCTAGCCAATCGGGTAAGTCAAAATTAGCGTGGGTCCAATAGGTGAATAATATAGTAACAATACGATACACCAAGTAAAAAGCAAAGGGCAAACCACCGATTACCACTGCTAGGAGAGAAAATAACTCTCTGAATATATAATCGCCTGGGTGATGACGTGTGCCTGAGGTGACATCTAAGTGCGTATCGCTATGATGTACCATATGAAAACGCCACAGAAAAGTATACTTGTGTAAGAGGTAATGTACTCCAAACTGGGCGATAAAATCGAGCAGTACGATACCAAGTATGAGCTCTACCCACACAGGTAAGTCTACCAGGTACAACAAACCAAAAGAGCTATCGCTAACCCATATGAAAATACCTGCAGCCGCAATGCCAAATATAGCATTGATGATCATAGAAGTAAGTAGTAAGAATAGGTTTACCGTGGCGTGTTTCCATTTTTTGTAACTCAACACAGCAGCTGGGAAAGCTCCTTCTATAATCCAAAAGAAGGTCATACATATAGCCACCCAGCTCAGTTTCTGTAGGCTGGTAAGTGACTCAAAAAAAGAAAGAAATTCGCTCATGAGGGCGGAATATACGCTTTTGACTGCTTACTTAACAACTCTTCGGTGTAAGTTGGCGTAATCTCCAACCTGACATTATTGCACTTGGCAAAATAGTTGCATACTACGTTGTATAATGAATAAAATAATCAAGTTTTTAGCTCTTGGTGGTGTGGTATGGCTTTGTGCTCAGTATCTGGACGGGATAATTGTGGTGGACTATACGCATGCTATCATAGCAGCAGTGGTACTGGCTATTGTGAATACACTCATACGCCCCATCCTCGATATTATCTCTTTGCCTTTTACTCTTGTGACCTTTGGGCTCTTTAGTTTGGTGCTTACGGCATTTATGGTAGAAATAATGGATTACTTCGTGAGTGGAATTACGGTAACTACGTTTTGGCGGGCACTGCTTTTTGGTGTGATAGTATCAGGAGCCAATAGTTTTATAGACAGACTACAAAACCCCAAGAAAAAGCCAATGGTAAAAAAAGAAACCTTTACGGCTTACGAAGAGGTAGACTAGTTTTTCTTTTGATAGGTATCTACGTGGCGGGCCTTTTTCTCGTCATAGATGTCGGCTATCTTTACAAGAATCATGGTTTCCTCTACATCGCCAAAATCTGAATTCATAGCGGTACCAAAGGTTTTCATGGTAGGGGAGAGACTCATATAGCTATTGATGAGCGGTGGTATGTTTTCGCCGCGTTCACGCACGTAGCCATTCAGTACTTTGTGAGCCTGCTTATAGTCCAGTCCTTGCATTTTAGCTTTAAAATCACTTATATCCGACGTGATTGCCTGATTATTGATAGGACGAATGAGTTCTTCCTTATCTTCAAAAAAATACTCCATAAAATACATAAGTGCATCACGAGCCTCAGTATGGTAGGTAGTGTACAAGGTGACCTTGCCACTGTAATATTGTATGTGTGGTGTGTCTACCACTATAGCTCCTAGTCCGTCCCAAAGATTATCTAAGGCAAATATTCCTTTACGCGATCCAGCTCTTGGCTGAAAATTGGGCTGCACCCAACTACGTCCGAGTTCTACGGTAGTGGGGAGATAGTCTCGTATGAATTTTTCGGAATACTTAAAGTAGTGTTCCGTAGAGAGTTGGAGTGGACGTGTGTCTTTTATCCTAGCACAGTCTATGAATCGGTAGCCGCCTATTATTTCTTGGGCCTCAGGAGCCCATACTATAAGCTGTTCATAGCAGTTTTCGCAGGTGTCAAAATCATCGATGTCTAATGGTTTTCCGGTGCCACCACCTGCGGACGCAAATGTAACTTCTCGCAGTCGCCCTATTTCACGCATAATATTCGGGCTATTGTGATGGTTGATGATGTATATGAGGTTGCTGCCTTTATTCGTTTCGCGTACAAAACGTTCTGGGGTAAGTTCGGCCTTGATTGCCTCCAAGGGCACAGGTGCTGCTATGTAACTTAAGTCCATACTCATTTATTAACCTTTGAGGGCGTATGCAATTTCTTTAATCTTTTGAGCCCAAGCTCTATCCTTCATTAGGTTCTGGTCTAACTCATCAGGATATATAGGCTTGCCAAAGATAATCTTTATTGTGGTGTTTTTTTGCTTGAAAAGCTCATTGACAAGATAGAGCATTTCAATGTTGGCTTTGATGCCGAGTTTCTCTCTGATATTACTCAGGTTGTAGAAAAAGTTGGATAATTTGCCGTCTATAATTACAGGAACGATAGGTACATTGTGTTTGCGGGCACGAGTGACAAAGGTCTTTTTCCACTCCAAGTCTTTTACGACGCCTTTCTTCCTGCGACTTACGAGTCCTGCGGGAAATATCACGACACTCTCATTGTTGGCTAATACGGCATCTACATTTTTGAGTGAAGGTACGGCCGTAGTGCCCATTTTATTTACTCCTACAAAAATGTCTTGCATCGGCTTTAGATTCAGTAGGATATCATTGGCTATGAACTTAATGTCGGTTCGGTGATACGAAAACTTATCGATGAACGCGAGTGCATCCATCCCGCCAAGTGGGTGATTACTAGCAAAGGTGACTCCACCCGCTTTAGGAGCGTTTTCTATTCCTTCTATAATGGTGGTGATGTTGAATTCCTTAATCACATTGCGACAAAACTGAACACCAGATACGCCTTCATTGTCAGCTATAATGCGATTAACCTCATCTTGCCAAATTATTTTCTTCAGATAATTGATTAGAAACGTAGGGAGCCGTTTCAATAACTTCGGGTTTTTGTCCGCAATTATCTTTTCTAGATCTATAAACTTAGCAGCCATTATTTCCCGCGAAAATAACCAAGTGAGTGAAACTTATACCATCGGTTTTACATTCTTGAAATATGCCTCTTACCTTTGTGCATAGTGAAGAACAAAGTGCTTGTATATTTTGGTGTGATTTTGGTATGGAGCTGTGCCGAAAATGACACACCTACGTATACCCAAGATGTTGCTCCCATTATCTATGAAAATTGTACTCCGTGCCACCGAAGTGGCGGAGCAGCACCTTTTTCGCTCACTACCTTTCAGCAGGTAAATCGTAAGAAGAATACCATCCTAGCCGTGACTCAGAGTGGTCTTATGCCACCGTGGCCTGCTGATAGAAATTATAGTCATTTTATTGGCGAGCGGTATTTGACTGAGGATGATAAGCAAAAGATTAAAGATTGGATAGCCGCAGGTGCTCCCATAGGAGATACAAGCTTGCTGCCCCCATTGCCGCAATATGACGCTTACAGCCACATAGGCAAGCCAGATACCACCGTTTGGTTTGACAGTATATTGGTAGAAGGCGATAGTAGAGACAAGTTTTATATCGCAACGTTACCCGTTACGCTGAGCGAGAATAAGTATGTGAGAGCGATGGAGTTTCTCCCCAATGATAACAATCTCGTGCATCATATGAACGGCAGATTGCTCAATTACGAAGAAGGCAAAAAAGCGAGTATTACCAGCGGGCAACGTATCCTAAATCTAGAGGTAGATGAAGACGATTATGTACGCCAGTTTAATGCCCTGCAACTTGCCAATGATGATGGCACACGACCACAGCAAATCAACTCAGCAGTAAACTATCTGCCGGGGGTGCAAGCACAAATGTACCCTGAAGGCATCGGTGGTTTTACGATGAATAAGCAATCGATACTCATAGCCGATGATATACACTTTGGGCCGATTCCTCAAGATAAGTGGGATCATAGTCGGGTGAATATTTTCTTTAGTAAAACACCTCCAAAACGCCCAATTCGTGAGGTGATGCTTGGCACCAATGGTGCGAGTAAAATTATTCCACCGTTAGTGATTCCGCCTGGCGAGGTTACTGCCCATACCACCTTTTTGAAGATACCCGAAGATATCAGCATATTGACCATCAATCCGCATATGCACTTATTAGGCAAAAGTTTCAAAGCCTATGCCTTCACGCCCTCTCAAGATACTATCCGACTCATTCACATCCCTCAATGGGATTTTAGATGGCAGTACTTTTATACCTTTCCTAAAATGCTTAAAATACCTGCGGGTAGTGTGATATACGTAGAGGCAGAATATGACAATACTGCTCAAAATCCCAATAACCCGTACAACCCACCACGTGAAATACGCGAGCGATTAGATAATGGTGGAGCAGGAATGCGTACTACCGACGAAATGCTCCAATTCATCATATCGTGGTTGCCTTATGAGAAAGGAGATGAGGAGGTGAGTTTGGATCTGGAAGTAGTGTCCGACTAGAGATTTACCGCTGCATTTTTTACGCTATTCCTTTAATTTACTTCATATTTTACTCCAACAAAACAAAAGCGACCTAAATCAGAACTTATTGCATTTTTAGATGTTTTAATTACAATACTTATTCTATAAAAATATGAACAAACTGGCGTACATAGAAGATGAACTTCACTACTTGAGGGATGAGCTCAAAAATCATCGACTTTACACCAACCTCAAAACAGTATCTGATATCACCACATTTATGGAGAGTCATGTGTATGCGGTATGGGATTTTATGTCGTTGCTCAAAAAATTGCAACACAACTTAACCAACGTAAACACGCCTTGGGTTCCGAGTAAAAATGCAACCCTTGCCCGATTCATAAACGAGATAGTACACGGAGAGGAAAGCGATATCAATGAACTAGGCGAGCCCAAAAGCCATTTTGAGATGTATCTAGATGCGATGAATCAAGCCGGAGCTAACACTGCAGAAATTGAGCATTTTATTGCTGCCATACAATCGGGGAAACCTGTACTTGGTGCCCTAAGTGAGAGTAATGTAGATAGTAGAGTGGCTGATTTTGTGGCATATACCTTTGCCGTCATAGATACCAATGAACCACATCGTGTTGCTTCGGCTTTCACCTTCGGGAGGGAGGATGTGATACCCGATATGTTTATTGAAATCTTGAATAATGCAGATGCGGAGCAAGATGCCTATAATAAGTTGCGGTATTACCTTGCTCGCCATATCGAACTGGATGGAGACGAACATGGTCCGCTATCGCTACAAATGATTGCCGAGCTATGCGGACAAGATGAGCAGAAATGGCAAGAAGTGCTTGAGGTAGCCAAGACGGCTCTGCAAAAGAGAGTTGCACTATGGGATGCGATAAGTGATAAAATAGTGCAGCAGAAGTAAGTTGTGACTTCTGTTAGTTAATTGCAAAAAAAAGAGGGTGAATATAATACTGAAATCTCCCATAATAGGGAATTATAAAGTTGTAATGGCTGCGTTTGATAGGAGACTATTTGAGTCACTTAAGCCGACGGTAGGGGAGATGGAAATTGTAGAATTCACGGGTTCTGAGCAAGGAGATAAAGTTCATATGAAATTCATCAAACCGATACAAGCCGAATGGGTGAGCGAAATCATCGAGCATGGTGAAACAGAATCAGATGCTTGGTTTGTAGATGTGGGAGTGAAGCTGCCTTGGCCACTCGCCTCCTGGACCCACCGACACATCGTACAAAAAGTGGATGAACACCACTCGTTAATTCTAGATGATATGACTTTTACCGGTAAAAATGCACTGCTTACCCTTTTACTATATCCTGCGATATTCATTGGCTTTTACCCCCGCAAAAAAATATATAAAACATACTTTGAGCAGTTGGCTAAACATTGATAGCAAATCGATTGTTCTCTAGATAGTTTTCTGCAAGAATGAATCGTCCAATTATTATAGGTGCCGGTATATCGGGCTTGGTAGCTGCTCTAGAGCTAGAAAAAGCGGGGTATTTTCCCATTATACTCGAAGCTACAAACAAGATAGGCGGTCGTGTAAAGACTGATGTTATAAATGGAACGCCGTTAGACCACGGTTTTCAAGTATTACTCACGGCTTATCCTGAGGCTCAACACTACTTAGACTATGACCAACTAGACTTGATCAATTTTTTGCCGGGGAGCGTAATTTTTGATAAAAAGGAAATGCGTAAGATCGGAGACCCATTGCGAGATTCATCTTTTTTGTGGTCCACGCTTTTTTCGGGAATAGGTTCGCTTAGGGACAAACTCCTAGTATTGTTTCTTAACCGTAAGCTGAAAAAAAAGTCTATCAAGGCTATTTTTAACGAAGCGGAAATATCAACAGCAACTTATCTGAGAGACTTTGGGTTTTCAGATGGTATGATACACCAATTTTTTCAGCCTTTTTTCGCTGGAATATTCTTGGAAAAAGAATTAAGCACATCTAGCAGAATGTTTGAATTTGTGTTCAAAATGTTCAGCACAGGAAATGCGGCCATCCCTCGCCGAGGTATGGAGGCAATACCTCTTCAATTGGTAAGCCAACTAAAACGAACCGATATCAGAACCAATTCTGCGGTTAGAGAATTAGACGGTAACACTATAAAACTCGAAAATGGTGAAACCCTCTCTTCTAATAATATTATCGTAGCGGTGAGTCCTGAGCTGATTGGACTGAAGAGTGACAGGAGTAATGCCCATAAGTGGAAGTCGTGTGTGAATCTTTATTTTGAGATAAAAGAGTCTGTATTGCAGAAGCCTATAATCGGCCTAGTGCCAGATAAGTCGCTGTTGGTGAATAATGTACATTATGTTTCGGACGTGTTTGGTAAAGCCGAAAAAGCGATGCTATCTGTAACGGTGGTTACTGATGAGCTTATAGCTGACGAGGTGCTAGAGCGAGAAGTGCGGGCGGAATTATTACTGCACTGCAATATACAAGCGGGCAAACTGGTGAAAAGTTACGTGATAAAAAAGGCGTTGCCTAATGTAAATGGCGTTCAATACGAACCAACTCCTGAAGATGTAGCCATTAGGACTGGTGTGCACTGCTGCGGTGATTATCTTGCCAATGGCTCACTCAATGCAGCAATGGCGAGTGGACGCGTGGCAGCCCGTATGGTTAAATAACGCCAAGTATCTCCTCGGTAATTTTAGTGCTGTAAGAGTTGATTTTTTGATGCGTGGGCATCCATCCTTTCAGAAAACGGACAAAATCTGCAACGGCAAAGGCATACAGTTCTCTCCATTCAGTTTCCAAGGCATTAAAATCTAACCTGTAATCCACTTTTTGTTGTAAAATAGAAAAGTAGTAATCGAGTAATTGTGCTTCGTAATGTTCACACTCGGAGCTCGACATACAGCTACCCAAGAAATAAGCGACATCCTTCATCCCACAGCCGCCGCCCACATACTGAAAATCTACCGCAGCTACACTTTTTCCGTCTTCGGCAAAACAGAAATTAGCCAGTTTAGCATCACCGTGTACTATCGTTTGATAGGTGCATTCATTAAGTCGTTGGTCTATCGCGTGCGCTTTCGCTTTGAGTTGGGGATGCGTGATGCGTTCCCATTCGTCTAGTCGTGTGCCCAAGTGCCAGTAGGTTCCAGTGGTCCACAGCTGCTTGGGAGTTGTACTCATAAACGTGGCGTGAAAACTAGCCAACCACGCTAAACAGACCTTTGCCTCCTCCAGCTCCAAAGCTCCTTTGCGTAGCGGATATCCTTCATCTAAATCTTGGAGGATAATCCACTGATTTTTTCCTTCGGTATACGAACCGATGAATTGAGGGGCTTTGCAATCCGAGGTAGTACGGTAAGCATATTCCTGGTACCAATGGTTTTCTATGTCGTAAGACTTGACCTTGCGTAGGTGCGATGCTGAAGTATTCCATCCTCTCGGGTGATGGCCTACTTGTTCTAACGAGATGCACTTCACCACTACGGTAGCACGTGCCGCTTCCAGCAAACGATAACGAGTAATCGCACCATACCCACTCCACAATTCCTGTATGATTTCTAGCTCTTCGAAGCCAGAAGCCCCCGTCGTTTGTAGGAGATATTTTCGGAACGAATCGCTCATTTATTTCGGATTCAAAAGTACTTTATCCTTGGCATTGGTTCATAGATATGTTTTGGGTAGTTTCGTGTCACATTAGCTACGCACTTATCATCGTTATATTGAAGCCTCTATATTTTATCTACTCATTTAATTACGATTACCACCACGAGGAGTTGTGCAATCTGGAGTCACGACAACTTTTTGGTGTGGAGATGAATCACAAGGTGGTATCTTCTGAGGTTAAAATGGACCCGAGCATAAGCCCTTTTATACGCAATAGGTTAGACGTATGTGTGGCCGATGCGGACTATGATTTGTTTCTCGATAAAATTAAATATTTAGGGATTACGTTGCACGATTTTGTGGTGGAATACCTTGTGATAGAGGGAGATGTGGCCAATAAAGCAACTCGGCGGGCAAGGCAAAAAGACGTAGGCTATTGCATATACGGAAGACCAGATTTTAAAAATCCATTGATTACCTACGCGATATGCTACCTCAATGAATCGTGGTGCTTTGGCATATTGCATAAGGAAGATATCACGTGGCATCGGCATAGGCAAAAACCACATTCGTTTAGTAACTCTATCGGCACGATCATAGCCAAGACCTTGGTTTCTGTCGCATCGCAAGGCCATACAGCAGTAAAGCTGCTAGACGCGTGTTGCGGAGTGGGAACCGTAATGTTGGAAGCCTGCATTGCAGGGTTTCGCATAGCCGGCTGCGATATTAATCCGCGAGCGTACCATCACGCCTTACAAAATTTGAAATTTTATGATTACGAAGCAGAGTTGTATCACTCGGATATCAAGGATTTGACGCAAACTTATGATACAGCCATCATTGACCTGCCGTATAATTTGTATAGCCTCACTACCGATAATATTGCCACCCACATCATCACATCAGCTGCCGCCCGGGCATCCCGTTTGGTAGTGGTTTCTATTGCAGATATAGAGCCGGTTATCACCGCGGCAGGATTACGTGTAGTAGATTATGCCACCGTAGTGAAGAGAGGTAAATCACTTTTTACCCGCAAAATATGGGTGTGTGAGCCACAATAATGGGAGGTTAAAACTCCTGCAATTTATGCATATTTTCGCCCATTCTAAGATGAATAGTATGGGTGCCACAAATAAGCTGAATTACGTAAAAAATATATTGGATAATATGCCCAACGATTGGTTGAAACTAACAACCCATCGCTTGGATATATACGATGAGTCGAGAGCCAAAGTGCAATTTACGGAACAATTAGAGGTATTGTTCGCTGCTGCTGATGCTCGTATGCCATCGCTTGCTGCTTTGCCTACGGCGTATGATTATATCCGCTTGGGGCATCCGCTATCGTGTTTGCTGGAGTGGGCCATGGCCGATAGGTATCAGCTTCCGCACGGTCAAGTCATTAGCTTCTCGTCACAAACGATGCCCATACTTGCAGTATTGCGAGCTAATCTTTTGCAGCGTAAAAAAACACGCGTCGTCGTACAAGGTAAACTTCCAAATACTTTTGATACAGACGTGGTGCGTGAGGTGTATGGATATAATTTTGACTTAGTGCAAGCCAACGCTTCAGAGACATTACCCGCTTTTGAAGGGAGCACCATACTCGTATCAGATGGCGATATGCACGATACAACGACCTATACTCAATTTGCTCAGGGAGTTGATTTTTGGGTAAATAATGTGGCAGGACGAGGAAGTGTTTTGTTGGTAAGTGATGCTAGTTATGTGTCTGATATACAGCACGTAAGACGGAGAGAAACCATTGCTATGACACCAGCCAATTGCCTAGCAGTACTACAAGCTATGGTAAAAGGGGCTGCGGTCGCTCCGCTCGATAATTCGCCCGCGGACAAAGCAAGAACACGTCACTACATCAAAGAAATAACGGGAGCTCCTACCGATGCTCTCGTAGGTTCTAGTGGTCTTTCGGTGCAGTATGCCATTATGATGGGTGTGGTGCATTATGCTAATCAAAATCATCGTGGAAAAGACATCAAGTTTGTGGTGCCTACTAACTGCTACGGCGGCACCAATGACCAGGCTCGCAGGGTGGCTGCGTGTATGGACCATGTGGAGGTGGTGGACCTAGCGGTAGATGGGGATAGTAATATGGTGCAAAGTATAGATGCTGTATTGGACACCATCGCAGCAGCGGATGCAGTGCCGTTTATCATAGCAGAAATACCAACCAATCCGCGAGTAGAGGTGCCTGATCTAGAGGCACTCAAGGCGGTCTTGGCCAAGGAACGAAAAACAGCGGCGGGTGCTATTGCCATAGACCCTGTTTTTATACTCGATCAAACCTTTTGCCCCAATGTAAGATTCCTGGGAGAAGGCGAAATACTCTCTACCGTAAGAGCATTGTCGTATGCCAGCGGGTCTAAGTTTCCGAGTGGAGGAAAGTGTACCGCAGGCTACGTGGTGGGTAATGCACTTACAGTGGAGCTAATGCAGCACATCGGACAGCATCTGTCACTTTGTGATAATGAGGCTACGGCATTGCAGTATGCCCTGCTTGCAGAGCAATTACCCTCTATGAATGAGCGTATAGCCGCTGCATATATGCATACGCGTTCTTTTGTTAATTTCATCGCACAAGCATTGCCTACGGCCAAGATTAATTTTGTTTCGGAGCAACTGGCGGAGCGAGGATTTACTCCTTCGGTTTTTTCCCTCGATTTGCCTACCAAGGGAGAAACAGAGGAGGAGAAAGAAGCCTGCAAGCGTAAGCTTAATCATAAGCTGATTGGCATGATGATTACGCAGATTCCACAAGAGAGTAAGTATTGCGTAAGTTACGGACAACTCCAAGGCTGCTATTGGACTATTCCGGCTACTTCTACGCAGGGCACTACCAAAGAAGGCGACAAAGATTATATCGCTCGTGTGGCCTTGTCGGGTAATATGGACCTTGCTAAGCATCAAGCAGTTTTTGCTCAATTTGTAAAGGAGATAGGATGAGGAGTTTTTTTATGTAGCAGTGGTAATGATGATATAAGTAGAACTATGAGCAAGCTGAGTGTAGGGGAGCAATGTATCTTTACTAGATATCAGACATGAATTGTTAATTAACATAGAAATGAAAAAAAATAGTAAAATTCAAAAAACAAAATATAGCCAGAGCAATTTTGATTTTTCCCTTTATGTTAGGTATTTGGTTAGTTAGAGATCCTGACCTCTTCATCAGAAGTAGGTTTATGACAGCTATGCACATTCAAATATTAGGAATATTGAATACTGTTTTGTGTTCTCAAGTATTATGTTCATTAATAACTATATCTACTAGAAAAGTTGCTTTAACCATCACCAATGATTATCTCATTGATAATTCAAGGTTTGAATCGTTAGGGAAAATATACTGGAATGACATAACTGGAATCGAAAAAGTATAGTTTAAAAATTAGCATTAAAGACTCTCACTTAAAAAATAATAAAAACAATCTTTTAAAAAGGATAGTGTTCGATATACAAAACTTAACAAATAAGGGTAGCATCATTATTTCTTGTGGATTGTTGGAAAGTAATCGGGAAGAGATATATGAGGCTATTATGGTCGCACAAGGAAATGCAATTCGATAGATTCTCCCCCTCAGGTGGTTTTAGTTTATAACTGGGACTGGTAAGACAAGAGTAAACAGAAAATAATGTTATCAGTGTTGGTCATCTTACGCGATTTTGCTCAGTAAAGTCCCACTATACCAAAGAGCAGCCTGACATTTTTGATTTCACCATTTTCAAGGTACGGAGAGCGTCACGATTCGGTATTATTCGCTAAGGCGAATCACTTACCATGACACTCGTCTACGACTTAATATTTTAACACTTATCAGGCAAGTGTATCGAGACCTTTGTCTCTTTTTGCTTTTCAATTTATCGCAAAATTCAACTACTCTTGAGAGTCTGGCAAGGGGTTCAAGTGGAATCGATTGAACCAAGCAAAGAACGAAAACATCATACCCAACGTCCCTGCTGGGACAAGCTTGCTCCAGCGGCGAGTGCAAAATATTTTGTTTAAGACTGCGAAGCCTTAAAATACAGATCAATTCATCCCAGAGCTTCGGAGGCTGCGGACAAAATTTCGGTATTAAAACACAATCTTTAATATACACGGCTCATTATACCCGTATGGGGTAAAGTAGTCGGCCAAGTAGTCTATACTGTCCATACGCTGACCGCGATAGCGGTTATAGCCGTAGCTTTCGTACAGGTTTATAAAGGAGCTCTCCGTATTCACACTTAGCTCGTCAAAAACAAGCAAAAATTCATCTTCATAATGACACTCGGCGGCTTATAAAGTATAGTCCAATATGAGACTGCCTTTGTAATCTGGGGCATATATTTCGTATGTCATTTGATTCGAATTCATGTCAAAAGGAATGCTTTCAGCCGTATAAGGTGCGATGTATATGGTGTCTCCGTCATTCAGATTGGTGGCAAAAACCTTCACCGCCAAACTATCGGAGTACATTAGAAAACGTGGTTCTTGCTCAAAACCAACACAAATTTCGTCGTCACAACCCGTCAGTAGGGCGGTTACGGAGATTATTGTTATTGCCGCGATAACTATTATTTTATTCATTTCCATAGATAACTAAGTCCTATTCCTGATGCGAGCGGAAACCCTGTGTGCCCGCCAATAGCACTAAAGGGCAAAACAAATCTTGAGGCCGATTCCACGCCACTATCGCCTAATATTATCGGGACTAGATCTATCTTTATTCTTTTTTTGATGATGAGTTCGTAGCCTAGTGACAGTTCCCCGTAGTCGGTTTTAACCTTACGCTCATTTACTTCGTGTACGTAGTTGCCAAAGGCGTATCCTTCGAATTCTTTGGATCCTTGATAACTCATTTGCCCGCGTATGTATTTAATGCCTAACCGAAAACTGCCCACAACATTTTTATCCTCTGTTTTGGGCTTCGCCCAATATGGTCTGCCATAAATAATAACGCCTGCTCCTCCAAACCATCCTTGAGTGGAGGTCTGTGTAAAGTGACTAATGGTTGGCTGGTGGCTAGAGTAACCTCGAATAGCTTGGAACTCCACCCCGCTAAAAGGGCGTATGAATACGTACGGGTGATATCCTCCTTTGGTTGTGAGGACTGCTCCGATTCCCTTGGTTGCGGTAGATGAGTCTGTAACTTGTGCAATGGATGAGTAGACGGACCATAAGATAGATAGAATAGTCAGGAGTCGCATAGTGTTCAAATGTAAAAGAATAAAGGAGGAGTCACAAATCCTGAACATTATTCCTGAGTGTTCGTTTATACTCAAATGCACATTTCCAAAGAAGACCTTATTACGATGCACCGCATCGAACGCCTTAATTTAATAAATTCATTATCAGGCGTTAAACCCGCTAACCTCATTGGGACAGTTGATGCTGATGGTCTAGAAAATTTGGCTGTTTTTAGTTCGGTGGTACACTTGGGTAGTAATCCTGCTTTATTTGGATTTATCCTAAGGCCACGGGGTGAGGTACGCAGGCATACCCACGAAAATATTCTCACATCGGGTATATACACCATTAATTTTGTGCATACCTCTTTTGCAAAGCAAGCCCATTATACAAGTATAAAAGCAGAAGTAGGAGTCAGTGAGTTTGAACTAAGCGGACTAACAGCAGAGTACATTCAATATTTCAAAGCTCCATTTGTGGCAGAAAGTAGTATAAAAATGGGGATGTCATTTAAGCAGGAAGTACCCATAGAGGCTAATGGTACAAGTTTGATTATTGGGCAGGTAGAGCACATCATTTTACCCGATGGCACACTAGATGAGGGCGGTCACTTAGACTTGGGCCAGTTGGGCGTAGCGGGTATCAGCGGGCTCAATACGTATTATACATTGAAAAAAGAAGCCCGTTATCCGTATGTGCGTGATGAATTCACCTTGGATGATTTGGGATGAAAGCTACGATATCTATTCCATCAGTCCTTTGTTATATCTCTGTAATCGATAGATTCATATGGAACATTCATATAAGTTGAGAACAAAACCGAATTAAAGTAAACGGATCTTGTCGGGGTTAATTGACTATGGCATAATATTCACGTTTATGAGAGTTATGATGTACTTTTATGGTGAGCCTGACGATGAAGACGGGTATTTTTTAAATGGTTTGCCGGCATTATCTGTAATAGTTGTTTGGTTCATGTTTACCGTAGGGCTGGAGCAAAGTATGGGAGCAACTATCGCAAACAAGGTGCTAAATCTTAGACCTGCACCTAAATCTGACGTTAGATCGGTATTAACATTCGGACAGTCTCTAAAAAGGGACTTGTTGGATATGATTGATTTATGGGGACTCGGAGGGATTTACTCTATTATTCTTATAAAAAATACTGAATATAATCAGAGACTTGGTGATTTATGGGCGAAGACAGTCGTTATAGATGCAAGTGATCCAGAACAAGGATTACAGCACCACTAACCTTTCATTACAGTCTGCTCAAAGGAAGAACGCTCGCAGTTTGCGAAAATTTTAGAAGTTTATGTGTTCGAAATCGAGGAACTATTCCTCTCACTTTTTCGTTTTGCAGGTACAGGCCGCGTTACTACCTTTGTACTATGTCTTTGAACCAACAGATTACCGACCAGATGAAAACGGCTATGAAAGCCAAAGATCAAGCAACGCTGCGTGGCCTACGTGCTATAAAAGCTGCATTACTCTTGCTACAAACACAAGAAGGTGGTGCTGATGTAACAGAGGCAGATGAGATGAGTGCCTTGGTAAAAATGGCCAAGCAACGCAAAGATTCTATTACCATATACGAAGAGCAGGGCAGAGAGGATTTGGCCGTTATAGAACGCGAGGAGCTTACCGTAATAGAAAGATTCCTTCCTGCTCAAATGAGTGAGGACGAGATAAAAGTAGAAGTAGAGGCGATTATCACCCAAACCGGATCTAGCTCAATGAAAGATATGGGCAAGGTAATGGGTATGGCTAATGGCAAAATGAAAGGCCGTGCCGATGGTAAGATGATAGCCGATATGGTAAAAAAGCTACTGGGTTAAACCATTAGCCAAGCATTGCTCTTATATCCATGCCTATCGCGTAGTTTTTAGCGTATAGGAGATCTAAGTTTTCTTGAAACTTGGTGTTCTGCTCTTTTAGCTCATAGTCGGTAGTATATACACCGGGTTTTAACTTCGGTAGATTTTCTAAATTTGAAGCATAGCCTACCCAGGTTTTTGCACCGCGTAATACGCTTACACTATTGCTAAGCCACTTTCGGCTCTTACCAAAAATAAGGGCCAATGGAGCCAAGATGATGACCGCCAGTGCGGTAAGTATATCAAAGGCTCTTTTTTGTGAACGATATTCTTGCTTGCTCAAATTGAGTTCTATTTGCTCACCAAAGTACAACCCATTTGCATTTTTGCTGTGACTACCTATTACAAAGTTACTATCGGCAGGAATGGTGTAATAATTTACTCGAGGACCAATGTCAGTCATAAGTCGCATCGTCTCTTCAGTGGAGATACTCTCGTTGCTAAAAATCACCTCATTTATACTATATATTTTTATGATTTCTTTGAGCTGATTTCTGTTCCCGAGCCATTGGGCAGAATTGCTTTTGGTGTCAGTTACAAATCCTATCTGTTGGTAATTACGGTTATAACTCTTGAGTAAATCTATTACTTGATTCCACTTGGTCTCTTCGCCTACGAGTATACTCTTGGTATTATAGCGTTGGCTAAAGTCTAGGGTCTTGAAAGTAATGAAATGTAAGAGCGTTCGCCATACTAGTAACACTGCCGACACGAGTAGCGTTCCAAATAAAATAATACCGCGACTAAAATGAAGATCATTGGGCAGGAGACCATAAATAATAAGAATAGCAAGTGCACCTATGCCGATACTGCGTACTAACTTACTGAAATTGTAAGGTGTATTGTAACTGCCATTAAACCACATAGTCACTAGCCACACAAGTGTGTAGTAGGGTAAATGAATGGTGAGCATCTCTTTGGGGTATGATTTAATGAACTTAATATGTTCTTCCCAGTAGTCTTTAAGCAACAATAGGCTACAAAAAATTAAAACCATCTCTACCACTGGTTGCCAAAATCGCTTGACTAAATTACTAGCTACCGCCAATGCTGCTCGTGCGTAAATGGCCGTATTTATGAATAGCTTAAAGAGACGTTGATTGCTGCCAGAGTAATGTTTCTCTGCAAAAATGACCATTGCCTTATAGAAAACACGCACATAATTAGTACTTAGCTTTTTGGTGCTTTCTCCCTTATAATGAATGATTTGTGTCCCGGAAAAGTAGTAGTTTTTCCATCCGCCTTGTGTGATGCGATAGCTGAGGTCTATATCTTCTCCATACATGAAGAATGTTTCATCTAGCAGGCCTACTTGGTCTAAGGTGGAACGCCTTAGTAGCATATATGCACCACTCAGTATGTCTACCTCGTGGTTTTCGTGCTTGTCCAAATAACCCAGGTGGTACTTCCCGAATTTTTTAGAATTAGGAAAGATACGGTTTAGCCCTATCATCTTGTATAATGCAACTTCTGGTGTAGGTAATCCGCGTTTGCTTTCGGGTAAGAATGTGCCTTGCCCATCTACCATATGCACACCACATCCACCAAGGTCTGGTTTGCTGTCGGCAAATGCTAATACTTTCTGAAAACAGTTTTCTGGAACTATAGTATCCGGATTTAGGAGTAAAACATACTCACCTTTACTCTGCTTTATAGCTTGATTATTGGCCGTGCTAAATCCTACGTTGTCTTTATTGGCGATAAGATTTACCTCAGGAAAGAGGGATTTTACCATTTCTACAGACCCATCTACGGAATTATTGTCTACTACCCATATATCGGCACTCATGTCTGTAGTTGCCTGAAAAACAGACTTTAAGCACTGTTCTAGGAAGTGCTTAACGTTATAGTTGACTATGATTACAGATAGTTTCAAGATGAGGAGGCAAACATACGTAATTCGTATTTGTTATCAACTACAGCCTGCATGAAGTCGTATTTTAAAAATTTGTTTAATCAACTGGAGAGCGAGGACTTTTCATACACCAAGCCTATCAAGCGAGGTGATTCCTTTCCAGATGATATGTGCCATAGCTTTCATGGCATTCAAAATAGGATTTTGTACTTGCAGCAAGAGTGGGAAGCGGCCAAATCTATGGATGACGATATAAGCACTTATGTTATAGAAAGAAAAGATGCCGCTGGAATCGTTATCAAAATTACCGACGGCAAGCAGGAGAAGTATTGTCACTACTTGATGGATTATATCAAAGGAGTCCTTCTCCAGCATGATTACCACCTTCACGTAAATAGGCACGTAGCCGAACGAACTAGCGGGAGTAGCCAAGAGAGTTGGCACTATTTCTTAAAACCAAAGCCGAATTTTGATGAGACTAACAAGCAGGTTCAGATGTTTGGTAATGTCATTATAGAGACGAAAAAGGATGCCAAGGGAGGACTCCAATTCAAATTGCAATGTAATTATTATTCAGGGTTCAACTACGTAGACCCACTATCATTTGGTGAGTTTTTGGCGAGTTTGTAAATCTCGAATTTTTTAAAGTATTGGTATAGCTGGATTTTTGCATTCTGTCCAGATAAATGAGCCCCGCTATGTTAATATAGAAAAATGCAATGACGTGTTTGATTCTGCTGTGATTTTGACTTGTAATAGATTTTCTAATGCATATTTCGGGTTAAATTCGCAGAGTATAAATGAGTTTTTTGCAACCTATATTCCTTTGGGCGTTAGCACTTTTAGCCGTTCCGGTTATCATTCATTTATTTAATTTCAGGCGTTACAAGAAGGTGATCTTTAGCAATGTGGCAATGCTCAAGGAGATACAAACCGAAAGCCGCAAGACACGTCAAGTCAAAAAATGGTTGATACTTCTTACGAGAATACTCGCATTGGCTGCACTCATTTTGGCCTTTGCTCAGCCCATCATCCCCAATGAACAAAGCAAGAAAGGTCGCCAGCTAATTAGTCTTTACTTAGATAACTCAGAAAGTATGCGTGCCGAAGGGGAGAATGGACAACTCTTTGAAAACGGTAAAAACACCGCCCGAGAAATTTTGCAAAACCTACCGAGCGATGCGGAAGTGCAATTGCTCGATAATGCCTTAAGTCCATATAGTAATCGACTGTATTCGCCAGAAAAAGCATCAAAAATTATAGATGATTTAGAAATAGATTATCACCCCAATGATTTAAATAAAATCGTACAACGTATTAATAATAAGTATGTTGCAGAAGGATTTGCAACGCAACACACCTTTGCGATAAGTGATTTTCAACAAGCTGCTTCTACTGAGCTTGCACTCGATAGTGGGTTAACCATAAATGTAATTCCCGTAAAGGCAGAAGCACTGCAAAACTTGTCGGTAGATTCGGTATGGCTAGATGAGCCCGTGAGCAGACCCAATGTGCCTATAAAACTTCAAGTATGTATTACCAATAACGGTACTCAAAAGGTAGAGTCGAGTACGGTAGTCCTCAAAGTAAATGGTGTGCAACAGGGTATAGAGAGTTTGGAAATAGCAGCTAAGAGTCAAAAGGTGATAGCAATGAGTTTTGCCAGTACGCAAAAAGGCTGGGTCTCAGGCGAGTTGAGCATAACGGATGTGCCGGTGGTATTTGATAATGTGTACCACTTTGCTGTGCATATAAAGCCGAGTATTAATGTATTACAAATAGGCAAGTCGTCACGAGCTTTGACTAATATTTTTGGCCAAGATCCGATTTTTAACCGTACAAGTACATCGGCGGGCAATGTGGATTATGCCGGCTTAGGTGAGTATGACTTTATCGTGCTTAATGAATTGACGGAAATAAGTACTGGTCTCTCGGAGCAACTCAAAATAGCGGCGAACAAAGGAGCCATAATTGCATTGATTCCTAGTTCGTCCCCATCTCATTATGCCGCATTTACCAGTGCATTGGGAGCCCCCCCATATGGTAGTTTGGATAAAAAGGACTTAAGCATAGCTACTCAAGGACTGAAGCATCCATTCATAGCTGATGTATACAAAAAAGTTCCCAAGAATATTTTGTTACCAAAGGTCAAAAAATGTTTCGGATTAAATCCCATTGGTGCTTCTCAGCGTGTGCTTTCGCTTAAGGATGGCTCCTCTATTTTGGTTAAAACTAAAGTGGGTTCGGGTTCTTTATTCCAATTTGCTGTGCCGTTGGATAAACAGTTTAGCAGCTTGGCCGATCACGAACTTTTTGTCCTTGTAATGCTCAAAATGGCGTTTAGCAAGAGTGATAAGCAGCAATTGGCTTACAGCTTGTTTGATGCCACGGCAATAGATGTGGCCGCAAGTACTACGAGTGATAACTTAAAGCTAGTGGGTAAAAATAGCGAGGCAATGGTGGAGCATAGCAACGTGGGTGGATTGAGATTTTGGTTAAATGATGAAACCAATGAAGCGGGTGTATATACCTTGCAAAGTGCTGATGGTGAAGCGTTAGCAAGTGTGGCATTGAACTATATTAGGGCGGAGTCTAAGCAACGATTTGCAACGGTGGAGCAACTCAAAAAACAGCTCCAAGGAGCACAAGTAAATGAAATAAAAGGTAGTGTGGAAGCTATAAAAGAGGTGACAGATTTACTCAAGAGTGGCGTTGCTCTGTGGAAAGTCTTCATAGCACTCTGCTTGGTATTTCTATTGATAGAGATACTTTTGTTGAGATTCTTAAAATCGTAATAAACACGTGGCAAATTATCACCTCATACAAAATGCGACCCTGATACTTGAAGGGCACTCATTGAATGGTACAAGCATAGATATTCTACTAGAAGATGGTCTCATACAAAAAATTGGGACAAACATAAAATCGGATGCTACGCCCATTACGGGTGCTAACCTCTGGGTAACTGCTGGCTGGGTAGATATGCGGTGTCATCTTACAGACCCAGGGTTGGAGCATAAAGATACGGTAGAATCATTGCTCAATACGGCAGTGGCAGGAGGATTTACCCATGTGGTAACCTTACCGCATAGTGTGCCTACCATTCACGATAAATCTAAGGTGAATTATCTGTTGCAAGCCAGTAAAGGCCATTTAGCTAGTCTATTACCAAGCGGAGTACTGTCAGATAATAATCAATCTGAGAACTTAGCGGAGCTGTATGATATGCATAACGCGGGTGCAGTAGCATTTACCAATGGAGATAAGGCGGTGAGCAATGGATTGCTCAAAAAAGCACTATTATACACCAAGCCTTTTGGTGCTAAGATTATCACTCATCCAAGCGACAAAAGCCTTGAACAAGGAGGCAGTGTAAACGAAAGCGAAACCACCATACATACAGGACTGAAAACGAGTTCTTCGCTTGCGGAGTACGTGAATGTACGAGAACAAATAGAAGTTGCTCGCTACTGCGATTCTCCTATTCATTTTAGCTGCATATCAACCAAAGAGTCAGTAGAGCTCATTCGTCAAGCGAAAAAAGAAGGAGTAACTGTTACATGCGATGTGAGTATATTCAACCTCTGTTTTACTGATAAAGAAGTGCTTGGTTTTGATGAAAACTTTAAGCTATATCCACCTCTTCGTAATGAGGATGATAGAAAAGCCTTGGTAGCGGGTGTAAATGATGGGACTGTAGATGCGATATGTAGTAATCATAATCCGCAGAATGTAGAATCCAAGCAGGTAGAATTTGACTATGCCGATAATGGTGCATTAAGTTTGCAACTGCTGCTGCCTTGGTATACGAAATACCTTAGTAAAGAGATAGATAAAGACACCTTCATCGCTGCACTTACCACTAAGCCAAGAGCGATTTTGGGATTAGAGAATTCTGCTTTTAATCAAGGGGAAGTAGCTAATATCACCGTAATTGATATGGAAAATAGTTGGATGTTTGATGGAGATACAAATCAGTCGTTAAGCAAAAATTCACACGAGTGGGGTCAAGAGCAACAAGGCAAAGTGAAAGCGGTATTTCATCAATTTAAATTTAACCTTTTTTAACCTAATATAACACCATGGAACAGTACAAACCAGCAATCAAACAAGGAGCAATTATGGCAGTTGTGAGTATTTTAATCTTCTTGGTACTCTATGCAATAGATCCCATGATATATGCTAAACCCAAAGGATGGGGGATTATGCTCGTAGTCAATTTTCTAGCCCTACCTATTTTGTTTATCGTGTTAGGAGTAAAAAATACAAAAGGAAATTTTACCTATTACAAATTTGGTAATGCTTTGGCAGCAGGGATGGTAACGGGTATTGTTTCATCACTTATTGTATTGGTATTCAATATTCTTTTTATCACAGTTATAGATACAGCTTGGGAAGAGCAAATGGCTCAAGAGGTGCTTAATAGTACAGAGGAGTTAATGGAGCGTATGGGAGCACCAGACGAGGCTATTGAAGAGGCTATAGCACAGGCAAAGGAAGGCGGAGCTGGAGAGCCTCAAGGTGTATATGGACAAATGAAAGGTACATTGTCTGGTATCGGGTGGTACTTGATTTTATCTTTGATTGTTGCTGCTATTTTCAGGGATAAAGAACCGAGATTTGAACCTGAGATTGACGACATAGGAAATTAACATTGGATATATCGATAGTAATACCGCTGCTCAATGAAGCAGAATCGTTGCCTGAATTACACGCTTGGATAAAGCGAGTAATGGATGAGAATAAGTTAAGTTACGAGGTCATTTTCATAGATGATGGAAGCACGGATGAGTCCTGGAATATCATCGTAGGGTTGCAACAGCAATATAATGAAGTAAAGGGACTGAAATTCAGACGAAACTACGGGAAGAGTGCTGCTCTGAACGAGGGTTTTGCGATAGCTCGAGGTAAGTCTGTATTTACGATGGATGCCGATTTGCAGGATAGTCCTGATGAATTGCCCGAGATGCATCGAATGCTATGGGAAGAGGACTACGACCTAGTAAGCGGCTGGAAGAAAAAACGCTACGACCCTATTACTAAAACCATACCTACCAAGTTGTACAATTGGGCCACTCGCAGAATGAGTGGTATATATCTGCACGATTTTAATTGTGGGCTCAAAGCTTATAAAAATGAGGTGGTGAAGAGTGTAGAGGTATACGGTGAGATGCACCGTTATATTCCCGTAATGGCACACCGCAAAGGCTATAAAAAAATAGGAGAGAAGGTGGTACTACATCAAGCTCGAAAATACGGTGAAACCAAGTTCGGACTTAGTAGGTTTGTACGCGGGCCACTAGACTTATTGAGCATCATATTTGTGTCTAAGTTTGGTAAACGCCCTATGCACTTTTTTGGTTTTTGGGGAGCTATTGCCTTTCTATTCGGTTTTGGCCTTACCACGTTCGTGTTGGTTCAAAAATTGGTAGCGATTACCCAAGGTGTACGTAAAACCTTGGTGGCTGACAATCCGTTGTTTTATCTCGCTCTAGCTATGCTTGTTGTGGGTTCGCAATTATTTATGGGTGGTTTTTTGGCAGAAATGATTAGTCGCAACGCACCTAATAGAAATAATTACGAGATTTCTGAAAAACTCGGTGTTGGGACAGATGAAAGTGCTTAGAAATCTTCTTTTCTTTTCGTTTTCATGAAAATTTTAACTGAAAATGCAGCTTTATTAAAATTTACGTGGCAACTATAAAAAAGAAACATATCGTAATAATAGGTCCTGCCTATCCGCTACGTGGCGGCTTGGCGACGTATAATCAACTATTGGCTATCAAGCTGCAGGACCAGGGCCATCAGGTGCGTATAGTCACCTTCAGTTTGCAGTATCCGAGTATCCTATTTCCTGGTAAAACACAGTACAGCACCGACCCAAAGCCTGAACACCTCGATATTGAGGTGAGCTTGAATTCGGTGAATCCTCTCAATTGGGTACGATTGGGAAGGAAACTCAAAAAAGAAAAGCCGGACTTGATTATTTTTCGGTATTGGATGCCATTTATGGGGCCTTGTCTCGGCACCTTGGGTAGAATTGTCAGCAAGAATAAGCATACGAAAGTTATCGCTATAGCCGATAACATTATACCACATGAGCAACGCTTTTTCGATTCAGCATTCACACGATATTTCGTAGGCGGGTGCGATGGTTTTGTTACCATGAGTGAGTCAGTGCTTTCGGACTTAAAACAATTTACCACCACCAAACCTGCGGCGTATAATCCACATCCCATGTATGAGAGTTTTGGTCCTCAGTTGGAGAAGGCAGATGCACGAAAAAAACTAGGACTCCAAGAAGATGGAAAGTATTTACTATTCTTTGGCTTCATTCGTAAGTACAAAGGCTTAGATATATTGTTGCGTGCATTTGCTGACAAGCGAATACAGGAAGCAGGAATAAAACTGATTATCGCAGGAGAATATTACGATAAGCCTGATGATTATCAGGCGATTATAAAAGAGTGTAATTTAGAAAATGCACTGGTACAAGCCAATGATTTTATCCCAGATAGTGAGGTGAGTACTTACTTTAGTGCTGCCGATATGGTGGTGCAGACTTATAAAACAGCCACCCAGAGCGGGGTAACACAAATAGCTTACTACTATCATAACCCGATGCTCGTAACAGACGTTGGCGGCCTAGCTGAGCTCGTACCTCATAATAAAGTAGGTTATGTAACCTCCCCCGATATCAATGAAATAGCAGATGCCATTCTAGATTTTTATAGTAATAGTCGAGAAACTGCATTTATAGAAAACATCAAAACCGAACGCTTACGTTTTACTTGGGATAGTATGATTGCTAAGCTGTTTGAAGTAGGGGAGGTGTAGCTCAGCTATCTTTCATTAATAACTAGGATCTTATTCGTTATTATGCTGTTATTTGTTTGCACACGAATAACGTAATTGCCATGTTTTAATAACCCAATAACCACGCTAGCTGTGCTGCCCTCTAACTTGTAAGAGGGGAAGTGGGTTTTCCCTAAAGCGTCCATTACCGTGATTTTCTCAATGTGCATACTGCCAATGGTTTGGATATGAATGCTGCTCGAGGCAGGATTGGGCCATATCCTGATAGCCTCAGAGTGAGAGGGAATAGAGTTGAGCGAGTCGTGGAGTACTTTTACTTCTAAGGTATCGCGATCCCAGCAACGTGGAATTTCGTCATACTCTGGAGCTAATACTACTTGGTATAATCCTTCTTGTTGAAACTTATGTATGACACTATTATTCTTCCTGTTGTTTTCCCTATAGCTCACACCATCTCCCATTTCCCAAACTATTCTTGTGTACGGAGAATCTAGGTCTGCCACGTACTCTGTAGGGTGACCAATATAGGTAGGGTTCGTGGATGCGGTAATAAATGCTGACGGAGTTGGGTGTACTACAACTACCATTTTTCTTTTGTTTAAAAAATTATTGTTTGTATCTGGGAATATCCGACTGCATCTATTTGACCCAGTAAAAACGTCTTCCATTAGAAGATACAGCTCATAAGTGCCAGGTTCTCTGTAGGTGTGACCCAATGTATTTCCAATAGATATTGTGTTGCTACGCCATCCATCTCCCCAATCCATTTCAAATACTGGGTCCGTCAATGGATTTCCTGTGCTGAAGTTTACAACTTCAACTTTTTCACCTTGACAGATTTCTGCTGTATCTCCAATATCAACGATATGATTTCCATAATAAAATTTGGGCTGTGGGCCTGGAATTGAAATTGCTTTTTTGATGGAATCGATACATCCTTTGGCAGAGAATATTGTCAACATAACCTCGAAGGTGCCAGCAGAAGTATACTCGTGTGACGGATTCTGCAGTGCACTTTTACGCGTGCCGTCTCCAAAATCCCAAAGCCAAGATATGATGCTGTCAGTTTCTAATAAAGAAGAAGAGTCTGAAAACTCTATAATGGTATTGCAGCTAATGATAATTAAGTTAGTATCAAATTGGGCATGCGTAGACTCACAAGTTTGTCCTAATAAGTAGTTGCTTAACAGTATTGTTATCGAAAAAAGTAGCGTTCTACAATAGTTAAGGCGTTTGCATAATTGCAATAGTTGCCTCTCTTATTGAGTTCTAGTACTGGCTTTCAAATGCCCCAATATCAGGAGTAGCATCGCGTTGTCTGTCGCAGTGGTCCTCAGTGATGGCTGGAGATACTAGTATGGCTTTGTCCTTCGCTATTGGTGCGTTAGTAGAGTCGAGGTCTAAGTTGAAATTATAGGCGTCTATGAACAGATTTTCATCTGTTTTTCGAATATTGGTAGAGCCGGTAGCAAAGTATATGTCTTCTTCACTTTTGAGTAAATTATAAGCAATGACAGATTGTGAGTCTATGGTACCCTCTAGGTCTCCTAATATTTCACCTTCTCTATTTATGCCATCTATGATATTATTTAGGAAGGTGAATTTAAGATCATATGTTTCTAGAATAGCATTTGTAAATGGGTCACGCAGCGTGCTGAGGTAGGCAAAAGTGGGGTTGTTTCGACCAAAGTCTCTTCCTCCAGTATAAAAGGTGTTATGAATGAGCGTGTAATCTCCGCCTCTATCGCCCAAGAAGGTAAATCGACCGCAATTGGTACTTACACAGTTTTCGGCATATATAGTGCTTCCTCGTCCGCTTATTCCATCAAAACTCATATTCCGAATCATCGTTTTGCGAAGCGTCACATTACGAGCTCCTGATAATCCAGGGGTCGAGTCGCAGTAAATGCCTACGGTACCATTTTTAATGGTGGCGTGCTCTATAGTACTGCCGTAGCTCGGGTGACTTATCCATATACCACCCCACTGACCAGCTTCCTCCTCCCAGTCGGGTTGCAGTCGGTCTCCCTGCATGAGTACAGTCTCATCTTTGGTGCCGCGTATATCTACTTGTCCTTCTATAAAAAGCCAACTGCGAGGAGCAAAGTGAAGTTGCATGCCTTTCTCAATGGTTAGTTTCACATCGGGTTTTACGTAGCAATAGCCATATACTACAATAGGCAATTTGGTGTTTGCCCAGGTGGTATCCTGCTCTATACTATCCCTAAATATGTAGTGGGCATCTTGTCCCCAGCCTATGAGCATAGTCTTGCTTTCGTTTCCGTTAGTATTAAAAAGTAAGGAATCTCTGATGATAAGTGGATTGAAATCAGTACTATTATTATTGGGGTCTGGGTGTACTTCTACAAAAAGAAAAATACTATCGTTGGGGGATATTTCGATGTCGGTAAAGTCAAAACCGGGTTCTCCGTCTACATTGAGCCTAAAGTGAGATTGACTTCCTCCGGCTAGTCTAATGCTTGTGCGAATGCTTTCATTGTATGGGTTTTTTATAAGAATCTGCTTATTTACAGACAATGGTCTACTGCTAGAAGCTTTGGTAAATACAGTGTCAAACCAAAGGGTGTCGCTGTTTACCGTCACATTATGACTAGGGTCTAAGGTGAATTTTTCCTTACGGCACGCAGAGAATATGCTTAGTATGCCAAGCGTGAAAAGGATGTATTTGCTCAATAGCTTCATGTACAATGATAACGTGCTCACAAAGGAAATATTTTAAATGACATGCTACTTCCCTCATGACGATAAGTTAGGTAGAAAAGCACACATTCTGTAATGTTCTATAATAGCCAAACATTGCAGGTTATCTTGGTGAATAAAGGAGAAGAGTCTTGCGTTGATGTTTATAATCAGAGATATAAGTTAGGTGCGAGCAAAGTGCATGTGCCACTAAGGTTTATGAACAAAAATAGCTCGGCATTTCTGCCGAGCTATTCCTTTCGCGTCCTCACCTGGACTCGAACCAGGGACCTATTGATTAACAGTCAACCGCTCTAACCAGCTGAGCTATTGAAAACCAGTGTTTTACACATTAAAATAAGTTTAACTGTCTAAGCACTGCCTAATGAAATTACAATTTCCTAAAGTTCACACTGATTCTTTAAAAAAAGTATTTGTATCCTTCTACA
>JABIUV010000032.1 GCA_018700895.1 Bacteroidota bacterium
CTTCAAGGTAAGAGAAGGACAAGATTGGACTAAAGCAAGTTTTGGTTACCCACAAGTAACTATGGCTGGTGACGGTGCTGGCGATTTTGAAACCAACGGTGACGGTAACTTCGTTCCTAAAGTAGATGGCCAGAAGTATGACATCACTTTCTCTATAGATGCTGCTTCAGATACTAAAGTATTCACAGCTACTAAGAAATAAGTTAGTTAAACCATAAGCTATGGAAAGGCTGCTCCCTCTGGAGTAGCCTTTTTTATGCTTACCGCTTTCCAGGCGTATTGAACTCCGATTAACCTTAAGATTTCTCCATATGTATTCTGTATACTTGCAGTATGAAATATAGCATCGCCATTTTACTCATCACGACACTATTAGTATCCTGCAAAAGCAAAAATACCGCTCGTACCATAAAGTTCAATGTGGATAAGACTGAAGATTATTGTGGAGGAGCATTTCCTGAGGAAGAAATACTAGCCGAGTTTAGAAAACCAAAACCTTACAGTGGCAAACTCTATGTGCATAGCAAAGAAGACCGAATAGATGATGGCATTGAGCTCGTATTTGTGGAAGGCAAATGCACTGCAAGCGGTTTTAGTGATGGGATATATTACGTATTCTTACAGCCTAAGATGACGCCAAAAGATCACATTGAAAACCAAAAATTACTTGAACAGGGGATTGATATCGGTTGCCTAGAAGGAGAAAATATGCGTGCCTCATTACGTTTTGAAATTGTCCCAAGCACTAAATCTATCTCAGCACAAGTACACTTCATTTGTGACCCGTGCACACCACCAAGACCTTAAGTTTTAATAGATACGCAGTACTCGCTTAATGTGTGATTGCTGTACACCTACAAGCTTGAGTATGTACACACCAGTAGGATAGCTACTCAGGTCTATTTTATAATCCTGTACTTTCTTTTTGGCAACCAACATGCCAGCAAGGTTATATACGTGTACTTCCGTTATTCCAATTGCATTTTGCAGACTAACCGTGCCCGATGTTGGGTTAGGATACAGGCCTATTTCGTTAGTGGATGGCATAAACACGCGAGTTATACCCGTATTAGATGCTCGAGGAGTAGGTTCTTGAAAAAACTGCCACGCTTCTCCCCCATCTGTACTCCTTCCCCACGAAATGTCCGTGGTCTGCTCGTCATACTGCACCCAGTCTATCAATTCCCCTTGTGCATCAAACAACGCCACCTCATCGCCAGCCTTACCCAGTTTGAAATTGGCGTGTAATGGCCCATCGTCTTCATCATCATCTGCCCATATCAGGTGAAAGGATTTTGCAGCCACCGTACCCAAACTGAGCGGATACTTACGTGGCTTTTGTAGGTCATCTGTGAGAAATAGTAATCCTGAATTTACAAACCCATCACCATCGTAGTACAACTCTATCCAATCTTCTGCCTTGCCTTCCTCATCGGTTATGCCTTCCTCGTTATCAGCCTTCAGTTCATTGATATAAAATGGTAAATCATATCTTCTCTTTTGTATGGTATACATATCACACGAGGGCAACTGCGAAGTCACTCCAGCACTATCCGTCATACGGAATAAAAAAGCCAATGTATTGAACCCCGACGGCCAATGTAGCGTAAGAGAATAGGTATTATCCTCAGCAGTCGGTCGGAGCGTATCCGCCCATATAGCCGACTGTGCATCCCAATTATACATCACCTCTGCAGCACGCATTGGAAAGTCACCTTTGGAGTTTAGTAAAAAGGTAACCGAATCGTTGACATAGTCTATTTCGTGCGTATACCAATATGGAATTGGTCCCGTGTTCGTAACAACATCTAGTTGATTATAACAAGCAGTTACTCTCTTGGCTATGTAATCTTTTATCCCATAGTCTACGTGATCTCTACTAAAGAAACTAAAGGCATTATTGAAATCTAAATCCGTATATCCATAATCGTAGGTTCGGTATTCGTCTTCTAACGCGGCATCTTTTATTAAGCCTCTAAAGGAGTCTATCTTAGGGTTCATAGTGGCAGGATTGAAATACTCATCCATCGTGTTTCGAAGAATAGCGGTGAACTTTGCTCGGTATCTAGGGCGTGCTATTATTTTATCAAATAGCGGTCTGCCGGTATTCCCTTTGCTCCAGGTGTACACGTCTCGGTCACTCCAATCTCTGCCTACGAAGTCTATCCCCAAGGTATTGTCCAAGTCATAGGGTATATACTCAAATAGGTTGGTACGTGGATTATGATAAAGATAAAAATTATTCATGTTGTAATTGGGCCCATCCCAGTTGCCCGTAAGTACATCCATTGCCACACACTTGAGGTAGCTATTTACGTTAAACACATTTTCAAGTGCACACTCAAATTTATTATCGGCGGTATTATTCAATACATCTATAAATGTCGCCAAATCTTGGTAATCCGTGCTCCCAAGCGGTTTTTTTAACTCATAGTAGCTCAATTTATAATTACCCGCTGCTGCTCCACGATACGCCAAGTTTGCTCCGTAAAAACATTTGTATAGATTTCCTTTAGAGCCAAATCGACTTTGGGTAAACTCCTCATCTATATGCTCCACATTAGCATACAACCCAAAGTAATTGCCGTTGATATACAGCCTCACATGATTAGCACGCGAAGCAGGCACTTCCATATATCGGAGTAGGTCAAAACACAATTTGCTCCTACTGATAGAAGGATCATTGTGCTCTCCATTTAGATTCATTTTTTCTAGTCCGTAGTAATCCTGTCCATCCATATACTCATTGAATGAGACCTTGAATGATTTTTTGGAAGCCTTACGAGAGGTATTCCCTCTCAGCCGAAAGCCTACGTGAGTAAGCGTATCTCTCACGGTGCCATTATCAAACACAAATGTAGCTTGGTAGTGGTAGTCGCTATAGATGTTGCTTGGGTCTAGTAAAGCGTCAAGCGAATCCGCATTGAGTGTAATAAACACAGATGGCAGCACATCATCTCGGAACACTTCACCTTTGGCGGGAAATGATTGTTGGGCGGTGAGGCTGAGGGAAGATAGTAAGACCGCTAGAAAGCAAATTTTTCTAGGCTGATTCATCTGCAGTTTCATTCCAGAGAGGTTCCTCTACTCTAAGAGTTGCCAAAGCAGCCAGAATAAACAAGCCCCCTCCAACTATGGCGACATAATTCATTGCGTAGCTCCCAAATAACGATTTTACAATAGGTCCACTGATTATTCCGCTTAGAATTTGAGGCAGAACTATGAACATATTGAATATCCCCATATAAACACCCATTTTTGCAGCGGGCAATTTATCTACTAACAAGGCATATGGCATAGACAAAATACTGCCCCAAGCAAGTCCTACTCCAATCATCGATATCCATAAGAAGTCTGGATCAGGAATAAATCTCATAGAGATCAAACCTAACCCTCCTGCGATTAACGAAAATACATGGACAAATTTCCGAGACGTTTTTTTGACAAACCTATGTAATAACAAAGCATAAATAGCTGACACCCCATTATAGATACCAAATAGTACGCCTACCCAATCTCCTGCGTTATTAAAAAGCGAACTTGACGTATCTGTAGGTAACGTTCCAAAATGATGCGTCGCAACTCCTGACGTAGTGTACACCCACATAGAGAAAAGACCAAACCACGAGAAAAACTGAACTACTCCAAGTCGTTTCATTCTTAGAGGCATGTTTTTTATATTCTGAACTATGTCTGACAACCACCATCCTGCTTTAGTTTGAGTTTCTATTTCGTCAAATGAATTTAGTTCCTCTGGGCTAAACTCCTTTGTTTTGATAATGGTTAATACAATAGTCGTGATTAACATTACTGCACCAATGTAAAATGAGTATTTTACATTATCAGGCACAAACCCCTTGGAAGCTGTATTAGAAACATGATACCAATTGTGCAAAATCGAAGGAAGCCAAGAACCAACAACCGCACCAATACCTATCAATACAGTTTGAACCGCAAAACCTTTGGTTCTTTGGCTATTTGGCAGCATATCGCCCACAAGTGCCCTAAAAGGTTCCATTGCGATATTAAAACTTGCATCCATGAATGCCAAAAATACGCCTGCAAATACTAGCGTATAAGCCGTTCCTTGTAAAATCCCATTCGCATTGGGCAATAAAATCAAACCAATAGCAGCAAGAATTGCCCCTGCGAAAAAATAGGGTTTTCTTCTGCCCCATTTTCCCCAAGTCTGATCACTATAATGCCCAATAATAGGTTGAACCAAAAAGCCTGTAATAGGAGCTACAAGCCAGAACCAAGATAATTCTTCTACTGACGCCCCAAAATTACTTAGTATTCTACTTGCATTTCCGTTTTGCAATGCAAAACCACCTTGAATTCCTAAAAAACCGAGGGTCATAAAATAAATTGAGCTAGTGCTCATTTTAGGTTTTGCACCTTTCATCATATCTAATAAAATTTAAAATTATTCTTACTTGCGTTATCAAACTCTTTTTTTACAAATGTGTAAAGTCGTGCTGGCTTATGTGGCACGCCCTCTTGATAGTTTTCCGTCTCCTTTAAGAAACCTGTTTTCAACATTTTACGCCTAAAATTACGTCGATCTATATCACCTCCCATAATCTCATTGTACAAGGTGTACAACTGATGCAGCGAGAACTCTTTGCCTAATAATTTAAACCCTACGGGCTCACGATATAGCTTATTACGTAATTTGGTAATCGCACCATTCAGTATTACGTTGTGATCAAAACCTAACTCGGCTACAGTGTCGTAATCATGCCAAAGCAGATGCTTGGCAAACCCTGCTGGTTTTATTTTATAATTCTTAATATTCACAAGAGCAAAATACCCGATAGTTATAACCCGTGCATTAGGCTCTAGTCGTATGGCCTTAAGCCAATTCTGGTCGCGTTCTTTCAGCAATCTCTTCGGGCTACCAAATGCACCTATTTGCTCCAAAAAAATATTACGTAATCCCGTGAGATTAGTAAGTACTCTTGCGGCGGCATCGTCTAACTCTTCATTATCAAAAATCAAGTCTCCAGGCAACACCAATGTATCATCACCCTCCACCAGATTGTCCCTCAAATCACGCTGTACCAACAGCACTTTCAAATCTGACCCATCAAAACCAAAAACCACACAATCTACCGAGACATTCGGGTTGGCTTTTTTCTGGAATACTATACTCATTTATTGCGATATTTTCTTAATTTAGAGTGGTAAAATTAGCTATTTTTTTCAAAGTGTAATTTTTACACTAAGTTTGCTTGTAAATATTTAATAATAAGATGATTTTAGTTGCCGATAGTGGTTCTACAAAGTGTGATTGGATAGCGATAGACGAAGCTGGCAATCACCACAATACAAACACGATGGGTTTCAACCCATTTTTTCATAGTTCAGAACTCGTTGAACAGAAACTCAACGAGAATGAGTTCTTTGGAGAGGTCAAAAATAAGGTATCTGAAGTTTACTTTTATGGTGCAGGATGCTCTAGTGCAGCTCGTAATGAGATTATCGCCAAAGGTTTACGTGCTTTTTTTTGCCAGGCAAGCATCGTGCTTGTAGATCACGACCTCACAGGTGCTGCTCTTGCTACCTGCCAAGGCGAGCCAGGCATCTCTTGTATACTAGGCACGGGATCTAACTCATGCTATTTTGACGGCAGTATCGTACACGAGGAAGTACCTGCCCTAGGTTACATATTGGGTGACGAAGGAAGTGGATCTTATTTTGGTAAAAAAATGCTAGCCGATTGGCTGTACCATCGTATGCCCGAAGAACTAGCCACCTCATTTGGCAAGGAGTACAATCTGAGTAAAGAAGGTATTTTTGAGGCGATACATAAGAAAGATAATCCTAATGTGTACTTGGCAAGTTTTATGCATTTTGTAGGCACACACAAAAACCATCCTTATTTTAAAGATATGATGTACGAGGGCCTTGCAAAATTTACAAATATCCATATTAGGTGTTATGATAATTTCAAGGACGTGCCTGTTAATTTTGTAGGGTCAGTAGCCTTTCACTTTCAAGAAATATTACAGGAGGTAGCTACCAATTATAATTTTACTTTAGGAAAAATAGACAAGCGGCCAGTAGACCCATTGGCCGAATACCACACAACCAAAAATCATCAAGCATTATGAGTTTAAAAGCCTGTATATATGACCTAGACGGTGTGATAACCGATACAGCAAAGTATCATTTCGAAAGCTGGAAATGGGTTGCTGAACAATTGGACTACGACCTAACCGAAAAACAAAATCTGAAGCTAAAAGGTGTAGGACGTAAAGAATCCCTCGACAAGATATTAGGCTGGAGTAAAGCTCGTATATCTGAAGCGGAGAAACAAAACTTACTCTACAAAAAGAATCAAATGTACCTCGAACAGATAGACGCAATGTCGCCAAGTGAGGTATTTGATGGTTTCAAGGCATTTAATGCAAAGGCAAAACAAGCCGGGATAACAGTGGCTATCGGTTCTAGTAGTCGAAATGCTATACGCATTATTGACAAACTAGACTTGGTATTGGATTTTCATGCCATCGTAGATGGTGGAATGACACCCAACTCTAAACCCGAACCCGACATTTTCTTAATGGCTGCCGAAAAATTGCAAATAGCCCCTGCTGAATGTCTAGTTATAGAAGATTCACAGGCTGGCCTAACAGCCGCAAAAAAAGCAGGAATGAAAAGCGTAGCTTTTGGCAATGATAAAGGTCTGAAAGGAGCACAACTCCAAATTAAAAATTGGCTCGAAGCCGATTTAGAAAAATTTAACTCTATTTTTTAATCCCCCTTAGTAGATGAAAAACTACGTCAAACATCACCCCTGGAATATCATAGAAGAAGGTTTTGACCCCACTTTAAACCGCGTTTCAGAAAGTATATTTAGCATAGGCAACGGCAAATTTGGTCAACGTGCCAATTTTGAAGAAAAGTATAGTGGAGATACGCTACCCGGCAATTATGTCGCGGGCGTATACTATCCCGACAAGACTCGTGTAGGATGGTGGAAAAATGGATATCCCAAATATTTTGCCAAAGTACTGAATGCTCCTAACTGGATGCGAATCAACATACGCATTGCAGGTTATTCGCTTGACTTAGCCCGATGTGAGGTACAAGAGTTTAGCCGAACGCTCGATATGCAGAAGGGAATTCTTACTCGTGCATTCAAGGCAAAACTACAAAACGGCATTACTGCTACAGTAAAAGTAGAACGCTTTTGTAGTTTACATACAAGCAATCAGGCGGCGTTCAGATATTCTATCACCTTAGACCAAGATTCTACCCTGCGTGTGTCATCTTATATAGACGGCAATATCGTAAACGAAGACTCTAATTACGACCAAAAATTTTGGACAGGAATATTAGCAAAAGCCGACCAGAATAGTTCGTTACTCATCACAGAAACCAAGAAAACGGCTTTTCAAGTGGCGGTTCAGACCTACACCTCTGTTTTTGTAAACGGAAAGGAACAAGAATTCACAGAGAAAATAGTAAAGACCAAGCGTACCAAAGTTACAGCAGAATTTGAAGCAAAAGGTGGACAAGAAATTGTAATAGACAAACGAGCTGCTATTATTTCGAGTTTGGACGTACCAATAGCAGACTTAGAGACCGTAGCGAGAGAAAGTTGCCGAGTAAACTATCGCACACCATTTGAGGAGTTTAAGGCAAACCACATCGCTGCTTGGGCCGCTAAGTGGGAAGAAAGCGACATTACCATAACAGGAGATGTATCTGCACAACAGGCTATTCGTTTCAATATATTTCAGCTCAACTGTACGTACAGCGGTGAAGACGAACGACTAAATATCGGACCCAAAGGATTTACAGGAGAAAAATATGGAGGGAGTACCTACTGGGACACAGAGGCCTATTGTCTACCCTTTTACCAAGCTACAGCAGAACCACAAGTAGCACGTAATCTCCTTATATACAGACACAAACACCTTCAAAAAGCGATTGAAAATGCCAAAAAACTAGGATTCTCTTGTGGTGCTGCATTGTATCCTATGGTTACTATGAACGGCGAGGAGTGTCATAACGAATGGGAAATTACCTTTGAGGAGATCCATAGAAACGGAGCTATTGCTTATGCCATTTATGACTATATCAATTATACAGGCGATCAAAAGTATTTGGCCGAATACGGCTTAGAAGTACTGATAGGCATTGCTCGTTTTTGGGCTCAGCGTGTGAACTGGAGTGAGCATCAGCAGAAGTATGTAATGCTAGGTGTTACCGGGCCTAATGAATTTGAGAATAACGTAAACAATAACTGGTACACCAACAAAATCGCTGCGTGGTGTATGGACTACTGCCGCGAATCTATAAATTGGGTAAAAGAAAATCACCCAACGGACTATAGCCGTATTGTAGAGCAATCTACCTTTAACGAGGCGGAGATGACAAAGTGGAAAGAGATATCGGACAAGATGTATTATCCATACTCGGAAGAATACGGTGTTTACCTACAGCAAGATGGATTCCTAGATAAGGAGCTCATTCCAGTAGCCGATTTACCCGAAACACAACGCCCTATTGTAGAGCATTGGAGTTGGGACAAGATACTGCGTAGCTGCTACATCAAGCAAGCAGACACGCTTCAAGGCTTTTACTTCTTTGAGGATGAGTTTACCGACAAGGAGCACAAAACACATTACGATTTTTACGAGCCATTAACTGTTCATGAATCATCGCTAAGTCCTTGTGTGCATTCTATTCTCGCTGCCAAACTGGGTGATGAAAAACGAGCGTATGAATTCTATCTTAGAACTGCTCGACTTGATCTGGATGATTATAATAATGATACACGAGACGGTCTTCATATCACAAGTATGGCAGGTACTTGGATGAGTATTGTAAAAGGATTTGCAGGTATGCGAGTAAAAGATGGTGAACTAACCTTCAAGCCGTTTTTACCCGAAAACTGGGATAGTTTCTCTTTCAAAATACGATTTAGAGGAGAGGTAAAACAGGTAACAGTCAATAAAGATGGGCTGAACATAGACTAGTACGTTCAATTACTGAAGCGTTTAACATTGTTCTGCAATGCTAGTGACTTAAAATAAAAATTGGAATGAAGAATATTATAGTAATACTATTTATCTTATTGCTTGCCATGAGCTGTAACCAAAGTGGTACAAAGCGAAGCGATAGCAAGATTTTTGGGTTAGCATCACCGATTCAATTGGTAGGTGATACGACAGAGGTTTTCTTATCCGATTATTTTATGGATGAGGTTAGCGTAGACTCAATCATAAGCGATGATGAGGCCTTAGAAGTAAGCAATGATGGAGACAACATATTTTTGATTACCGATGGAGAAACACAACCCGTTAGTAATCTTACGGTATATGCGGAGGGTATTCCACATGCGTTTTTGGTGAAAGGAACAGACCTCCAAGAAATAGATTTTCAAGTCAATACGCAAGGAATATTTTATAGCAATTTTCGTGTAAAAGGAGAGTTTAATAATTGGGATATAAATGGCAGTAATCCTTTAAGAAATTGTGGAAATGATAGCTATTATCTTTTCTTAAACCTCAAACCCGGTAAATACCAATACAAACTAGTAGCCGATGGCCAAGAAATAGACGACCCGAGCAACCCTGTAAAAGTAAGTAACGGAATGGGTGGATTCAACAACGTATTGGAAGTAAAAGGACCAAGCAAAGATGAATTGCCATCTATATCTACAGATTCGTTTACCAAAACAGAAATCATCATTTCATCTATAAAGACAGAAGGAGTCTATGCCTACTGGAATAACTTTAGAATAGAAGCTAAAAAAGAGGGTAACAAGTTCAAGTTGCTCATCCCACCATTTGCTAAGTATGAGGCTCGCTCACACATTCGAGTGTTTGGATATAATGATGTAGCTGCGAGTAATGACCTCCTTTTTCCATTAGCCAAGGGGAAAGTGATCACTGACCCAAGCAAGCTGAACAGCAACGATTGGCACAGTAGCGTTATGTATTTTATGATGGTAGACCGCTTTGTGAATGGTGACAAAAGCAATGATGAACCTGTGAACGACCCCGCTATTTTACCCAAGGCTCAATATTACGGAGGTGATATCGCTGGCATCACTCAAAAAATAAAGGATGGCTATTTCCAAGAACTTGGAATTAACACCATTTGGATCTCTCCTATTACTCAAAATCCTACCGATGCTTGGGGTCAATTCAATGATCCAGACACTAAATTTAGCGGATATCACGGCTATTGGCCTATTACGAGTACTAAGGTAGACTACAGGCTTGGTTCACCAGAGGATGTGAAGGAAATGCTACGTGTAGCTCATAACAATGGGCTGAGCGTGTTACTAGATTATGTGGCCAATCATGTACACGAGCAGCACTCGGTTTACCAAAAACACAGAGACTGGGTAACTCCGCTTTACCTCCCAGATGGAACTATGAATACCGAAAAGTGGGACGAGCATAGGCTGACCACTTGGTTTGATACTTTCTTGCCTACACTAGATCTTAGAAAACAAGAAGTAACCGATTTTATTGTAGATTCTGCACTACATTGGATTACGGAGTATGATTTTGATGGTTTCCGACATGATGCGACAAAGCATATACCAAACAACTTTTGGCGAACGCTCAATAAGAAAGTCAAGAAGGTAAGCCAAGAGAAAGGCAAATACATTTACCAAATAGGTGAAACCTACGGCACACATGACCTAATCAATAGCTACATCGGTTCTGGGTTGCTAGATGCTCAGTTTGATTTCAATATGTATGACAATGCTCTTCCTGTATTTGCCACAGAAGATGAACCTATGACCAGACTTGGCGAAGCACTGGAAGCAAGTCTTAGCACTTATGGATACCATCACTTAATGGGCAATATCACTGGTAATCAGGATAAACCTCGTTTTATGAGTTACGCAGATGGCACCTTAGACTTTAACACACCCTGGATGGAATACAAACGTGTGGGCTGGAAACAAACCATAGAAGTACAGGACTCTCTCGCTTACCAAAGAATGGCTATGTTCAATGCCTTTAATATGACGATTCCTGGTATACCAATTATTTACTATGGAGATGAAATAGGAATGGCTGGAGCCGGTGATCCGGATAACCGCAGGATGATGCGTTTTGAAAACTTAAAAAAACAAGAAGTAAAGTTGCAAAAAGAGATTGCAGGGCTTATTCAACTAAGAAACGAAAACTTGGCGTTGGTCTATGGTGATTTTAAGATCATAAAAAACACAGATAAGAAATTTACCTATTCACGAAAATACTTTGACAATGAAGTAACTATAACATTGAATAAAGAAGATTGGACATATTCCATCAATTAGTTTAATAGAAGTATTGAATATTTACAAAAAAAATGAACTACAAAGATTCAAAGATCGCAAAGGGTATTAAAACATACTCTGGGTATTCTGTGTCTCTGTGGTAAAAATCAATAAAAAACACACCATGAAAAAGTACATATATATTTTACTAGCTGCAGGACTTGCAGCGTGCAATGCTGCCGAGAAAAAAGAAGAAAAAACAGCAACTGTGCTCCCATCTGAATGGATACAAAATGTAACCATTTACGAAGTGAATGTAAGGCAATATACACCGGAAGGAACGCTCACTGCTTTTGAGGCTAGGCTACCTAAGCTTAAAGAATTAGGGGTAGACGTATTATGGTTTATGCCCATACAACCCATAGGCAAGCTCAATAGAAAAGCAGTAGGTGACACCTTTGTTCAAGATTTACCTAATCCCGATTACGACAAATACTGGGGCAGCCCTTATTCCATTGCCGACTACAAAGCGGTAAATCCACGATATGGCTCCGTAGAGGACTTCAAGAGGATAATAGCAAAGTGTCACGAAATGGATATGAAGGTGATACTTGACTGGGTAGGCAATCATACTGCTTGGGATAATGCTTGGGTTACAGAGCACCCAGAGTGGTACACGCACGATAGCACTGGAAAAATAACCGACCCAATAGGTGAAGACGGTAAAAGCTGGGGATGGACCGATGTAGCAGACCTTAACTATGATAATCAAGACATGCGTGCTGAGATGATTAAGAGTATGAAATTTTGGGTAGAAGAGTGTGACCTCGATGGTTTCAGATGTGATGTAGCTATGGAAGTTCCTACCGATTTTTGGAATGAAGCACGTACGACACTAGACCAAGTGAAGCCCATGTTTATGCTTGCCGAAAGCGAAACACACCAACCCGCTCAATTTGACTCTGCTTTTGATGCGTATTACGGATGGGAAATGCACCACGTTTTTAACAAATTATATTCGGGCGAAGTGAAGGCCGCTGAAATAAAACGCGTTATGACTGAAAAAGATAGCATCAATGGCTCAGACGTATTTCCTATGAATATGATCACCAACCACGATGAAAACAGTTGGAATGGTACGATTGACGAACGCCTCGCAGAAAGTTGGAAGGCAATGGCTGTGCTCTCTTATACCCTCAGAGGAATGCCACTTATATATAGCGGACAAGAAGCTGGACTTAAGCACCGCCTAAGTTTTTTTGCCAAAGATTCTATAGATTGGGATGCACCAGAAGCAGCGGAATATTTTGCATTCTATCAAATGCTGAACGCACTAAAGGAACGGGCAGAGCTCGCTACAAACAGTCCCATCAGTTTTCCTGCGGAGTATCAAAGCACCAATACCGTTACGATAGATAGAGGAGTAAACCAAAGTCTTAGAGTAGTAGTCAACTTTGGACCAGATAACCTACCTCATGAGGATTCAAAGCCAACGAATGGATATAGAATAATAAAGGCAGGTAATTATGATTACACTACCGGTGTGTTAGATAAGTACGGCTACCTTATCCTAGAGAAACCAATAGAGGCCAACTAGTAATAGTATATTAGCAAAGAGTAGCATCGCTAAAATTTTTAAATGTTTCGTATTCATAAGAGCATAACTTAATTAGTAGCCTACGAAGTTATTTAGATGAACAGCAGCATCCGAAATTACGTTGTAATAAAAGTATAATCTTGAACAAAACAGAAATATACCAAAACCTAATAAAACAAGCTAAAGCTCTTATTGACAAACAAGTAGATGATGTAGCCAATATGGCAAATCTTTGTACCCTTATGTATGAGCATATACCTCATCATTGGATTGGTTTTTATCGCGTACAAGAACAATATCTAGTGCTTGGCCCATATCGAGGCCCCGTAGCTTGCACAAGAATTGCGTATGGTAAGGGTGTTTGCGGTACCGCTTGGCAAGAGCTTAGCACCCAGATAGTTGCAGATGTACATCAGTTTGACGGACATATTGCTTGCAGCTCAGCTTCTAATTCCGAAATTGTGATACCCTGTATCAGAAACGGAGAAGTATTTGCAGTGTTAGACATAGATAGCGATGCGTTTGACACCTTTGACGAAACGGATGCTAGGTATCTAGAGGAACTGGTTTCATACTTATGAGCTTCTCACAGCAATATACCAAATGGTTTAAGAGGTTATTGCCTTCTCCTTTTAGTATCGCTATACTTCTTACCATTTTTGTATTCGTAGTATCGTGGTATCACTCACCTAAGTCAGGATTCGAACTTTTAATCGACTGGCAGAAAGGCCTATGGTCGAGCAATCTGCTTGCATTTGCATTCCAGATGATGCTTATGCTCGTACTTGGACACACCTTGGCATTAAGCAATACGGTAGACCGTCTGATAATCAAGATTATTTCACCGCTCAAATCTACCGCTCAAGCGGCAGCTGTAGTAACGTTCACCACCATTATTGTGGCATTTTTCAATTGGGGATTAGGACTCATTTTCGGGGCAATACTCGCTCGTAAAGTCGGTGAGTCTTTTACCGATAAACAATTACCGCTTAACTACCCATTGGTAGGTGCTGCTGGCTATGTAGGTTTGATGGTGTGGCACGGAGGTATCTCGGGGTCGGCACTCAGTAAAGTAGCAGAGCAAGGCCACTTGAAGGCCTTAGGCGGAGATGCTAGTCTTCCTCAAGCCATATATTATGGAGAAACAGTATTTAGTTCCATGAACATTACGGCCTTTGCTTTATTAATCATATTGATTCCCGTCGTTTTTTATATCATAGGTAAGAAAGGTTCAGAATATGTACCTAAATTGAGCATATATAAAACTTCGGGAAATAATGGAATGCAAACGGAAGGTGCAGAACGAGTAGACGAATCCAAGCTATTGAGCAACAGCATTGGCATTCTATTGGTGCTACTAGCAGGTTACGTTGCAGTAACTTATGACGGTGCATTCTTAGGTTTCATCACGCCCAATTATATCAATTTCAGTCTCTTAGCCCTTTCCCTATTACTACATCGTAATTTTAAGGCATTTTTAACCGCCGTGGACGACGCCATAAAGGGAGCTTCTGGCATTTTGATACAGTTCCCGCTATACTTTGGTATACTTACACTTATGCAAAGTGGTGGTCTCATAGCGCTGCTTTCAGAATGGTTCATTTCCGTTGCTACGCCCCACACACTTCCTTTATTCACTTTTATCAGTGCCGGAATAGTAAATATTTTCGTACCTAGTGGTGGCGGGCAATGGGCCATACAAGGACCTATTATTATAGAAGCGGCTACCAAGCTCCACGTTCCGCTACCTAAAATGATAATGGCACTTGCTTATGGCGATCAACTTACTAATATGCTCCAACCTTTTTGGGCTTTGCCCTTACTAAGTATCACTGGTTTAAAGGCTAAAGATATACTCCCATATACACTGGTCCTATTTCTGATAGGATTGATTGTGTTTGTGAGTGTTTTATTGATCTTTTGATATACAGATTCAACGAGTGTAAATTCAAGGTTAAGTTAGCTCTATGATGAGTGACCATTTTAGAATAGGCCGTATACGACAGGCAGAGAAACCTTATCTTCGCATTGTGCAATCTAAAACTACACTTGGCCTAGAGATGGCAACTGACCCACGCTGGGTCAACATAGCCGAAAAGAGCATTGAATTTATACTCACCGACCACGCTTGGTGCGAGCAGAAAGCAGCCACTCACGGCATTAGTATCATTAGTCGGTTCAGTAAATACGCCGACATAGTAGATGTGATTACTCCTATAGTAGCGGAGGAATGGGGACATTTTAGAAAAGTCCTCAAAGAACTCAAAAAACGTGGTTACGAACTTGGACCACAACGCAAAGATGAGTATGTGAATAAGCTAAATGCATTCGTAAAAAAAGGAGACCACATAGAAAAACAACTTGTAGAATACCTCTTAGCATTCGCCATGATAGAAGCACGCAGCTGTGAGCGATTCAGACTACTAAGCATTCATATGACAGATCCCGAACTTCAAAAATTTTATCACGAGTTTATGGTAAGTGAGGCCGGTCATTACAGAGCGTTTTTAGACCTCGCCAAAAAATACTCAACCGAAGAACACGTCAGTAGCCGATGGGCAGAGTGGGTTGCCTTTGAAGCTGAGATGGTCAAAACCTTGGAAATACGAGGAGATAGAATGCACTAAGGACCAAGGTTACGAGCATAAAAAAAGTCCCTCACAAAGGTGAGAGACTTTAGTATAATGTTTTAGCTTATTTTTAAAATTTACTTTTTAACTTTCTTTACGATTGCTTCAAAAGCTTCTGGGTGATTCATTGCTAAGTCAGCAAGAACTTTTCTATTAAGCTCTATACCTTTTTTGTGCACAGCACCTATAAACTGAGAATAGCTCATTCCGTGTAATCTGGCTCCAGCATTTATTCTAGTAATCCATAATCTACGGAAGTTTCTTTTCTTATTTTTTCTATCTCTGTATGAATATTGCCACGCTTTTTCTACTGCGTTTTTGGCTACTGTCCATACATTTTTTCTTCTACCAAAGAATCCTTTGGCGTGTTTCATCATTTTTTTGCGTCGTCTCCTAGAGGCAACTGCGTTTACTGATCTTGGCATTTTGTTTTTTCTTTTTTTAAACTAGGCGTTCCGATGAGTCGGAATCTTTTTAGGCCCGAATAATGGTTAAACTTTTCGCTGCTGCGAATTACTTTCCGATTCTTAACAAGAATTTGATGTTGCTCTCATCCGCTGGATGAACCAAACCACTGTGTCTAAGAGCAAGTTTTCTTTTCTTAGACTTCTTTGTCAAGATGTGACGCTTGTAAGCGTGCTTTCTTTTGATTTTACCGGTTCCAGTGATTCTGAATCTCTTCTTGGCACTAGAGTTGGTTTTCATTTTTGGCATCTCTGTTCTTTCTTTTAAATTTATTTTGGTGCTAAAACTATTATCATTTTCTTGCCTTCCATCTTAGGCAATTGCTCAAGCTTTGCTACTTCTTGCAGTTTTTCTGCAAACTGAAGTAACAATAACTCTCCTCGTTCTTTAAATACGATGGTACGTCCTCTGAAGAAAACATAGGCTCTTACCTTATGTCCTTCTTCCAAGAATTTTTCTGCGTGTTTCAACTTGAAGTTAACATCGTGTTCGTCCGTATTGGGACCAAAACGAATTTCCTTGATATCCGTCTTAGATTGAGTCGCTTTAAGTTCTTTGGCCTTTTTCTTTTGGTCATACAAAAACTTACGGTAATCTATCACTTTACACACGGGCGGGTTAGCTTTGGGCGAAACTTCTACTAGGTCTAACTCTTGCTCCACTGCCATTTTCAAAGCTTCCTTTAAATCTGTAATTCCTTGCTCTACATTGTCGCCAACGAGACGTACAGGATCAGCAATGATATTCTCATTGATTCTGTGGGGATCTTTTACTCTACCCCTAAACGGTCTTCTTTTTCTCTTCAAGTATGTCTTATTCTTTTGTTAATAGTGAGTTGAAGTAATCTACAAACTCATCTAATTTAAATTTGCCGACGTCGCCATCGCCTTGAACCCTAACCGAAACCTCCTCGTTTTCAGACTCTTCCTCTCCTACGATTATCATCACAGGAATTTTAGAAGCCCAAGCATCGCGGATTTTACGGCCAATTTTCTCGGCTCGCTCGTCTACAAGGCCGCGAATATCGTGTTTATTAAGGAATTTTAAAACTTTATCTGAGTAATCGTGGTACTTTTCACTGATAGGCAAAATGGCCACCTGCTCCGGACTAAGCCACAATGGGAAATTTCCCGCGGTATGCTCTATCAATATACCAATGAATCGCTCCATACTCCCAAATGGTGCACGGTGTATCATTACCGGTCTATGTTTCTCATTATCAGAGCCTATGTATTCCAACTCAAAACGCTCAGGCAAGGTGTAATCTACCTGAATAGTTCCTAGCTGCCAGCTACGTCCTAGAGCATCTTTCACCATAAAATCTAGCTTAGGACCATAAAATGCTGCTTCACCATAAGCGGTTACGGTTTCCATTTCGCGTTCGGCTGTAGCTTCTATGATGGCTTTCTCTGCTTTTTCCCATACATCATCTGTACCGATATACTTCTCCTTATTATCCGGGTCACGAAGAGATATCTGAGCGGTAAAGTCTTTGAAACCAAGCTTACCAAACACCTCCATAACCAAGTCTACTACATCTACGAACTCTCCTTTCAACTGATCTGGAGTACAGAAAATATGGGCATCGTCCTGCGTAAACCCACGCACTCGCGTCAGTCCATTGAGCTCCCCGCTTTGCTCATAACGATATACCGTTCCAAACTCTGCTACACGATATGGTAGCTCCTTGTAACTCTTTGGCTTGAACTTATATATCTCACAATGATGTGGGCAGTTCATGGGTTTGAGCAGAAACTCTTCGTCCATTTTAGGAGTTTTGATTGGCTGAAAAGAATCCTCACCATACTTCTCATAATGACCAGACGTCACGTACAACTCTTTGTTCCCGATATGCGGCGTAACTACCTGATGATAACCACGTTCTACCTGAGCCTTACGCATAAAATTCTCCAATCTTTCGCGGATAGCAGTGCCCTTAGGCAGCCATAGAGGTAGCCCTGCCCCTACTTTTTCACTAAAGGTAAAAAGCTCCAGCTCCTTACCAAGCTTTCGGTGGTCTCTTCGCTTCGCCTCTTCTAGCAGCTCGAGGTGTTCCGTAAGCATTTTTGCCTTGGGAAACGAAACCCCGTAGATACGTGTTAACGATTTATTACTCTCATCGCCTCGCCAGTATGCTGCTGCTACATTGAGTAGTTTTACCGCTTTGATGTCCTTGGTACTTTGTATGTGTGGCCCACGGCATAAGTCTGTAAAATTACCTTGGGTATAAAAAGTGATGGAACCATCTTCTAAACCATCAATCAAATCTAATTTATACTCATCGTCTTTTTCCGTAAAGTATTTTACGGCGTCTGCTTTACTGATTTCTTTTCGGTCAAATGAATTTCCTTGGCTCGCCAGTTCTTTCATTTTCTTCTCTACTTTTTCAAAATCATTAGAGGAGAAGCTATGGTCACCAAAATCTACATCGTAGTAAAAACCATTATCTATAGCAGGACCTATTCCTAACTTGACTCCAGGATATAGAGCTTCTAATGCTTCAGCCAAAAGATGCGAACTACTGTGCCAGAAGGTTTTTTTGCCTTCCAAATCATCAAATTTGAGCAGTGCTACATTCGAATCTTCGTTGATAGGTCGGGTTAAGTCCCATACTTCATCATTTACTTTGGCACTTATCACCACACGAGCCAATCCTTCGCTGATGCTTTTGGCTACGTCCAATGCCGAGATACCTTGAGGCAATTCTCTTACGGAACCATCTGGTAATGTTATCTTTATATTCAATTTACAACTAATAATAAGGTTAGTATCTACTTTAATTTGCCGAGACGAGCTAGCCCATCTTTTGCGGCCTCAAAATTAGGGTCTATTTGCAAACATTTTCGATAATTTTCAGTTGCTTTTATTTCATTGCCTTGCAGCTCCATGCACTGACCAATTCTATTGTAAGATTTTGCCACTTCAGGTATCAACCTTACGCATACTTCAAAATGCTGAATAGCCTTTTTGTAATCGCCATTAGTAGCAAGAATATTTCCGGCGTTGTAATACGCATTAAAACTCGCAGGGTTGGCATCTATCGTCTTCTGATAGTCCTTCATAGCTTTTTCATTATCCCCCATTTTTTGATAAAGCAATCCCCGAGCGTAGTACGCCTCGGAACTGGTAGGGTCTGTGTTAATAGCTTTCTCGTAGTTTTCTAGTGCTTGGGCCTTATCACCTTTAGCTTCATAGAGCAACCCTAGTTGCATACTGCTGTTATAATCTGCACCTAGCAACTCCACTGTTTTATCAAAATACTCTAAAGCCGCGGCTGTATCACCGTCTTCTTTATACAGCATCCCGCTAAAGAAATGTCCTTGGGCGTGTTGAGGACTTAGGTTCAGTAGCTTACCGAAACGCAATTTACTTTTATCAAACTGACGTACGAAGTATAGAAACTGTGCCGTTTTGAATACTGCCACCACATCGTTGGGATTTACTTTCTCTGCTTGCTCATATTGTTCCAGGGCTTTTGTAGTCTGATTATCAGCAAAATAAGTATCGCCCAACTCGTAGTAATAGTTACACTTATCACCGTCTAAAGCGATTGCTGCCTGATAATCGAGAATAGCCAAATCATACCGCTTCTCCTTATTGAGCACGGCAGCCCGTTGTACAAAATACTCTGGATTGTTGGGGTTTTGATCAATTTTCTTGCTCCACTCTCGTGCCTCTAAACTGATAGTGGTATCCTGTGACAGACTAGCTTGCTCACTTCCTATCCACTGACAGCCCGTGGCAAAAATGCCGTACAAAGCAACACAGACAATTGTTATTAAAATACTATTTCTCAAGGTAGTGCGAAGATATAAAAATGTATGATGGTTTGGCATACGGACTTGAGCAACCACCCTTGGCAATTCACCACAGCATAGAACAAATGATTTTTAACTAAAGCAATACATTATTGATGTAAGCTCTCTATTTTTGAACCCGTATGCCACATTATCATAAGCTAGGAACTATACCGCCGAAGAGACACACCCAGTTCAGACGACCAGATGGTGAATTATACAAAGAAGAACTTTTTAGTACAGAGGGATTTAGCAACAGCTATAGCTTATTGTACCATCATCATCCACCTACGGCCATTCTGAAGGTAGACAAACCCATAAACCTTAAGCCCGAACTGGCAGGTGATATGGAGATGCTACATCGTAGTTTCCAAAATTTCAATGTAGCGGAACAAGACGATTACTTAGAAAGTCGTGTTATACTGCTCACCAACAGCGATTTGCAGATATGCATGTCGCGGCCACGTAAGAGCATGACAGACTACTTTTACAAAAATGGCGATAGCGACGAGGTCATATTTGTACACGAAGGCAGTGGCACTTGCCGTACCAATTACGGTGAGTTAACGTTTAAATTTGGTGACTACTTGATCATCCCTCGCGGGGTGATTTATCAGATGGAATTTGATTCGGAAGACAATAAACTGATGATAGTAGAGAGCCACAGTCCTATCTTATATCCGCGTAATTATGTGAGTAAAAGTGGCCAACTATTGGAGCACTCCCCCTATTGTGAGCGAGATATAAAACAGCCCGAAAATCTACAAACGATTGTAGAAGAAGGCGAGTTTCTGATTAAAACCAAAAAAGAAGACAAGCTATATCCTTATACGTACAAGTATCACCCATTTTGCCTCATTGGCTGGGACGGCACACATTATCCATTCATCTTCAGCATACACGATTTTGAACCCATAACGGGGCGTATCCATATGCCACCACCAATACACCAAACCTTTGAAGGACATAATTTTGTGATATGCAGTTTTGTTCCTCGTCTGTTTGATTATCACCCACTTAGCATCCCTGCACCTTACTGGCATAGCAATATAGATAGCGATGAAGTGATGTACTATGTAGATGGACAATTTATGAGTAAAGGACACGTAGAAAAAGGGCAGATGAGCCTTCACCCCGGAGGCATACCACATGGCCCTACTCCTGGAGCACAAGAGAAGAGTATTGGCAAAAAAGAGACAGGCGAGCTCGCTGTAATGATAGACACTTTCAAACCACTGAAGGTAACCAAGGCCGCTCTTGATTTAGAAATAAAAGATTATCATTTGCATTGGTTGTAGTTGCTCCAATTATCATTAGTAAACCATACTTATGTTAGAAATTTTAAAAAACCCTTGGCCCTGGTATATATCAGGCCCACTTATTAGTCTTACCATGGTAATATTAATGGTGTTAGGCGGACACTTTGGTATAAGTTCTACGTTGCGTTCCATCTGCAGTATATTGGGTGCTGGCAGAGTGGCTGAGTTTTTTAGGTTCGATTGGGAAGCTCAAGGTTGGAACCTCGTATTCGTATTGGGTGCCATTTTCGGCGGTTTTCTTGCCTCTCATTTTCTTACGGCAAATACAGCTTTTACTATTCACAGAGATACCATAGAGGCACTAAAAGCTTTGGGCATCTCTTTCCAAAACGAGTACTTACCGACAGACATATTTAACTGGGCAAGCTTAGCATCACCCAAGGGGATATTAATCATGGTCTTAGGTGGATTTATGGTTGGGTTTGGCACTCGCTGGGCAGGAGGATGTACTTCAGGCCACGCTATGAGTGGATTATCTAACCTTCAGATACCATCTTTGATTGCAGTCATTGGATTTTTCATTGGAGGATTGATAATGACCCACTTTATTTTTCCATTTATCTTCAGCTCGTAGTAACTTGTGAAAAAACTTTTTCCATTCTTTTTAACCGGCATCTTTTTTGGTATTGTGATGTACAAATCCGAGGCTATATCTTGGTTTCGAATTCAGGAGATGTTCCGATTTGATTCGTTTCACATGTATGGCATCATAGGCTCAGCTTTAGGATGCGGTCTACTCATAATGCAAGCAGCCAAAAGAGGTATTATTAGAGATATAAACAGTGAGAATATAATAGCAAAGAATAAAGAGAAGGGCGTTTACCGCTACTTGTTTGGCGGCACCATATTTGGTATGGGTTGGGCACTGACTGGAGCTTGTCCTGGACCCTTGTACATACTACTAGGTAGTGGATACAGTGTATTTATCGTGGTAATACTGTCTGCTATGTTAGGGGTGCTTTCTTACGGCCTTTTGAAGGATAAGCTCCCTCATTGAGTTATGCTCCTATGTAGCAGTATTCAAGTCATATAAAATCAAATTTACTAGGTAAATCGTAATCAATTGACCTTCGAGCAACTATATAAACTACACACGGACTTGGTGTACAACCTTGCACTCCAGTACGTGCAAAATACTGCGGATGCCGAAGAGATAGCTCAAGATGTATTTATGTCTGTTCACAAAAACATGCATAAGTTCAAGGGGAAATCGAGTGTAAAAACATGGATATATCGAATAACGATTAATAAATCCCTTGATTTCATAAAAGCAAAGACCAGAACCAAACGAAGTTTTTTTTTCAACTCCAAAAGATTAGACGACCCAGATACGCATATCAATGTATCTGATTTTGACCACCCGGGAGTTTTGCTCGAGCAAAAAGAGGAGATGAAGAGGATATTTGATTGTATAAATGAATTGCCCGAGCGACAGAAAACTGCTCTAATTTTGCTAAAAATAGAAAACAAAACACAACAGGAAACTGCTAATATTATGGATTGCACGGTAAAATCCATAGAATCTTTATACCAACGAGCCAAAAATAAATTGACCCAAAAATTGGCCGAAACGAAGGAATAACGAGTAAACAAAGTCTATAAAATCAAATTTAAATGGAACTTTTAGATAACATAAAAAAAGTGACTGCCCCCGATGCCTTATGGCACAAAGTGAATGAGCGAGTACACAAGCAACAAGCCGACATCGTCCCCATGCACAACGTAAGAGCAATAGCTGCTGCAGTAGCGTTATTGTTTATTGCTAATGTAGTTTTTGCGGTGCAATGGACTAATACAACAGACGAAGTCAGTTTAGAAGAAATAATCCCAGAGGAAAACTACTCGCTTTATGAATAAGACGAAGTTATACGGAATATTAGCCATCATACTCCTACTAATTAATGTTGCAATGGGAGTCTTCATATTGACTGCCAAGGACAAGCAACCTCCGATGAGGGAAAATGGTCCCAAAAAACTAATTATGGAGCGACTTGCTTTTGACAAAGAGCAGAAAAAAGAGTTTAGAGTGATGGTAAGGAATCATCAGGAAAAAATGCACGAACATCGCGAGGCACTCATGCAGGCTAAAGTTCATTTGCACCAGCATCTCAAAGGAGATAATCACGCAGATATAGACTCACTTACCACTGCTATTGGTCATATACATAGTGAAATGGAGGCACTGCATTACGCCCATTTTCTTGATATCAAAGCTATTTGCAAACCCGAGCAAATGAATAACTATATCTTACTCGTAGACGACCTCAAAGATATCTTTGAAAAAAGAAGAGCAAAACCAAGACGAAAAGGCCGATGAGAACGGCTATCATAATCGTGATAACGTTTCTGAGTATCATTCAGAGTATAGCTCAAACCTCTCAAAACAAAAATACTCATAGTCTAAAACTGTTGCCAGTATATAAAGGTGAACCCTCGGAGCCGGACTCTACTTATGAAAAGAAATACCACATAGAAAAGCTGCGATTTTACCTATCGGACCTCATCATTTTAAATGAGCAAGACAGTATCGTTTATACGCATCAGGCAAAAAACATACTGATAGATATCGCCAAACCGGAGTCCTTATTAATTTTATTCCAAGATTCATTATTAGTATCTAAAAAGTATAAAATGCAATTTGGTATTGGCGTAGACAGCACCACCCACGCACGGGGAGCAATGGAAGGAGATTTAGACCCTGTGAATGACATGTACTGGACGTGGCAAAGTGGCTATATCAACATAAAACTAGAGGGTAATATTACGCACAACGCGAACAAAGAACAATTTGAATACCACATTGGTGGATACACGGGCAACAGAAACGCTTACAGAAAAATAAGACTACCCTATAACGGCAATCTTTTCATTCATCTGGATCAGCTATTATCCCAAATGTTAGGCAAGCAACAACACATTATGAGTCCGGGAAAGGACGCCACCGACTTTGCTGACATTTTTGCTAGATGTATGAGTCATACTTTTTGAAAAAAACGATTTACATAGCACTAATCTGCTCGTGTATAGCGAGTACCTACATGGCATACGATGTGCCAGCTCATTTCCCCCTGCCTATTTATGAGCGAGAACTCGCTCAAGCAACTTCAGCAAAAATCGATCTCGGGCGAGCTTTATTCTATGACCCGATCTTATCGGCAGATAGCACTATATCTTGTGCTAGTTGCCACTCGCCTTACAATAGCTTTGCCCATACGGACCACGAGGTAAGTCATGGCATACACGACAGTATTGGAACACGGAATGCTCCCGCTCTATTCAATTTAGCTTGGCAACCCTTGCTGATGTGGGATGGTGCTAGCAATCACCTAGATATGCAAGCTCTTGCTCCTATTACCCATCCTGGCGAAATGGCCGAAAGCATAAAACATCTAATGGTGAAACTTAAGCGAAGCACTATTTACACTGCTCTTTTCAAAAAAGCATACGGCATAGACACTATCACCAGCCAAAAAATGCTGCAAGCTTTAACGCAGTTTCAATTGAGTTTAATATCGGATCAAGCCAAGTATGACAAAGTAAAACAAGGTAATGATACCTTCACTATACAGGAGCAAGCGGGGTATTCACTATTTCAGGCTAAGTGTAATGCGTGCCATACCGAACCACTTTTTAGCAATTACGCGTTTCGTAACAATGGTCTATCTCCGGACACAGCTAACTATGACCTAGGTAGATATAGGGTGACAAAACAAACACAAGATAGCTTTCTGTTCAAAGTACCGACCTTGCGTAATTTGAGTTACACTTATCCCTACATGCACGACGGACGATTCAGACGACTAAACCAAGTCTTAAATCACTACACCGCTATAGATAATCAAAATGTCCATATATCTCACGAGTTATCATCGGGCGTGAAACTAACATCCAATCAAAAAGCAGATTTAATTGCATTCTTACTTACACTAAATGACAAGTCATTTATACTAAACCAAGATAACAAATTTCCAAGATCCATATTACTCCCAACGAAGGAGAATCAGCATTAGAACGTCAAAAGAACTAAAATCCTATAAAATGAGAAAAACATCAATACTCGTACTCATACTTGCCAGCACATTTGCCAAGGCACAGCTGAGTCCAGCTATCACCTCTTGGCTACAAAACACAACCGAAACGGGAACCTACTACCCAAAAGGCAACACAACACTTACCGAAAATAACATCTTGGTAAACTGCCAAAAAGTAGAATACTCAGACGAATATGTGTACGTCACGGCTACGGGAATACCTGCGTATCCAACAGGGCCATTTTCTGACGGAAACCCGAGTAACGCCGAAAACCAAAGTGGTATATACCAAATCCCACTTAGCCCAACCAAAAACGAAGGAACACCAGACGCAACCACAGGAAATAACATTGGGATTTTTATAAACGGTGTAGCTCTATTTGACTATAGAGATGGCGTAGCTTGGAACCCTACGACCAATGCTCTTTGCGGCGGACCGGGCAATCCTCCTTGTCCTGGCGGACCAGGTACCTTACAAGACTGGAACAGAGATGCCATCCCTGCAGAGATGGGCGGTTTTGACTGTGCGAAAGGACACCCTGCCAAGGGCAACTATCATCACCACCAAAATCCATCCGCTTTCAAACTAGACAAAGATGTCTTATCTGACATTTGCAACCTGTATGATGCGGAAGGGTTGTATGCTATAGATGCAGAATCACATTCTCCGCTTATAGGATACGCGTATGATGGGTTTCCGATATACGGTGCTTATGGCTACGCCAAAAAAGATGGCTCCAGCGGTATCACACGCATAAAATCTGGCTATCATCTTAGAAACATAACAGCACGGACTACGCACGCAGATGGGAGTTCGGTAGACGATGGCCCAGATGTGGGTGCCACTTACTTCTTAGGCTATTTCAGAGAAGATTATGAGTTTGTTGCTTCTACAGATGAAGATGTACTAGATGAGCACAATGGCCGATTTTGTGTGACGCCTGAATATCCCGACGGCACGTATGCCTACTTCTGCACGGTAGATGAGAATTGGAATTCAGCTTATCCGTATGCCGTGGGTCCAACATTCTATGGTAGCAGAGAAGACAGGAAGGTAACTAGCGTAAATGAAACCACAACAGTATATACACCGAGTACTAATGCAGTAGATGTATTAGGTCAAGCAAGTATCCATATTTACCCAAATCCTGCAAGTGACTTAATCGCCATACAGCTAGGTGGACTTACCCGCTCTGAGGTAAAAATCACCTTGACAGATATGGATGGTAAAGAAATAAGTACCACCTCTATCCCAAAAGGCAGTACGATTGCATATTATGATGTACAAGCGGTATATGAAGGCACGTATATCCTACGCTTTGAGGATGGAGTAAGTACCATTACCAAAAAGGTTAGCATAAAACGATAGATTGGCTTTCGCATTTTGCTACGGAACCACTTTGCGTATGCGAGGTGGTTTTTTTGTGGGTTATATTTGTAGTACCATTAGTGAAAAGTAAACACACGCAGATCCTATTTGTATGCTCTGCGAATAAGGAACGTTCTAAAACAGCCGAAGACTATTTTGCAGAAGGTTATCCAGATTTCGAATTTCGTTCTATTGGGACGAATCAAAAGATATGCAGTCAAGAAGGAACTTTCTATCTCAATGAGGAGCACCTCACTTGGGCAGATACCATCTATGCAATGGAACAAAAGCATAAGAAGGAAGTCTTACGTTTTTCTAAATCTGTGAGTAGCAAAAAAGTAAAAATGCTTAATATCCCTGACCATTTCACCTATTACCAAAAAGAATTGTTGGAGTTATTGGCGGAGAAGGTGGGGTTTTGAATTATGTGTAATTTCAAGCTAAAGCTCTCTATTGGTCAAGCAACATTTATAAAACTTGCTTGGCTTAGCTTTTTGGTAATTTATTTTTACAGTACTCTTTGGGGAGCTAGTCTCTATGGAGTTGGGTATATGTGTTACTTACTTGAGAGTCTTAAAATTAACTCTAAGATCTTATATCCAATTATATCATATCTACTTTCTTTTATTGGACTCTATATGATTTTCAAGAAAAAAGTGTCTACGTTTTTAACATTAATCCTACAAGACCTAATCTTAGTCATACCCGCATTTCATTTTGCATTTCAACTCACTACGGATTTAGATATAGGAATGGATAGCTTCGAAAGCGTTTATATTAGCCTTTTGCCTATGGCGTTTATTGTTATTGCCTTGATATCTTTCAACGACTATCTAAAAACGAGTCTAATAAGACCCTAATCCACCCCCAAGTACTTATGCGTCTGCAGACTCACAAACCAATTGGGATGTTGGAGCACATAGTCAAAAATGATTTTCTCGGTCACTTCACGCTTGTCCCACTCGGGTTGCAGGTACAGTTTGCAGGTGTCTGGTACCATTTTTTGGTGTTCTTCAGCCCATGCAATATCACTTTTATTAAAAACGACCACCTTAAGCTCGTCCGCTTGTATAGCAGCTGATGCTATTGGTGCTTTAAATTTCTTTGGCGAGAAGGTCACCCAATCAAAATGTCCTACTAGCTCATACGCTCCACTCGTTTCTATGTGTACTCTGAATCCTTCTTTTTTGAATGCCTCTGTAATTAGCGTAAGGTCATACATAGCTGGTTCGCCACCCGTGAGTATCAATATTCTACTCGGATGTTTTAGGGCTTCAGTAAGCAAAAAGTCGATTGATTTTTTAGGATGTTTATCGGCATCCCAACTATCTTTCACATCACACCACACACAACCCACATCACACCCACCTAAGCGAGTGAAAAAAGCCGGTTGCCCAGCATATACTCCTTCTCCTTGTATGGAGTAGAAGTATTCCATCACTGGAAATTCCGTCATAGATTTAGTTTCTTTTTGTAACTCTTGAGTGTATTGTGAAGTAAGCCATAACGAGTCATAGGCCCTACTCCTCCGGGCACTGGAGTAATAGCACCACACTTTTCTTTTACAGTCTCATATTCCACATCACCTTTTAGCAGGTAGCCTCGTTTATTATCCGCATCTACGCGAGTTATTCCTACATCTATAATAGTAGCTCCTTCTTTTACCATATCAGGTTTTAAGAATTCCGGTATTCCTACTGCCACTATCACGATATCAGCATTACGGGTATATGTCCCTACATCTGGCGTATGTCTGTGGCATACTGTTACGGTGGCATCTCTACCACTTTGACTCATCAGTATACTCATAGGGCGACCAACTATATTGCTTCGTCCTATTACTACACAGTGTTTACCTTTGGTTTCCACACCGTATTCTTCTAGCATCATGATAACCCCAAAAGGTGTTGCACTTATGTACGTATCCTCATTGATGGAAAGCTTACCAACGTTTAATGTATGAAACCCATCCACATCTATATCTGGGTCGATAGATTCGATGATTTTGGTAGCGTTAATATGTTTAGGAACTGGGAGTTGTACAATTAGTCCGTCTATTTGCTCATTTTTATTGATGGTGTTTATCAAGTCTAGAAGTGATTCTTCTGAGGTATCAGCACTTCGTTTGTACACACTAGACTCAAAACCTACATACTCACAATCTTTCTCTTTACTATTGACATAAGTCTGACTAGCACCGTCTTCCCCTACCAAAATAGCTGCCAAATGAGGTGCTCTATGCCCTGCTGCTCGCAGTTGAGTTACTTCATCTTTCACCTTACCTCTTAGTTGCCGTGCAAGTGCCTTCCCATCAAGTATTGTTGTCATGAGCCGTCAAAAATAGGACATAATATCCCCACAGAGAAGCGATGCAAATAACTTTCGGTGTATTTTTGCGATTATCAGCATATGCGAATATTTACAATTGTACTACTCTTAGCCTTTGTCACTTTCGGATGCAAAAAAAATGAGGTAGCCCCAAATAATAGCACCTCATATGATTACTACCCCATTGATGTAGGTCACAACTGGATTTACCTAGTAGACAGCATCGTATTACATGGTAACGAAACACAGAAGCCTGACACTTTCTCCTACCATGTAAAAATTACAATTGACACAACTTTCCTAGGAGCAGATGGAATTACAAACTATAAAGTCACTAAAAGTATTCAACGGTCTAATCAAAGTGAGTTCATATTTGGCTCTAACTTTTCCGTACAAAAGAACAGTGCTGGAGTTACTCATAATATACAAGACAGGCGTTTACCCATCCTTACATTCCCAATAATTGAGAATAAAGAATGGAACGGAAACTTATATACTGAGAAGGATGAGTGGAACATATATATTAGAAGCACACAAGAATTGGAGTGTTACTATACAAACTCGCACGAAGAATTTACACATAATAGTACAACATATGATAGCACATGTACCGTAGTGAGATTCAAAGAGAGTAACATCGTAAATGAGAGACAATCATTAGAAGTATATGCCAACCATATTGGCCTTGTTTATAAGCGTTTCGAAAACCAAGAAAACAGACACACTGACGACCCAAAGGGTTGCATTTACACTTACAGCTTACTATCCTTTGAAAAATAAGCTCGCCATATTATTTATTTTCCTCTCACTTGTGAGTTGCACGCGGGTAAAAGATGCCCCTGCCGAACAAGCTTCTTATCTTCCACTTAGTATTGGTCAATATTCTGTTTTCCAAGTGCGAGAACTCATCCACAATGATTTTCTGGAACGTACTGACACCTTAGATTGTCTTCTCCGCGAAACGGTAATAGACACCCTGCGTGATAACGCTAACAATTTACTATATAAAATAAGCAGAGAACAAAGCTCAGATTCTGGCTTCTCTTGGGATGCTCTCAGCTTTGCTTATGATTACATTAACACTGATTTAGCAGCCCGTTTAGTAGATGATAAACGATATATTTTGCATAGCTTTCCATTGACGGAACGTAAAACGTGGGATGTGAATGAACTCAATATTTTGGAGACTAAAACTGCCCACTACTGCGACATAGATCAATCGCACACTCTTGCATCTGAAAATTATGCCCAATCGCTAAGAGTGGACCTAGGCAATGACGTTGACCCATTTTTTCAAAAGATAGAGGAAGAGTATTATGCCCGAGGCGTAGGACTCATAGAACGAACCATCATTAATGTTGAAACACAACCTAACAAATACAAAAAAGGCAATGAACTCATACAAACTCTGCTTATTACTAATCGCTAGTCTAGCATCGAGCACCTCGTTATTCGCTCAATCACGGACCTACATCATTAAATTTGGAGACAAGCCCCCTACCCCCTCAGCCGAAAGCACGTTGAGTAAAAAGAGCTTAGAACGCCGAGCAAAATTTAAGATCGCCCTCAACACAGAAGATCTACCCGTAAACAAGGACTACGTAGCAGCCATTTCGGGGATAGGTGGCATAAGTATGCGCTACAGCCTCAAATGGCAAAATGCCGTGGTAGTAAATGCGACAAGTCATGCTATAGATTCCGCCAAAACATTATCATTCGTAAAGTCGACAGCTTACGTAGGACGATCTAAACCAAACTATGCACCCGAAAAGGCACAATTTGTATCCCCAGTTGTCAAATTAAAGGAGAGTACTATGAACACAGCACAGCTAACTGCGGTAGACTATGGTGCCTCATACTTTCAAAATCAACAGATAGAAATAGATCATTTACACCAAGCGGGTTTTGATGGGGCGGGTGTTACAGTGGCGGTATTAGACGCTGGTTTTAATTCCATTCATAAAATTCCATCATTTCAGAAACATCAGGCCAATGGACTGCTAACCTTTGGATATGACATAGCCGGATTAGATAATGAACTTAACATACAAGATAATCACGGTACAGCAGTAAGCTCGTGTATTGGCGGATATGATTTGGGCAACTATATAGGCAGTGCTCCTAAGGCACATCTTGTGCTTTTCCGAACAGAATTTGCCGATACGGAGTATCCCATAGAAGAATTAAATTGGTGTAAAGCAGCTGAATTAGCCGATAGCATTGGCGTCGATATGCTCACCTCATCACTGGGTTACAATCAGTATGATGACAAAGCACTGAGTTACACCCATACCGACTTAGATGGCAAAACATCATACATAAGCCAGGCGGCTCGTACTGCAACTCAAAAAGGAATCATTGTGCTAAACAGTGCAGGAAATTCGGGAAATAATAAGTGGCGTAAAATAGGTACCCCAGCCGATGCTAGCGAAGTCCTTTCGGTAGGTGCAGTAAACAAAGTAGGCAGACCGGGCAGATTCACTAGCCAAGGATATAATGCATTAGGACAAGTGAAGCCCGACATTTCGGCCTTGGGTGTACTGGCTACAGTAGCAAGTCCAAGCGGTGCTTACTACCAAGGCAATGGCACGAGTTATAGCACCCCTATAGCCGCAGGAGGAGTAGCGTGTTTGATACAGGCTTTCCCAAACATACACCCAGATACCATCAAAAATGCGATACGACTTACGGCCACTAAAAGCATAATGCCAGATTCATTTGTTGGATATGGTATAGTACAATACTACACGGCTTATCGCTACTTATCCCAAAGAAGCCAGTCAGATGCAAAAGCAGAAATACTAAGCCAATCAGACACTTTTATAAATATATATACGGCTAATGCTACAGAATTATCTTATGACTTATATCGACATAAGAAGTTACTCTGGATATTCCCATCTAAGAAAAAAGTAATCAGCAGCACAATAACGTGCTGCAATCGTTTTCTGCGTATAAACTTACGTGATAGCAGAATTAAATGCAATGAAAAGTTCAGCCTAAAGGTAACTTTAAATTCTTCTGGCGGTACCCAAACACTCAGCTCAACTGGCAAAGTAGGCTGCACTGCTGAATAGCCCAATCAGAAAACGCTTATTCGTTCATTTCCTATTCGTTTACCACGGATTTTGAAATGACTCCCCCATCGGTAACAATGCCCAAGAAATAGTTCCCCTTAGCAAGTCCTCTGAGCGGTACAGCCATTATCATTTTATTTATACCTGTTGCCTTCCAAACCTCTACTCCCATGGAGTTAGTTAATGAAACATTTTGTATGGGCTCTTGTGAATCAATTTCAATAAAATCAGATGACGGATTGGGATAGACCGAAACGGTCGCATTTAAAACATTATCTGCACTCAATCCCTGCACAAAGTTAAAGGTAGTAATAATCGTATCGTTTTTCAGGATTTGATCGTCTAGGTTATCTACATTAAACTCTGCCGTAGCTTGAGACACATTAGGGTAACTCAGCGAACTATCAAACTCCACTAATGCACGATCACCCGCAGCCAAATCAATGGTTTTTCTATCACGATATATGGTAATCAAACCTACTTTTACATCACAAAGAACCTCTACGCCCACTAAGTCACTTAGTCCTTCATTTTTGAAATAAGCCATTGGCTTATAGATTGACTTTTTATAAATATTCTCTCCATTGAGTGGTGCGAGTACTTCATCTACGGCTAAGTCTCTCCTTACAGCTATGACGAAGGTGGTAGACAACACATTATTAGCAGCATTATCATCTGTCGTAACCAGTCTGCTCGTGAATGTATAATTCCCGCCCACATTCCAAGACCAGACGGTTGTAGCCGAAACATCGAGCAACTCATTCGGATTAATCTGATTTACAAAGATGGTATCTCTGTGTATTTCAGCTCCTACCGCTTTGGTCATTGTTACTGCTATTCGTATATCAAACAAGGTATCGAGTCCCAGATTTTGGATGCGGAGACTGGGCACTGTTTCTTCTGATAACTCTAGTGTATCTATAGGCGAGTTATGCTGCAGTACGGATAAATCCCTCTGGTAGCGAGTTATGTAAGTACTTCTTAAAGTATCCGTCTGAGAACGTTCAGTCTCATCTGCCCAATCATTGGTTACAGTGACATAATAATCTCCCAAGGTTATAAAATCCAAGGTGTTGTACAAAAAGGTATCTCTTTCACCACTGGACAGATTCACATTTATCACGTCGGTGTAAACCGCAGTTGCCGTATTATCTTCTATGCGAATAGTAACTGGAGCACCAACAGCATCATTGAGCCCAGAATTCTGAATTACTACCTCACAGGGTGTTGACGGCGTGCCGATTGGTATTATTCCTTTAGGATGAAGTATTTCTATCAATTTCAAATCATTATCTGCCGAAACACGGAAGGTTGTTATCATCGTGTCATTGCTTCTCAACTGGTCATCAGCGATATAAACAATAGCTCTGAAGGTATAATCTCCAAACGAATCTAGTAAAAACGGATCGAACAAGACCTGCTTAATGCTGAAAAACGGGATAGCCTTATGCAGCGAGTCGTAATATATCCTAGCACCGTCTTCTGTAAAAATCGCAACTTCTAGTACGACTGAATCTTGATCATTTCTCCCATCGTTTAGAAGATTCACAAAAGGTGTTATGGTTGTATTCTTAGCATAATTAGCCCCTTCGCTAGGCTCAGATATACTGGTTATCAGTACATCATCTCTTTTCACACCTACTATAGGATAAGCAAAGGCGGTATCATTGATAGGGAAACTATCTATTGCCAACTGCGTATAAGCTCTCATAGTATACTCCCCATTGAGTGGGAGGTAAAGCGTATCAAAAGCGACGATTTGCGTAGTGCGAGCTCCGAGGTTGTAATTTTTAGTCTGTGAATGCACGATTTGATTGCCACTGTTTAATAAGTCTACCGTAACAGGTAAATCTACGTGAGACCTCACACCATAATTGGCCAATCTTATTGCCGGTTGAATAGGGTCTCTGTTAATATCAAAAGATTCACCATTCTGTGGTGAAAAAATCTGATCTACAGCTACATCGTAGTCCTTTATAAAATAGAATTCTATCTCTGATTGGTTGTTATCTAAAACACTATCTAGTCCGAGTAACGTGGTAACTCTAAATCGATAATTGCCCAATCTGAACCTCGATATTTTACCAAAATCAACCACAGCAGTATCTCCCGCTAGTATGCTTACCAACTGCTCTTTCGTTGTTTCTAATCTATTAAACTGATTATAAAGCTGGCCTCGCACTAAGAAATTGCCCTGATTCTGATACCCATAGTTAATCACACGAGCAATTAAGCTCACCGAATCGCTAGGACTGTATTGTATACTATCTCCTTGTTGTGGTGATATGAAATCAAGCACGGCAACATCATTGGCTACCTGTAAGCGTGGACGTATATTAAAATTGAAGTTGAAACCTGGGTCAAAATTTACCCAAGAGGTATCTCCTGCGGGTGCAGCAAAATAGAAGGTATGCGGTCTAACTGGGGATTCTTCTTGGAAGGTAAATGAAACATTGTCGCCACTCGTTTGCCTTATCCCAACAAAATAGCCACCACTCACAGCAATACGTGGAAGTACTGGCATAATAAAAGTCCCATTGATAGCCATACTAGTATCTGAAACAAATAGCTCCGTTCCCGGTAGTCCATTCACTCCATCATCGTCCCATACCAACAGCTGAAATGGTTCTCCTGCTTGGTTAAAATCTACCTTAATCTGATTGATGTAAGATGTACCTCCCACATAAAACTTAGCTACAAAATCACCCGTACTACCATTGAAACCAATGCCCCCGCTGGAGCCTGCAAAGGGATCATTATGTGAGTAGCGATTATAATTCACTGTGCGGTCTTTGGTCAAGCTATCATTATCTGCGTTAGCATCCGAAGCTACCTTTACGACAAGGGTTTCTGTGCCTAAATTAACAGGTTCGTAGTTCGGAAAAATCACCATTTGACTCGCGTAAGGGGCTAATGCTGTTACTATCAGACTGTCTCGATAAGAATTTGCTCCTCTGGCTGATAGGTATACTTTGGTATTAAGTAAAGAATCTTTACCGACGTTACTTATTACTGCTTTGATAGAGTCTGCTCTATTCATCAAAGTGGGCACAGTACCTAGAGCATACATTCTGTTTACCTCTAAGTCATTATTATGTTTTGGGTGATAAAGTTTTAGTGTTGGTTTAAAAATAGACGTACGGTTAGTCATGCTATCTATACCATTATTACTAATGTCGTATATAAACTTGCTTTCATTATTGGATACGAAACCCGGAACAGAAAACCCAGTTTCTACATACCATTGCATAATGGCTGCCTGATTAGTACTTTGCACGTAGGATACAAATACTTGCAAATTCACCTTACCTCCTGTAGTATCCCAATGGTAGGGTTCGTTGAAAAGAAAGAGCACTTCGCCGGGGGTATTGCCAATGAGACCTTTGGGGTTGTCATTATACACCTCTACCAATCCTTGTCGGCTTGCACTATCCCAGTTGAGAGCCGCGGTATCAAAACTTGCGTTTGCAGAAGCCCCAATTAAAATTCGCATATTGCAATTACCCCGTAGGGAGTCAAATGAGTCAAAAAAGAATGAGAGTGCACTGATAGAATCATTATGCTCCAGATTGGTAAGCGTAGCCGCTGGATACGTAAAAGCAAATTTGGAGTAAGAACTGGGAACAGTGTCCGTTCTTAGAGGACCAAAATTAGCACTACCTAATAGGCCATTTCCTATCTGTGTGTACTGACCAAACAGAAAAACATTGGACAACATCAAGAGACTAAGCAGTACTTTTTTCACCATACGTGACCAAAAATACTAAAATATTACGGGCAATGGTCGTGATGCAGAATATTGACGTAATTTTCCAGCGTTTTATGACAAGAATATCCCTTTTGCTTGGCAGCCTACTCGCACTCTCATGGGTAAGTTGCGGCCCAAGGAAAGAAAACAGCCCTATGCACAGCCATACCAACGAACTAATAACAGAAACAAGCCCCTACTTATTACAACATGCACACAATCCTGTAGATTGGCACGCATGGAATGTAGAAAACCTGAATGAGGCAAAAAAACTCGGCAAACCACTCTTAATCAGCATCGGATACAGCAGCTGCCACTGGTGCCACGTGATGGAGCACGAGAGTTTTGTAAACGAAAAAATAGCTGAGTACATGAACGAGCATTTTTATTGCATAAAGGTGGACCGCGAAGAACGACCCGATGTAGATGCTATTTATATGACTGCAGCTAATATCATTACGGGTAGCGGAGGATGGCCGCTTAATTGTTTCGCACTTCCCTCTGGCAAGCCTTTTCACGCAGGAACCTATTATCCGCCAGTTGGATGGCTCAAGTTACTCCAAACGGTGAGTGACCAATATTCCAACAATAGAGAAAAGTTAGAAACGTATGCCAATAAGCTAACGCAAGGTATTAGGCTACAAGAAACTGCCATTAGTGACAACCCAAGCGAGTCATTAGACAAAACCATTCCTGTAAAAGCAGTGGAAGGCTGGAAGAATAATTGGGATACGGAAGAAGGCGGAATGGCTAAAGCTCCAAAGTTTCCGATGCCTTCTAACTACGAATTTCTACTGAACTATAATAAACACATAAACGACCCGTACACCGAAGCATTCCTAAAAACAACGTTAAATAAAATGGCCTACGGTGGTATTTTAGACCAAATAGGTGGCGGGTTTAGTCGGTATAGTGTAGATGAACTTTGGAAAGCTCCTCATTTCGAAAAAATGCTGTATGACAATGCTCAGCTACTAAATCTATACGCCAAGGCGTATCAACGGTACGAAAATGACGAGTATATCACTGTAATCAATAAAACGATTGACTGGCTCCAACAAGATATGCTAAACGAGAGCGGCCTCTTTTATGCTGCTCTAGACGCCGATAGCGAAGGCGAAGAGGGGAAATACTACGTTTGGAAATCAGAGGAGCTAAAAACAATATTGGGAAATGATTATCCCCTAGCAGCAGTGTATTATGAGGTGGATGGTAAAGGACTATGGGAACACGGAAACAACATCCTCCTACGAGAACATAGTGATGAATACATCGCCCAAAAGTTTGGTATTACAAACGATGAACTACGTAACAAAATAGAGAAAATTAATGCCAAACTATTAGAGCAAAGAGCAAAAAGAGTAGCTCCCGGACTGGACGATAAATGCCTCACAGCGTGGAACGCCATGCTCGTAAGTGGGCTATTAGAATCCTATAAAATAACTCAAAACAAGAACCATAAGAAACTAGCAATCAATTGTTTAAACACCTTAATAAATAAGCAACTAAAACCAAACGGGATGTGGCACACTTACAAAGAAGGCACATCCACCATAGAGGGAATGTTAGATAGCTATGCGTTTATGATTCAGGCGTGCTTAGATGGTTTTTACATTTCAGGAGATGGGCAGTATTACACCACTGCCGAGTTACTATTATCACAAGCCATCGAGAAATTTTATGATGCGGACAAAGGCCTCTTTTACTTTAACCAAGAAAACGAACTCATCATACGCACGAGTGAAGTGTATGACAACGTAATACCTGCTACCAACTCTGTGATGGTAAATAACCTTGCCCAACTTGGACTACTCCAAGGCAATAACACTTACCTACAGATGGCCGAGGAAATGATAGGCAAAGTACAAGCTAACATCGCCCAATATCCGAGTGGTCACAGCAACTGGGCAACGGCACATCTCGTTTTTTCTCAACCATTTTATGAAATAATAGTAGTAGGTGAAGATGCCGAAACACTAGCTAACAGCTTGCAAGGCAAAGATCTAACCAACTGTATCATAGCTTATTCCCAAAAATATTCGTCACTCCCTATGTTTGCAAACCGATATAAAAATGGAGAAACAAATATTTATGTTTGCCAACGAGGCGCCTGTAAGCTCCCCATAAAAACAGTAAATGAAACCCTACAATTAGTAGACCAATGAGTAAGGAATATTTTGAAATAAACAAAGAATTATGGAATGCTAAAACGAGCATTCACATAACGAGTGATTTTTATGAAATGGAAGACTTTATGGCGGGTAAAAACACGCTAAAACCCATTGAGATGGAATTACTAGGCGATGTGAGAGGCAAAAAGATATTGCACCTCCAATGCCACTTTGGTCAAGACACGCTTAGCCTAGCTCGTATGGGTGCTCAAGTTACCGGGGTAGATATATCCGATACCTCTATTGATAAAGCTAGAGAACTAAACACCCAGCTAGGTTTAGATGTCAAATTTGTTTGTTGTAATTTGTACAGCACCAAAGAGCATTTAGATGAAGAATTTGATATCGTATTCACCAGTTATGGCACGATAGGTTGGTTGCCCGATATGGATAAGTGGGCCGACATAGTAAGTCACTATTTGAAGCCCTACGGCAAATTTATTTTTGTAGAACTGCACCCGGCTGTATGGATGTATGATGCTCATTTTAAGACCCTCGAATTCTCCTATTTCAATAAAGAAGCTATCATAGAACTCAATAATGGAACCTATGCCGACCACGAGGCTGAGATAGCTATGCAAGAAGTAGGCTGGAATCATCCACTTTCTGAAGTATTCACCTCTTTAATGAGCAAAAGACTGACGATAGACCACTTCGAAGAATTCGACTATTCGCCACACAATTGTTTCTTAGGTATGACAGAGCGATCACCAGGCCAATTCGTTGTGGAACACATAGGTGACAAACTGCCGATGACCTATTCATTGGTAATGACCAAAAAATAAAAGCTGACCACTTTTTTTTGGAATCTAACATACATACCCTTCACTCCTAAGTTGAAACAAAACGAAACCATAGCTCCGCGTTCATTAAAATACATCACCTGCTTGGAGATGGTACAAATCGTCCTTGAGCGTGAACTAAGGACCGAGATGGATCACGATTTATTCAATCATCTGGGGCTTGCATCGTGCTTTATGGATCAATATTTAGATGAATTGACCTATGAGCAACAAGTAAACTTTCGCAGTTATTATACTGAACTGTATGAGTCGCTGTGGGAATGTGTTTCGTATGAGCAATTTTACGAAAGCATTAAAAACTTCATTGCAAACCACGCCTTATTTCTACCCAGCAATGCTTTACGAGTAAGCGAAGTGTACGCACTTATAGCTTACTGCAAGTCACTTGGCATAAAGGAAGACTTAAAGAATTTTGGTTATGAGATTATTTCGTGTGCTATTGCAAAGCATAAGGCAATTAAAAGCACCGAGATCAGAAGTATACTGGTAAGCGAGGGAGAAGCAGTATTGCAATTACTAAATGTATTGCTTACCAACGCTTACGGTGAAAATCCCACGTTTTCAAATACATTAAACTATCTGAAACACTTAGAGCATATCTTAAATTTAGGGGATGATACCTTAGACGTAAAACAGGATAAGATTAGAGGTAAATTAAACAAAGCAGTTTCGTGGACACATCGTATTTATTTAGCGAAATATCTTTTCGTCAAAATAATAAAAACCATTGCCCAACATCCTATGAAATCTGCCTATTACTTCCCTGTTCTTTCATTTTATTATTTCAATAAAACAAGGTTGAGATAAGCACACACCTTCTACTCGGCACCAACCTAATGGTCATAGATCAATATCGCATGAGCAAACTGATTAAGACGATTTGCGTCGGCGAATCTGTGTTCTATATCTTCAGTGCATTGTACCTCATTAGGCTTTACCACATTCTAGATTCCAAGGGCTAGCCTTGGAATGACGAAACAACACGTAGGGCAAAAAGAGATTCTTCGCTTTGCTCTGAATCAGATAATGACCATTGACCTCAAAATTACAAAATAGCTCTCTGTACCTTGTTGTCA
>JABIUV010000055.1 GCA_018700895.1 Bacteroidota bacterium
ACGGGGTGTAATATTGGTGTGAACACCTGCATCGAGGCTGGAGAACAATTTCCAGATATGTTAGAGAACTATATGGATTACTCTAGTGATGCATGTCAAAATGTATTTACCAATGATCAAGTAGCTCAAATGCGTCTGAATTTACGTTTATTTAGAAGCGAGATATATACCGAAGAGGTAGCAGAAGAGCCTGAACCAGATATAGAATGGTTTACGGAAGCTACAGGCGTGTTCCCTAATCCTCTGCTAAATGCAGATCTCAATGTTTACCTGCACGAGGTAGATGAAAATGCTACTTACTCCTTGCAACTTTTCAACTTGCTGGGGCAGCTGGTAGCTGCTATTGAGTTGGATGCTGTTTCCAAGCAACAAGTGGTTATCTCGGGTGGATTGCAAGGAGCTTATATTTATAGAATCAATAAAGGCAATGAGGAGCTAGTCTCGAGCAAACTTTTAGTCAGTCAGTAGGGCTCAAAAAAGCTCTTTTTGTCATTAGGCAAATAGGCTGATTTAGATTATTTTTGCCAGCCTAATGTCACAAGAAGTATTCGATTTAGATTTAATTAAAAAAACGTATCAGAACCTTGATGCCAAAGTGAAAGCAGCTAGACAGGTGGTGGGGAAGCCACTTACACTTGCTGAAAAAATATTATACAGTCACCTATGGGATGGTAGTGCCTCTACGGCATTCGCGAGAGGTACAGATTACGTAGATTTTGCCCCAGATAGGGTTGCTTGTCAAGATGCAACAGCTCAAATGGCTCTGCTGCAATTTATGCAAGCGGGTAAGCCTAAGGTAGCAGTGCCTACTACTGTGCATTGCGATCATCTTATACAAGCTAAAATAGGAGCCGACGAAGACTTACAAAACGCCATTAATACGTCGAATGAGGTTTTTAATTTCTTGGAATCGGTGTCTGATAAATATGGCATTGGTTTTTGGAAACCAGGAGCTGGTATTATACACCAAGTGGTATTAGAAAATTACGCATTCCCAGGTGGAATGATGATAGGTACCGATTCACATACTGTAAATGCGGGAGGGCTTGGAATGGTTGCCATAGGAGTAGGTGGAGCAGATGCTGTAGACGTAATGGCAGGGATGCCGTGGGAGCTGAAATTTCCTAAACTTATTGGCGTAAAACTTACAGGTAAACTAAGCGGATGGTCTGCACCTAAGGATGTAATTCTTAAAGTGGCTGGTATACTCACCGTAAAAGGTGGTACTGGAGCTATCGTTGAATACTTTGGCGAAGGAGCTAAGTCTATGAGCTGTACAGGTAAAGGTACAATCTGTAATATGGGTGCTGAGATAGGTGCTACTACTTCCACCTTCGGGTATGATGAGAGTATGGAGCGTTATCTTAGAGCTACGGGAAGAGCAGAGGTTGCTGATTTGGCAAATGAAGTTGCAGCTCACCTTACAGGAGACGATGAGGTATATGCTAACCCCGAACAATACTTTGATCAAGTAATAGAAATAAATCTTGACGAGCTTAAGCCTCATATGAACGGACCGTTTACTCCAGACCTAGATACCAAGGTAGGGAAGATGAAAGAGAAAGCAGAAGCAAACGGATGGCCACTTGAAGTAGAGTGGGGATTGATAGGTTCCTGTACCAACTCTTCTTACGAAGATTTGAGTAGAGCAGCATCTGTTGCTAAACAAGCAGTAGATAAAGGAATCACCATGAAGGCTCAATTGGGTATAAACCCAGGTTCTGAGACGGTAAGATATACCTCTGAACGGGATGGCCTGTTCGAAATTTTCGAAGATCTAAACGCGACAATATTTACTAATGCATGTGGTCCTTGTATCGGTCAATGGGCAAGATACAGCGACCCGAAAAATGCACCTAAGAACAGCATCATTCATTCGTTTAATAGAAACTTTAGCAAGCGAGCAGATGGTAACCCAAATACGCATGCATTTGTGGCTAGCCCTGAGATTGTAGCAGCAATAGCTATATCGGGTAGGTTAGATTTTAACCCTGCTACAGATACTTTGATTAATGATAAGGGCGAAGAGGTAATGCTAGATGAGCCTACTGGTTTTGAGTTGCCGCCAAAGGGATTTGGCGTAGAGGACAACGGGTACCTTGCTCCATCCGAAGATGGTAGCGGCGTGGAAGTAGCGGTAAGTCCAGACTCTAAGCGTTTGCAGTTACTCACTCCGTTTACCCCTAATGCTGAGGGAGACTTACACGGATTGAAACTTCTGATTAAAACTAAAGGAAAATGTACTACTGACCATATCAGTATGGCAGGGCCTTGGTTAACGTATAGAGGTCACTTGGACAACATATCTAATAACTGTTTGATAGGAGCAGTAAATGCTTTTAACGACAAAACAGACACCATTTTAAATCCTTATACCGGTCAGTACGAAGGTGTACCTAAGGTAGCACGTGCTATAAAAGCCAGTGGCGATAGATCCATCGTATTTGGTGAAGAAAATTATGGAGAGGGAAGTAGTAGAGAGCATGCAGCAATGGAGCCTCGCCACCTTGGTGTAATGGCAGTAATTGTAAAGTCCTTTGCACGTATACACGAGACCAACTTAAAAAAACAAGGTATGCTCGGTTTGACATTTGCCAACCCAGTAGATTACGATAAAATACAGGAGCAAGATACGATTGATATTCTGGGCTTAGATACCTTTGCTTCAGGTACTCCACTTCAGATCAGATTGAACCACGCTGATGGCTCTAAAGATGTCTTTGATGTAAATCATAGCTACAACGACGCTCAGATAGACTGGTACAAGGCTGGAAGTGCATTGAACTTGATTAAGCAACAAAACGCATAACTAAGAGTTAATAATATATAATATAAGCGAGGCTTTTTATAATTGCCTCGCTTTTATTACTCACCACCAAAAAAAAATAAAATTATTATGACGGAAGAAATGAAAGATAAAAGGAGTAAACGATTACTGTTTATAATGATAGCGGCCTTACTATTAATCAATATAGGGCTTTTTTATGTGATCATTAATGAAAAGAATAAAACTGAGAAATTGCAGCAAGAGTTTGTAGACACCACAGCTGAGCTAGACGAACTCAAAGAAGTAGAGGAGGAGTTACGATTAAATCTGTCAGAAAAAATCGGGCAAAATGCACAACTTGATAGTATTATTCAACTGCGTGATGAGGAAATTCAGCGTAAGGTTTCTCAATTACGAAGAAGCTTAAGCAGTGGTAAAATTACCAAAGCGGAATTAGCCAAGGCCAAAGATGAGTTGAGTGGACTAAAAGCTCAGGTTGCCGCTCTAAAAGCAGAAGTGGAAGAGTTGAGTAAAGAAAACCAATACTTGAAGGATGAAAACTATGTAATGCAAAGACAGGTAGAGGCTGAGAAAGAGAGAGTAGCCGAGATGGTTGTAGTTAATACCGAATTGACCGAGCAAGTCGGGGTAGGCTCTCGCATTTTCCTTAAAGGATTAGATGTTAAACCTATGCGAGATGCCATTATTGGTGATTTTAAAACGACGGATAGGCTGAGTAAGCTTTACAAGATAGAAGTAAGCTACACACTAGCCAATAATGATTTGGCGAGTAAAGGCGAAAAAGTGTTGTTCTTCCAGATTGTAAAACCGGGTGGTGCAGTATTGGTAAACAAAGATGCTGGGTCAGGCGTAGGTAGTTTTGACGGTGGAAAGAAACAATACTCTGTGAAAAAAGTAGTGAATTTCCAGAATTCAAATGAAACTGGGAGTTTCGCCGTCCCCAAAACGGAAGGAATGGCTGCAGGTAAGTATGTTGTAAATGTGTACGGCGAAGACCATAAGATGGGTACATCTTCGTTTACGCTGAGGTAATGAGCATACGCACCGAAAAAATATCGCGAGCAGTTCAACGTGATTTAGCACCTTTACTCTCTCGATTTTGCCAGCGAATACTGCCAGGTCAATTAGTAACTGTGGTAGAGGTAAAAGCGACTGCAGATCTTGGACTAGCGAAGATATATGTCAGTGTACTGAATAGTAAAGACAAACAAAAGAGTTTGGATACTATTGGGTTTCACAACAAGGAAATACGACAAGAGCTAGCTCAGGTAATAGGTAAGCGTATACGCAAAATACCTGAGCTAAACTTTTACCTAGATGAAACGATGGATCACGCTGAACGAATTAATAGCCTTCTAGATAATCTTTAACCACACAGAGTGAGACTTCCACTCTTTATAGCATATCGCTACCTTTTTTCTAAAAAAAAGATTAATGCCATAAATATCATTACAGGCATTGCTATGCTTGGATTTGGGGTAGGAGCATTTGCTATGATTGTAGTCCTCTCTACCTTTAATGGGTTAGAACACTTGGTGGATGGGCAGCTAAATAATTACGACCCGGAGATAAGAATTACTTCGAAGGGTAATAAGGTATTTACCTATACTGATGATATAAAAACCAAAATTACGGCCTTGGAAGAAGTGGCTGTGGTTTCTCAATCGCTAGAGGAGAAGGTAGTTATCAAATATGATAACCATCAAGAGATTGCTCGTGTAAGAGGAGTAGACGAGGCCATAGATTCTGCCAAGTATGATTCATTGATAGTTTTGGGAGAGTTCAACCTGGGAGATACATCAAGACACTACGCTATTTTTGGAGGTGGATTGAGCAATAAGCTCAGTATTTTCCCTGGAAGTCCAGAGTTGATTACGGTTTTTGTACCTCGTAGAGATGTGGAGTATAATTCATTGAATCCAATGGCGGCCCTAAGTACAAAGTACCTGAGAGCTAGTGGAATATTCTTGGTTCATGAAGAGGTCGATAATGAGGTGTTTATCACCTCCTTAGATTTTGCTCAAGATTTACTGTCGTACCCTAATTCCATAAGTTCGTTGGATATAACATTGTATCATCCCGACGAAGCAGATAAGGTTAAAAATGTATTAGAAGAAAGATTAGGCTCTGCGTGGGATGTGAAAACTCGAAGAGAACTTAATGAGCTGATTTATAAGATATTTAGCAGTGAGAAATGGTTCACCTTTGCCATACTGGTGTTGGTACTTATTATCTCGTCGTTTAATATTTTTGGCTCGCTCATTATGCTGGTTTTGGATAAGAAGAAAGATATTGGTATTCTGAAAAGTATGGGAACTGCCGAAGGGGCTATTCATAAGGTATTTGTATGGCAAGGGAGTTATATTGCTATCATAGGTGGGGCAGTGGGGATATTGATTGCCGCATTGGTGGTCTTTTCTCAGCAATACTATGGCTGGCTGCATTTAGACAATGGGATTGTAGATGAATATCCGGTAAAGCTCTTGTTCCGAGATGTGGTACTAACCTTTGCCACTGTAAGTATATTGGGCTATCTCATATCCATTTTCCCAGCGTACAAAGCAAGTAAGACAGATATTTCAAATATTAACTAAGATGTGGAATTGGCTCACACAATTATTTAAAGCAGAAGAACCCGATCCGATGAAATTTTTAATAGTAGGACTAGGAAATATTGGTCCTGAGTACGATAATACCCGACATAATATTGGCTTTGAAGTTTTGGACCAATGGGCTAAACAACATAATGCAGAGTGGGATACCGGTAGATTGGCCAAAGTAGCTAAGTTTAAATTCAGAGGTAAACAGATTGTATGCATAAAACCTACTACCTATATGAATCTGAGTGGTAAGGCTGTGAAGCACTGGATGAGTGCGGAGCGTATTTTGCCAAAAAATATGCTGGTAATTACAGATGATATAGCCATTGACGTAGGTAAATTACGCATACGTGGTAAGGGTAGCCCGGGAGGGCACAATGGGTTAAAGGATATACAAGCTCAGCTAGGAAGTGATAAGTATGATCGCATTCGATTCGGAGCTGGAGGAAATTTCCCGAGAGGCAGACAAGTAGAGTTTGTGCTCGGTCAGTGGGATAAGGATGAAGAAATAGAAGTTGCTCAGCAAAAAGACAGAGCGTGTAAGGCTATAGAGTCATGGATAATAAAAGGACTCAGTGGAGCGATGAATGAGTTTAGCGGTTGATCAAGTGACGTTTCAGCTATTGAATCTTTAGAAAAAACTAAATAATATACGAGGGAATGCCTAATTGGGCTTTTTCTAGTATATTATTTGGAATCCCACTACCTGCTAAACATATTCCGCTGGTGCTTCTTAATCTTTCGTTTAGACCGTGAGGGTACATCGTCATAGAAACAGCTCGTTGCTTTCTTGCCAAGTATCCGCTCGAACTTGAGGTCGATCAAGAAATGGTTGTCCTTTACTGCAGAATTGCCACGTTGTGTGCCTTCCGTACAGGAAAGACCCGACCTATCCGCCAATGCCGCAGCTATCGTGCCGCTAGTTTCTGCAAGAGCAGCATCATCTGTGTATACGGAACTTACATCATCTAGGTGGTCATTAAATGGTTTTTGAATCCCAATGTCCAAGTTTAGTGTAGACAATTCACCTACTCTGAATTGGTATCCGACACCGTAAGGTAATACAAATAAATATTTACCGTAGGAGTTTCCGCCATCTAGAAGTTGACCCTAGGTGCCCCAAAGCCATAATTTTACCCACCCGTCATTATAGTTTGCTTTTGGTCGGTAGAAGATTCCTCCGATACCTGCCGTGAAGTAGATGCCCTTAATTACAGGAGTATATGTAAACGAAACGGTCTGAATTCGCTTACGAGGTTTAGTTCTGCGATATCTGTCCGTACACTTAGATTTCTAACCTCCCTAGAAGTATATTCACTAAATGCGTCATTACCTGCCAATCGTGCATAGGTGAATTTGGGAGATAACGAGAAGCGATGCATATGGTAGCTAGCACTTATTCCTACGGCCGGTCTAGTTGCCTTTAGGTCTATATCTTTGATAAAAATGGTGCTTTCTGATGGTCCTCCTACGAGGTCGCCCAGCATACTACTGCCACCCACCATTACACTATAAGACCAGTAATTTTGATTTGCTACCTGGCCCATACTCATACTTACTACTGCTTTGGTCAAACTTAAAATTGCTAATCTTTTCATAACGTGTTACTTTCAAGTGTAATGTTTGAGTATAAGATTTACCTATGTTTTCCCTTCGCTGAAGGCTAACACATTGAGGGAAAACGTAAAATTGTGTCACCAAATGATATTAGGCTTGTGGAGATTGAGAGATTATATATCTTAACGGGTGAACATTTTTCGTTGATTTATCCGTGTGCTTCTTGTCTTGGGTGGATTACGGTTGTAATAGCATCCATCACCACTTTTGCCTCCGAATATGTACTCAAATTTGAGGGATAGAATATGATAGCTATCAGTCTTATCGGGGTTGCCGCGTTCAAAACCTGGCGAGTATCCATTGATACTTCTGTCCGACAAGTCAGATGCAATAGGTGGCGTATTACTGCTAAGTTGCAATTCTATAGGGTCGGGATATACAGTACTCACATCATCTAGATAGTCTGTAAATGTTTTTCGGAATCCTAAATCTAGTATAAGTGAGGTACTTTTGGCTAATCTAAATTTATATCCGAGACCATAGGGTATTACAATAGCTAGCTCACTATAGGGTCCGTTTCCGTAGTGTAAGTACTGCCCTTCAGTACCCAGCTCTCTGAGCTTGTACCATTCGTCATTGAGCTCCGCTTTGGGTTGGTAATACATGCCCCCCAATCCGCTGTATACATAGAATCTATTAAACCCCTTGCTTCGGCTAAAAGGTCTGTACTCCAATAGTAAATCAGCCTCTACTAAGTCAGTACGCACGCTAAGATTTCGTTCTACTTGAAAAGCTTGTTTAGAGAATGCGTCGTTGGCATATAATCGTGTAGCTAACACATTTAATCCAAAACTAAAACTGCCACTCGTATGAAGGTTGATACCTACTCCACCTGCTAGCCTGTTAGAGCGGAAATCGTAATCAAATATCCCGCGACTCCCGATGAAATTACTCCCGCCAAGATCACCCATCATATTACTTGCTCCCAAGTACATGTTCCCCGACCAATTGCTGCTCTTAAAAGTTTGAGCAGAGGAGAGACTACTACTGAAAATAAATACGACTACTAAAATTCTGTTTATCATCAAGACTAAAAACGGTGGGCAATATACCACATATATATATTGAACAAAAGAAGCAGCTATGTTATTCACTTTTGTGAAATGTTCGTTAATTTTGAAAAATGCGATTCAGTATGTTTTTAATCCTTAGCCTTATAATCATAAGTGCGACTGCTCAAGATCATCCAACATGTAATACGCAACGGTATAGAGTTGATGTTTTTGAGAATGTAACGGTGACTAAGGACGTAATGTATAGCATAGATAATACTATCGGCGGGAATGAGGTAGAGCTATATATGGATATATATGAACCAGAAGGTGATGCCGAGGTTGAGCGACCAGTAATAGTTTTAGCCTTTGGAGGGAGTTTTATAAATGGTATGCGAGGAGACATCAGTGGCCTATGTACACGCTTTGCCCGCAAAGGGTACGTTGCCGTCTCTATAGATTATAGGCTTTATGACAAAGCACTTATTCCGTTACCCACCGAACGAGAAATGCAAGATGTAGTAATACGGGCTATTAAGGATATGAAAACAGCTATTCGTTTTTTGGATGATGACGCAAGAGCCGAAAATACCTACGGTGTTGATATGGACTGGCTGTATCTAGGGGGTGTTTCTTCTGGAGGTATCACTGCTGCTCATTGTGCTATGCTAGATTCTACCGATGCCTTTAGTGAATCTTTGCAGGGTTATATCAACCAGCACGCACCCATTTACGGAATTACAGATACGGATGAAAGTATAAAAATACGCGGAGTCCTGAACTATAGTGGAGGTTTACGTCAAGTAGACTGGATAGATGCCGGAGATCCTCCTTTCATAAGTTTTCACGATGATGGAGACCCTACGGTTCCTTACAAAGGGGGGTACGCACAAATATTTGGGCAGAATATCATTTACCTCAACGGAAGTTTTGCATTAGACAGTGTAGCACAGCAGGTAGGCGTCCGCAGTCAGCTGATTACCTTTCCTCGGGATGCACACGTGTCTTACTTTTTTGATGAAGAAGAAATAGTAGACGTAGTTAATCAAAGTGCATTTTTTATGTATGAGATGATCTGTAGCGAAACTGCAGATGTGAAGAATATGATAGATGGAACTCCATATACCTTCGGTCCAAATCCTACTCAAAATAATATAGTATTGTCTACAAAAGGAAATGCCAAAGTGGAGCTGTATGACTTGGCCGGAAAACAATTGCATTCACAATCTATCGTGAATGAGGTTGTATTAGACTTGAAGGGATTAGTCGTAGGAAACTATTTGCTGAAAATCACTGTAAATGGGAAAACTTATACCGAAAGGGTAGTAAAGGATTAGAAAGTAAAGACGAATCTCTCTTCTACTTACAAATCTTTGGTTAGCCCTTGCACCACCTTGTATCCATTGAAAAATTCTTTGGCAACTATACGGATAAACGAGTAAGCAGGAACAGCTACTATCATCCCTAATACCCCAGCTAATGAACCTGCTGCCAGTATTACCATAAATATTTCTAGTGGATGAGCCTTCACACTTTTGCTAAATATGAGAGGTTGTAGTACAAAATTATCAAGCACCTGTGCCACTACAAAGGGAATCATTGCAGTAAGTATGAAGGTGGTAATATTAACATCGGGATCTATCTCTAGTTGTGAGGTTGCCGCTAGACTGAGGCCTATAAGTGCTCCGAATATGGGTCCTACGTATGGGATGATGTTAAACACACCAGCAAGTAACCCGATAAGCAGTGCATTCTTTACTCCGAGAATAGTTAGTCCCAATGTGATTACTATCATTACAATGGATATTTGAATCACCACACCTACAAAATAGCGAGTGAGCAAATCTTTGGTTTCATTAAAGATCGTTTTTATCTTGTCTGCGTAATTGTCGGGAGTTAGACTTTGCACTACATTGTCCACGATTTTACCATCCTTCAATAAGAAAAAACTAATAAAAAGTATAGAGAATAATGCCACCAGCGAATTGGATATGCCACCCAAAAATCCTTTGATATAAACACCGATATCGCCTATGCTAAAAACTTGACTTAGTTCATTTTTTAAGGTGTTTTGTAATTCGGCTTGATCTACATCTACCTTCTCCATCCAGTCGGTAAGGTTACGTATTCCAGGTTCTATGCGGCCCACTACTTTGTCGGTGTCTATCTCGGATATAATGGTAGCTTGGTGCACCACCGTAGGTATCATATAGGAGAGTAAGCCTATTACCAATCCGAAAAAGGCAACGAGTACAATAGCTGATTTAAGCCAATCGGGTAGTGTCCAATGCTTAATCTTTACCTTACCAAGCATACGCATAAGTGGTCGAGCCAAAAAAGCAATGATAGCCGCAGCAAAAAAGTAATAGATAATAGAACGCACGTTCCAAAGCACATATCCAAGTACAATAACTCCCAGTATACCTAAGATCAGGCGTATATTTTTATTCTGTAACATATTTATCGCTGCATATTTCGGTGAGAACTCTATTGGTACTTTTAGGGTGTAAAAATGCAATGACTTTGCCATCTGCACCATCTTTAGCCTCTTGGTGTATCGCATCAAAACCCTCCGTTTTTAGTCGCTCCAGTTCTGTATTTACATCTTGTACTGCGAATGCAATATGGTGAACCCCTTCACCTTTTTTCTCTACAAAAGAGTGAATGGCACTGCTTTCTTTGGTGGCTTGTAAGAGTTCTATTTTGACCTCACCTACCTGAAAAAAAGAGGTAACTACACCCTCGCTTTCTACCGCCTCCATTTTGTAATGCTCTGTATTGAGCAGCTTAGCAAAGAGCTTGTTACTCTCTTCAATATTTTTTACCGCTATACCAATATGCTCTATCTTTTGCATAGGTACAAGTTTAGCTATTCACGGTTAGTTATTTATCAAGTGGTGTTAGTTTTTAATTTATCTTGATGGATTTTGCGTTTTGGGTGCTATTGTAGTAGCGTCAATATTGCTTTGAGTCTTATTGCTAGTAAGCCACCATAAGTCCTATTGTTTGATTAATTTGGAGCTTGCTATTACTGTTCCGTTATCTACTATATTGCAGAAGTATATGCCTGACGTTAAGTTGTTTACTTGTATTTTTTCAACAGAATGGTTTACGTTTTGTGTTAATACTAACTTGCCCATCATATTGTGTACTTGTACGGTTACTCCTTGATAATTATCGACTTCAGTATCGAGGTAGAAATAATCATTTACGGGATTGGGATAAATACCGACAGGATTGTACACTTTGGTAGGCGTTTCAACGCTTACTAGATTGCAATCTCCCAGCATATTGTCGTCCATCCACTCCAGTCTGGTGGTAAGCCATGATTTCAAAAAGCCTATTTCTTCCTCGTACGTGTCTCCTACGAAATCATTTGGCCATACGTATTGACCTAGGGTAGGCCATCTGTTGAAGTTTCGTTCTGGAGCATCTCCCATTTCGGCAAGTTTATCATCTAAAAACTGCATCAGACTATCCGTATGAAGTGGCCCGTTGCGTAGGTCGTTCCATCGGCAGTTCATCTTATGCGATACGTTGGGGATATTGGTCATTTTCTTCACCCAAAAAGGATGTGAGTTATCACAAGTTCCCTGAAATTCATACGTCCAGCCTTCAGGATCTGGTGGGCACGCAAAGTCAAAATTGCCAAACCCAAGGTTGAAATCCCACAGTGGGCCAAAGTTTATCTTGCCACCATAAGTGCTTTTTTTCTTGTGCATGTAGAAACTTAACTTGAATGCATCGATATGCTTCCCTATCTCGGTCACTAAAAAATAGTCGACCCACGAGTCTTCATCTACAAAGTCTTTGTATCTATATAGATATGTGTTCGACCCGATAACATTTTCAAAATCAGTTACGTACTGACGTAAATATTGTTTCTGAACGGGTTGTAATTCGTCTAAATCGGGGTCGTGATATGCGTAAAATTTGCTGGGTGATGAGCTAGAACGCCACCCATCTTCGTTGGTGCTGTTATCATCCCGATCTATTTGAAATATATAACCGCCAGTGAGTTCTTCTCCCTCTATGTCTTCCTCTTTTAGGTTGCTGATATCTACTCTGTTTTTATCTCTTTTGATACGCTCCGTCATCATATATACACCACGATAATCATCGTTGACGTATAACTCGCAAAGCTGTGTTCTTGGCGTGTATCTCCCTGTGGTAGTTCCCATATGATATGCGAGCACATTTCGAAGTAAGCTCTTGTCGGCATAAGGACCATGCAGCACCCAGTCATTCTCCTCTGGCATTCCGAGTATAGAGAAGTTGTTATTGGTGCCATCTTCGAGTCTCGTTTCGAAACCATAATTTTTCTTAGGGAAGCTTTGAGAAGAGGCTCCACGTATTTCTATGCCTATGAAACCATCATAACCATTGTAGGTGTCTCCCAGATTGTTCATTCCGTTGTTATCAATAATGCCCATATGGGCGGTCACTTTAGGTTCGTCTTGTATGGTAGCTCCTCCGTTGGTCGTAATGACCACAAGCGGCAAGGTGCTACCTAATTTAGGTGGTATAAACCAAGGTGGCGTAGCTCTGTAATTGCTAGAGTTGTCACTAATTCCCAGTGTTATGAAAAAATTACTGCTCAAATCGCTCGAGGTAGCGGTATGATTATGTACTTGTATAGCGAGTACATTATTTCCTTGTTTTATCAAATCCCGAAAAACAGTTGGGTTGAAATTATAGTACTCTGGTTGATCCCCGGTGTACAAGTTAGCTTCCTTATAAGTGCTAGCTAATGCATTATAAGGTGGAGGTGAGCCCACTGTTCCTATGTTGTTGCGGGCAATCTCGGTTCCGTTTAGGTAGGCTACAAATGCATCGTCATAATCTGCTTGTAGAATAAGGTGCTTGATTACGGAGGTGTCTGCCAAGTTAAAATCAGTACGAATGTATACCGAGGTAGTAGCCGGAATAATGGTGTTGTCATCACCATCATCATACCCGAATCCGCCTTGTCCTGTGGTCCATGAAGTAGCATCAAAATTAGGCTGCATCCAGTTGGTCATAGGTTCGCTGGTACCTACATAGTAGCTCCATTGGTCTGTGTTGTACACCGCAGTTTCCCAATGGTCTATGCCTTGGGCCGTTGCGAGTATACAGTACGTGGTACTGAGGGAAAGTGCGGCAATTTTTTTGATAAAGTTATACATCGGATTTGCGGTGGTAAAAGTAAGAATATCTTATGTTCTATTGAGTGTAGGTATTATAATATTACACATCAAGCATTTGCAAAGCCCATTTAGTGTACTGTGAAATGAGTGAGTTCTCGATAGTTCTGTTCGTCTCGTATAGTAGAAGGTGCAATGCGGATGATTTGTTGTACCCACGTGGATATAAGCGAGCGTACTGGAAACACGCGGCCAAGTTGCCAAGTGGCTGAGTAGTAATAGTAACCTTTGTCATTTTTAAAAATCATTGAGCGATAAGTATATGTGGGTAGCGAGGCGAGTATAGCCTCGGGCGGTGGTGATACCCAAGGAATATTGCGATGTGGCTCAAGCCAATTATTGTCGGTGTTACTGCGACCTATTTTGGATGAGTAGTCTGTTTGCTTGGATATTAACTGACGTAAGGTATTCCACTTATTTTTATCAATAGCAGAGCAAATGGCACAATTGGCGGGGCAAGCCTTTGTCGGTATCCATTGTGGAGGTGTTGCTGTATCGGAGATAGTAAGGGTGAGATAATTGCTATGAATGGCTTGAGGTAAGTATATTCTGTCGGAGCGAAAATCATCTTCACTATGACCAAAGGGGTCTAATTGCTCAAAAGCGTACTCAGCCATAGGCTCAGCCCACGGCTCATACCATACGAGTACTTGGTAGGTTCCCGCAGGTAGGTCTGGCAATTTGTGATAGGCCACATTGTGATTTCGGTAGTTTCTGTTGTCGTTTATAAAAATAGGAATAGACGTAGACGCACCACTATCGAGGTTAGCCCAGCCTGTATAGCCAGGTTTTGAGGTGTCCATTTCTATAACTCTACTCTCGGTGTGTACGTTGGTGTAGAAATTAGTACTGTCAACAGAGTAATAGGATAGGTATAGAATTCGTTTGCCCTTGTTTTTGGTGCCAGGAAGAATAATTCCTTTCTGTGTTGATGTGTGATTAGTGAAGCTAACTTGTAGTTGAATGACTTCATTACGACTATAGATCTCTCGGCTGCTGGATAAGTTCATCGAAAGGTCAGGAGGACGGAGGTCTGCGCGAGAGGAGAGGCTTGTAAGGATTAAAAGTATGAGAAGTAATTTTCGAATCATTGAATCAAGCGGCGTTTATCTTTTCCTAAAAGGTTATCAGCATCTTTCAGTTGTTTCGTGAACTCAATTGCTCCTTTTTGATTGTTACTTTTTAGTATACTCGAATTGAAAGACAAAGATGCCTTTACAGTAAGGACGGGTATAGATTTTATTGGGATTGCCATTATTCAAAAATAGAGAATTTAGAGACAAGCTATTTGATTATTATTCCCTTATAGTTTGACAATTTAGCCCACCTTATCACCCTATCAAAAAAACCAATCAAAACACTAAACGTTCTAAGAGCTTAACCGTTATATTTGCACATAGACTAAGTCTAAATAAAAATAAGACAACAGATGAATTTTCCGATATACTTAGATAATAACAGTACCACACCAATGGACCCTAGAGTGCTAGAGTCAATGCTTCCTTTTTTCAATGAGAAATTTGGTAACGCAGCAAGCAGAAATCACAGTTTTGGTTGGTCTGCAGAAGAAGCAGTAGACTACGCTCGTGAGCAAGTAGGAAGATTGATAGGTTCTACTAGCAAAGAGATTATCTTTACTTCTGGAGCAACTGAGGCAAATAACTTGGCTATAAAAGGCGTTTACGAAATGTACGGCTCACAAGGGAATCACATGATTACCGTTACTACAGAGCATAAGGCTGTATTGGATGCGTGTAAAAAAGTAGAGAAGATGGGTGGTGAAGTAACCTACCTTTCTCCAAATGAAGATGGCCTTATCAATCTTGCCGATTTAGAAGGTGCGATTACAGATAAAACTATCCTTATTACTGTTATGTACGGTAACAATGAGATAGGCGTATTACAAGATATCAAAGCTATCTCGGCTATCGCTAAGAAAAATGGAATTCTCTTTCATACCGATGCTACACAAGCTGTAGGGAAAATACCTGTAGATGTAATAGCTGACGGAATAGATTTATTGAGTTTTACCGCTCACAAAATGTACGGACCAAAAGGTGTAGGTGCATTATACGTGAGACGAAAAAATCCAAGAGTAAAGGTTACTAGTCAAATGGATGGCGGTGGACACGAGAGAGGAATGCGTAGTGGTACACTCAACGTTCCTGGTATTGTAGGTTTTGGGAAAGCATGTGAACTCTGTCAAAATGAAATGGCCGATGAAGCAGCTCGCCTAAGTACTATGAGAGATAGACTAGAAAAAGAGTTACTTACCATTGAGGAGGCTTATGTGAATGGTAATCCAGCACACCGCTTGCCACACGTTGCCAATATTTCATTTAAATTTGTGGAAGGAGAAGGTCTAATGATGGGTACCAAAGATATTGCTGTGAGCAGTGGTAGTGCGTGTACGAGTGCCTCGTTAGAGCCTAGTTATGTATTAAAGAGCCTCGGCTTAGATGATGAGTTAGCTCATTCATCATTACGTTTTGGCTTGGGAAGATTTACTACGGACGAGGAAATAGATTTTGCTATTGACCACGTGAAAACAGCGGTTAACAAGTTGAGAGATATGAGTCCGCTTTGGGAAATGTTCAAAGACGGTATAGACCTCAAAACGATAGAGTGGGCAGAGCACTAGTCGCAGTTTAGAATTGAGAGTTTAAAAGTATAAGTTAAAAAAAAGAAGAAATGGACGAGACGAAGGGTCTAAATCCTAAGTCAATCGTCATAAATTGATAAAAAAATATGGCATATTCAGAAAAAGTAATTGATCACTACCAAAACCCAAGAAACATTGGAACCCTAGACAAAGAGTCTAAAGCGGTAGGAACAGGACTAGTAGGAGCTCCAGAGTGTGGCGATGTTATGCGTCTACAAATAGAAGTGGATGATGCTACAGGAATCATCAAAGATGCAAAGTTCAAAACCTTTGGTTGTGGATCGGCTATCGCTTCTTCATCATTGGCTACAGAGTGGCTCAAAGGTAAAAGCGTAGATGCGGCAATGGAAATAGATAACATGGAGATCGTAGAAGAACTTGCTCTACCGCCGGTGAAAATCCACTGTTCGGTATTGGCAGAAGACGCTATCAAAATGGCTATCAACGACTACCGCGTGAAGCAAGGTTTAGAGCCCATAGAAGACGACAAAAAGCACTATTAATGCAGTTTAGAGTCTTGAATTTTCAATTATGAATGAATTTTATAGAGCAAAATTTCATTCATAATTATTAACTCAAAATATAAATCTATTAAAATATGATAACAGTATCAGAAAGAGCAGCAAGCCAAGTAGGTAACCTGATGACATCAGAAGGTTTAGATAGCGGATATTTTATTCGTGTATCTGTAGTAGGAGGTGGTTGTTCTGGTCTTAGTTACAAAATGGATTTTGATAACGAAGAGCAAGAGAACGACCAAGTATTTGAGAGCAATGGACATAAGGTTGTGTGTGATATGAAGAGTTTCTTGTACTTATGTGGTACAGAGCTTGATTTTACAGATGGTCTAAATGGGAAAGGTTTCCAGTTTAATAATCCAAATGCGAGCAGGTCGTGTGGTTGTGGAGAGAGTTTCTCTGTATAACCCATATCTAAAATAACAGTTGAGAGGAGTACCAAGAGGTACTCCTTTTTTTGTGCTTTATGGAGCCTCGAATTAGAGGCTGAGAGAAGTTTGAGCTGCATCATACAGTTGTTTGTCTAAAGCGTACAGCGGGTTAAAGGTCTCCGTGAATAGACTTACGTTATTGCTGAAGTTCGGATAAAACTTTTTGCCAAATAAGCATATCGTGAAATAGCAGCATTTATCTATCTTTGACCACGTGCAACGAAACTCCAAGATAATAACGAGGCTTACCGCTCTGTGGGCACTTAGTGAGGCAGGGCTAGGTGGTGTATTGCACGCCATTCAATCGCCTTTTACGGGACTGTTTGTTGGTGGGTTTGCAATTGTACTCGTAAGTCTTATTGCTTACTTTTCTGATAATAAATGGGAGAGTATTGTCCGCTCTCTACTTATTGTACTTATCATAAAACTAGCAGTAAGTCCACATTCTCCTCCTACATCGTACTTGGCAGTTAGTTTTCAAGCGGCGATGGCGGGGTTGATATATAGCAAACTCAGCTTGAGTAAGTGGAGTGCAATGCTACTTGGTGTTGTAACGCTTATAGAGTCGGCGATTCAAAAACTGCTTGTGCTGACACTCATATATGGCCGCAGTATTTGGGATGCTCTTAACTCATTCAGTGGTTATGTGGTAGAAAAGATGGGCTTCTTAGGGAATGTGTTTTCAGCTAGTGCGTTGATTACCATTTATTTGTGGTTATACGCAATCTTAGGTTTAATCGTAGGGTACATCATTTATGATATAGTTAGATACTTGGATATAAATCAAGGGAATGTGAAATACCAAATTCAGGCGATAGAGTTTGATAATGAAGTAGGAGTAGCCAAAAAACGAAGAGGTAGATGGAGAATTTGGGTGATTTTTGGAATTTTTTTCGCATTCATTGCAGCATACTACTTCATTGTCAGTGATGGAGATGCAGTTTGGAAAAACTGGTTGTATATCTTCTTGCGAAGTACGGGTATCTTATTATTATGGTATTATGCTTTAGTTCCTTTGTTTAAATGGCTTTTTGGTAATTTTTTAGCATCGAAAAAGCACAAAGTACAAACAGAGATTGACGAGACATTGACCTTGTTGCCCTACCTTAGGAAAGTGACTAAGCTCGCGTGGCAAGAGAATAAGGACGAAAAAGGCCTTAATAGACTGCGTAACTTTATGGGCGATGCAATACTTTATAGTATTCATCTGAAAATTGAGGAATAATGATTTACATCTTAGCAGGTGACATACGCACTGGCAAAACCAGTGCATTGATGGATTGGGTGCCTACTTGGGATAATGTGAAAGGAATCCTTTGTCCTGACGACGAGAATGAATGCAAGTATCTGTACAACATTGCTACTGAAGAAAAATTCCCGCTAGAAATTTCAGAAAAGATTGAGAATACTATCTCAGTGGGTAATTTTCATTTTTTAGAGGATACATTTAAAATAGCTAACTTCTTGCTTGTCAGAACATTCGATGAATATGACTTTGAGTTTTTGGTGTTAGATGAGCTAGGTAAATTGGAACTGAAAAACGAAGGAATTCACTTAGCAGCAAAGTACATTATCGATAACTATCAGTCCAACGATTTGAAAAATATTCTACTCGTAGTTCGTACTCATTTGGTTAAAGACATCATCGCTCATTACGGTATACGGAGTTTTCAGATAGTGGCGAGTGAGAGTTTGCCGTAGGCAAGCTTAAATTTAAGTTTAAATGAGAAGTAGTCAACTTTGGCCTCATACAACATAAAAACGTATGCTAATAAAGAAGATTATCCAATGTAAAAATGGGCGGATGGTTTTTATATCTACTGTCTGCAAATGGCGACTAAAATTCTTTTTGGCTAATTAGAGTGAAAGAAAGTGAGTTGGCAGTGGGATTTGGAGCAAGTTGGGAATTGTAGTACGTTTGGATCCTCTTTGGTGGGATATTAATTGAAAAAACAATGACAGGGATATCCTAGTCTTGAGAAGTAGTAAGGACTTTCAGGATCCATTTCCTCGGGCTGAAGTCAGTCTTTAGTATCAATTTAATCCATACTTTTGTCGTCTACAAAATGTCACCAATAGTACAGGTACTACTTATGCTGGTCTTATCGGCTTTCTTCTCAGGATTAGAAATAGCCTTTATTTCGGCCAACAAACTTCGTATAGAACTCAAGAGCAATCAAGGGAAGCATTGGGCCAAAATGTGCTCTAGTTATATCAAGTCGCCTAGTAAGTTCATAAGCACCATCCTAGTAGGGAATAATATCGCACTGGTTGTATATGGTATTACGATGGAAGAGTTGGTGCGTCCGTGGTTCGAAAGCCACGGATTTGCCGCATTCCCCGCATTGTTATTAGCTACCTTGATATCTACAATCGTGGTATTGATAACGGCGGAGTTTTTACCCAAGGCACTTTTTAGGTTAAATCCAAGCGGGATTTTGAGTGTGTTAATTTATCCTTTTCAGGTATTTTATGTACTGCTTTGGCCTATCGTACAATTTGTAATATGGTTAAGTAACAAAATGCTAAACCTAATGTTGCCGGGAGATTTTACCGAAGAAACACCAGCCTTCGGCAAAGTAGATTTGGACCATTTTATATCACAAAGTGCCCAAAGTACAGGAGATGGTGATGAGCCAGAAGTGGATACAGAGATATTAAAAAATGCTTTGGATTTTGGCAATGTAAAAGTGCGAGATTGTCTCGTGCCTCGTACTGAGATTACAGCCATCGATATTGAATGCACCGTGCAAGAATTAGAGCAGCTATTCATCGAATCTCAACACTCCAAGATATTGGTGTACAAAGAGAATGTAGATAACATCATAGGCTATACACATCACCTAGACTTACATAAGAAGCCTAAGACAATCAACTCTATATTAATTCCTATTCTCATAACTAATGAAAGTAAGAGTGCCAATGACTTGCTCAATGAGTTCAGCCGCACCCAAAAAAGTATAGCATTAGTGGTAGATGAATATGGTGGGACTGCTGGTATCATGACCGTGGAGGACATTATGGAAGAGATCTTCGGTGAGATAGAAGATGAACATGACGAGGTGGAGGAGGAAAATGAAGTAGTGGGTGAGGATGGCGTTTATCAGCTTAATGCTAAGCTAGAAGTTGATTATATTAATGAAAAATATGAGCTCAATATTCCAAATGGTGATTATGAAACCTTGGGTGGTTTTGTAGTAGCCAACCTAGAAGATATTCCCCAGGCGGATGAATTATTTGTGATTGATAATTTTGAGATTAAAATCTTAGAAGCATCTGAACAAAAGATAGAGCGAATTCAGCTCCACCGTATCGAATAGATAATATCAATACCCATACTTATCCTGCCAAAGAGCTTTTAGTCGTTCGCGTATTTTTATCTCAGCGGCATTCTTACTTGGTTGATAGAGCGTTCTGTCGCTAATTTCTTCAGGTAAAAATTCTTGATGAGCAAAATTGCAGGGATAGTCGTGAGAATATTTATACCCTTTGCCATAGTCTAGTTTTTTCATAAGCTGTGTGGGTGCATTACGCAGACTCAGTGGTATGGGCAAATCTCCCGTCTCTTTTACCAGTGCTTGTGCTTGGTTAATAGCTACATAGCTTGCGTTGCTTTTGGCACTCGTTGCGAGGTATATGGCCACTTGTGAGAGAATAATCCTGCACTCGGGATAGCCCACTGCGGCTACGGCCTCAAAACAAGTGTTGGCCAGCAGGAGAGCATTTGGATTAGCCATGCCGATATCTTCGCTTGCCGAAATAATGAGCCGTCTCGCAATGAACTTAGGATCCTCTCCGCCTGCTATCATCCTAGCAAGGTAGTAAACCGCCGCATTGGGGTCGCTGCCTCGTATAGATTTTATAAAAGCAGATATAATATCATAATGCTGCTCACCTCCTTTATCAAACATGGCAAGCTTTTGCTGTACGGCCTCTTCTACCAATTTATTGGTAATCGTTATGCTTTTCCCCCCTTTGAAATTAACAATAATCTCTAAGGCATTGAGTAGTTTACGTCCATCTCCACCGCTCATGCGTAGCAGAGCATCCCACTCTTTTATGGTGATTTTCTTATTTTTTAGTATCTCATCCTTACTACAGGCTTGTTTTACCAAGTCCTTCAGGTCGTCTAGCTCCAGAGGTTTGAGTACAAATACTTCACAGCGTGATAGTAGTGCTGCATTCACCTCAAAACTAGGATTCTCGGTAGTAGCACCTATCAAAGTGATAACACCTTGTTCTACCGCACCTAATAAGGCATCTTGTTGACTTTTATTAAATCGGTGAATCTCATCTATGAATAGCACCGCACTGCCACCACTACCCATAAATTTGGTCTTTTTAGCTTTTTCTATGGTTTCTCGAATATCTTTTACCCCAGCATTGATAGCACTGAGTTGAAAGAATGGTTTATTCAGGGTGTGGCTTATGATTTGAGCAATGGTAGTTTTACCCACTCCCGGAGGTCCCCAAAATATACACGAGTAAATCCCCCCGGACTCTAGTGCTCTTCGAAGTGGCTTGTTGGTGCCAATAATGTGTTGCTGCCCCACAAGTTCGTCTAGCAAGGTAGGCCTTACTCGCTCAGCGAGCGGTTGGTGTGGTATGCTGATAGTGGAGTCGATAGGCTACAAAGATGCTGTTTTTTATTGGAGAATAAATAGGGTTAAATGACGGTTTGTATGTGAGCGTTAATGTGAGTGAGCCATACGCGTTAGTCGTATATTTGTGGTCATGAAAATCATTTTCGCTTCTCAAAATCCAAATAAAATTACCGAGATAAGAGCTAAACTACCTGATTTCACCATAGAGGGGTTAGATCCTAAGGTGTTCCCGAATGAATTGCTGGAAACCGGTGATACCTTAGAGGATAATGCCTTGCAAAAAGTAAGACAGGTGTTTGAGAAAACACAAGCAAGTTGTTTTGCAGACGATACGGGGTTGGAAGTAGATGCTTTGGATGGTAAGCCAGGTGTTTACTCCGCACGATACGCTGGAGAGCAAAGATCCAGTGAGGATAATATGCAACTATTGTTAACCAATTTGGATGGGGAAGACAACAGAAAAGCCCGTTTCAGAACGGTGATAGCCTTAATCTTAGAGGGAAATGAATACACCTTTGAGGGTATATGTAATGGAAGAATAACCACACAAAAAAGTGGAGCAGAAGGCTTTGGTTATGATCCCATATTTGTGCCAGAGGGGGAAGAGCGAACATTTGCAGAAATGAGTATGGATGAGAAATCTATTATTAGTCATAGAGGTAGAGCGGTAGATATGCTAGTTAACTTTTTAAAAGAACTAAAATGATAAATCATCTTACAAAATGCATTCATCAAAATGCGGTAGATAAAGGATTCTATGATAATCCGCGTAATACAGGTGAAATGCTTTGTCTCATTCATAGTGAAGTGAGCGAAGCCCTAGAGGCCGATAGAGAAAATCGCTATGCTTCAAATAACGTAGCCAAGTTAGATGGTTTGTCGGACGAAGAATTTAAGTCAACATTTGATTCATCAGTCAAGAACACCTTTGAAGATGAGTTGGCTGATATTTTAATTAGGGTAATGGATTTAGCAGGATATAAAGGAATAGACTTAGAAAAGCATATTAATTTCAAAATGCGATACAATGCAATGCGTGAGAGTAAGCACGGCAAAAAGTATTAGAAGAGTCCCCAAATTTTAGGTCAAAAAAAACCCCTACCAATGGCAGAGGTTTCTGTATTTCTAAGGTTTCTACTAGCTGTCTAATGCTGCTGCACCACCTACTATTTCTAGAATCTCAGTGGTAATCGCTGCTTGTCGTGCTTGGTTATACTGTAATTTTAAGTCATAAATAAGTTCACCTGCATTTTCAGTAGCCTTGTCCATGGCAACCATTCGGCTACCGTGTTCAGAGGCTTGAGAATCTAACATCGTACGATAAATTTGTGTCTTTACTGCACGTGGTATGAGTGTTTCTAGTAACTGAGTTTTGCTTGGTTCAAAAGAAAAATCCGCATTATACGTAGTCTCTTTTTCACTCACCGCATCAAAAGCTTCTAACTCTACAGGAAGAACTTTTTCAGCAGTTACAATTTGAGTTGCTGCATTCTTAAACTTGTTGTAAACTACCCGCACTTCGTCATATTTACCCGCTAAGAACTCAGATATTACAGTATCTCCTAGTTCAAATGCCGCTTCTGCATTTAAGTCTAAGAAAATCTGCATATCCTCTGTATCCTTGTTCAGGTCAGATCGTTTGAAGTATTCATAGGCTTTTTTACCTAAGAATTTTACTTCAACATTTACATCGCCTGTGTACTTATTGGTCGTAAGATTACGAACTTCTTTTATAACGTTGGCATTAAAACCACCACATAATCCTCTATCACTAGAGTTTACGATAAGAAGTACGTTTTTTACTTCTCTATGCTCAAAGTAGCCTTGCAAGCTTTCTTCGCTCTTAGCTGTTTCTGCTAGGTTACGAAGTATTCCGTTTAGCTTATCAGCATAGGGCCTCATTTGTGTAATAGCATTTTGAGCTTTACGTAGCTTAGTAGCCGAAACCATTTTCATGGCTTTGGTGATTTGCTGCGTAGATTGCGTGCTCGCTATACGTGTTCTTACTTCTTTGAGATTTGCCATTGATTATTAGGCTTTATAGTTTTTGGCTACTTCTGCTGCCACTGTTTCTAATGTTCCAGTAAGCTCATCGGTATATTTACCTGCAGTAAGTGCATCTAATACATCGCTGTGATCAGCTTCCATCTTCATCAAGAACTCCTCCTCAAATTTTCTAACCTCATTTACTGGTACAGACTTAAGTAGACCTTTCGTACCCAAGTATATAATAGCTACTTGCTTACCAACAGATAACGGAGAGAATTGTGCTTGCTTTAGTATTTCCACGTTTCTTGAACCTTTGTCAAGTACACCTTTCGTAGCTGCATCTAGGTCTGAACCAAATTTGGCAAATGCCTCGAGCTCTCTATACTGAGCTTGATCTAGTTTCAACGTACCTGAAGTTTTCTTCATTGATTTTTTCTGAGCTGCACCACCCACACGCGATACCGAGATACCTACGTTAATAGCTGGACGAACACCAGAGTTAAATAAATCTGACTCCAAGAATATCTGACCATCCGTAATCGAGATTACGTTAGTTGGAATATAAGCTGATACGTCACCTGCTTGTGTCTCAATAATAGGCAGTGCAGTTAATGAACCACCACCTTTTACCATATGCTTGATAGATGGAGGAAGGTCATTCATGCTTTGAGCAATTTCATCTGAACCATTCACCTTAGCAGCTCGCTCTAACAAACGAGAGTGTAGGTAAAATACGTCACCTGGATATGCCTCACGTCCTGGAGGACGCTTAAGAAGCAATGATACCTCGCGGTATGCTACTGCTTGCTTACTCAAATCATCAAATACGATAAGTGCTGGTCTTCCTGTATCACGGAAAAACTCACCAATAGCAGCACCAGCCATAGGAGCATAAAACTGCATAGGTGCAGGATCTGCTGCCGAAGCTGAAACAACAACGGTGTACGCCATAGCTCCTTTTTGCTCAAGAGCAGAAACTACTTGCTTTACGGTAGAGGCTTTCTGTCCACACGCTACGTAAATACAAAATACAGGCTCACCTTTATCGTAAAATTCTTTTTGATTTATAATGGTGTCAATAGCAACGGCAGTTTTACCTGTTTGTCTGTCACCAATGATAAGCTCTCTCTGACCTCTACCAATAGGAATCATCGCATCTACTGCTTTCAATCCTGTTTGCATAGGCTCAGAAACGGGTTCTCTGTATATTACTCCTGGTGCTTTACGCTCTAGAGGCATCTCATACGTATCACCAGTTATTTCTCCTTTACCATCTATTGGTTTACCGAGCGTATTTACCACTCTGCCTAGCATACCGTCACCTACATTGATAGAGGCAATTCTATTAGTACGCTTTACAGTATCGCCTTCGCTTATACCTACCGAGCTACCCAGAAGTACGGCACCTACGTTGTCTTCCTCCAAGTTTAGTACAATACCTTGCACTCCATTATCAAACTCTATGAGCTCTCCTGATTTTACTTGAGTAAGTCCGTAAATACGAGCAATACCGTCACCTACTTGGAGTACAGTACCTACTTCTTCTAATTGAGCATCGGTTTTTACACCGGCTAATTGCTCTTTTATTATGCTAGAAACTTCGTCTGGTCTTATTGCAGCCATTCTATTATCTAATTATAAATTAATTTTTTTCTTATTTCTCTGAGTTCTTTTGACACACTCTTATCCAGAAGTCTGTCTTCGTGCTTGATGATAACACCACCTATGATAAATGGGTCTACCTCATTGCTAAGTTCTATGTCTTTTTTGCCAAGTAAACCACTAACGTAGTTTTTCATGTTAGCCATAGCATCTTTAGATAATGCCTCAGCAGAAACTACTGTTGCATTAGCTATACCTTTCATTTTATTGTAAGCCAATACGTAATGTTCAGCTACGTTAGGCAATTCACTTTCTCTTTTTTTGTCGGCCAAATAACCTATAAACTCCTGTGTGGTTTCATTGGTATTTGCAAATACTTTGGTAAGCACAGCTTTTTTGTCCTCCGCATTTACAATTGGATTTTTTAAGAGATTGATCAATTCCTTAGATTCTGAACATATGGCAGAAACGGCTTCCATATCGCTTTTTACAGCGTCAAGTTTACCACTAGCATTTGCTATCTCTATGAGTGACTTTGAATATCTTGAGGCGATTCTACTTGTTGACATAAGTTACACTAATTTTAGTTGCTTTGAGCTGCACTAAGGTGTTTTTCCACCAATGCTTCTTGTGCACCCTTGTCGCTAAGTTCTTTTTTGATAACTCTTTCAGCTATTTCAAGCGAAATTTCACCAACCTGCTTTTTGATATCAGATAGAGCTTGATTCTTCTCTTTTTCTATCTCACCTCTAGCGGCAGCAATCATTCGATTACCTTCTTCAGATGCAGTCAATTTTGCGTCAGCTAAGATTTTTTCTTTCATTTCTTTGGCTTCTTTCAAAATTGCCTCTCTTTCAGCTCTAGCTTCAGCGAGTAGGTTTTCGTTTTCAGCCTTAAGCGAGCTCATTAGAGCTTTAGCTTCTTCAGCCGATTTCAAAGACCTTTCGATAAAATCTTCTCTCTCCTTTAGTGCACTAATTATTCCTGACCATGCGAACTTGCGTAATACAAATAGCACGACTAAGAATGCCAATGACATCCAAAATACGAGACCAATGTTGGGTGTTAGTAATTCCATAATTTTTAGAAAATATATGAAGTGGGTAAGCTAAGCCTACCCACGATTATATTTTTCTTATTACCCAGCAAGAGCAATCAATAGACAAACGATGATTCCGAAGAATGCTGCACCCTCTACAAGAGCTGCTGCTACAATCATGTTTGCACGAATGTCTCCAGAAACCTCAGGTTGACGAGCCATAGACTCTAACGCAGACCCACCGATACGACCGATACCAAGACCAGCACCGATAACTGCGATACCTGCTCCGATTCCTGCACCCATTTGTGCGATTCCGTCTAATAAAATTGTTAAAAGTTCCATTACTTTAAATTGTTACTTGTTTTGATTTATATTTATTTAAAAAAATTCTTGGTTCTAATTTAATGCTCGTGAGCATGTTCTTCTACCGCACTGCCAAAGTAGAGGGCCGATAACAATGTGAATACATAGGCCTGTAAAAATGCCACTAATAACTCTATACAGAACATAAATATAGAGAATATAACAGAAACTAATGATACCCCAAATCCTCCGCCTGCACCGTACATATTATTAAAAATAAAAATTAAACTTACGAATGATAATATTATGATATGACCAGCAGTGATATTTGCAAACAGACGCAATGTTAATACAATTGGTTTGGACACAAATCCAATAAATTCTATAAGGATCATTAAACCGGTAGCCTTCAACCATACAGGCACGCCTGGCGTCCAGAATATGTGCAGCCAATAATCTTTATTGCCGCTAAAAGCTGTAATCAGGAAAGTTATAAAAGCCAAAACTAAGGCTACCGCAATATTACCCGTGACATTAAATCCGCCTATGAATGGTATAAGACCTAACAAGTTTGCTATCCATATGAAGAAGAATACTGTAAGTAAATATGGCATGAACTTCTCATACTTCTTGCCGATAGACGGCTTAGCTACTTCATCTCTAACAAAAACAATCAATGGCTCTAAGGCAGATTGTATTCCTTTGGGAGCCTGACCTGCTCTTTTCTTATACCCTTTTGATACGGCAAAAAACATCAAGAGCATTAATATTGATGTAATAAATATTCCTACTACAGATTTAGTTATCGAAAAATCGAGTGGCTTAGAATGTATAGGTTCCTTTGTCTTTTCGTCATAACCAAGAATAACTTTGCTGCCAGTTTCGTCAGCATAATAAATTTTTTCGTGATCCATCACGTAGCCTAAGTAAGAGTTTCCGTGAGACAAATTACTTGAACTAAACGGTCCCACTAATTTGCCGTTATCCCAAAGGATGATGGGTAATGGAATGTGAAAGTTGCCAATATGTATTTCGTGATTGTCGAGTACGTGATGGATGATAACATCACCAGGTACAAATTTCTCTGCTTCTCCGTGATTGTCGTGTCCGCCAGAAGCGAATGACGAAAAAGACGTCAAAATTACAAGTGCAAGAGCCAAAAAAGTGGCTTTCGTATTGTTCATAAAATTCTGATAATTAGCTGGTTGTGTTATCAAGGCTGCTGCTTTTTTCGGGTCGCAATTTAGACACTAATTGAGAAATTTCAAATATTGTGTAAAATAAATATAGGAATAGATAAAAGACGATAAACTCTTTTTGTTTTAACTCGCTTACCATTAAGTAAATAGCTAAGAAAATAATGCATAGTAGCATTCGTATTCCGATAGCTCCCATTACTCCTGTGAAAAATTGAGAATTAGACTCGCTTAATACGGCTCGTTGTGTTCGTAAACCTATAATAGAACCTACGGCGAAATAGAAAATCAATGCTCCCCAATACCACCATTGCTCAGCGGGTTGAGCAATGTATATGAACGCAAAGGTTAGAACGGCCAAAATAGCTGTGATAACAGATAATTTGGATATGAATTTTAACTTCATGTTAGGTCAACTTTTTGATGAGTACGTATATCACTGCAAATACAGCTATAAAAATAGCAACGAGCAAGAAAACAGATTCTAAATTAAGGTATTGGTCCAGGGCTCTTCCAGCAAATACCAATGCCAAGCAAATAGCCACAAGTTGAAAGCCTAAGCCAGCATACTTCATAGCATTGTTTTGCTTGGGTTTAATGTCCACGTTTATGTTTTAGTAGAAGCTGAACCCATCGTACACGCCCCGTTAAATTTGCTTCCGTTCTCTAGGACTAGACGTTGCGTTTTGATATCACCATTTACCACACCTGAGCTTTTTATTAGAAGCAACTCTTGAATGTATATGTGTCCATCTACTTTCCCACTGATGTCGGCGTTCTTTGCTTTAATGTCACCCGTTATTTTGCCACTTGCTCCTAGTACGCATTTTCCGCTAGTGTTGACGTTGCCTTCTATCTTACCGTCTATACGCAGATCCCCGTTGGAAGTTAAATCCCCCTTAATCTCAGAACCCTCGCCTATTACGTTTATTGCTCCCGTACTGGGGTTTGAGTCGTTTTTTTCTTTTTGGCCTAGCATAATGGTTGAATATATATGATTAGTAATTTTTTAGAAGTTGATATAAGACAGTGGGTTTACTGCTGCGCCGCTTTTCCATAGTTCGAAATGTAGGTGAGGCCCTGATGTGAGTTCTCCTGTATTGCCTACTAAGGCTATGGCATCTCCTGCTTTTACAAAAGCTCCTTGTTTTTTAAGCAATACTGCATTGTGTTTGTACACGGAGATAAAACTGTTCGGGTGTTGTATAATGAGTGTATGCCCTCCACTTGGTGTCCAGGATGCTAAAATTATAGTCCCTTTCTGTATGCTTTTTATCACGTCTTTGCTATTGGCTGCTACATCCACACCTAAGTGGTTCCGATCCACATTAAAGGTGTCGCTTATTACTCCCTTGAGTGGAACAAAAAAGCTATAATCAATAGAACTACTCGTAGCAGGACGTATAACTGTAGTTCGCATAGGGGTGGTACTATTAGGTGCAGCAGCAGATGGCTGAGCTTCTAAAGCTATATCTACTACGTTATTATCCATGGCGATATTTTCACCAGCCAGTATTTTCCCTAGTACTTCTGACTGGAGGTTGAGTTGAGATAGCCTCACTTCTAGTGAGTCAATCTTTTGCAACATTGCATACTGCTCCATATTACTGTATTTGGCACTTTGGGTAGGGAATAGATAGTTGAGCGGAGTGTATGCTAAGAGTAAATAAATAATAGTCCCAAAGAGGAAAACACCCGTGCAGAGTGCTATTAAAATGTTCCAAATGGAGAGCGTAACCGATATTTTTTCTTCTAAATTTTCGTCTTGACGTAGGATAACTCTGTACCTATTTTTAAACTTAGTTGATATTTTTTTTCGGTATGATGCCATTTTTATTAATGTTTACGGCGTATTTAAAATATTTTTGTCCTCTTTTGAGTTAAAAGATTGCAAAGTTAACTGTAATATCAAATTTGAAGATAACGAAATCTATTCTATTACTCTGTGTGCTATTTATAGCCTTGCCTTCCATAGCACAGGAGAATCAAGACCCGTGGCTTAAACGCAGCTGGGGCAATATGATTGCTCGGTTTAATATTTACTTTAATGCTACTCAAAAGATGGAGGTTGCTTTAGATGGGTTAGCCAAAAAGCAGAAAGATGATTTCGCCAAAATCATTGATGTGTATCCTTATGGCACCGAAGAAGATGCTAAAGGAATGCGAGAATCTATGGAGGAGGTTATGAAAAAAGCCTCCAAGGTGATTCAGAACAAGCCGCGAAGCAAATGGGCTGATGACGCTTATTTTTTGATTGGTCAAACTCAGTTTTTTGGTGGTGATTATTTTGCAGCAATTGAGACGTTCCAATTTGTAAACTCCAGCTATACAGACCCAGATATTCAGGCTATGAGCCAATTGTGGCTCATGAAAAGCTATATACAGCAAGGTAAATTAGATGATGCTGAGGCTATATTGGGCTTATTGCAGCAGAATAAGAGTAAATCCAGAGAATTTATATCACACCTCAACCTAAGTGGGGGTGACCTGCTCGTAAAACAAAACAAACACAAAGAAGCAGCCGAACTGCTCCAAAAAGGCTTGCCGAAACTCAAAGATAGAACTTTGAAGTTTAGAACGCATTTTGTATTGGGGCAGTTATATCTGGATCAGCAGCAATATGACCAGGCAAATAGTAATTTCATAAAAGTACTGAAAATGAATGCTCCGTATGAGTATGTATTTCAAGCCAACTTAGGGATGGCTAAATCAAGTGCACAAAACGGAGGTCAAGGCATCCAAAAAACAAAGAAATATTTGAAACGAATGCTGGATGATGATAAGAACCTAGAGTATTACGATCAGATTTATTACGAACTTGCTAAGCTAGAGTTTGCCTCCGACAATGAGGAACAAGGGCTGGAGTACATGCGAATGTCGGCTAGTAATTCGTCTAATAATAAAACGCAACGTACAAAGACTTATCTTTACTTGGCGGATTATTTCTTTGAGAATAAAAACTATCCTGCTGCACAGGCTTATTATGATAGTACAGTGGCGGTTATCCCAGATGATTTCGTAGATGCGGATAAAATAAAAGCGAAGCACAGTGTACTGTCTAAACTGATAGAGAGCATTGAGGTTATTTATGTGCAAGATAGTCTGCTCGCACTCAGTTATTTGGAAATGGATGTGCTGGATAGGCAAATTGGTAAGCTCATAGAGGGAGAAGAGGAACGAAAGCGTGAAGCTGCTGAGGAAGCTAAGATAAGACAGGAACAAGCATTGATAATTGCAAGGAACTCTCGTGCTCCGGTAAACAATACACCTGCTGCTGGCAACATCTGGTATTTTTACAATGCCGCCGCTGTAGGTAGGGGCACAAATGATTTTAAACGAACTTGGGCTAGTAGGCCCTATGGTGATTTTTGGCGATTTGCCAACAAGAACGCTATGGACGAAGTGCTAGCAGGCGACGAAGAAAAAGATAGCGATGAGGACAATACAGACCCCGATAATTATGTAAGTAGTCAAGATGAAGAACAGTCACAAGTATTGAAGGACATAGATGCCTCAAAACGTAAATATTATGAAAATATACCGTTTAGTGCTACGGCTAAGCTAGTTGCCAAAAGACAAATACAAGGGGCTTACCTAGCAATTGGGAAAATATACTTTGATGACCTACGTGAGTATGAAAAGTCAGGAGTAAATCTTTCGACATTGTTGGAGAGGTTCCCAAGTACACTATATAAGCCTGAGGCTCTATTTTACTTGAGTAAATCAAGTGCAGAGATGGGTGATAGTGCCAAGGCTGCTGCATATGCCAAGCAAATAGCGGAGGAGTATCCCGAAACCCTGTATAACAGTGTGCTGAATAAGAAAGAAATTGAAGAAGATAGAGGAGATAAGGAGGTGCTAGCCTTGTACCAAACTATGTACGAAGCGTATAACAACGATGATTTTACGCAGGTAAAAGGCATTAAAGATAAAATAGACCAAGACTTCGCAGGGAATAGTATTCAAGCTAAAATAGACTACCTCTATGCCTTGGCACTAGGCAAAAAAGGCGGTAAAGAGCAGTACATCAAAGAACTAGAAATTGTGAAAGAAGCTTATCCGGGGACGGATGTAGGAGATATGGCTGCGTATACACTAAAGCTGCTTACTCAAGACGAGAAAGTGATTTCTTCGGACCTATATAGTGCTGAGGATGGAAGAACGTTTTATTATATAGTTACGGGGATTACAACTAGAGAAACAGATGTAGAAATACAACTTAACAGCTATAACCAAAAGTTTTTTGGAGGTGTAACTCTCCAAATCAAGAGTCTGGTTTTCGGAGATAAACACCTCTTTTACGTAAAGCAATTTGAAAGTAAAGAAACTGCAGCTAGGTATCATACAGATATGAATTCAAGTCAAGATTTTTTGGAGGCTGCAGGGTTAAGTATGATTAATAGCTATTATATTTCTGTCGAAAATTTTAGAACGTTAGTTAAATCAAAAGAAGAGAAAGAGTATGTTACTTTTTTTAATCAAAAATATAAGTAAGCCATGAGCAAAACCGAATCGAAAACGAGCTTGACTACTGTCTGGATAAAACGTCTCTGGAAACTATTCGTACTTGCATTTTTGTTAGGAATTGCCTTTTTGGCAAGTGTTCGTTATGGTTTGTTTGGCAAATTGCCAGATACAGCCGAGTTAGAAAATCCCAAGACAAAACTTGCGAGTGAGGTATATGCCGGCGATGGGGAGCTTTTGGGTAAAATGTTTTACCAGGAAGACCGCACCAATAGTGAGTACGCTGATTTGCCTGAACATTTGCGAGTAGCACTTGTGGCTACGGAAGATGAACGTTTTTATGGTCATAGTGGTATAGATGGTAGAGCATTACTTAGAGCAGTGGCTAAACTTGGTCGCGATGGTGGAGGAAGTACCATCACACAACAGTTGGCTAAGAACATGTTTCACGACAGGTACGATGCAAATTTTATAGAAAAGCTAATTCAAAAACTAAAAGAATGGTTCTTGGCCGTTCAAATAGAGAAACGCTATACCAAAGAAGAAATCATTTTGATGTATTTCAATACGGTGCCTTACGGCAATAGCTTTGGTATAAAATCTGCATCCAAACGTTTTTTTAATAAGCAAACGAAGGATTTAACCATAGAGGAATCTGCAGTGTTGGTCGGGATGCTACGTGCCAATACCAAGTATAATCCTATAAGAAACCCTAATAACGCCAAGTGGGTGCGTAACGTCGTTTTTGGTCAGTTAGAGAACTATGGCTATATCACTCTTGAGGAAAGAGATAGCTTAAGGCAACTTCCATTGGTCACTAACGAACATTATACCGACCATAATACGGGTTTGGCTACGTACTTCCGTTCATACTTAGCAGGCTGGATGAAAAATTGGACTGCAAAGTATGCTGCTGAGACTGGAGTAAAATATAACATATACGATGACGGCTTGCGTGTATACACCACGCTCGATACCGAACTTCAAGGCTATGCCGAAAAAGCTGTAGCCGACCATATGGCAAAGTTGCAAAAGCAATTTTATAAGGAAACCAAACGGCGTAAGCGAGACCCTTGGTATACGGAAGATAGACGTGGTGATATGATAGCCGACCCAGATTACCCAGAGCGTATGATGAAGCGGACACCGCGATACAGAGGTTTGAAAAAGCGATTCAAAGGCCAACAGGACTCGATAGACTATTATCTGAATAAGCCAGTGAGAATGAAACTATTCTCTTGGCAAGGCGATATAGATACGGTACTAAGCCCTATGGACTCCCTCAAGTATATAAAACAGATATTACATACTGGTTTTATGAGTTTCGAACCACAAACAGGCCATATCAAAGCGTGGGTAGGCGGTATCAATCATAAACATTTCCAATATGATCATGTAAATAAGAAAAGTACTCGTCAAGTAGGTTCTACCTTTAAGCCATTGGTGTACGCACGTGGGTTAGACGATGAAAAGTTGCAACCGTGTGAGGTAGAAAGTACTGGTCCGGTGATTGTAGAATATGGTAATGGTAAGCAATGGTCTCCGAGTAACTCTAGTAAAGTGCCTGAAGAGGTGACTTTTTATGAAGGTTTGCAAAAGTCGATAAACACAATAACTGCCCGAGTAATGAAACGCCTCGGTCCTAACAGTGCTGAGGTCGTAAAACAAACGGCCGGGAATATGGGCATAGACGAGAGCAAGTTTGAGCCTTATCCATCTATTTGCCTCGGAACTATGGACATATCTGTATTTGAGATGGTAGGAGCATACGGTACATTTGTAAATGAAGGAACATTTGTAGAGCCAATTTTTATCACGCGTATAGAAGATAAAAATGGTAATATTTTAGAAGAATTTACACCCAAGCGAAATGAGGCTATTCGCAAGCAATCGGCATATATCATTTGTAAAATGCTAGAGCGAGTGACGATGAGCGGCGGTACCGCCGCACGACTAAGAGGCAGCAGATTCCGAATTCCCGGTGGTGCATCTATAGGGGGTAAAACAGGTACTACACAAAACAACTCAGACGGCTGGTTTATGGGAATAACGCCAAATCTGGTAAGTGGCTGCTGGGTAGGTGCTGAGGAGCGAAATGTTCACTTCCGCAATACGGCTTACGGACAAGGAGCTAATATGGCTCTTCCGATTTTTGGGAAGTACATGGAGCAAGTGTATGCCAACTCAGAAATGAATTACGGTCGCGGTGATTTCAAAAAGCCGGATATAGAAATGACCATCGAACTGGATTGTGATGCCGTGGAAGGCGAAGAATCCGAAGAGGGTGTGCTAGAGGAAGAGGAGATAGACGACGAGGATTTATATTAGTGCCTTGGTTTAATTAACCGCTCATTTTATACCAAATGAATGATAGAATGTCGTATATATATCTTGGAATATTTTCTAAGATTACAAGGCAGAAAAAATTAGCATAGCCTTCCGCGTATCGCTGAAGCTTTAGCGGAGGCACAAGTTACGGTGATTTTTTCTAACGATGTAAGATTTGGAAAGAAACGAGATATATATACGACATTCTATTGTTTAATTGTTATTATTACCCATTTACACCGCCTAGGTGTGGGCAATTAGCCAATTGTGCCAATGAAGTGTACGGAACTTCTGACTTACTATAACCATACGTAGCTTCCAACGATTTCATCTGCTGTGCATCATCCGTAGTTGCTTCTACATCATCCATCGTATACTGGCAGGGGTGTTCATACCCACTCGCATGAGTCAGTTCTAGTAGTTCTTTTCTAAAATATTTCACGTAGTTATAAAACCGTTCAGACTTTAGGGTGGGGTCTATACCTGCTTGTAGCCACTTGCTTTGAGTTGCTACTCCAGCAGGACATCTGTTGGTATGACAGAGTTGAGCCTGAATACAGCCTATACTCATCATTGCTTCACGAGCTACATTTATCACATCTGCACCCATCGCAAATGCACGAGCAGCGTTAGCCGGTAATCCTAGTTTTCCACTGGCTACGAATACTATCTTGTCACTTAGTTGATGCTTTTGAAAAATCTTATAAATCAGTGCAAATCCATTGAAAAAAGGAAGTGCCACGTGGTCGGCAAAGCTTGGAGGGGCAGCTCCCGTTCCACCTTCACCACCATCTATGGTGATGAAATCAGGACCTGTGCCATTTTGAGCGATTTTGGTTGCGAGTTCTTCCCACATTTGGGTTTTGCCTATGGCAGACTTGATGCCGACAGGTAATCCTGTGCGTCCGGCT
>JABIUV010000057.1 GCA_018700895.1 Bacteroidota bacterium
CCCCCCCCCACTTAAAATGGTTGTGATAAAAATCCTTGAGATAATGCAGAATCAGATTGGTTAGAATTACCGGACCATGAGTCGTCTGTAGTTTATATGAAGGAAGACTACTTAAATCACATTCAAAGCGATTTTAACTTTGGGTGAATGAAGACAAAACAATGATTTATGTGCAGACATCCAATCACGATTAGCTAGGCCAATCTCCTCAAAACCAATGCGGTAAAAAGTTATCCCTCTTTTTGTGTAAAAACCCCGAAGTCAAATCATTCATTGAGGTGAAAATTGAAGTATACTTGTAGAGTATAGAGTTGGTAAGGGGATTGCCCGATTTTACTCATTAACTATTCAATAAATTAACTTACGACTAAACCGTGCCACAATTTTCACACCTACATTGCCATAGCCAGTTTTCTCTACTAGACGGAGCGTCTCCCATAGATGATATGTTTGCCAAGGCCAAAGCTGATGGCCAGCGAGCCGTTGCTCTGACCGACCACGGTAATATGTTTGGTGCGTTCAAGTTTGTGAATTCAGCTAAAAAGCACGGAGTGAAAGCCATCGTAGGATGCGAGTTTTATTTGGTAGAGGACAGGTTTCGTCGCTCATTTGTAGGAGATACCAAAGACAAGCGTTATCATCAGCTTATTTTGGCCAAAAACCAAAAAGGGTATGAAAATTTATCGCTTCTCTGTTCCATAGGATATATGGAAGGACTATATGGCAAGTATCCACGTATAGATCGCGATATTCTCAAAAAACATAGTGAAGGACTAATAGCCACATCGTGCTGCATAGGTGCGGAGATACCACAGGCCATTTTATTCAAAGGAGAAGAAGAAGCAGAGCAGATACTCAAAGAATACCTCGCCATATTTGGACAGGATTACTACATCGAACTCCAACGCCACGGCATCGAAAATATAGATGGTACCGGTATGAGTCAAGAAGACGTAAATCAAGTCCTCATAAGATTTGCTAAAAAATACGACCTCAAGGTGATAGCGACCAATGACTCCCATTATATGGAAGAAGAAGATGCTTTGCCTCACGACATACTGCTGTGTGTGAACACTGGCTCACGATTCACCGATCCTAAGGGTTATGGCAAGGGGATGCGTTTTGCTTTTCCCAATAATGAGTTCTTTTTCAAAACACAAAGAGAGATGGAAACACTTTTTGCGGATATCCCCGAGGCGTTGGACAATACTAATATCGTAGTAGATAGTATTACCACTCCTGAGCTAGCCAGAGACGTATTGCTTCCCAACTTCACAATGCCGCCTCAGTTTAAAACGCAGGACGATTACCTCAAGCATCTCACCTTTGAAGGAGCGAAGAAACGCTATCCCAATATGACGGCGGACATAGAAGAACGACTGATATTTGAGCTATCGGTCATCAAGGATTCTGGATATCCGGGATATTTCCTTATCGTCCAAGATTTTACGAGTGTAGCACGTGATATGGGTGTGTCGGTAGGTCCTGGTCGTGGTTCGGCCGCAGGAAGTGCAGTAGCTTATTGTCTAGGAATTACCAATGTGGACCCTATAGCGTACGATCTGCTTTTTGAGCGTTTCCTGAATCCTGAGCGTGTGTCACTGCCTGATATTGATATTGATTTTGATGATGAAGGACGACAGAGCGTAATAGATTATGTAATAGATAAATACGGTCAAAAACAAGTAGCTCAAATTATCACGTATGGTAGTATGGCTGCTCGCTCGTCTATCAAAGATGTAGGTAGGGTGATGGACGTACCGCTTAATGATGTGAATGCAATAACCAAGGCATTTCCTGATCACCTGAGTGCCAATCTGAATAAAGTACTCGCCAAAGATGGGATTCAGCCCAAGCTGAAATCTGCTATGAACAATGAGCAGGTGCAAGCAGCCGAGGCGTTCAGAGAACTATCTACCAAAGATGACCAAATAGGCGAGATGATACGCACTGCCAAACGACTGGAGGGGTCTGTGCGTAATACGGGTATTCACGCTTGTGGTGTGATTATCACACCTGATGATATTACCAAGTATGTGCCCGTAACCACCGCCAAGGATTCCAACTTACTCGTAACGCAGTATGATAATAGTGTGGTGGAAGACGCAGGTCTGCTCAAGATGGATTTCTTGGGACTCAAGACGCTTACGATTATCAAGGATGCGGTAGCCATCGTAAAGGCAAGGCATAATAGAGAAATAGTGCCAGATAATATACCTCTAGATGATAAAAAAACGCTAGAGCTCTTCTCCAAAGGAAATACCAACGGGGTATTCCAGTTTGAAAGTCCGGGTATGCAGAAACACCTCAAGGCACTAAAGCCGGATAAATTTGAGGACTTGATTGCCATGAATGCCTTATACCGTCCCGGGCCTATGGAGTATATCAAAGATTTCGTAGAGCGTAAACACGGCCGACAAGAAATAAAGTACGACTTACCTGATATGGAAGAGTACCTGAAAGATACCTATGGTATCACGGTGTACCAAGAGCAGGTGATGTTACTTTCTCAGAAATTGGCAGGATTTACCAAGGGGCAGGCCGACAGTTTGCGTAAGGCAATGGGTAAAAAGAAAATAGAGGAGATGAATAAACTCTTCGACCTATTTATTGCTCAAGGAAAGGAACGTGGACACGATGAGGACATACTCAAAAAAGTTTGGAAAGATTGGGAGGCCTTTGCTTCATATGCATTCAATAAGAGTCACAGTACATGCTACGCATACTTGGCTTTTCATACGGGTTATCTAAAGGCACATTACCCTGCGGAGTTTATGGCATCGGTACTTACGCATAATATGAATGATATCAAGAAAGTAAGTTTCTTTATGGATGAATGTAAGTGGATGGGCATTGAGATACTTGGGCCGAGTGCTAATGAGAGTGAAAGGAAATTTAGTGTAAACAAAGAGGGAGCTATTCGTTTTGGGTTAGCTGCCATAAAAGGAGTAGGAGGCACAGCAGCTGAAGAGATTATTCGTGAGCGAAAAGAAAATGGTGTCTATTCTTCGATTTTTGATATTTGTAAACGGGCAAACCAGCGAGTAGTCAACAAAAAATCGTTAGAGAATCTGGCTATTGCAGGGGCGTTTGATGATTACGGTGTAAATAGAAGTAGCTACGTTACAGACCTTGGTCAAGGCAAGGGGATAGATCTTGCAGTGAGATTTGGTAATCAAGTGCAGAGCGATGAACTAAGTAATCAAGCAAGCCTCTTTGGGGAAGCCGGTTCGCTAGAGGTGACGGAGCCAGAATTGCCTACGGTAGAAGAGTGGTCACTTATGGAGCGACTACAACGCGAGAAAGAGCTCGTGGGGATATATATATCAGGGCACCCCCTCAATAATTTTAAATTTGAGATAGAATATTTTACTTCTCACTCCTTGCAAAAGCTAGAAGAAGAAAATCTCAAGCTGGAAGGGCAAGAGGTGAAACTAGCAGGTCTGATTACCACCGTGCGTGATGCAGTGAGTAAAAACGGTAGACCATTCTGTATATTTACTCTCGAAGATTTTAGTGGAACGAGAGAGTTTGCACTCTTTGGTGAGCAATACACGCAATTCAAACCGTGGATTGAACTCAATGCTCAAGTATTCATTGTAGCCAAAGGAGAGAAAAGTTGGCGTGATCCAGATAAGGTAGATGTGAGGTTACAGCAAATGACATTTTTACAAGATACCGTGGAGAGCCAACTCAAAAAAGTGACCATAGATATAGAAGCTGCAGAAATGAACGAGGATCTGATGCTTTCACTCTTCGATCTGGTAGACGAGCGGGGTAAAGTATCATTGGCTTTTAGGATAAAGAATAATGGTAAAACGATACGTGCCCAGAGTCAACGCTACAAGTTGCAGATGGATGATGCCACAAAGAAAAAAATGAATGACCTTGGATTACCCTTTAGGTTTAATTAAGGTAGTGAAAAACTAAAAAAGTCGAAAAGAGTATTCACTTCGGCTTAAATTAGTATCGTTGATTATTACGGCTTACTCGTACTGTATGCCCACACTTATTGTTTCAGAATAGTCTACCGGAACGTCAAATTCTACGCCCATTACTTCTACAGTGATCCTTCCTGCGTAGGTTACTTCCATTTTTTATCAATGAAGCTTTTTGCCACGTCACGCAAGAAACCCTTATTTTCCTGATGTAGAGATTTTGGGTTGAAAGAGAAATTTTCGGGTATGTTAAAGTCGCTTCCTTTTGGTGCCGTAATGCTGTGGTTTTGGTCTATTTCAGTGACTCATACGCCATTTACAGAGATGGTCAAATCCTTATGTATTAATGTTCTGCTGATGTCATTTGGATTATTGTAAACAGCATTTCCCTTTACAACTACTTTAGTTCTATTGGCAGAAACTACCTTCAAGTCCTTCGCATTTTCAAATGATGGAAAACTCGGGCCGCTAAATCCTATGGTAAAGATTATCAGACTTGTAGTCAGTACATAAAAAAGATTTTTTGTCATTTTAAGAAATTTTCACTAACTTTAGCACAAACTAAATCAATTAATCATACAATGAAACAAGCTTTTAGTAATTTTTTTAATGACTGTGTTAATTGCAATTTAATAGAGCATCTGACATTATTTTTCGGAAAACATGACGAACATTTTCTTCTTGGTAATAATAGCTACAGAATGAGAATAGCGATGCAAGAGCTTAACCTTTTGTCATCATCAAACATCTATTCCGCATACAATTACTTGATTATTTCTCCTTTCCGTTGTACAAAATGAGCCAGATGTTTGAAGAAATATTGTTGGTCTGTGATGATCAATATACGTGCGAATATACACTGAAACAAGGTTGTGATTTGATAAGCAAATTAAATGTGCCAGCTACGGTATTATTCATTCAAACAGATGGTAAAGGTGGAGTGAATCTGTCTGAGGCTAAGGCCTATATTGATAATTATGCTACAACCAAAAGGCTGAGCATAACTATCGAACAACAAGCGGGTGATATGAATGACGTTGTGCTAAAAGCTTGTGCTGCCAAACAATATTCACTCATCATTATGAATATTAGAACCGGTAGCAGTGGGATACTTGGTACAAGAGGTAAAATGCTTTTGCTATTACAAGAGGTGAACTGTCCAGTCTTGAATTTGCCAAGTACTTCTGAGCCTTTGAATTTTAAGCATATTATGCTCCCATTACTCGATCATAGGACTACTAGACAAACAGTTCCTTTTTGTACTGAAATTGCTAAACTATTTGGCTCAACCATACATATTTATGGTGTTACTGCATACAAAGGAGACGAAACCACTAACCGGATTAAGTCCTACGTTCGCCAAACCGAACGTTTCTTTGCTCAGAAGGGGTTGAAGTATACCTCGTCCATAGATATAGGAGTGAAGGTGAAAAAATCTTGCATTGCCTATTCTAATGTGAATGCTATCTCAGTTATGTTTTTCAGTACCCACTCAGAAGACCCTGGTTTCTTGAAACCCGCATATTTAGAACAAATATTGGGGGATACAGAAGTGCCCGTAATAAGTGTAAATCCAAAAGATACGCGTATAGCAGGAGCCGCTGGGTACTAAAGGTTTTTGTCGCGTAATACTACGCCAGCGGTAGGTTGTGCTGTTGGCATTATGATAAGTTCATTGATATTTACATGGCGAGGTCTGCTGAGGATAAACCATATTGCTTCGGCTATATCTTGAGCCACTAGGTTCTCAAAACCTTCGTATACATTCTTAGCTTTGGTAGTGTCACCGTCCATTCGTACGATAGAAAATTCTGTTTCTACTGCTCCTGGATTTACACTACTTACGCGAATTCCTGCTTCGGCCAATTCGCGTCTCATTGCTTTATTTAAGGCATCTACCATATGCTTGGTGCCGCAATACACATTGCCGTTAGGGTATACCTCCTTACCAGCGATAGACCCAATGTTCACTATATGGCCTCGGGTTACTTTGAGCAAGGGTATCATCGCTTTGGTTACGTACAGAAGGCCCTTTATATTGGTATCTATCATGCGGTTCCAATGGTCTAAACTGCCATTTTCTAGGCATCCTAGTCCTGCGGCTAAACCAGCATTATTTACCAACACGTCTACTGATTGCCATTCTGCGGGTAGCTTGTCAAAAAATGCTGATACAGCATCACTATCTCTTACATCAAGTGGCATTTCAAAAACATCAACGCCATACTTTTCATTTAGCTCCTTTGCTTGCTTGGCTAGGCGTTCAGATCTTCTGCCGTTGATGATAAGATTATATCCTTCTTTGGCTAAGGTATGTGCCGTAGCTTCACCTATTCCTGCCGTGGTTCCTGTGATGAGTGCTATTGCCATATTAATTTCCTTTACCTTTGAGCATATCTAATATCTCCTCATTGCTCATTTTTAACATACCAGAGTTGAGAATTTGTTTTACATCATCTGCCTTGTCATCCTCAGGATACTCCGCTAAGAAATACTCATAATATTTTTTTGCCAAGTCAGTATTTTTGGCAAACTCCCAGTTTACAAAACCTGCTCGGTAAATGAGGTTGTTTCTCTTTTCGTAGTCAGGGAATTTGGTAATGGCAGTGTCTAGGCTGCTTGTAGCTTCGCCGTATCGCCCTACGGCCACAAATGCAAGTGATAGCCGCTCATAGTCTGACGGCTTCACATCTATTTTGGCAGTTATCTTGTCTTGGTATAACTTAATGATTTGTTGCCACTGTGCGGGAGTAGGTATTTCCTTATCTAGTACAGCCGTGATTAATTGGTCTGAGTTGTCAAAATCAGTTTCTACACTATATATGTTAGCTAGATTTAGTGCTGCATTTCGATAGCGCTCCGTACTATCATCCCTCTTGATATATTCACTAAGCAATGGTTTTGCATCACCAAATTTATTCTCGTAATAATAAAATTGGGCAGCAGCATATAAGTAATTATTTGCCTCAGCATCCGCGTATTCCATACCGTAATCTTGGTGCATTTTTGCTAGCTTAGCAAGACCTTCAGTACTATTTAACTCATCCGATTGTTCCAAATCAACAATCCTTTGGTACTTATCTTCTTTACTGTCGGTACACGCCACCAATGTGGTGAATGTAAGTGCTAATATTAGTGTTTTGTTCATCTTATTATGGTTTAATAAAGTGCTTGCAAAGGTATCCATTTATAAGCTCTTTTTGGGTGAAATTGTATGGAGAAGTGGTTGGAGTATTCATTATTGAGCCGTTACAAAGCCAAATTCGTAAGCCGTACCCACTAATACTGGTTTGTCCTCAACAATACAAGGGTGCAAGCTTCTTGCGTTACAATCTTGTTCTTGAGTGCTAATTCTTTCAGTTCCTCATTCTCCGTACCGGGGTTAAAAATAATCCTTGCAGGTTTTAGGGCAATGATTTGATCATAATAAGCCTTTTGCAAGCTAGCATTAATATAGAGCGTTATTGTATCTGTCTCCGCATTTGCTGGCCATTCGTTCTGAATAGTAAGTGAACCTATCTCGCCTTTTTTTATTCCAAATGGGATAACGCTATGGCCATAGTCTGCCAACATCTCCGTAGCGATATAGGCATATCGGTCGGGCTTAGGTGTCGCACCTATTACTAGGGTGGTTTTATTCTGCGGCATAACCGAGGTAGTTGAACGGAGTAATGTTACTTATCTCCATTTTTACTGCTTCACTTACATCGAGCTTGGTAACAAATGCAGCGATGCTCTCTGCGTTTATTCCATCATTGGTTCGGGTTAAGTCTTTGAGTAACTCGTATGCACCTTCTATTTTTTCACGACGTAAGATGGTTTGAATAGCCTCCGCTGTTACGGCCCAGTTTCGGTCTAAGTCTGCACGTATAGCTTCCTCATTTAGTATGAGTTTGCCCATTCCTTTGTCTAAGCTTTTGAGTGCAATAAGGATGTGTGAGAGCGGAACGCCAACGTTTCGCAATACGGTACTATCGGTAAGGTCGCGTTGCAATCTGCTGATGGGTAACTTGTTACTCAAGTGGTCCAGTAGTGCATTAGCAATGCCTAAGTTCCCTTCTGCATTTTCAAAATCAATAGGATTTACCTTATGCGGCATAGCACTACTACCTACTTCGCCAGCCACAATACGTTGTTTGAAAAAATCCATACTGATATACTGCCATACGTCTTTAGCAAAATCCATCAGGATAATATTGATACGTCGCATAGCATCAAATATAGCAGCTAATTGGTCGTAGTGGTCTATCTGCGTAGTTGGGTAACTCCGTACTAAGCCTAAGTTAGCTAAGAGTTTATCGCCAAATTCTGGCCAATTTATCTGAGGGAAAGCGAGTCGGTGAGCATTGAATGCCCCAGTTGCTCCTCCAAATTTTGCACTGATGGGAGTGTCAATGAGTGTATCGAGTTGTACGCGGATTCTTTCTGCAAAAACAGCAAACTCTTTTCCGACGGTAGTGGGAGTGGCTGCTTGACCGTGAGTTCTGCTTAGTAGAGGTACATTTTTCCATTGCTCAGCAAAGGTGCTAATCGTAGTATGTATGTGTTTGATGTTAGGGATGACTACCTCATCTATGCCCAACTGAAGACTGAAAGGGATAGCCGTATTATTTACATCTTGGCTAGTAAGCCCGAAGTGTACAAACTCGCTATACTCTTGTAATGCTGTTCCTTTTAGTTTCTCTTTTATGAAATACTCCACGGCTTTCACGTCGTGGTTAGTGGTTTTTTCAATGTCTTTTATCGTTTGAGCATCAGCTTCGCTAAAATGGAGGTAGATGTTTCTCAAGAAATCGGTGTCTGATTCTGATATGCTTGCAAATTGCTCTAAACCTAGTGCGGATAGGGCAATGAAATATTCTATCTCCACCCATACGCGGTATTTGAAGAGTCCGTATTCCGAAAAGTAAGGGGCAAGTTCTTGTACTTTGTTGCGGTATCTGCCGTCTATTGGGCTAATAGCGAATAGTGTTGTAAGCATAAGGGCAAAGTTAATTTTACACGGATAAAGACCTATGTTTGAGTTTTTATTGTTAAAAACTTGTGAGACCTCACTAAAACGATAATCAATTACTACCCTCTTATGGTAATTAAGCCTGTATGTCTAACTCCTCTATTGTCGTACTTTTGCCAACAATGAGAAAAAATATACTACTCGTAGTCGTTTTTGTAGCGGCTTTGGCACAAGCACAAGTAACATTGAGTAAAACACAGCTTGATTTTGGTGATGTGCTTACTACTGAAGACAAAGAATTGGCAGTTAACGTTACCAATACATCTGGAGCTTCCCTTGAGATTAAAGCGGTGAAAGTATATAACTCAGATTTCACGTATAGCACACCCAATACTACCATAGCCACCGGAGCTACCGAAAAAGTAAGGGTGACTTTTGCCCCACGTCATAATGTAGTATATAATTCAGAACTCATTTTTGTATTGGATGACGGCTCTGAGTATCGTATAGATCTCATTGGAAACGGAAAGTACGAAGGAACATATTATGCTTCTACTTTCAACAAAAGCTATCAAGACTTGAAAGACGCCTTGAAAACAAGACTAGCTTCTGGGTATGTAAACCTGGGCTACACGGGAGCTAGAGATCAGATGTATGCCAATATTGACAATATGAATGGTAAAGTAAGATGTGTGTATACTGATAGAGAAGCTACATTTAATACACGTAGCGGTGCTAATAGTAATAGTTTTAACTGCGAGCATACGTGGCCACAGAGTTTGTTTAGCTCTCGCGAGCCGGAGAGGGCAGACATTCATCATCTTTTTCCTACAGATGTTAGTGCTAATAGCCGCAGAGCAAATTATCCGTTTGGAGTGGTGAGCAGTGCTAGTTGGACCGAAGGTGGGAGTAAGCTAGGTGGCAATACCTTTGAGCCGAGAGATGCACAAAAAGGAGCAACAGCCCGGGCGATGATGTACTTTGTGATTCGTTATCAAGACTATAGTAATTTTATAGATGGTCAAGAGGCGATTCTCAAGCAGTGGCATACAACTTACCCACCTAGTGCCTTCGAAATTCAGCGAAATGAGAAAATATTTACTTACCAAAAAAACAGAAATCCGTTCGTAGATCATCCCGAGTTTTTGGAACGCATCAATCTAATAGGCGGTACCGATAGCAAGCCCATTATAAAAAGTGCGGAGCTGATGCAAGAGGAGTTAGTTTATTCATACGTGACCTCTACCGAAACGCGAAACGTGTATATCATAAATACCGGTAATCAAGATTTAACCAATATCTCAGCGGTATCTTCAGCCAATGGAAATGTGGTTGTGAATAGTATCCAAAGTTCGGCAGCAGAAGGTGAAGTGTCCCTAGTGGAAATCGGATTTAAAAATTTACCAGACGGGACGTATAATGACGTGCTTACCATCAATCTACAAAATCAAGTAGGCCAAACGATAGAGGTTCCTGTGACTTTCACAATAGGTCAAGCGAGTAGTAAGGATATACTGATTACTACTATAAAAACACATTACAACCCAAATACGCAGCAAATCTCATTCGTAGATGCACCTAAGGGTATTCAATATATTGAAATATGGAATACGGCAGGACAACAGGTCATCTTAAACGATATATCAACATCATTGACCGATATTCCATTTGCTGGGCAAAAACCGGGTGTTTACTTCGTTGTAATTAAAACTGAGGAAAAGGTGTATACTAACAAAATCTTGGTTTTTTAAATCAACAATTTAAACAACTCAAAATATGCGTTTTTTTAAGGTAGTGCTTGCTTCTGCAGTAGGATATGTACTCGCAGCAGTGGTTCTTTTCTTTCTTTTATTCTTTGTAATAGCTGGAATAGCCGGTTCGGCTAAGCAGGAGGTGGTTATACCTTCTAATGGAGTGTTGAATCTGAAACTCAACTACCCTATTCAAGACAAGATAATGGATGCAAGTCCGTTTGCAGCTCTAAGTGCTTTAGACCCTAATCAGCAAATGCCTGTAGGTCTAAATGATATTATACATGCCATTGATAATGCCAAGACAGATGATAACATCAAGGGGGTAATTCTTGATTTGACTACATTTTCGGCTGGATATGCTAAACTTACCGAAGTGCGTAATAAGCTTAATGAGTTTAAGGAGTCAGGTAAATTCGTGTACGCATACGCTGACTACTATTATTATCCTACGTATTATGTGGCAAGTGTAGCTGACAGTGTGTTTGCCAACCCAGAAGGCGAGATGTCATTCACAGGAATGGTAGCACAAGTTTCGTTTTTTGCAGGTGCTTTAGAAAAATTAGGAGTAGAAATACAAGCAGTACGAGCAGGTAAATTTAAAGGGGCCGTAGAAGCTTACACCCGAAATAACCTAAGCCCTGAAAATCGCCAACAGATAGAAGCGTATATCAATTCGGTATTCGATGAGACACTAAATGCAATATCTACTAGCAGAAACCTGACTGTAGAAAAACTAAAATCCGATGCGGACGAGCTGAAACTAAGAAGTGTACAGGATTATGTGGATGCGGGTTATATAGATGCTACAGCATACCGTGACCAGTTTTATAGTGCTATGAAGGTACGAATGGGTGTGGAAGATGATACCAAGGTGCCATTAGTTTCTGAACAAAAATATGCTCAGAGTTTATCCATAGAAGGATCGGGCAGTGATAGAATAGCGGTGGTATATGCAAGTGGCGACATTGTAGGAGGTAAAGGAGACGGAACTCAAATTGCCGCTGATGATATGGCAGCAACGCTAAAAGCTGTTCGTCTCAATGATAAAGTGAAGGCTGTTGTGTTTCGTATAGATAGTCGAGGTGGAAGTTCACTCGCTAGTGACATTATATGGAGAGAAGCAAAACTTCTCGCAGCTGAGAAACCGCTTATTGTGAGTATGAGCGACGTAGCGGCAAGCGGTGGTTATTATATCGCTACTCCTGCACGTAAGATTTTTGCAGAACCTACCACCATAACTGGTTCTATCGGTGTGTTTGGGCTTATTCCTAATGCTCAAAAATTACTTAATGATAAAATGGGCCTCCAGTTTGATTATGTAGGTACAGGCAAACACTCAGATATAGGCAGAATAGACCGAGCAATGACGGCAGACGAACGTGAGTACATCGGAAGCATCATCGACAAAATATATGACACCTTCTTGAGCCGCGTGGCCGAAGGACGCAATATGAATAAAGAGCAAGTAAATGAGATAGCTCAAGGTCGTGTATGGACAGGAGTGATGGCGAAGGAAGTGGGCTTGGTAGATGAACTAGGTGGCTTGCAAATGGCAATCGCCTCTGCCGCAAAAGAAGCAGGCATAACGGAGTATAAACTCAGAGAATACCCAAAAGTGCAAGATCCATTCACCAATATTGTGAACAAAATGCAAGGGAATACGAGTCTACAAACTCAGCTAGTAGAGGCAACCAAGAATACGGGTTTTGAGTCGTATATAAAGCAATTGAACGATTTGCAACGATGGGGTACGCAGCACAGTGTGCAGGCCATTATGCCGTATGACATCACGGTAAGGAATTATTCGCTGAGGTAGTTCAACTTGGCTTTCTTCGCTGAATGAGTAATACGAAAGATGTACTCTTTGAGTAAGTTCAAAATTGGAGGTGCTCAACTACTTATCCTTTAATTCTTTATTTCTATCAAAAATCTGCCATTATTCATAAAAAATCTGCCATTTTTGCAGACTAATTAATGGATTTACAACAAGTAAAACAACGATTTGGAATCATTGGTAACTCCACCAAACTCAATTATGCGTTGCAAACTGCGATGCGAGTTGCACCTACAGAACTCACCGTTTATATACAAGGAGAGAGTGGTAGTGGTAAAGAGTCTTTTTCCAAAATAATACACCAACTTAGCCCACGTAAGCACGGGCCATTTATCGCTATCAATTGCGGTGCATTGCCAGAGGGTACGATCAATTCAGAACTTTTTGGCCACGATAAAGGGGCTTTTACCGGAGCGGTAGACAATAGGAAAGGATATTTTGAAGCTGCAAATGGTGGAACTATTTTTTTAGATGAGATAGGGGAGTTGCCATTAGAAACGCAAAGCAGATTGCTACGTGTACTCGAGAATGGCGAGTTTATAAGAGTGGGCAGTAGCAAGGTGCAAAAAACAGATGTACGCATTATCACCGCTACCAATAGAGATCTCATCACAGAGGTAGAGCGTAATAAGTTCAGAGAGGACTTGTATTATCGTCTTTCTACATTGCCTATAGCTGTTCCGCCGTTGCGTGAGCGACCGGGAGATGTGGTCCTCCTCTTTCAAAAGTTTGCCTTTGATGCTTCAGAAAAATACAGACAAGAACCTTTGGATTTGACCATAGATGGCGAGCAGATATTACAAAATTTCCGATGGCCAGGGAATATTCGTCAGCTAAAAAATATCGCAGAGCAAGTAGCCGTACTGGAACAAGGCTCACGAATAGATGCCGATATTATCCGAAAATATTTACCTGCTAGGGCTGAAAATAATTTGCCGGCAGTTTTCAAAGAGGCATCTAAGGAAAGCGATGTGTCTGAGCGTGATATATTTTATAAAGTGCTCATCGACCTCAAAAAAGATGTTTCCGAACTACGTAAAGTGGTATTTGGTATGCTAGATAGTACGGATGATTCCGATGATTACAGTGAGCGTACACGTACCAATATTACGCGTATTTTGTCCAAAGATACTCCTGCTGCAGATACGGCTTATGCTCAAACGCAACCTCAGGTAGAAGAAAATATTTATCATCACATAGAGATAGAGGACAAGGATGCCGTGGGTGATAATGAGATACTCTCTCTCGAGGCTAAAGAAGAGGAGTTGATACGCAAGGCATTGCTCAAAAATAACGGACGTCGTAAGCGAGCCGCACAGGAGTTAGGCATTTCAGAGCGAACCCTTTACCGTAAGATTAAGCAATATGATATCGAGAATTAAGCATATTATCTTGGCGACTTTAGTGATGAGTACAATGGTACTCTCTTCGTGTGGATTTTACAGCTTTAGTGGCACCAGTATCGCCCCGGAGGTGAAAACATTTTCGGTTGACTTTTTTGAGAATAATGCGTCTATTGTATCGCCACTACTGAGTCAGAAAATTACAGAAGACTTAAAGCAAAAATTCATCTCAGAGACCAACCTTAGTATTCAGGAAAGTGACGGAGATTTTAGTTTTAGCGGAGCTATAATAGATTATGTAGTAGCACCGGTGGCAGCCCAAGCAAGTGAGAATGCTCAACTCAATAGACTCACTATAAAAGTGACGGTAAAACTGGAGAGTGAAAAAGACCCTAAGAGTACATTTGAGCAAACGTTCACCAATTTTCAAGACTTTGATGCGTCTGAGGATTTTAATGCCGTAGAAGAAGATTTAATAGAAGACATATCAGAGATGTTGGTTCAGTCTATTTTTAACAAAGCCGCAATAAATTGGTAAAGCCCCTAAACATATCCAACTTCTACGCCAATCCTACAGGCATTGATGCGAGTGATTTAGTACAGCTAAACCAAGCCGTAATTGATAGTCCGTGGTGCTCGGCCTACCGTATAATGCTAGCACGTGGTAATAGTAATGTAGATTCATACGCACAAGACAAGCATTTACGCATAGCGGCAACATACAGTGGTGACAAAAAAGTGCTATTCGAGTGGATGACATCTACTAAGGATAGTACACCATCTCTAGCTCTTGTAGAGGAAACCGAAACTCCGAACATAGAAAATACTCCTACGGAAATACAGCCGATGGAGCAAACAACAGAATCAGCAAGTGAAGAACCGTTGCCCAAAGAGCCGAAAAAGGAAGAAAAGGTTGCAGCGGAGAAAGTTGAACAGCCAATAGAGAGTGAGAAAATCGATTTTGATAAAATTGTAATTTATGACCCGCTCAAGGAGTTAGAGCCCAATGTGATCCGCGAGAATCAAAAAGACCATTTACTTTTTGATCAGGTGACGTATAATCCTGAAAAAGAACTTGCTAAACTCATAGAAGAAAAGGAAGAAGGCTCAGAGCATGATTTTCTTTTTTGGATAAATAATTTAGACGAGGGGAAAGAGCAAACCGAAGTTGAAAACAAAAAATCGGTAGATCACGTTCAGAATTTGTTAGACCAATTTTTAGCTACCAAGCGTTCTAGGCCCATCCAAAACAATAATTTCTTTAAGGCGGAGTCTAAAGTAGCGGAGAGTGAAACCGATGACACGGACGTCATAAGCGAAACATTAGTAGTACTTTATGTAAAGCAGGGACATTACGAAAAAGCCATTAAGGGATACAGAAAATTAAGTTTGCAAAATCCTGATAAATCAGCGTATTTTGCCGCCCGAATTAAGGAAATACAACAGAAACTATCTTAAATAAAAAAAACGAATGTTCACAGTAATAATCATACTTGCTATATTAGCATCCGTACTACTTATATTGGCAGTACTTATCCAAAACCCTAAAGGTGGAGGGATAGCGGCAAACTTCTCAGCTGCCAATCAAATCGCAGGTGTTAAAAAAACAAATGAGTTCATAGAGAAAGCCACTTGGACCTTGGCGATTGCTCTTATGCTCTTAGCGGTAGGAAGTAGATTTGTTTACACTCCCGACACGCAAAAGACGAACGATTTCTTAGATCGTTTAGAAGAATCTACTCCAGTTATACCTTCTACTGATAATCTAGGAGCTGGTGTTCCGGAAGGCATTCCTTCTGTAGAAGTACCTGCAGATGCTACCCCAAAGTAATAAGAAAAAAAATAATCACAAGTTAGGCTCGCCATTGGCGAGCCTTTTTTATGACCGTAAGTTTGGCAATGCTGACATTTTGACCCGCACCCGTAGAGCATAATATGCCACTCTTTCACTATTCACATCGCTATTGCATCTTGGCACAAATAATGTCTACCTAATGCTGTAACAATTAATTTTTTTTAAAATCATGAATATAAAACCATTATCAGACAGAGTATTGGTAGAGCCAGCAGCAGCAGAAACGCAAACTGCGGGAGGTATCTACATTCCAGACACTGCAAAAGAAAAGCCTCAGAAAGGTACTGTAATAGCAGTAGGCCCGGGCAAGGTTGATGAGCCTACAACAGTAAAAGTTGGAGACACCGTATTGTATGGTAAGTACTCAGGTACAGAACTTACATTTGAGGGTAAGGACTTATTAATGATGAGAGAGTCAGATCTCCTTGCAATTATCTAAGATTCATTTATAAAAAAAGTAAAACAAAACAAACATGGCAAAGCAAATATTATTTGATACTAAAGCAAGAGACCAACTCAAAAAAGGAGTTGACCAACTAGCTAATGCAGTTAAAGTAACACTAGGCCCTAAAGGCAGAAATGTTGTAATAGATAAGAAATTTGGTTCACCAAACGTGACCAAAGATGGTGTCTCTGTTGCGAAGGAAATTGAACTTAAAGACCCCATCGAAAATATGGGTGCTCAAATGGTGAAAGAAGTAGCTTCTCGTACAGCGGATATAGCTGGCGACGGTACTACTACAGCTACAGTGTTGGCTCAAGCTATCGTAGCAGGAGGACTCAAAAACGTTGCTGCAGGGGCTAACCCTATGGACCTCAAAAGAGGTATAGACAAAGCAGTTTCAGCTATCAAAGGAAATTTAGAAAAACAAAGCGAAGTAGTAGGAGATGATTTTGACAAAATTGGTCAAGTAGCTTCTATCTCAGCAAACAATGACGGTGTTATCGGTTCATTGATTGCCGACGCAATGAAAAAAGTTGGTAAGAACGGTGTTATCACAGTAGAAGAAGCTAAAGGTACTGAAACCGAAGTAAGAACGGTAGAAGGTATGCAGTTTGACAGAGGTTATCTTTCTCCATACTTTGTTACCAATACAGAGAAAATGGAAGCAGATCTAGACTCACCATACATCCTTATTTGTGACAAAAAAATAAGCAGTATGAAGGAGTTGCTTCCTGTACTTGAGCAAACTGCACAAAGCGGTAAACCGCTTGTGATTATATCAGAAGAAGTAGAAGGCGAAGCACTTGCTACGCTCGTGGTAAATAAAATAAGAGGTTCACTTAAAGTAGCAGCAGTTAAGGCTCCAGGGTTTGGTGATAGAAGAAAAGCTATGCTACAAGATATCGCAATTTTAACAGGCGGTACCGTAATCAGTGAAGAGCAAGGGCGTAAGCTTGAGGATACCACGATTGAGATGCTTGGTACTTCTGAGAAAGTAACTATAGACAAGGAAAATACAGTTATTGTAAACGGTGCAGGTAAGGCTGCCGATATCAAAGGTCGTATCAACCAAATCAATGCTGAGATAGAAAATTCTACGTCAGATTACGATAAAGAAAAACTACAAGAGCGACTTGCTAAGCTTTCTGGTGGAGTTGCAGTACTTTATATAGGTGCAGCATCTGAGGTTGAGATGAAAGAGAAGAAGGACCGTGTAGACGATGCACTTGCAGCTACCAGAGCAGCTGTAGAAGAAGGTATCGTAGCGGGAGGTGGAGTTGCGTTTGTGAGAGCAATCGAATCTATCGCTAAACTTGAAGGAGATAATCCGGATGAGAATACGGGAATTAATATTATTCGCAGAGCTTTAGAAGAACCATTGAGACAAATCGTTGCCAATGCAGGCGGTGAAGGTTCAGTTGTGATTCAAAAAGTAAAAGAAGGTAAAAAAGACTTCGGTTACAATGCACGTACTGACGAGTATATGAATCTAATCAAAGCAGGAGTTATTGATCCTACTAAAGTAAGTAGAGTAGCATTAGAAAATGCAGCCTCAGTAGCAAGTATGTTGTTGACTACAGAATGTTTAATTGCCGATATTCCAGAAGCAGAAGCTCCACACGCACATGGCGGTGGCGGAATGCCAGATATGGGCGGCATGGGCGGTATGATGTAAGAAATTCTCCAAACACGCAGTGTTTGGCTAAGAATTTCTTATCCTTCTAAGGTAAACTTAGGAGGATCTCATCATCTTGAGCAGAAATCAATAAGGGAGCAGCCGTTTGGTTGCTCCTTTGTTTTTTTGTCAATAAATTGAGTTGTTCGTTTAATAATACTAACGGTTTGATCAACTCGTCGCGAGTATGAATACGTTAGTGGCTTTTCAAAATATACGGAGTGACATTTCTTAGCATAATCACCTTAAAGTTACAATGTTAGATTTACTTAAAACAATGGCAAAAAAAACTGTTTTAGTAGAATAGTTTAAACTAGAATACAATGGTATAAAAAAGGCCGAGCTCTAAGCTCGGCCTTTTTTATATAAGATCTCTAATTTGAGCTTTCTGTTGCTGTATGATTCAAACTATAATAACCAATGAGGTCTCAGTTAGAAAATTCTAAATTCCAATTTTAAATAATCTTTTGAATATCTGCTGCTATCTTGCTGGGAACCGTAGTGGGGGCATAGCGTTTTATCACTTTGCCTTCTTTGTCTACAAGAAATTTGGTAAAGTTCCACTTAATTCGTGAGGTAAGGAATCCACCTTTCTTCTTTTTAAGGTATTGGAACACCGGGTGAGTATGCTCTCCATTTACATCTATCTTTTCTGTCAACTGAAAAGTTACACCGTGGTTTATCTTACAGGCAGACTCCATAGTCTCATTTGTTTCAGGCTCCTGTCCTGCGAATTGATTGCAAGGAAATCCAAGAACTACAAGCCCTTTAGCTTTATAAGTTTGATGTAGTTTTTCTAATCCGTCAAATTGTGGGGTCAATCCACATTTTGTAGCGGTGTTTATGATTAGTATTGGTTTGCCTTTGAAACTTTCCATTTCGAGTATCTCTCCTGAAGATTTTTTTGCTGCCAATGTGTAAAATTCACTCATGTTACTTGATGTTATTCTGCTTTATTTAAACAAAGTTAGGTTCTTTTAGTTGCCTAAAGTTTATGATTAGTAAATACGTGTGTGGCCATTCTCACACATACTACGCACGAATGCCAGTGATTACTAAATTAATTTCAAGCACTAGAGGAATTCATTTACGCTGACTATCAGAGTTTTGCGATTGTTATTGCAAATAATATCAAATAAAGTAAAGATAGGTGTTGTGGGTTAAGAATAAGGGTTTAAATTTGCAGCCGCTTTAGCAGGGAGTA
>JABIUV010000014.1 GCA_018700895.1 Bacteroidota bacterium
CGTGTAGACTTAGTAACGCCGCTCAAGGCTGGAGACTCTATACAAATAGATATTAAGTGGTGGTATAACATCAATGACCGTATGGAAACAGGAGGCCGAAGTGGTTATGAATATTTTAAAGAGGACGATAACTACTTATATACGATTGCTCAGTTTTTTCCGCGTATGGCAGTGTATAGTGATGTCACCGGATGGCAAAACAAGCAGTTTTTGGGTAGAGGAGAGTTCACGCTTCCATTTGGAGATTATGATGTTAAACTTACCGTACCTAGAGATATGGTAGTAGGTGCTACAGGTGAAATACAAAATACAGATGAGGTTCTTACCGCTGCACAATTAGCACGATTAGAACAAGCTAAAACAAGTGACAAGCCGGTACTTATCGTAACGCAGGATGAAGCGACCAAAAATGAGAGTAGCCGAGCTAAAGACAATAAAACGTGGCATTTTAAAGCTAAAAACGTGCGTGACTATGGCTGGTGTGCTAGCCGCAAGTTTATATGGGATGCACAAGGGGTGCAGTTTGGAGACAGAACGGTAATGGCGATGTCACTATATCCTAAAGAGGGTAATCCTATGTGGGAGATGTACAGTACCAAAGCCATTGTTTTAACGCTCGAGACTTATTCCAAATTCACATTTGACTACCCGTATCCCGTAGCATATTCTATCAATGGTAAAAGCATTGGTATGGAGTACCCTATGATTTGTTTTAATGGTGGACGTACCGATAAAGATGGAAACTTTAGCGATGCGGTGAAGTACAGAACCATACTTGTTATCATTCACGAAGTGGGACACAATTATTTTCCTATGATTATCAACTCAGACGAGAGACAATGGACGTGGATGGATGAAGGACTCAATACCTTCTTGCAGTACCAAACAGAAAAAGCGTGGACTGATGAAAGTGGTAAAGCTTTCCCGAGCAGACGTGGACCAGCACACAAAATAGTGCCGTATATGGCGGGAGATAAGCGATACATATCGCCTATTATGAGTAACTCAGAGAGTATACATCAGTTTGGGAATAATGCCTACGGAAAGCCGGCTACGGCCCTCAATATATTGAGAGAAACGGTGATGGGACCTGAGCTTTTTGATTACTCATTTAAGACTTATGCTAATAGATGGAAATTCAAACACCCGAGTCCTGCAGACCTATTCCGCACTATGGAAGACGCCAGTGCAATGGATTTAGATTGGTTTTGGAGAGGATGGTTTTACACCACAGACCACAGTGACGTGGCTATTACTGGGGTGCAGGAATACCAAGTAGATTTCAATCCACCAGCCGAAGGTGCCAATAGAAAGAAGGTAGAGAAAATGATTAAGAAGCAAAATAAGGCTGGCACATTTGACCCACTACTGCAGAGTGTAGTGTACGCCAAAGATCCAGCAGCGGCTTATGAATCTATAAAAGGAAGAGTTACCGATACGCGTAAGGATAAACTAAATGAGGATGCGTACTTCTATCAAGTAGATTTACAGATGATAGGCGGATTGGTAATGCCCGTTATATTCAAAGTAGAATACGAAGATGGTACCGAGGAAGAAATTCGCCTGCCAGCTGAGATTTGGAAAATGCAAAATGAGCAACTTGAGGAAACCGTGAGCAAAGTGCTAATCACTGATAAGCCCGTTGCTAAAATCATACTTGACCCCAATTTAGAAACAGCAGATACTGATACAAGTAACAATACTTGGGTGAAGTAATGAAACACTGGCTCGCAGCATTTCGGTTAAAAACATTACCCCTAGCCTTAGGGGCTATCATACTGGGAAGTAGCTTGCACGAGCTTGCCTTTGATTTTTATATCTTTCTTTTCGCGGCACTTACAGCCATTTTTTTACAAGTGCTCAGTAATCTTGCCAATGACTACGGTGATTTTGTGAAGGGAACTGATAGACATCGCAAAGACCGCCAACTATCGGGCGGTTATATATCTAAAGAAGCTATGCTCGTGGCGATTGTTGTTTTTGTGCTTTTATCCTTAGGGTCAGGCATATATCTCTTGCACCTCGCGTTTGCAGATGAGTGGGGCTATTGGTTCAAGTTTTTGGGTTTAGGCATTGCCAGTATTATCGCAGCTATTACGTATACCGTCGGCAAAAAAGCCTATGGTTACAATGGCTTAGGAGATGTCTTTGTTTTCGTCTTTTTTGGTCTCATAGGTGTTGCAGGCACGGCATTTCTTTTTGAGCACAGCGTGGAGTCTGCTATGTGGCTGCCGGCTGTGGCCTATGGTTGCATGTGTGTAGGAGTGCTTAATGTAAATAACATACGCGACCTTGATAAAGATGTACTCACTAATAAAATAACATTAGCATCTAAACTAGGAAGAGACGGAGCTATCGCATATCAGATCACCTTACTCACCTTGGCTTTTGTTGGTTTTGTGGGTCATCATCTGGCAACGGGTTATTACAGCTTAGCTCCTTTGGCATTGTTCATACTTGGCTACGTGCACATCTCGCGACTACATGAGGCAGAACATGCGGATGATTATAATGCTCAACTCAAGTTCCTGTCATTGGGTAGTTTGGCGGTGGTTATCCTTTTTCTGATTAAATTGTTTGTATAGCAGATGTACACCTACTCGCTCCGCAAACACGTATTAAAGTTTATTAATCCTGCCAAAACTTCGCGAAATGTTTTCACCGAACGGGCCATTTATCTTATTACACTGGTAGATGTATCTGCAGGGAAACAAGGTGTAGGTGAGGCAGCTCCACTATCCTTGCTAAGCATAGATGACGTAAGTGATTATGAAGCTATTCTTCATAATAAACTCCAAGAATTTTGCGAAGCAAGAAAATTAGAAGATGTAGATTTAGCCATTTTCCCAAGTGTTCGTTTTGGTATAGAGACGGCATTACGCTCGCTAACAGCAGATGACCAGGGCAGAATGTACGATACTCCATTTACCCGAGGGGAAGAACAGATACCCGTAAACGGGCTCGTATGGATGAATGATGCAGAAACCATGTATCAAGAAGCCATAGCCAAAATAAATGCAGGTTTTAATGTAATTAAGTTCAAAGTTGGAGCTTTAGATTTTGATGATGAATGTCGCCTGCTAGAGAAGATACGTCGCGATTACTCAGCTTTTAGAATTACACTACGTGTAGATGCCAATGGTGCTTTTAAACCTGATGAGGCAATGGAGCAATTGTGTGAGTTAAGTAAATTTGAGTTGCACAGCATAGAGCAACCTATAGCGACCAATCAATGGGATGATATGGCACGATTATGTGCTGAGAGCCCAATAGATATAGCCTTAGACGAGGAACTCATCGGCGTAAATGTATATAACCAAGGAGCTAAGTTGCTCGATTACATCAAACCACATTATTTGATTCTAAAGCCCAACCTCATTGGAGGAGTATCCATAGCAGATAAGTGGATAACACAAGCTAGAAAAGTGGACGTAGACTGGTGGGCTACTTCAGCATTAGAAAGTAACGTGGGGCTCAATGCCATTGCCCAATGGGTAAGTACGTATGATGCTACTTTGCACCAAGGATTGGGTACAGGAGGGCTATTTACCAATAATCTGGATACGCGATTACTATTGCAAAAAGGCGTGATGTCATACGCTGAGCCGAGTAAATAAAGATGGTTGGTGATTTCGAAAAATTATTGTGTAGATCATTTTTTTTTGTAGAAGAATATGACACTTGTGAGATAAATTGGCTATCTTTGACGTAACTATCGTGAATAAAATAATTTCCATAGCACTTATTCTATTGTTCACCTCAGCGGTAGCAATGGCGGATAATGAGCCTAAACTAGCTCAGAATTATCCTAATCCTGCTAAGGAAAAAACCTACGTGGAAGTTCAATTTTCATCACTAGAGGCTACACTTGCACTTTCTAATATACTAGGTGAAGTAGTTTCTATACAGGTTTTAAAGCACTCGGGTACATTTATTTTAGACGTAACCGAAATACCAGAAGGAGTTTACTTTTATACCCTAGAAGCTGACGGTCAGAAATTGACTAGAAGGCTCACGGTGAAGAAGTAATATCATTCCTTATCATTCCTTAGCATTTCTTGCTGTTTTTGTTAGTACGTTTTTTGTCTGGCTTAAAGTGATTTTTCTAAACTCAGACAACGTAGAAAATAAGAGTTATAGCTCCTTTCGTAGAGTTCTGGAGGGTAGTTCTGTTAGATCTGAATCTATTTCTATTTAGTCCTAGTGTAATTCAGGCTGAAACGCGTGTAATCCTAAAACTGCCAGCCATAGGATATCCGTAGTTGAAGTAGATTGGTTCGCAGGTTTGCAGTTTCACTGCAATCGCCATTTATACACGTATCAAACTCTGCGGGGTATAGTCCAGTAGAAAAGGTAAGTCTTCTACTTTTATAAAATTCTTTACGCATGAGTTTAGTGTAAGAGGCATCAATATCAAAATCACCCCTACTGTTGTTGGCTATATCTTCTAGCGGTACAGTGCTTAGATTTATATTGTGCACGAATCTTCCTGCAGGATTAAACTGGTAGGTAGTGATGGCTCTCAGGTTAAGTTCTAAGAAGGATAAATCTCCTCCTGCGTGGGTAGTAGATGTATAAAGCTCTTGCGTCTCATTTTTTTGATGGTGCAATGGTCATACGAATATGCGAAGTTTGAAAACCGTTCACCTTGGTTTGACCGAAATATGGGATGCCCCATATAGTTTACAGGCACATCTCGCTACGCTTGAAATTATTTCAATGACTATGCTAACTTGTTTGGGTTTTTCTCCAAATTTGTTGGTCTATCATATTTTTATGGGAATTGACACTATACCAGCTGAAACACCTAATTTTTGCTCACCCCATTTGAGTACCACCCCAAGGTAAGAGACCATTTCAAAATCACTCACCAAGACGTGGAGCTGGTTTGCAGGCGAAGAACTCAAAGAGAAGCAAATAGAAGAACTCAAATCTTTGCTGCTCAAAAACACCTATCGGCTAGACCAAGAAACACACCAAAACCTATATTCTATAGCCGCGGAAGTGAACAAAATACTAGGGCTAGATGCAGAAGTTACGCTGTACCAAGATTACAATAGTGTACAGCTCAATGCTGGGATATCGTGCATTGGCAAGGAGGCACATATCGTACTATCAGGCAATCTTATAAATCTACTGAGCGAGGACGAGATGAAAGCCCTTCTAGCTCACGAGCTAAGCCACTACTTGTTTAACAAGCTAGAAAATGAAGACTTTGAAATCACACAACGTATCATATTGGCTTAGGCCAATGATGCTCGCAGCGAGGACAATTTGATAGAAGCTACTCGTATTTTCCAATTGTAATTAGAACTATTTTGTGACGCAGGAGCACTGATGGTATTCCATGACCCGAAAGTGGTGATACAAACCTTGGCAAAACTAAACACGGGCCTTACCCTTGTGAATGCCGAAAGTTACCTCGCTCAAGCCAATGAAATAATAGGTGCGGATAGTGATGCGACTAGTCGTACCACACACCCAGAGTCTTACATACTGAGTATTGTCCTACAGCTAAGACACGAAGAAGAACCGGAGTACCTTACCAAACTAAAGGCGATGATATCGGGTGAATTAGATTTAAACAAACTCGATATTTTTGAGTAGTACACGATGGCAGATTTGACCTGCAAATTGCTGCAACTCATACTCAAGCCCAAGTATGGCCAGCTCAGGAATGCTCAACTTGGCAGCACAATATTTCAAAGATTTTTATAGAGATACCGCAGAAGGAAGTCTGAAAGAATTGGGAGAAGAAATAGCCGAGATAGAAGAAGATTTTGGCAACATGCCACGTAGGCTGTATTCCCAACTTTTCAAACGACCGGTCTATTAGCGAGACATATGCCGTGCTGAGGCACTCACGGGACCGAGGCGAGTAGGCGACGTCAGATTTGCCTATCGCCTAAGAGCCCTTCTCGCTAAAATAATTGCGTGCTGCTTCCTTACCGTATTGGATTACACGTAGTTTGGTGGCTTGTTTTTGCCGTTTTATTTTGGGGTTAAAATTGTAGGTGTTGATGTAGATAGTTTGGGCCTTTTGTTGTGTTCCAAGGTGCCTACGGTTCAGATATTCGCTACTTAGCAGGCTAAAAGCCATCATATAATCACTGGTATTTTTTATGCGTTTAGGAGCTATATCCATTTGTGAGCTATCAGTTTCTAGTTTGATGCCCAGCGTGTGTATGTTGCTTTTGTAGTAAGAGTTGGCACCATTATTTGCACTTACTAGCGTATCGAAAACAAAGAAGGGGTAGTTATCCAAAATGCCACCGTCTACCATTACTTTGGTGGTACTGTCGGCATCTTTTTTGTCTATTATGCTACCGTCTGGTTGCATCCACAGAGCTTCAAAGTAAAGGGGTATGCTGATGCTGATACGCACGGCATCCAGTATTCGCATTTTAGGATACGTCTCGTGACTAAAAATTTCTATTTTTTGGTCGGTAAGGTTGGCTCCTGTGATGTATAGAAGTTTTACTTTTTTGCATTCTTGCTTGGCTTGGTACAGTTGCTCAAAGGTCATATCACTCTCAAATCCTTTGGCCTCCATAAGTTTGCCCAAGTCGTGGGCTAGTCTGTCTGACTTGTAGTAACCATACGTTCGTTTTACACGCACCAAACCGCCAAAAAATGGAAATCCCACGTGGTTATATTTACCAAACTTAGTATTGAGGTTGATGTGTCTTATCTCAAGACCAGAGTAGCCTAGGGAAAACATAAGCCCATTCATGGCACCAGAGCTGGCACCGGCTACTTGCTCTATGTCGACAGATATCCCCATACTATCCAGCACTTCGAATGCTCCTGCATAAGCCATACCTTTCATTCCTCCGCCTTCTAGCACGAGGTTGGTGTACTGAGCGTTGGATACAAGGCTGATAGCAAGGAGTATTATGGTGAAATATGATTTCATTTTTTAATTAAACGGAAGATTATGTAAAGAATTGTTGCCAGACCAATGAAGAATGCTGCGTAAGTCAAAAAGTAATTGACTACCCACAAAGTATCTAAAAATGAGTCTAAAAGATAAGGAGTGCTAATCCCACAATACAGTAAAACTATAAGGCAAACTATTAAGAGCTGGTATCGGGTTTCTAAAGGTTTTAAACTCACCCCAAAAACGCATTACCGATCATAAAATAGAGGAAGAGCCCTAAGAGGTCATTGCTCGTGGTTATGAATGGTCCCGTAGCTAACGCAGGGTCTATTTTGAGACGGTCGAGAGCGAGAGGCACCACAGTACCAATTACGGCTGCCATGAGTATTACAGAGAGCAGTGCGAGGCCTACGGTCATCATAATATCCAAGTGGCTGCCCGACACAAATCCGTAGCCCATCAGCAATCCAGAACAAACCAGTCCGTTTATAAGGGCAATAAGCAGTTCTTTTCCGAGCTTACCCCATACATCGCTATTGGTAATGGAGTTATTGGCCAATCCTTGCACCATTAGAGAGCTAGACTGTACTCCTACATTACCGGCCATAGCCATAATGAGCGGTACGAATAGAGCGAGCTGTAAGTTGCGAGCCAATTCTTCCTCAAAACCACCTATTACTAGCGAACTGGCAATACCGCCTACTAAGCCTACGATAAGCCAAGGAAGACGTGCACGAGTGTTACTCAATACGGTGTCGGAGGTGTCTTTTCCGCCACTTATACCCGAGAGCATTTGGTAATCTTTCTCTGCCTCATCTTTTACATAGTCCAGCACATCATCAAAGGTTACACGACCCACTAATCGATTAAACGCATCTATGATAGGAAGGGCCACTAAGTCATATTTCTGCATAGTAGAGGCTACTTCTTCACCACTAGAGTAGGTGCTTTCGGATATGATATTGCTATCGTATATGTCTTCTACTTTTTGATTCTCGCGAGAGAGTAATATTTTTTTGAGTGATATCCACCCCAGAAGTTCTTCAAATTCGTCTACGACATAGGCCGTATAGACTTTACTTACATCTTCGGCTTGTATGCGTATCTCGTCGGTGCATTGTTTTATGGTCCAGCTCTGTTTTACGCGTATCAGCTCTTTGGCCATAAGTGCACCGGCCGTATTTTCTGGGAATTTGAGCAGAGAGGCGATATTTTTGCTGTGCTCTTTGTCGTTGATGGTCCGCAGTATCTCTTTGCTTTGGGTGGTATCCATCGCATTTAGAATATCAGCGGCATCATCAGAATCTATGTACACAAAAAAATCGTTGGCTATCTCCTCATTGGAGTATCCAGCAAGAAACTTGAGTTTCACATCGTCGTCTAACTCGGTGAGTACGTCCACCTTCTTCTGAGGCTCGAGCAGTGAGGCAATATACACTGCTTGGTCAAGGTTAAAATCATCAAAAAGCTCAGCAATATCGGCCGGGTACAACTTTTCTAATACCGGAAGAAGTTCATCCTGTTCTTGCGCTGTGATGAGCGAAATAAGCTCCTCTACAGACTCTTTATTTATTTCAATGGCTGACATGCTTTTCTATAAACGCCGTTAACTCTTCAAATTCTAGATAGGTTAAATTCTCGGGTCGCAAGGTACTAAATCGGTGTGTATTTAGTATTTCTTTTGGAATAATAGAGGCGAGGCCATTGCTTAGGGTTTTGCGTCGCATCCCAAATGCCGTTTTTACCACTCGCTTGAGCAGCTTGGGGTCGCACTTCCATGGATGAATTACACGGGTGGCTGTTACCACGATGCTATTTACTTGCGGTGGTGGGTTAAATGCCTCTGGACCAAGCTTCATTACGGTCTCTACTTTGTAATAAAATGGGGTGAGTACGCTGAGTATGCCATATTCTTTTTTGTCTTTGGGCTGAGCCACAAGTCGTACGCCCATCTCATACTGAAACATCCCTACCCACTGTTCTATGAGGTCGGTGTTTTCTATGATTTTAAAAACGATTTGGGACGAAATATTGTAAGGAAAGTTTCCAATGAGGCTAAAAGGTTGGGTGTAGTAGTCTAGCAGATTTACCTTTAGAAAATCAGCCTTGATAAGTTCTATCTTGGGGTAATGTTCCTTCAAATAGGTGGCGGCCTCAGGGTCTATTTCTACAGCTCTAAAACGCTTGGCCTCGTGGAGCATGAATTGGGTGATAATTCCCATCCCAGGGCCTATTTCCAGCACATCTTGTTGAGAGATGTCTCCGAGGCCATTTACAATGGTTTGGGCTGTCTCGTTACTCGTGAGGAAATGTTGTCCGAAGTGTTTTTTAGCTTTCAAGGTTGGTTTGTTAGATTGTTTGGGTCTTGCCGAGCGTCTAGCATAGCTTCTACCAATAAAGTGTTTGGGATCAATGAGTTGAGCAACCAATATTCTCTCACTCGCAGGTAGTAAGTATCTATGGTAAGTTGTTTTTTAATACTTGGGTTTTGGGCGACAAACTTCAATTCTGCGATAATCTCTTTTTCTAATTTACTCCGAAAGCTCAGGCTTTTATTGCAATAAAACCAATAGGCTAGAATATCTTTTTTCTGGTCTATGGCTTCTCCGGTCCATTTTATAGTTAGTTTAACCATTCCATAGTCTCTTTATGAACTATATCATTGTCTACGACTTCTCCTCGTGAGGCTTTCTCTTTAATTGTGCTAAGTTTTCTGGCTATTGCTGGATGTTCAATGTATTGGAGCAACATTTCTCGTTCATCTTGTTCCTTCATATATTCTACCACAGGATCATTTGCTGAGTTATCATTTCTCTCATTTGGTGCATAGGCCTTGTATGTGGTAAGCAGAGTCTCTATTCTTATTAGTGCCGCTTCGTCCGTAATTCGTGCTGTTAATTCTAGTTTTTTGGCTGCCAAGTGGTCCATTAAGTCAAAAGTAATTATTTATTCTCGACTTTTCGTTTTAGCCAAGAGATGAAGTTGACCACTCCCTCTATTTTATTAGTGATACTGACGTGCTTTATTTTCTCGTAACCTTCAAGCTGTTTTATCTTCATCCAGTCCTTTTCTGTACACACTAACGTTGCACCTTTTGCCAAACCTCTCAGTTCCTCTAGGTCATTTTGGCTGTATGAATAGTGGTCCTTATATCCCTTAAAACCCCATAAGTCATACTGAGAAGCCAAGTGCTTAGCAAAGACATCATTTTTAGCCAAACCACTAAATCCAAAGATGGGGCCGTCTATTTTGGTGTCTGAATATTGGATGGTAGAATAAAACTTAGGCTCGTCACCATAATTTATTGAGACATAACCCGATGGACACTTGGTGTAGATGGTTGCATCTGCCCTTTTGGCACCGCGTCTACTTTCGCGTAGTCTCCCTACAGGCATTAGGTAATCTTGAAAGTATGGATTTTCACAAGTGCTTAGTAAAATTTGCACTAATGGCTTAATAGCTCGATGCTGAAAAGCATCATCCAAGAGTATGAGATTGGTTTCGGGTCGTTCCTTTAATATTCGATGTACTCCTGCTACTCTATCCTCGCATACGGCTACCGCTATTTCATTAAATTTTGTCTTGATTTGAAGCGGTTCATCACCTGTTTCGGTAGGTGACAAATGCGGCTCTACCCAACGAAAGCCTTTGGTTTTTCGTCCGTACCCTCTGCTCAGTGTGGCTATAGTGTACTCGCTTTTTAGTTCTCTTATTAGATATTCCACCATAGGAGTTTTCCCACTTCCGCCTACGGCAAGATTACCAACCGAGACTAGCGGAATGTCAAACGAAGTAGATTTTAAAAAACCCACATCATAGCACCAATTGCGTATGCTAGTAATGAGCCAATAGATGGCTGCCAGCGGAAGGAGTAATATTGAATAGTGAATATTGATAGGTTGCAAAGAAAGGTGAAAGAATTTTCTGTCTTACGGAATTAAAATTTTGTGGCTATAAATTGGGATAGTGAAAGTATGCCTACAGTTTTCGTCTCAATGGATTTTGCCTATTTGAGAAAAAGGAAAGAATTAAAATGTTTTCATTGGTTTGGTTTACTGAATAATAGATTGTGTTGTAATTTGGTACGACAAATTTTCGCACAGCCTTACGCTCGTCTACTTATTTACCAATAAATGGGTTAAGTTCAACTAGTTTCTCTACTTTTATTACACTGTGATGTAAAGCTATTATTTCTTTTTCTGGAAATTGGGTTTGAAGATATTCTATTGTAATAGTTAGTTTATTTGGTGGGTTTTTAGACCATTTAAGTACGAACATACTTATCAAAAATTTTCATTACTTCATCATGAGGCACAGTACGCCCAGCTTCTACGTCAGCTAACCCTCTGTTTATAGAGGCCAAGTTCAGCAGCCGAGAGTTTGGTAGACTCTTCTTTTAGTCTCAAATATTCGTTGTAATCGTCAGATGATAACAAGACCACCCCTTTGTCTTTGCCTCTATTGGTAATGATGGTTTCCATCTCATCAGTAATTCTGTCTAGATAGTATTTCATTTCTTTTCTAAAATCTGTAAGCGTGGTTGTTATCATATCTGTATGATAATATGTACAAATTTAGTAAATTACAACCAAAGCGTCACAATCATTCAGCTCTCTCCCTATCTTCGCCCTATGCGAATAGCCGACGTCATTCATCATTTAGAAAGCATAGCACCACCTAGTTTGCAAGAAAGCTACGACAATAGCGGACTGCTGGTGGGAGAGAACACTACAGAAGTGAGCGGGGTACTTATTTCGTTGGATTGTATAGAAGCCACTGTACAAGAGGCCATAGAACAAAAGTGTAACCTCATTGTGGCACATCACCCTATTGTTTTTGGTGGGTTAAAGCGAATTAATAATGCTAACTATGTGCAGCGTACAGTTCAACGGGCTATCAAAAATGATATTGCTATTTATGCCATACATACCAACCTAGACAATGTATACCACCAAGGAGTAAATGGAAAAATCGCCAAAAAACTAGGACTAACGAATACCCAAGTACTCGCACCCAAAAGTGGCGGATTGCTAAAACTCGTGAGCTACTGTCCCGTAAAAGATAGCAAAGCGGTACTCGAAGCACTACTTGTAGCAGGAGCAGGTCATATTGGCAACTATTCAGAATGCTCATTTAGCACAATAGGCTACGGTACTTTTTTGCCGGGAGAAGGTGCCAACCCCACCATAGGCCAAACAGGCAAACGCGAAATGCTAGAAGAAGCTAAGATAGAAGTGATACTGCGAGACTACCAAAAAGGTAGTGTGATGAAAGCACTGAATAATGCACACCCTTATGAGGAGGTGGCGTATGAATTGTTTCCCATTATGAACGCGGACCAAGAGATAGGCAGTGGTATGATAGGCGAGTTACCAAAGGCCATGTCGGGAGATGATTTTCTGGCATATCTAAAACAGCAAATGGAGCTTACCGTAATAAAGTACACACCTACAGACAAAGCGGTAAAAAAAGTAGCTCTGTGCGGGGGTTCTGGTCAATTTTTATTGAACTATTCAAAACACTCAGGAGCAGATGCTTATGTATCGTCAGACTTTAAGTATCACGAGTATTTTGATGCAGAAAGCGAAGTGATGATATGCGATATAGGCCACTACGAAAGCGAAAAATTTACTATTGATTTGTTGTATGATATTTTGAGGGAAAAATTTAGTACCTTTGCCGTCTTCAAAACAGGGCTGAACACAAACCCAGTAAACTATTTCACATAAATGGCAGCAAAAACAATCGCACAGAAACTCGAGAAACTTTACAAACTCCAAACTATTGATACCCGTTTAGATCAGCTTAGAGCCGTACGTGGGGAACTACCTATGGAGGTTGCCGATCTTGAAGATGAATTAATTGGTCTGAATACAAGACTTACCAATTTCAAAACCGAGATTGATACCTTTAACGAGCAGATAGTAGCTAATAGAGAGCAAATCAGAACATCTACTGAGCTCATCAGAAAGTACAAAGCACAGCTAGACAATGTGAAAAATAACCGTGAGTTTGATGCATTGAACAAAGAGGTTGAAATACAAGATCTAACAATCCAAGCCGCTGAGAAAAAAATAGGTGAAGTTGAGCGTTCTATCAAACTTAAAGAAGAGTTGATAGATGAAGTTCAAACCCGCCTGAGTGAACGTGAGAATGATCTCGAAAATAAGAAAAAAGAACTTGAAGAGATCACCGCAGAAACTGAAAAGGAAGAAGCCTCTATAACTGCAGAAAAAGAAAAAGCAAAAGAGTCTGTAGATGACAAGCTTATTAAAGCCTACCACAGAATTCGTTCAAATTTCAGAAATGGAATCGCAGTAGCCCCTATATTGAGAGCAGCTTGCGGAGGTTGTTTTGCTAAAGTACCACCTCAATTACAATCAGATATTCGTCAATCGAAAAAAATCGTAATTTGCGAAGCGTGCGGACGTATACAGATAGACGCTCGTATGGCTGGTATAGAAGAGCATGTGGAAGAAGAAAAACCAAAACCTAAAAGAAGAGCAGTCCGTAAGAAATAAGCTCATCAGGTTTTATATACTTTTCTTTTTCCTATGTAGTGCCATCCACGCCAATGCGGAACACTCCTTTTGTTTTAATCAAAATTTATTATTAGCTCAACAGCAGAATTATGAGCTGAGACTAGATAGAGCTCGCACCATATTAGTCGAGCAACAATCGCTAGATGTAGATAATAGTGCCGTGCACTACTTGCTTCATCTCAACGCTTTTTTGAAAGCATTTATCACTGAAGAGCAGATAGACTATATAGCATATCGCAAGGTGCAGGATGCTGCATTGTTGCATTATGAGCAACTTCCCGACACCTTGGCTTTTAAGCGTTTTGCTCAGTCAGATGCCTATTTCTTTTCGGCTACGCTCAAAATCAAGTATGAAGAGTTTTATGGTGCTGCACGCGATGTGAATAAGGCCAACAATCTTATCAATGAGAACCAGGAGTTATTCCCTGACTTTTTACCTAATAACAAAACTCGTGGTATTTTGAAAATATACCTTAGTACGGTGCCAGATAATTACGCTTGGGTCGTTAAAATGCTTGGTATTCAAGGTGATTTGTCTGAAGGACTACAGTTGCTCAAAGACTTAGCTCAAACCAATGCAGATACAGGCTATTTAAAATACCTTTCACGAGAGGCGGCATACTTCTATTCTTTTTCACTGTTACATATCGCCAAACGGCCCGCCAAGGCTTGGAGTGAAACACTTAGGTGCACTGGCGATTATCGTACCAATCTTATGAGTACTTACCTCAGAAGTACCATGGCTATGAAACTCAGCAAAAATGATTTGGCTATTGATATGCTAGAACTTAGGCCTACAAGCAAAGAGTTTGAACGTTTTTATTATCTAGACTACCTATTAGGTGTTGCCAAGCTAAATAAGCTTGATGTTACAAGCATTTTGGATTTACATAAGTTCAAAACAAATTTCAAAGGCAGAAATTATGTGAAAAGTTGCCTGATGAAAATGAGCTGGTACTATACCATTACCGGTAATGATATAAAAGCAAAGGAGTATCAAACCGCGATAAGCAAACAAGGCTACAACTTAAATGAAGATGATAAACAGGCGGTGCTTTTTGGTAATAAGGAACTGCCCCATAAGATACTGCTTAAAGCCCGCCTGCTTTATGATGGAGGTTATACCGCTCAAGCCTCACAAGTCATTGGGAGTATAGACCCAAAAAAACTACATAGTCGTCAACTTAAGGCTGAATACTGCTATCGTAGAGGACGCATACTTGAGAAAGACGAAAAAACAGATAAGGCTCTAAAGCTATACGAGGCGTGTTCCTTATACGGTATAGATAGTGAAGAGTATTACGCGGCCTATGCAAGCATATATCTAGGTGATTACTACTTGAAACAAGGGGATAAAACAGAGGCTAAGAAATTCTACGAACGTGCACTCACCTTCAAGAACAATAAGGAGTACACCGGTTCTATAAATCAGCGAGCCAAAACAGGCCTCTCAAGACTAAAATAGAATCTTGGGATAATTCACGTCAAAAGCTATTCGGCTTCCAGTCTTAGTTCAAATAGTAATGTAAGATTTGGCCTATTTCAGCGTATTTTTGCACCCTAAATAATCAGACCAAAATGAGCGATAGACCTGTAAGAGTGCGTTTCGCACCAAGCCCTACCGGACCTCTTCATATAGGAGGAGTACGAACAGCATTGTACAATTATTTGTATGCACGACAGTACGGAGGAAAGTTTTTGCTGCGTATAGAGGATACGGACCAAAAACGTTTTGTACAAGGAGCAGAGGAATATATTAATCAGAGTTTGGCTTGGTTGGGGATAGATATAGATGAAGGTGTAGTAGAAGGTGGAAATTTTGGTCCTTATAAGCAAAGTGAACGAATGGATAAGTATGCCACCTATGCTGAGCAATTAGTAAATGATGGATTCGCTTATTACGCATTTGATACGCCCGATGAGCTCAATGAGATGCGGGCTAAGCTGGAGGCGAATAATATGAGTGCTAAGTATGATGCTACATCGCGTATGAGTATGAAAAACTCATTAACTTTAAGTGAAGATGACGTGAAGGAGAGAATGGAAAGAGGGGATAAGTACATCGTCCGTATAAAGCTACCAAGAAATAAAGAAATACGTTTTCACGACGAGATACGTGGCTGGATAGTATTCAATAGCAGCCAGTTAGACGACAAAGTTCTGCTCAAGGAAGATGGATTACCAACATACCACCTTGCTAATATAGTAGACGATCACTTGATGGAAATAAGCCACGTGATACGGGGCGAAGAGTGGTTGCCAAGTGCTCCTTTACACGTGATGCTTTATAGATACTTAGGGTGGGAAGATACAATGCCCAAGTTTGCTCACTTACCACTAATACTAAAGCCGGATGGTAAAGGCAAATTAAGTAAGCGTGATGGCGATAGATTAGGATTTCCTGTATTCCCGTTAGAGTGGAAATCTCCCGAGGGTGAGATAAGCAGTGGTTATAGAGAAAGTGGATATATGCCTGCTGCTGTAGTGAATATGCTCGCTATGCTAGGCTGGCATCCGTCTGATAATCAGGAACTATTTACGATAGAGGAACTCATACAGACATTTAGTCTGGAACGAGTGAGCAAAAGTGGTGCTAAGTTTGATATGGATAAGTCCAAGTGGTACAATCACCAATTCTTGATGAAGGCAAGTAGTCAGGAACTGCGTGCAATGGTAGCAGATGCTGTGACCGATGTTCATACAAGTAGAGGGGAAGCTTACCTGCTCAAGGTGCTTGATATGCTTAAGGAAAAAGTAAGCTTTGCGAATGAGATTTTGCCACTAGGACAGTACTTCTTTGCATCTCCTGCGGCGTATGATAAGAAGGTACAACGTAAGAAGTGGAAGGGCGAGGTGCCTACCCATATTGCAAATTATATAAATGGACTGCTAGAAGGTAATCATGACAATGCAGAAGCGATGGAATCTTATTTGCAAACCTATGCAAACGAACAAGGTGTCGGCAAGGGAACGCTTATGCAACCATTACGTTGGGCCGTAACCGGTCAAGCCGGGGGTCCTCCTATCTTCGAAATGCTGGAGCTACTAGGCTTAGAGGAAATAAAACAACGATTACAGATAGTTGCGGAGAAAGTTCCGCAAGCTTAAGATTTAGGGAGTTGAAGTAGTTCGCAGGCTTTTTCGCTAGCGAGCTGTTCAGCTACTTTTTTAGACTTACCTCTAGCGTCAGCTATTTTGACATCGTCAATATAGACGCCAATGATGTAAATTTTGATGTTTTGTTTCCCTTCGTCGTTAAGTACTCTAAATTCTAGAGTCTTTTTTTCTTTCTGAGCGTGTTGATTTAACAAACTTTTAAAATTGACCGTAACGTCCTTAAGGGTATCAAAATCAAGATGTGGTGTTACAATCTTCTTCTTTATAAATCGTTTGGTGAAAGAGTATCCTTTGTCTAAATATACGGCACCTACTAATGCCTCTAGTGCATTACCCGATATGGTTCTTACTGCAGCTCGGTTCTTAGATATATTTTTTGCGTAAACAATATGCTCGTGTATGCCCATATTTTGAGCTATGTCAGCAAGCATCTTTCTACTCACGCTTTTGCTACGCATTTCTGTCAAAAAACCTTCACCTTGAAAAGGAAATTTTTTAAAAAGGAGTTCTGCAATCACCAAATCCAATACAGCATCGCCTAGGTATTCTAAACGTTCGTTATTGTTTTTGGCATCTATTCCTTTGAGTCTAGCAGATGTAGAATTATGAAGAAACGCCTGTCTGTACAGGCGTGGTGTCGAGGGAAAAAATCCAAGTAATTGGTATAACCCTTTGTAGAAGGTTTTATTATTAGATAAGTTGGTGAGGTATATTTTTTTGAGGCTGTTGATCACAGCTTAGTCGCATTTGCCCATAATAACCGAAGCATTATGTCCACCAAAACCAAAGGTATTACTTAGGGCGTATTTAACTTCTCTTTTTTGAGCCGTATTGAAGGTGAAATTCAACTTAGGGTCCACTTGATCATCATCGGTAAAATGATTAATAGTAGGTGGTACTATACCCTCGTTGATAGCTAATAAGCAAGCCAATGCCTCTACAGCTCCTGCAGCTCCTAGTAGGTGACCTGTCATGGATTTGGTTGAGCTAATATTTAGATTGTACGCGTATTTACCAAACACACTCTTTATAGCTTTAGTTTCACTAATATCACCCAATGGTGTAGAAGTACCGTGTACATTCACGTAGTCTATGTCTTCTGGGTTTAATTTAGCATCACGTAGAGCTATTTTCATAACATTGGTAGCACCCAATCCTTCTGGATGAGGAGCTGTAATGTGATGAGCATCTGCCGTCATTCCACCTCCAAGAATTTCACCATAAATCTTTGCACCACGTGCTTTGGCAAATTCATATTCTTCTAAAATAAGGGAAGCGGCACCTTCTCCAAGAACAAAACCATCTCTACCAGCATCAAATGGGCGAGAAGCAGTTTGTGGACTATCGTTTCGTTCCGACAAGGCTTTCATACTGTTAAATCCCCCTACAGCTGCTTGTGTCACACACCCTTCTGATCCACCAGTGACTATAGCCTTGGCCATACCCCAACGGATGTAATTAAAGGAGTCGATTATTGCATTATTTGAGGAAGCACAAGCCGAGATAGTTCCAAAGTTTGGTCCTCTGAAACCATATTTGATAGAGATATAACCTGGGGCAATATCACCTATCATTTTAGGAATAAAAAAGGGATTAAACCTAGGAGTACCATCTCCTAAAGTAAAATCCCTAACTTCTTTTTCCAGTGAGATGAGTCCACCAATACCAGAACCCCATATGACGCCTACATCTTCTGGCTCAAAATTGGAAGAAAGGATATTAGAATCCTTCACTGCTTCGTCGGCAGCGACCATGGCATACTGGGTGAAAATATCCATTTTTCGAGCTTCTTTGCGGTCCAAATGGTCTTTTACATCGAAGTTTTTTACCTCGCAAGCAAACTTCGTCTTAAATTTTTCGGTATCGAAACGCGTAATAGCAGCAGCTCCACTTGCACCACTAGCAAGGGCTTGCCAAAACTCTGGAGCAGTGTTGCCCGTTGGAGTTAGAGCACCAATTCCAGTAACTACTACACGTTTTAGAGACATCTCTTATATTTTGTGGATGATATTATCCTGCGTTTTCAGTAATATAGGTTACTGCATCACCTACTGTAGCAATTTTTTCTGCTTGTTCATCAGGTATAGCGATGTTGAACTCTTTTTCAAATTCCATGATTAACTCAACTGTATCAAGAGAGTCAGCTCCTAAGTCATTAGTGAAACTCGCTTCGTTTGTTACTTCAGATTCTTCAACACCTAATTTATCTACGATAATTGAGGTTACTTTTACTGCTATGTCAGACATATTAATTTTATTTTTGTTGGGTGCAAAGAACATTTTTTTAGATAAATTAGACAAAAATTATTTGCATTAACTCAAATACACGTTTCAACCATAGCAATGCAGTCTTTATTCACGGCCTCTGAGTTCGTTTTAAAATACCCGAAAATATACGGTATAGCTACGCCTTTGAGACATCTGAAGTTAGGATATGTACTCATTACTCACGCAGATTTCGATGTCGTGTACGAAAAAGAAATATTTAATTTTAACAGAGAAAGTGAGCATCAAGCCTACCTTTTGACTTATTTAGATGATGATACGCAACTGCTCGTGATAAAGAATAAAGGTACGCAGCAGTATTTTTATCCTAAATACAAACAAGTTGATTATTTGTTGTGTAGTATATCTGAAGGTGAAATTAATATAGAAATAGTTAAAATAGTTTCGAAACTTAAAGGAATATCGATTTGTTTTGCATTGGATAATCCCAACAAAAAAGATCTTCTTAATTTTACACAATTACAATGAACCAAAACGTTAAGTATAATAAGACAAAAATCATTGCTACTATGGGGCCTGCTTGTGCAGATGTTCCTACACTCAAAAAAATAATTGAGGCAGGTGTAGATGTGTGTAGAGTGAATTTTTCACACGGTGATTGGGATACACATCTGCAAGTAATCAATAATGTAAGACAGGCAAACAAAGAATTAGGCACTAATGTAGCAATACTAGGTGACTTACAAGGGCCTAAATTAAGAATAGGTGAAGTGAGGAATAACAAGATGCTACTGGAGACAGGAGCTACTATGACACTCACCACCAAAGCTACGGTTAGCGAAGGTAACGTCATATATGTAAAATACTCAACACTAGCACGTGATGTGAAAGTGGGAGAACGCGTATTGCTAGATGATGGTAAGTTAGAGCTAGAATTCACCAAGCGGGTAGATGACGAAACGGTAGAAGCAGTGGTCCTTAACGGCGGTTACCTTAGTTCTAACAAAGGATTTAACTTGCCTAGTTCGGACCTATCTGTAGATAGTTTGACACCCAAAGACAAGAAGGACTTAGAGTTTATAATGAAACATGACTTTGATTGGGTGGCCCTCTCATTCGTACGTCACGCACAGGACATTATAGACCTAAAAGCCATTTTAAAAGAAAATGGTTGCGAAGCTCATATCGTAGCTAAGATAGAGAAACCACAAGCTGTAGAAAATATAGATGCCATCATAGCAGAGACTAATGCTATTATGGTAGCAAGAGGAGACCTCGGTGTAGAGATGCCTATGGAACAAGTTCCTATGATTCAGAAGATGATAGTGAACAAGTGTATAGATGCAAGTAAACCTGTGATTATCGCTACCCAAATGATGGAGAGTATGATAACTTCGCCTACACCTACTCGTGCAGAAGCGAGTGATGTAGCTAATGCTGTAATGGATGGTGCAGATGCAGTGATGCTTAGTGCAGAAACATCTGTAGGTGATTATCCAGTGAAAGCTGTGCAAGCTGTGGAGCGAATATTAGGAAGTACCGAGCTAGGTTGGGATGTGTATAACAAGATTAAAAAACCAGACCCTACCTCACCCTCATTTATTAGTGATAGAATATGCTACGCTACCGTAAGTATGAGTGCGGGAATTGGAGCTAATGCTATATTGAGTATGACACAATCAGGTTACACCGCATACAAAATCGCCAGTGGAAGGCCTAATTGTGACGTGTTTATATTCACAGCAAATAAGCGACTACTTACCAGACTAAGTTTGGTGTGGAATGTAAGAGCTTATTACTATGATAAAATGAGTAATACCGATGACACCATTCGTGACGTTATAAATATGCTCAAGGCAGAAAAATTACTGAATGATGGAGACGTAGTGATAAATACTGCTGCAATGCCAGTGGCCGAAAAGAAAAAAACAAACGCGGTAAAAATAAGCACGGTAGGTGAGTGAAATAGTAAATAAAGTAGCCCAAAGTGGTATTATCACGCTCGATCTGGAAGATATGGTTCCGGACAGAGAGGCTGCACATATTGATGTTTTTGAACAGCTCTTTCAGGGCCTCATACTAAGAGAAAAAGATTTCAGGGCTTGGGTAAAGGAGCACGATTGGAGTGCTTATGAAGACAAAAATATAGCGGTGTATTGTAGCACCGATGCTATTATTCCTACGTGGGCGTTCATGCTTATCGCATCGGCACTTAGACCGTATACCACTCATGTATATTTTACAAGACCTGAATTGCTATCGGCTCTATTAGCTGAGCGTGCATTAGCTGAGATAAACGAAGATGACTATGTTGACAAAAGAGTCGTTATAAAAGGTTGTGGAGATAGAGGTATAAGCAATCATGCCTATGTGCTACTTACCAATAAACTGGTAGGGGTAGCCAAAACGGTAATGTATGGTGAACCGTGTAGTACGGTTCCTGTATACAAGAAAAGAAATCAGTGATACTGGATAGTCTGGCTACAATATTAGTAGCCAGACTATCCAGTAGTTTTGGTAAAAGTTAGTAATTATCTCATTTCTTATTGATCGATGGCTTTCATGGCATCAAATCCCATTACGCGCTCACCATCTTTGTACTGCGATACAAATGCATCGTCTATGCCTAAGCTTTTTATGTCATTTCTAAATTGAACTGCATCCATCAAATCATCAAAATGTCCTATAACATAACGTTTCTTTCCGTCTACACTTTCCGCTTTAATGGTTTTTAGTTTTTCATTGAAAGATAGTAAATCCAAGTATTGGTAATATCCCATTTGAACTTGATATACCGTACCCATAGGAAGTTTGGTGGATGGTACGCTTGCTTTTAATGCCGTATATTGAGTCATGAGGGCCGACAATTTATTTGCCAATTCTTGCTTTTCTGCATTTGCAGCAGCCAGCTTAGCTTTCAGGTAGGCTAGCTCTTTTTGCAACTCCACTACTCTGATTTCGTGATTTTTTTTCAGCATCACCCATTTTTCAGGGTCCTTCTTGTAGGTGCGTATTTCTTTTTTTATAGCTCTTCGCTCTTTTTTGCTCAATGATTGTGCATTAGCAACGGTGACACTCACCATCAATGCTAAGAAGGTTACTGCCAAGGTTATTTTTTTCATATCGGTGAATTAAATGTTATGGCAAATTTACTTGAAAGGTGATCTTACTTTATTCATTAGAAATGTGATTAACTACCTTTGTATCCATTTTAATGTACAATGGAATATAGAATAGAACGCGACAGTATAGGTGAAATACAGGTGCCAGCAGACAAGTATTGGGCAGCCCAAACACAACGATCTCTTGAGAATTTCAAAATAGGCAACCAGAAAATGCCTATAGAAATCATACGAGCTTTTGGCGTACTAAAAAAATGTGCGGCTATGACCAATGCGGAGTTGGGTGTGCTTTCGCAAGAAAAAGCGGACCTGATATCAGACGTATGTGATGAAATAATAGATGGTAAGCTGGATGATGAGTTTCCACTTGTAATATGGCAAACTGGCTCGGGAACCCAGAGCAATATGAATGTGAACGAAGTAATTGCCAATAGAGGTCACGTACTGAATGGCGGTAAACTTTCTGACGAAAAGAAATTTCTACACCCGAATGATGATGTAAATAAGTCACAAAGTAGTAACGACACATTCCCTACAGCAATGAGTATAGGAGTGTATAAGCAGATGATAGATTTTGCTATTCCAGGACTGCAAGTATTGAAAGACACGTTCAAGAAAAAAGCACGCGATTTTAAAGATATTGTAAAAATAGGCCGTACACATTTTATGGATGCTACTCCGCTTACGTTGGGTCAAGAATTTAGTGGATACAGAAGACAACTAGAAATGAGCATCGTAGCCATAGAAAATGCTATGATAGGTGCTCAAGAGATAGCTTTAGGAGGCACTGCAGTAGGTACGGGGCTTAATACTCCAAAAGGATATGACGTGATGGTAGCTGCCAAAATAGCTGCAGAAATGGCTATGCCGTTTCGCACTGCCGAAAACAAATTTGAAGCACTAGCTGCCCACGATGCTATGGTAGAATTACACGGTGCACTAAAACGTGCCGCAGTAAGCTGTATGAAAATAGGTAACGACATCCGTATGCTAAGCTCAGGACCAAGAAGCGGTATAGGTGAAATAATAATACCTAGTAATGAGCCAGGTTCTAGTATTATGCCAGGCAAGGTAAACCCTACTCAGTGTGAGGCACTTACCATGGTGTGTGCTCAGGTGATGGGTAATGATGTAGCAGTAACTATAGGTGGCAGCAATGGCCACTTTGAGCTGAATGTATTCAAGCCTCTTATAGCAGCCAACGTATTGCAAAGTGCTAGAATATTAGGTCAGGCGTGCCTTTCTTTCAATGACAACTGTGTGGTAGGTATAGAACCAAATCTTACTGAGATACAGAAAAAACTAGATAGCTCACTGATGCTAGTGACGGCTCTTAATACGCATATCGGTTATGACAATGCTGCCAAAATTGCCAAAAAAGCCTACGCTGAGAATACGACATTGAAAGAAGCGGGTGTTGCTCTTGGATTTCTTACTGCCGAGCAGTTTGACGAATGGGTGATTCCAGCGAATATGTGCGGAGATATAGAGCTTGGATTTTAGCCTGTGAGTACTAAGTTAAAACCCTTTAGGCTAAAGACTATTGGTAAGTATACCGACAAAAAAGACCTTAAAATATTGGATATAGGCTCGGGCAGTCACTCGAGTACTATCACCAAAAAATGGCTGCCTCAGTGCCACTATACTGGTGTAGATAGAGATGTGAGCTATGATAATACAGAAGAAGACATTCGAAACATGGATGAGTTTTTCCTGTTGGATCTTACAGAACTAGCATTTGATGCTATACCTGATGATACGTATGATGTGATCATAATGAGCCACGTGATAGAGCATCTGCACAATGGTGATCAGGTGCTGCCACTTTTGTTCCAAAAACTAAAAAAAGGAGGCTTGTTTTATATAGAGTTTCCATGTGAGGCCAGTGCCAGTTTTCCGAGTAAAAAAGAAACGCTCAACTTTTTTGATGATGATACCCACGTGCGTATTTGGTCTATCAAAGAAGTAGCGAACATCTTTATGAAAGGAAAATTCAATGTAAAAATGGCGGGGAAAAATAGAAGCTGGATCAATATCGCTCTAATGCCTATCAAAATACCACTTCAACTCATCACCAAAGGCTATGTGCGCGGTGGCGTGTATTGGGATGCTTATGGCTTTGCAGATTATCTGATAGCGGAGAAGGGGTAGGTGAAAGTATAATAAGTTCGTGGAGACACGAACAAATACACTCTGGTGACTTTTTATAATCCATCGGGATTTCATATTTCTAAAACACGTGGTAATCCAAGAAAATTCGACCCCTCTTGGGTCGCACTTTTGGTTGCGGTATTTGGGTTATAAATATTAGAGCCCGAAGGGTTCTTGTCTAAGGTAGATAATTGACAATTAGGATAATAATTAAAACCAAGCCGATTACCAGAAATCCATTTATATACCAAGGATCGTGAATATACTCCTTAAGCGTTTTCTTCCTTAAGACTAACCAGCATAAAGTACCTCCAGTTAGTCCAAAGATGATGTAGAATAAGATTTCAAAAATAAAACTAAGGAATAGTTCCATTGCCAGACCTAACTCAATCCCGTAATCACCCCATCATTATCTATATCCATACCTTCACTGGCCGGTACAGCAGGTAGTCCTGGCATACGCATCATATTGCCTAGTATAGGAATAAGGAATCCTGCTCCTGCAGCTATTTCAAACTCGCGTACGGTGATACGGAAGCCTGTTGGTCTTCCGGTGAGTTTGTCGTTGTCTGAGAAAGATTTTTGCGTCTTTGCCATGCAAATAGGCAGGTGGTCCAGACCGAGTTTAGCGATGGTTCGTAGTCCTCTATCAGCTTTCGCAGCATAATCTACGCCATCTGCTCCGTATATCTCTTTGGCTATGGTTTCTATCTTGTCTTTTACGGATGCGTCCCAATCGTATAGTTTTGTAAAGTTGCTTTTGCCACTCTCTACTTCCTCTACAACAGCTTTAGCAAGCTCTGCCGTTCCGTTGCCTCCTTCTGCCCATCCTTTGCTTAACACGGCTTTTACGCCTATACTTTCACATTTTTCAATGAGCCAGTCTATTTCTTCTTGGGAGTCGGTATGGAAGTTATTGATAGCGACTACCCGCTGCAATCCAAATTTCCCCATATTCTCTATGTGCTTTTCTAGGTTTGCAAATCCTGCTTTTACTCTATCCAGATTAGCATCGTTGTATTCTTCCTTGGGTGATCCTCCGTGGTGACGAAGAGCTCTTATCGTAGCCACTATGACTACTGCTTTTGGCTTTAGTCCTGCATATCCGCATTTGATATCTAGGAATTTCTCTGCTCCTAGGTCTGCCCCAAATCCTGCTTCGGTTACGGTATAATCTGCAAGAGACATTCCCATTTTGGTAGCTATGATGGTATTGGTTCCTTGTGCTATATTGGCAAATGGCCCACCGTGGATAATAGCTGGATTGTGTTCTAAAGTCTGCACCAGATTAGGTTTGATAGCATCTTTGAGTAGGAGTGTCATAGCATTTTCGGCATTTAGGTCGCGAGCATATACGGGCTTTCTATCAAAGGTATAACCCACGAAGATGTTGCCTAATTTCTCTTTGAGGTCATCAATGTCTTTGGCCATACACAGTATCGCCATTACTTCACTAGCAGCAGTGATGTTGAATCCATCTTGACGAGGAATACCATTTCCAGTACCACCTAGCCCAATGGTAATATCTCGTAATGCACGGTCATTCATGTCTATCACCCGTTTCCAAATGATAGTACGCGGATCTATACCCAAACTACGAGTCTTGCTTTGTAAATTATTGTCAATGAGTGCACTGAGCAGATTGTTTGCTTTTTCTATAGCGGCAAAATCTCCCGTGAAATGCAGATTAATATCTTCCATGGGCACTACCTGCGAGTGACCCCCGCCAGCAGCTCCTCCTTTTATCCCAAATACAGGTCCAAGGGATGGTTCGCGGAGAACCACCACCGATTTTTTACCTATTTTGTTCAATCCTTCGTTTAGGCCAATGGATACGGTAGTTTTACCTTCACCTGCTGGGGTAGGAGTAAGGGCCGTGACGAGTATGAGATTACTCTTGACTATCTTCTCCTCGTCTATCAGGTTCAAGGGGAGCTTGGCCTTATATTTCCCATATTGTTCTAGGTCATCTTGTGCAATATTCAGTTTTGCAGCTATAGAGTTGATGTGCTGCATTTGTACCTGCTGGGCAATGTCTAAATCGGTCATAGGATAGCGAATATACCTAAACCAAATGGGGGTCATCACTTAAACAGATTCTAAATGTATAACTTTGAAGCAGTGCGTAAATACTTTTTTGTCGTAATTATGGCCTTGGGCCTCAGCGGATGTTCACCCAAAGCGACAATAGAGCTTAGTAATGATAATGAATCCATGACCACAACAAAAACATATCTAGCCTTGGGCGATAGTTATACCATAGGTACATCAATTGCGTTTCCAGATAATTTTCCGAATCAGTTGGCAGACAGTGTACTAGTTAACTTGGATATTAATCTTGAAGTAAAGGTAGTGGCTCAAAATGGGTGGCGTACCGACGACTTACAACGTGGTATAAAACGAATAGATTTAGACGATAAGTATGACTTGGTATCATTACTCATCGGAGTAAATAATCAGTATCAGGGATTACCTCTTGCAGATTTTGAAAAGGATTATAGAAGCCTCATAGATACAGCCATAAAATACGCAGGCGGTGATACTAATCACGTTTTTGTGATTTCGATACCTAATTATGGTTACACTCCTTTTGGCTCCGCCAAAAGAGAGGAAATTACCGCTGATTTAGAAGTATTTAACAGGCTATCTCAACAGATTTGTGAAGAGCAGGGCATCGATTTTTATAATGTTACAGATATTTCGCTCGCTGCCGCAACACGTGAGGACTATCTAGCTTCTGACAATCTGCACCCCAGCAAAGAGCAATATGCGGATTGGGTGAGTTCGTTTTTGGCAAGGGTGATTGATAAGTTGCAGTGAGACCTAGACTATATACCTTAGGCTTTTATATTAGTGCGGCTGCAATTGCCTTGTTACAAGTGTTAGACTGGCAAAATAGCAATATAATTTGCTCCGCTTTGATATTTGTACACCTATCAGCTCAGACTATGAATCTTTACATGAACGAACAAATCGCTAAAAAAAGAGTCGTTGTGATTATCTTTGGGATTGCTGCTGTTCTTATCCTAATCTCGCTAAATTGGTTTATCGATTTTTTATTCTTAGCAAGGTACTACCTCATACTTCTTGTCATCATCAAAGGATACTTGCATAATACGGCTATTTACCCTGCGAAGTATCGAAGGTTAATTTATCTTGTTATAGGCTCTTTGATATGCTCTACTTTATTTAGAATAACCCATTGGGCAGGTGCAGATGTTTTATTCAATGGAGCATATTTATTCCTAGCAATACTACTTGCACATATTGGTTTATTTAAGGCAAAAGCCCAATTCAAAGTCTTTGACGAGATTGATGAAATAGGAAAAGAATAAAAGTGATATACGCTAAAAGTACTCAGATTAGGTGAAGCCGTTCTTAGAACAGGTTATTGATAAACTAAAGTAACCGCTATTCCTTCAAAAATTTATGTATCAATTTACCTTCTTCGGTTTGAAGTAGTAGGTAGTAGTGCCCAGTTATAAGCTTTGATAGGTCAAGGTGCGTCCTCTTCGGCAGTGTTGAATAGTCTACTTCGTGAACAGTTTTTCCTGTTACATCTATAATCTGTAAGTTGATGTTTCTTATGTCTTGCTTTGTGGTGATGGTTAATGTATTGCTTACAGGATTAGGCGTTAAGATTATCGTAAATTCTTTGGCTAGATCACGTACCGAAACATTGGAGCTATCCATTGGTACTTCGATTAGGTCTACGGCCCAAAGTCCTCTTCCAAAAGTTGCTGCCACAAGTGTTTTTTCTGTCACGTTAATTTCTAGCTCATTGACTATCACATTGGGCAACCCTTCAGAATAAAACACCCAATTGGTAGAATCAGGATATAAAGCATATACGCCTAGGTCTGTTCCTACATAAATGAGGTTGCTTCCGTCTGTTTGTTGGGTGATGCAATTCACGGGAATGTTTGGCAAGTCATAGGTAATATTGGCCCATGTCGCTCCTGCATCTGTGCTGTGATACACCTTTTCATCGGCATTAAAACTAGGAAAGCAAATCCAAACTTCTGATGGATTCTCTTGATTCATTTCGATGTATCCTGGATACATGTTACGAGGTAATCCGGTGCTAATGTCGGTCCACGTACTGCCATTATTGGCTGATGTTGCAATTCTATTCTGAATGTTTTGGCTGCTGTATCCTCTTTTGGCATAGTATATACGCGAGCCGTTACTTTTTTCTACGTCTAAGGCAGTTATGGGTACGTTGTCACTTAATGATAATTGCTCTGACAGATATCCGTCCACAGCAGTGTAAACGTTGCTATATCCTATGTACAACTGTCCATCTGCCATTGTAAATGGCGTGGTCCATTCGGCTCGTTCACCTTCTGGAGTGGAAATGGTATTCTCAAAACTAAAACCTCCACCGAAGGAGCTAAAGGCATTTATTCTGCCGTTTTGGGACGAAGAGTAACGGATATAGACTTCGTCAGCAAATTCGGATTCCATTCCATCACCTCCGCTAATGTTATAAAATATGTTTCCATCCGTATATGAAGTGGAATTATCCTGAGCACCAGCCATCATTTCATTTGGGTTTTCTTCATTAATACTGAGTCGATAAAAAGACATGATGTTTAGACCGTCAATATAGTTAGTCCATTCCGTTTGGGCGGTATAATCATCTTTTAGTTGTGTAATTTCATCGGCAATCACGTTAAAAGTACGAGAAATACCTCCATCGTGACAAGCAAAATAAGTATTGTTAGTAGGGTGTTGTATAATCTCGTGTATGTCGGCGTGCAAACTTTGGTCGTAGTAGTTGAGCAACCAATAGGTGATAGGTTTAAAGCTATTGCCCCCATTGGTTGTTTGCCAAATATTAACTCCTCCTATTAGCACTTTATTACGGTCATTTCTATCTACAGAAATGGCAAGATCGTATCTTCCTTGTCCGCCGGGTTCAGAGTTTAAATTCCAGTTTAGGATATTATACTCATAGGTATTGTCGCGACGTGTGGCAAAGCTTGTGCCCCCGTTGGTAGAGCGATAAAATCCATAAAACCCTCCCAAGGTATCACACGCTATAGCATAAACGTAATCGGGGTCAGAAGGTGATATGGCAAGTTTCACACGTTGGGCAACTCCTGTGGCGGGTATATTGGTAATAGAGGCAGCCCACGTAGCACCAAAGTCGGTAGATTTAAGAATTGCTACTTCTCCCGTTTTGTAGGAATGTACATATCCCGTGGATGCAAATAGTACATTGGAATCAGTAGGGTGTTGCTCCAAGTCCCAGAATAGGCCGTCTCGTGTTTTGGTAAATGTTACTCCAGCGTCATTAGAAAGATAACAACCTGTTTGGCCTACAGCGAGAATCTTATCTGTGTTGGCGTGGTGTATAATTACTTTAGCGATTAACGACCCTTCAAAATCAGTTTGGGCAAACGACAAGCCCGTTGCAGACCAAGTGGAACCCCCGTTGGTAGTTTTATATATCCCTAAACCATAGTGACTACTTCGCTTATTTTCATTGGCCTGGAGGTTATGACCTAAATAGGCATAGTCACCGAGGGCCACATACATAAGGTTCGGGTCTGTAGGATGCACCGAAAGATACGAGGTGCGAAGTATCGGTAAGTCTCCAGAGATAGAAATCCAGCTAGCTCCAGCATTAGTTGTTTTCCATATACCGCCTTGGGCCACACATATATACCACGTGTTAGTGTCAGTCGGGTGAAATTGCATGCTATTTACACGTCCCATACCCGCAAGGTCTTCCTTGCCAAAAGGTCCTTTCGGAATCCACGTAGCGGTCTTCTTACTTTTGGTAGTCAATTGGTTGCTTACTGCGTGACTAGAGTAATACTCTTTGGCTTGGTTCACGGCATTAGGTGTTTCACGTTTATCCAAAAAGTCATTGTTTCTCAGAATATAATTCGGTGTTTCTTCACGCGGAGGAAGGTCTTGAGCAATGGCACAAACTGCACCTGCTAAGAATAAGAATGAAAGTAAATATCGATTCATAATAATTCAGCTAAGTTAACAGTTTTAGAATTAGAAAGGTTGACACAATAAAATGGCTAGGAATTTTCTATAAATGTATCGCATACCATTGTGCCATTCAAAACATCCGTGTGAGGTGCAAATTAGTCTTGTCGGGTTTGTAAATCTATAGATGTATTCTTGGTCATTTTTACAATAAAAAAGTGAATCTCTGTGAGCCTTATAAGCAAGGTTTTCGTAAGTGTCAATTCTATAGGAAAAAGTATCTTCTTGTCCATGTAAAATAATGTTTGACACAACCTCTTACCCTTATTGCCAATGGAATAGTTTGATAGTCCGTATAAACTTTAAACGAATTACTGTCTTTATCTATAAGATTTCCAATAATGTGCATTTTCTGTGGAACAGCGGTATCTTAGCAACTTCTATTTAAGTCTACAATTGAAATACGTTCAGCTAAAGATTTGACTTCAGTATCGTTATAAATACTCTGACTTGAAATTGGAGAGTTGCAACCAAACAAGAAGCTTATGATGAAAAGTTGAAATATGGTTTTCATTTTTTAATTAACCAACCATGACAAGCAAAGAACCACTATATAACTCCCATCTCCTTGCCCACTTTGGTAAATGCTGCAATGGCCTTGTCCAAATGGTGTTGCTCGTGAGCAGCAGATAATTGCACGCGTATTCTAGCTTTGCCTTTGGGCACTACGGGGAAGTAAAATCCTACTACATAGATACCTTCATCCAGCATTTTAGCCGCCATTTCTTGGGCTACATTAGCATCATACAGCATTATAGGCACTATAGGGTGCTCTCCAGGGGTAATGTCAAAACCAGCTTCGGTCATTTTGTTACGGAAATAAGTGGTATTGTACTCTAGCTTATCGCGTAGTTCGGTTGTTTCGCTGAGCATATCCAACACTGCGATACTTGCTCCCACGATACTTGGAGCAACCGTGTTGGAGAATAAGTATGGACGACTTTTCTGACGAAGCATATCAATAATCTCTTTTTTGCCCGAGGTAAATCCACCGCTCGCACCACCTAAGGCTTTGCCCAGCGTGCCCGTGATGATTTCTATTTTACCCATTACACCACAATGCTCGTGAGTTCCTCGACCTGTCTTACCCAAAAATCCTGAACTATGACACTCATCTATCATTACACTAGCATCATACTTATCGGCAAGGGCTACGATTTTGTCTAACTGTGCTATAGTACCATCCATAGAGAACGAACCATCCGTCACAATGACTCTATTCTGTTGGGCTTGAGCAGCAATGAGTTGCTTCTCTAGGTCCTCCATGTCGTTGTGCAAGTAGCGGTAGCGTTGAGCTTTACATAATCTTACGCCGTCTATTATACTAGCGTGATTCAGTGCATCTGATATAATGGCATCTTCCGCATCAAAAAGCGGTTCGAAAACTCCACCATTGGCATCAAAAGCCGCTGCGTACAATATAGTATCTTCCGTACCGAGGTATTCCGATAGTTTTCGTTCGAGTTCTTTGTGAATATCTTGCGTTCCGCAAATAAAACGTACCGAAGACAGACCATAGCCGTGAGTGTCAATCGCATCTTTGGCGGCTTGTATCACCTTAGGATGAGAGCTAAGGCCCAAATAATTGTTAGCACAAAAATTAATCACATCGCCACCTGCATGTGTCTGTATGTCAGCACCTTGCGGGGTGGTGATAATGCGTTCCTTCTTGTATAAACCTGCTTCCTCTATCTCAGATAGTTGCGTTTTTAATTTGGCTTGTAATGATGCGTACATATACAGCAAACTTAGTCAACATAGACTAATTTACCACGCCATACACCACGTAGAATAGATACGAATAAAACAGAGAATGGTGAGGAGTAACTGACATAAAAGCACAGTTTGGAGGTGTATTTGGTCATAATAGCGACAAACCGACGTAAAAGGATAAACTTTTTAGGTGGCACGGAGGTTGTATCCTTTATACTTGCAAAGACGAAATTAAGACGAATGTCAGAAGAAAATAAAAGAAGCGAAAAGCCTCAAAATCAACAGAACCCTCCAAACCCGTTCGAACAGAAGAAGCCAAAAAGCGGTAAGCCAAGATTTAATCCAATGTGGATTTATGGCATTTTATTGGTTGCCTTTATCGGGATTACATTCTTTGGGCCTAAGACGGGCAAGAAAATATCGGTAAACAAGCTGCTCACCATGGTAGAAAATGGTGATGTAGAAAAAATCAATGTTATAAACCGAAGTAAGGCGGAGATATACATCACCGATGAAGCCAAAAAGGACGAAGAATACAAGAAAGACGTACCCGAAGGCTCTCTAGTAAATCCTGATTCATATATTTATTACTTGTCAGATATTGGTGACTACGAGTATTTTAATAATCAGATAAGCCAAGCACAAGCGAAATTGCCGAGTAGTAAGCAAGTAAACGTAAACCCAGAAGTACACGAAGATTTTTTTGATAATCCGTTAATTCAGATTCTACTTTATGTAGCAATTTTTGGATTGATATGGATGTTCATTATGCGACGTATGGGAGGTCCAGGTGGCCCAGGCGGCGGAGGTCAGATATTTAGTATAGGCAAGTCTAAGGCTCAATTATTTGATAAAGATACTAAGGTGAATGTTACATTCAAGGACGTAGCAGGACTAGAAGGAGCTAAGGAAGAAGTAATGGAGATTGTAGATTTCCTTAAAAATCCTAAGAAATACACCGAACTTGGTGGTAAAATACCTAAAGGAGCACTACTAGTAGGCCCTCCAGGAACAGGTAAAACATTGCTAGCCAAAGCAGTAGCTGGAGAAGCAGATGTGCCATTTTTCTCTCTATCGGGGTCAGACTTTGTGGAGATGTTTGTGGGTGTAGGAGCGAGTAGAGTAAGAGACTTATTTAAACAGGCCAAAGAAAAAGCTCCGTGTATCATTTTTATAGACGAAATAGATGCTATAGGTAGAGCACGAGGTAAAAATGCGATGCAAGGTGGCAACGATGAGCGTGAGAATACACTGAATCAACTCCTTACTGAGATGGATGGTTTTGGCACAGATTCGGGTGTAATCATGCTTGCAGCTACCAATAGAGTTGATATCTTGGACTCTGCACTTCTCAGAGCGGGTCGTTTTGATCGTCAGATATATGCGGATATGCCCGACTTGAATGAGCGTAGAGAAATATTTGAAGTACATCTGAAACCTATAAAAGCATCGGAAGACTTAGACAAGGACTTCTTAGCTCGTCAAACTCCTGGGTTTAGTGGAGCTGACATTGCCAATATGTGCAATGAGGCGGCACTTATAGCAGCAAGACACGATAAGAAACATGTTGAGAAACAAGATTTCTTAGATGCGGTAGATAGAATAGTAGGTGGACTAGAAAAGAAAAATAAAATCATAACACCAGAGGAAAAACGTGCTGTAGCAGTACACGAAGCAGGTCACGCCGCAGTAAGCTGGTTATGCGAACACGCACATCCATTGGTGAAGGTGACTATCGTGCCTAGAGGCAGAAGCCTTGGTGCGGCATGGTACCTGCCAGACGAACGTCAAATTACGCGTACAGAGCAGATGCTCGACGAAATGTGTGCAACGCTAGGCGGTAGAGCTGCAGAGAAAGTTGTATTTGATAAAATTAGCACGGGAGCCCTCAGCGACCTCGAAAAAGTTACCAAGCAGGCTATGGCGATGGTAAGCATTTATGGTCTTAATGAGAAGATAGGTAATGTATCTTACTACAATATGGACAATAGTTTCAGTAAGCCATTTAGTGAGAAGCAAGCAGCATTGATGGATGATGAAATCAAAAAGTTGACCGATGAACAGTATGCACGTGCTATCAAAATTATCTCTGACAATAAAGATAAAGTACTTCAGCTAGCAGATGAGTTGCTTGAGCGAGAAGTTATTTTCAAGGAGGACTTGGAAAAAATATTTGGGATGAGTGCTAGTGATGCAGCTAAGCCGCAAGAGGAAGAGGCAACACAAGAGGCGGTAGTAGTAGAAGAAACAATTGCTGAACCTACCGACGATACATCGGAAGAAGCATAATCTTCATAAAATTACATACAAAAAAGTGCTCGCCTGCAGGCGAGCACTTTTTATGTTCTGTTAAATTGTGCTGTGTATTACTTTACCTTCGTGTTCATATACTTAGCTACCTCATCGGGCACTAAGTATTTGATACTACGCCCCATACGTACTAGACCACGTACATAGCTAGCAGATATATTTAGCATCGGTCCTTTCATTACGCGGACCTTTTGATTTTTAGCAAATTCACCACCCGGGAAACCATCGCGGAAGTACGAAAGAATCTCGTAGTCCATAAGTATCTCTTCGTGGTCTTTCCATTTTTCAAGATGCTGCAGGTTGTCAGTCCCTAGTATGATTTGAAACTCGATAGTAGGGTGCAACTCACGCAGCTTACGCAAGGTGTAAGTAGAGTATGACGGTATCGGCATATCAAATTCGACGTCACTCGCCTTAAACTTATCATTACCTTTTATAGCAAGTTTTACCATATTGAGCCTGTGGTCCGCATCCATAATATCCTTACCCTTTTTGAGCGGGTTTTGTGGAGATACGATATACCAAACCTCATCTAGTTTTGCTTGGTCTAGCATATACTGACCTATGATAAGGTGTCCGTGATGTATCGGGTTAAACGAGCCAAAAAATAATCCTACCTTCATTCTAATCTTCTGATTTTAAAAAACTTGCAACTGTTTGTTCTGCAGTTACAAAGGTATCACTTAACACATCGTTAACAATCACTTTATCAAAACGATGTTCAAATTTTAGTTCACTTTTCACTTTGGCTATGCGTACCGCTAGTTGTTCTTCAGTTTCGGTATTTCGGCTCCGTAGTCGTTCTACTAGAATTTCTAACGATGGAGGTCTCAGAAAAAGTGCCAATGCCTTATCTGCATATATCTTTTTTATGTTTAGTCCACCTTCTACATCTACATCAAAGATGACAGCCTTGCCTTCGTCCCAGAGTCGTTGTACTTCAGATTTGAGCGTTCCGTAATATACTCCTTCGTATACTTCTTCGTTTTCTAAAAATATACCGTTTTGTATGCCTGCCTCAAATTCTTCTTTACTGTAAAAATAGTAATCGTGACCGTGCTTTTCGTTGGTACGCATTGGTCTGGTAGTGGCACTTATGCTGAACTCTAGGTTGGGCATCACCTTCAGTAAGTGACGCACTACGGTCGTTTTCCCGCTTCCGCTTGGTGCCGAAAATATCACGAGCTTGTGGTTGCCTAACTTAGATTCTTCTAGAACAGATCCTTGCTGCTTGTTTTCATTCATTGGTGGTTGGTTGGCTGTCATAGTAAGTTGAGCACTTGCTCTTTTATTTTTTCTAATTCTTCTTTCATCGCTACCACTTCTTTTTGTATTCCGGCGTGGTTTGCTTTGCTCCCAAGTGTGTTGATCTCACGGCCCATTTCTTGAGCTATAAAATTGAGTGATTTACCTTTGGGGTTTTTGCTCAATGCTTCTATGAAATGGTCGCAATGAGCCTTTAGTCTCACTTTTTCCTCATTTACATCGTACTTTTCCAGGTAGTATATGAGCTCTTGCTCAAATCTGTTTTTATCAAAACTCTCATCATCCACCAACTGCTTTAGATTTTTTTGTAAACGAGCCTTGGTACTATCTAGTCGCTCTGGCTCTAAGGCTTCTATGCGGGGTATGCCCGCAGCTATCGCGTGAGCGTAGGTAGTGAGCACATCATGCAGTCCTGCACCCTCCTTTAGTCTGAAGGCCTCATAGTCGGCAAAGGCCTCGTTAGCCGTTTCGGTAACTAAGGCATACAGATCGTGGTCGAGTTGCTCATCGTCCTGATAAATGACATCTTGCATCGTAGTGGTGATACGAAAAATATCGTGCTGCGGAGCACCTAGTTGCTCGCTTAGGGCCTTGAGTTTGGTGTAATATTGACCCGCAAGTGCATCATTTATTTGAATATCATTTTCGTTTACCTTGTGTTTTACCACGTTTATAGATAGGGTAGCACTACCACGTTCTATTCGTTTGCCATAGGTGTTGCGTATTTCTATTTCCTTGGGCATCAAGTAGCGGGGCATACGCAGATTTAGGTCCAGGTACTTGCCATTGAGACTGCGTAATTCCACTTTTACGCTATAGTTTTCGGTGTGTTTTTCGGCCATACCGTAGCCGGTCATACTTCGTATCATTATGTGCTGTGTGCAAATATAGGTATGCAGCACCGTGCGGCACAATGCGTAATCCAAAGGCTGCTTTATCCCACATGACGTCTTGATATCTGAGATATTAACACTTGTGAGCATTTAATTTGTTGTTAATCAATATTTTACACTGATTTATTAAAACTTTTTTATTAAAAAAATTTGGTACATTTAAGGTGACAAAATAAACTCAACCCCATTTAATCCTAGGTAACAAGAAATTGAGATGACGTGCCAAGTCCAGATGGCGAAACTGTTTTATATCATTAGTGGATAAGAAAAAAATTCTCATATCAACTGGTCTAGGTCTTGTATGGTTTTTCGTGGTTCAACTTGTCATAATGAATCATCAAGAGCCTTTATGGGGTCTGTTTTCATTAGGATGTATAGCAGCTATCGCTGCTACGCATTTTATAAAGAATTCAAAAATCATCTTATTTATGCTGCCTCTTCATGTCGTCTTTTTGATAGTAATACTTATAGGTAATATTGGAGTTGTCTATTTGCATGTAATATCACTTTTATTTTTTTATATGGCTCAATACTTGTTTTACAAAAAGATTAGACTTGTTTCTGTATTATTAATATTTGGGTCAGTTTCATATATAATATCATTTCTAATTTTACCTCAATATTTACTTAGAACTCAGCAATCGAAAATTTCACCTAACAAAAGCATCTCATTCACATATAAATCAAATGACGGCAAATCGTATAAAGTATCTGGCCAGAAGCCTATAATTATAGAATATTGGAATAGTGGTTGTTCTAATTGTTTTAAGAAAATGTATATGCTAGACGAACTTCAAAACGAGATAAAGGGTGATTGTGAAATTTTGTGTGTTTATGCAGATTATGAAAAAGGAGTAAAAGACAATCTTCCTGAGTATATAAACTCTTTAAACCGAACTAAACATAGATATAATTTGAGTTTTGCTTATGACAGTTTATACTATCATTATGATAAGAATATAGGGCTTCCACAGACGCTTATTGTCTCACCCCGCGGTAAAATTCTGTATAGCGATGCAGGATATATTACAGGTAATAAAAGAGCAATTATGAATAAGTATAAATCTGTGATCAAAGAATACTCTAAATAGAAGGTTTCCTCACCTCCCTTTATTCACCAACCAAAGCCCCAAGACGATCAATAGCCCAAAGGCAGCTTTTTCCCGGGTGAGTATGTCCATACCTAGGCCCACTGCTATGAGCGTAGCGAGCAATGGTTGTAGGTAGATGTAGCTGCCTACTTGTGTACTTGTGCTATGCTGTACGGCCCATACATTGAGTATGTAATTGACAATCGTCACAAAAAAGACCACAAAGACCATAGCAAACAACGCCTTAGAGGTAAAGGTGCTCCATTGCACTGCTGCAAAATCCGCATACCCGACCGGAAGCACCAACAAAAAACCGAACATAAACATATAGGCCGTTACCGTAGTGGCTTTGTATTTTTTGAGTAATCGTGCTACGTAGTAGAGGTGAAATGCAAAACTGGATGCATTGAGCATAATAAGTAAGTCTCCTATGATCCCTTCGCGAGATACAGAAAACGATGCCGCATTGACCAAAAATGCTGCTCCAATAAAGGCAACAGTGATTCCCAGATAGACCAGCGGCTTAATACGCGTTTTGCTGCCAATGGCCGAGTACAATACCACCATGATAGGTGAGAGCATCATGAGCACGCTTGCATTGATAGATGAGGTCATACTCAGTCCTTTGAAAAAAGCAAGCATATTGAGGGCTACACCAAAAAAAGCACATACTGCCAAGTCAAAGTAATCACGACTGCTCGCTATTTTCTCGCGAGCAAAAAGGAAATAGTACAATCCAAAAAACACTGCTCCACAACCTACCCGTACAATGATAAATGCAAAAGGAGATATAAACTCGGGCATAGCCCACTTGGCGATGGAGTAATTGGCAGCATAAAAAAATGCTACCGTAAACATGGCCAAATGCACACCTATCTTTTTATTCTGTAACAAGGCGACAAAGGAAAGAGAACTTTGAGTCTAAATTTATATGAGCGACGATTTTTTTCAGTTTCCAAGGTCAAGCTAACTTTTGGAGTTAAGCACTTTGGTCAGAGATATTACTGCCTCCATTTCAAAACTCAATACTGAAAACACCCCTCTTTTGACAGAAGTGCCTTATCCTTGCAATATGTACGATTTCATAGCTGGAAAGATAGACCGTATTACACCTACCGAGGTAGTGATTGATGCAGGAGGAGTAGGGTATTTATTACATATATCACTCAATACTTTTGAGGTAATCAAATCAGAAAAGGAGATTAAGCTCTATGCTCACCTTATCGTAAGAGAAGATAGCCACACATTATTTGGCTTTGCTACGGTAAATGAACGTCAGATGTATGTAAAACTTGTTGGGGTAAATGGGGTAGGACCAAGCACTGCTCGTATGATACTGAGCAGCATGAGTGTAGATGATGTAGTAAGTGCTATTACCAATAGCAATATTGCAGCCCTCAAAAGCATAAAAGGCATAGGTCCTAAAGCAGCCCAAAGACTAGTGGTAGAGCTACAAGATAAGCTTGGTGGCATAGGGGCAGATAGTGCCTACAGTTTGGTAGCCGGAGGTACACAAACAGAGGAGGCTACAGATGCATTATTAGCCCTTGGTTTTTCTCGTCCTGCCGTTGCTAAAATACTCACTCGAATAATAAAAGATAAAGGCAATAATCTAAGCACAGAAGAGTTAATTAAAAAATCATTACAATTATTGTAATTTTGCTTTCTACTCAATATCGAAGCGTATAAGGGAAACACCTACTTTAGAACACATAAGTTTTAACACAAAACTTTTGATAAAAAGAGATTTAAAAATGAGAATAAGTAGAGCTCTAAGAGCTTCTGTGATATTGGCTATTTGTTGTTTTTGCTATGGTTTGGCTTCTGCCCAATTGGATAGTACCAAGCTACGCTATGAGCTAAAAGATAAAAAACTGGGAGAAGATGTTCGGCGTAATCTTATCGATTTCCGCGATCCGCCAAACATAAAGACAGAGTACAGATACGACGCCGAAACAGGAAACTACCTAGAGGTGGTAACCGTAGGTGGCAAACCCATAGGTAGCCCACGCGTGCTAACGCTGATGGAGTATATGCGTGCCAAAGAAAAACAAGATCGTGAAGCTTATTACCGTAAAAAAAGTAATGCCGACAACTATGTAAAAGGGGGAGGATTGATTCCTCAATTAGCGGTTACCCCGGAGATATTTGATAAAGTTTTTGGAGGTGGAATTATAGATATACGCCCTACGGGTAGTGCGGAGGTGACCTTTGGCGGGAATTACAACAAGGTTGAAAATCCTACCTTTCCTGTTCGCCAGCAGCGTAACGGGCAATTCGACTTTGAGATGAAAATGCAGCTCAATGTTACGGGTCAAATTGGAGATAGGCTCAAGCTGAACTGGAACTACGACACGGAGGCTACATTTGAGTTTGAGAACCAAATGAAGCTAAACTGGGGTGGTGGAGAAGACGATATTGTAAAAAACATTGAACTGGGTAACGTAAGTCTTCCGCTCAATGGTAGTTTGATACAAGGTGGTAGAAACCTTTTTGGAGCTAAAACCCAATTGCAGTTTGGTAAACTAAAGGTTGCTGTCATCGCTACACAAGATAAGGGTGAAACCAAAGAAACAGAAGTAACCGGCGGTGCTCAAGTTACCAATTATGACATACAAGCTCATAATTATGATGCCAACAGACATTATTTCTTGTCGCAGTATTTTGCCGAAAATTATGATAACGCACTCAGCAATCTGCCCATTATCATCAGTAACATTCAGGTAAATTATGTAGAGGTATGGGTTACAAACCGTAATAACGCTGTAGGCAACTCACGTAATGTAATGGGTTACCTCGACTTAGGAGAGCGAGAAGAAGAAGCATATAGACCTTGGGTGGTAAATACAGGCGGCGGTTTTCCCGATAATAATGGTACTAACTATTATAATGACGTAGTCAAAAATCAAGAATTTTGTAATCCGTCAGATGCACGATTAGAACTGGGTATCGATTATGAATGCCTGAGTAATGCTCGAAAACTGAATGCTAATGAGTTCGTATTTCATCCTACATTAGGATACATATCGCTCAATCAAGCATTGAATAATGATGAGGTGCTCATGGTGGCTTATGAATACACTGCCAATGGTGCCAATTTCAAAGTAGGAGACCTTACGGTAGACAATCCGCTTACCACAGGTGATAATGCTCACCTTAATCTAAAATTACTAAAACATTCTACCATCAAAACAACACTACCGACGTGGGATTTGATGATGAAAAATATCTACTCACTTAATACGTACAACCTTCAGCGTGAAGATTTTACGATGAATGTAGTGTATGCGGATGACCCAAGTGGTGCAGACTTAAACTACTTGCCTGTAGAAGCCTCGGAACCAGCTATCCGAGAGAAACAACTTATTACTGTTCTTAATCTTGATAAAATAAACAAGCAGCAGGAGGCAAAGCCAGATGGTGTTTTTGACCTAATAGATGGAGTGACGATAGATGCACTCAAAGGACGTATCATGTTTCCAGTGAGAGAACCCTTTGGTGAGTTCTTACGGTCCAAGTTTGTAAGTGAGGACCAAGCAGACTACTATGCTTTTGACTCGCTGTACAGTACCACTAAGTGGAATGCAGAGCAAGATTTGAAACATAACAAGTATTTCATTCGTGGAACGTTCAAAGGTTCATCTTCTGACCAAATACGTTTGCAATGTTATAATATATCGCAAGGCTCTGTGCGTGTCACAGCCAATGGTAATGCCCTGCGAGAAGGTTCTGACTATACAGTGGACTATACGCTGGGAACAGTAAAAATTGTAAATCAGGGAATACTCAACTCTGGTGCCGCTATCAAAGCAACGTGTGAGAGTAACTCACTTATCAATATTCAACAAAAAACACTCGTAGGTACACGATTGGATTATAAGCATTCGGATAAGTTGGTGCTGGGTGGTACGTTTATGCATATGAGCGAGCAGCCGCTCACTAATAAAGTAAACATAGGTGACGAGCCTTTGCGAAATAGTATATGGGGTGTAGATGGTTCTTATAACACCACGAGCAGATTTCTTACCCGAATGGTAGATAAGCTACCCTTTGTAGAAACTAAGGAGATATCGACCATAAACTTTACGGGTGAGTTTGCACACCTTATCCCACACAAAGCCAAAACACAAGGAGATAAAGGTACTTCCTACATTGATGATTTTGAAGGAGCAGAAACACCTTATGACCTTAAGTATGTGCGTAGCTGGAATATAGCTAGTACACCACAAGGACAACCTGATTTATTTCCAGAAACGAGTTTGCCACTCAATGCCGATAGCTCGTATAACTCCAAAAGAGCAAGCCTTTCGTGGTACAATATTGATCCCGTTTTTCAAGGGGATGATAATAACCTGACGCCTCAAAATATCCGTGAAAATACCCTTGAACGTAGTAGTCACTGGGTACGTACCGTCGTACAAAAAGAGATTTTCCCAGACATAGAGTTGCAGCAAGGACAGCCACAACAGCTGCCTACGCTAGATTTGGCGTACTACCCCAAGGAGCGTGGTCAGTATAATTATAACTCCGTAGACCTACAAGCAGATGGGACGCTAGACAAACCAGAAGAAAACTGGGGAGGTATCATGCGAAGAATAGAAACAAATGATTTTGAAGCAACCAATATTGATTACATAGAGGTATGGCTAATGGACCCATTTGTATATTCTAAATACAATGGCGACCCACACCATAAAGGACAGCTATACCTCAACTTAGGTTCTGTTTCAGAGGATATAATTCCTGACAGAAGACGCTCGGCTGAGAACGGATTGCCTATTCCAGATGGTAATTACGTGGTAGATACGGGTGATTTCGCTTTCACGCCAAACGGACAAATCATAAACAAAGCTTTTGACAATGAACGGGCAGCAAGAGAAGCACAAGATGTGGGGCTAGATGGAATGGATGATGCCACAGAGCGAAAGCACCTAGAAGGCTACCTCAATGCCGTACGAACCAAGTTTGGTGCTACGTCAGCCGTATATACGCAAATAGAGAGTGACCCGTCGGCAGATAATTATATCTACCCACGTGACCCAGTGTATGATGACCAAGAAGCATTGGTCTTGCAACGTTACAAGCGATTCAACGGGATGGACGGTAACTCTACCTTAGATAAATTGGCAGATGGAACGCCTAAGTCGGGGAATACTATTCCAGATGACGAGGATATTAATCAAGATTTCACTGTAAACCTGACGGAAGAATATTACCAATACAAAATAGATATAGATCCTACTCGTCTTAGAATAGGAGAAAATTATGTGACAGATTCCATCAGAGTAGAGGCTAATCAGATAGACCCAGGAGCACTGCCTAATGATCTTACGTGGTACCAATTGAAAATTCCAATTCGCCAGTATGAGAAAAAAGTTGGTGGTATTCAGGATTTTAAGTCCATACGTTTTATGCGTATGTACCTCAAAGGTTTTGAGGATAGCGTGGTATTGCGTTTTGCAAACCTACAACTAGTAAGAGCGGACTGGAGACGTTATCTGAATACACTGAAATTCCCGCCAAGAGTTGGTCCAGCTCAGGATCCTAATGACGATACGGAGCTTGTAGTGTCTACTGTAAATGTAAATGAGAATAGTAAGCGAAGCCCTGTGCCATACAAGGTACCTCCTGGTTTTAACCGTGAGATAGACCCTACACAGCAGGGGAGTGTACAGCAAAACGAGCAATCATTGAGTATAGCCGTATGTGACTTGGAAAAAGAAGATGCTCGTGGGGCATACCGTACATTGGATTTTGATATACGTAACTATAAGACAATTAAGATGTTTGTGCACGCTGAGTCAGAATTGGCTCAGGACAATGATATGGTGGCTATTATGCGTGTAGGTACTGATTTGGAAAACAACTTTTATCAGTATGAGGTGCCACTAAAACTGACACCTGAAGGTTCTGCGGATGACCGCGTAATATGGCCAGAGTCCAATGAAATGATCATAGACTTAGATGCCTTTTATAATGTAAAACTAAATCGACAATTGAATAACACGGGTAATCCGAATGGTTACTATTCCGAAATATTAGAAAACGGACATAAGGTAAGTATCATCGGACTCCCAGATATGAGTAACGTGAGAACGATACTGCTAGGAGTGAAAAATGCACAAACCAGTAGCCAAGAAAAACTATGTGGTGAGGTATGGTTTAATGAGCTCAGATTGGTAGACTTTGCCAACAGAGGTGGATATGCTGCCAATGCACGTTTGGTAGCTAAATTAGCCGATTTTGCCAATATAACCGTATCGGGAAACTACCAGACTATAGGTTTCGGAGCGATAGACAAAAAATTGAATGAGCGTAACATTACAGAGCAGTTGCAGTACGATGTAGCAGCTAACGTACAGTTAGGTAAATTTTTCCCGCAGAAATCGGGAATTACTGTGCCTATGTTTATAGGATACAGTGAGAATATCGTGAACCCAAAATTCTACCCGCTTAATCCAGATATAGAATTGCGTACCGCCATAGACAATGCCGAAAGTGCCATAGAAAAGGATGCAATACGCCAAGCCGCTCAAGATTACTCATCGCGATATAGTCTCAACTTTACCAATGTGAAGAAAAACAGAACGAGCTCCAGTGGCAAAACTCATTTTTATGATATCGAAAATTGGAATTATACGTTCGCATACCAACGTCTGTTCCGCAGAAGTCAGGTCATAGAACGTAATGATGCCAAAACGTACAAGAGTAGCTTAGGTTATAATTATAGCATCAAGCCCAAATATTGGGAACCCTTCAAAAAGATTGTAAAAAATAAAAGTCTTGCTCTAATTAAAGATTTTAATATCGGGTTAACACCTGCTAATCTTAACTTTAGGGTAGATGTGGACCGCAGGTACAGCGAATTGATGAATAGGGATAATGATAATTTTAAGTCCATTATACCTGTATTGTACGACAAAACTTTTAGCATAAATAGAGTTTATGGCTGGAAATGGAATCTTACTAAAGCCCTCTCTGTAGACTATGCCGCCACGGCTAATTCTTGGGTAGAGGAACCCTTTGGAGAGTTAAATACACAAGAGAAACGAGATACATTGTGGCAAAATTTCTGGTCATTAGGCCAGCTCAATAATTTTAATCAGCGAGTAAATGCCAATTACAGCTTGCCATTGCGTAAGATTAAAATGCTAGACTGGGCTACAGTTACTACACGTTATAGTGCGAGTTACGAATGGCGTAATGCTCCGCCTGCTTTTGTAAGTTTAGGTAATACCATCCAAAACTCAAGAACTATGGGCGTGGTAGCTAATATGAATCTGATCTCCCTCTATAATAAGTCGGACTTTTTGCGTAAAGTAAATAGACCCACCCGAAGACCTGCTGTGAAAAAAGACACCGATGAAGATACCTTAGATGGTGACGATAAGAAGAAAAAGGGGGAACTAAGTGAAGGCACCAAGGGTCTTCTCAAATTCTTGATGATGCTGAAACAAGTGCAAGTAACTACTAACTTTACAGACGGAACCACCTTGCCTGGATTTACTAAAAGCATAGATGCTATTGGTCAAAACTTTGCTAATAACACACCTGGGTTGCCATTCATATTTGGTGCACAGAGTGAAGATTTTAGAAATACCATCGCTCAGAATGGATTCCTTACACGTGATACCAATCAGATAGCTCGTTATATCAATATGAGTGGTTTAGATATCAATGGTTCGGCCACACTAGAACCTATCAAAGGGTTTAGGATTAATATTTCATTCAGCAAACGCCAAAGCTTGAATATCAATAGCAACTTTAGGTTTCAAACCTCAGAGTCAGCGTTTAATGATGTGTTTTATACGGAAGTAGGGACGTACACCACATCCTTCCTTACGTGGAATACACTATTTGATAAGATGTCAGACGAGTACACTTCCGAGGCATTTGAGCAATTCAAAAACAATAGATTTACCATAGCAAAACGATTGCAGAGTAGAGATTTTGGTGCAGGAGGGGTGTATAATGATTTGTATGGTAATAAGCTCAATGACTTAGATAGTGCAGGATTCCCAGTGGGGTATACCAATAAGCACCAAGAGGTATTGCTACACTCATTTATATCAGCATACAGCGGTAAAAATGCTGATGCCGTTAGTCTTAATCCCTTCAAAGGCTTGCCTATACCTAATTGGAGAATAAATTACGGAGGCTTGTCTCGACTAGATGCATTTAAGGATATTTTCAGTAACATTACTATATCACACGGATATTCTAGTACGCTCAATATTGGATCTTTTCAGCGTCCACAGGACTACGGAACGGCACAGTTAGACTCAGGGGGCAACTTATCTACCGAGTATCGCTACCAAACGGGTGTGAGCATTATAGAAAGACTAACGCCACTTATAGGAATAGATATTACGACTAAAGAAGGGATATCAGCCAAGTTTGAATACAAAACAGACAGAAACTTGCAGTTGAATGTGATATCCGCACGTATGGTTGAGGTGCGTAATAAAGAGTTTGTAATAGGAGCAGGATACCGCACCACGGGACTTAAACTACCGATTAAGATGGATGGTAAACGGATTATCCTTGCGAATGATCTAAACTTCAGATTCGACTTCTCTATTAGAGATGGAATTACCGTGGTACACACACTAGAAGCCAATAATGGTGAAGATAGCCATACACCTATAGCTGGCATACGTACAATGGGCATACGTCCGTCTATCGATTATAAGATAAACGATGCGTTGAATCTGAGAATGTTCTATAACCGTAATAGTAATAATCCGGTTACAAGTAATTCATTCCCATCGGCTCTTACTGATTTTGGAGTGACTATACGATATACACTGCAGTAAGAGTTTAATACATAACATCAAAAAGGGGCAGAATCTTAGATTCTGCCCCTTTTTGATTGTCGGGATGAGAGGATTCGAACCTCCGATCTCTGGTCCCCCAGACCAGCACTTTAACCGGACTAAGCTACATCCCGATGATTAAGAAATTGCTACTTGAGGAATACTTGTGGAGTTAAGCTTTGCCTGCAGCAGTGCAAATGAACTATAATTTTATGAAAATGGAATGCTCTAAAGTGATATGAGTTTGAATTCTTTTGTGGTATAAAATCTATGTTGAATATTCCTTTCTATTTTGGAGAAAAAGAACGTGTTTCGACCAGAATCTCATAATAGTGTATCAATTTTATAAGTTTTATGGAGCTAACCGTGCGGTTCGTTCTTTTATTTCCGCTTGTTTTTTGACCCCTTGCCCCAATCCAATTTAAATACTAATCAATTATTAAGAAAAACATTATAAACACACTATGGGTAGTAATGGCTTTTGCAACTATTACGTTTACTACTTGTTCAAATTCTGCTAGCGATGTAAACCACGAAGCAATGAGCCTATAGAAGGTGTAGATGCTAACGATCCATCACAAAAAAGAATCACTGTTACTTTTTATAAGTAATTTGATCTTTTCTTAAGAAATGGATGAGACTGCCAGTGGCGGTCCCATTTTTTTTGCTCGAAATCCAACCCTTTAGAGCATTTATGTGTTGATTGAATAGTAGTTATGATTCAACAAGCCACCTTTTCATTTCTCAAAGACCTCCAAAAGAATAACACACGAGATTGGTTTAAGGAGAATAAGAAGCGGTATGATACCGCACGCAAAGAGTTATTATCATTCTTAGATGCCACTGCTGATCAACTTAATCTTACGGATGTTTTGGAGGATAAAAAGATTTTCAGAATTAATAGAGACATCCGCTTTAGTAAAGACAAATCACCCTACAAGAGCAACTTGAGTGGCTATTTTGTCAGGGCTGGAGCTTCACGCAGGGGAGGTTACTTTATAAGCATAGAGCCAGGAGGCAAAACTATCGTAGGCGGGGGTTTTTATGCTCCCGAGAAAGACGACCTTTTGCGGATACGTCGCGAGTTTGAAATGGATGCGACCGAAATAGAAAAAATAACTTCGGATAAGAACTTTATTAAGCATTTTGGGCTACTACGCGGCGATAGTCTGAAGTCGGCACCACGTGATTTTGACAAAGCACATCCCAATATTAAATGGATACGCATGAAGCAATTTTATGTCATGCGTGAATTCACAGATAAGGAGGTAACCGCAGATACATTTGAGAAAGAAGTGATGAATGCTTTTTTAGCGATAAGACCATTCTTTGATTATATGAGCGATGTGCTTACCACAAATCTTAACGGAGAATCAATTTTGTAGGAATGGCGAAATTTCGCGTGCAAAATAATCAATTACCTTGTTTGTTATTATAATAATGTAGTGCGATTCGGAGATTGCCTGCTCTTTCAGAATAGTCAATGCCTCTCGACACTAGATGATTTGCTAACCCTTTAGAGCCGGAAAGTATCAAAATACCCAGTCTGTTTTCATCATAAAAATCACCAATAATGGGTATACTGGCGTCAGCCAAAGGATCAAGTAGATAATCCATAAGTTCTGTAATACGCAGATGTATCTGCTCTTGATTAAGTTCTTTTATAGTTTGCAAGGCGAAACCGAGCCGGTGAAAAGCGACATGGTCTTGATGTCCCGGTTCGTAACTTTTTATACTAGGTGCATAGAACGTTGTGTTGTCCTGGGAGGGGAAGCTATTATACCCACCCGTTTTAGGTGTGTGCGTGGCGAGCACAGATTCACTTATGTATAGAAAACCATTCCCAAAACCAGCCAAAGCACATTTATAGCAGCTGGCACTTAGCACACTGATGTTGCATTTTTGCACATCTATTCCGATAGCACCAAAACTCTGAGTAGCGTCTACAATGAGTTTGCAGTTATATTGCCTGCAGATTGCCCCTATGCTTCCCAAATCAGCAAGATAGCCCGTGAGATATTGGCAATGGCTTAATGCAAAGTATTCGGGTTTCGTATCGTGCAAGACGGTCTCCAATTTAGCTAAGTCTATGGTTTTATCTGTCTCAAATGTGGTCCATATGACCTCAAAGTCATTGATTGTGAATGGGGTAGAAATAGAAGGATAATCTTCTTGCAGAAGTAAAATTTTGGTTTTGGCAGGTAGTGACTGAATAAAGAAATTGATACCCACAGAGAAACTTGGGATGAGAGCAACAGACGATTGTGATGCATTGATTAGTTCGGCAACTTGTTGCTTGATGGCAGGTATTGCTTCGCTGATGAATGTCGTTCGGTACGTGGTAGGCCACTTGCTGTTACTGCTGCATAATTATCATCTTGGTGATTATGACTAAAATCAGCCCATTGCAGTGGCTTGTTATTTCCCAAAACTATCTCATTGTAAGTTGTGGTGGCGGCCAAGAGTATCGCCAATACTGGTATTATTAAAATCCTTCTCCTCATATCCGTTCTTCATTTTATACATAACCTGAGAAATGCCCCTATTATTGCCGAACATTATAGCACTTAGTGCATCCTTACCATACAAATAAGCCTAAACACTCGCTATTTCAACACGCTAAAAAATGAGCAAACTACCTCCGGAGCATTCATTTCTAGATCTATCCGACTATGGACGAAAGCCTGCCCGATGGTTTGCTTTATTGCTTAAAAATACCACCATAACTCCTATTCATATAACGTTACTTTTTGGTGTAGCGGGACTTACAGCTTGCTACTTTATACTCACTCATCTGCTTGTACTTGCTGGCCTATTCTTGATCTTAAAATCCATACTAGACGCAGCCGATGGAGAGCTAGCCAGAGTAAGAGCAACACCCTCATATACAGGAAGATACCTAGACTCCATCTTTGATATCATTCTTAATTTTCTTATTGTTATGTGTATATGGCACATCACAGATAGTTCTGTACTTATTGCACTATTAGCTTTCGTAGGCATACAGCTACAAGGTACATTGTTCAATTATTACTATGTGATATTGCGAAATGAATTTGACGGAGACGATACCAGTCGTATCAACGAAAAACGTGCTCCAAAAGCATTGCCCGGCGAGAAACAACTTCATGTAAATATGCTTTATCAAACATTCAATATCTTATATCGCTTATTTGACCAAGCCATATATCATGCCGACCCCAAAGCTCCCAAAAAGCAAGAGATGCCACACTGGCTTATGACACTCGTTTCGGCCATGGGCCTTGGTTTTCAGTTATTGATAATCGCAGTAATGTTAAGTGTTCAATTAGAGCGATATATTCTCCCATTTTTTGTGGGCTATACACTGCTTATTCCCGTGCTTATTTTCATTAGACGACGAATTAATCGCCAGAACTAGAGCAATACCCATTTACACATTCGTGGTTAGGTATTACGCGAAAATCAATACATTTGACACGTGCCAGTAGATTTATCAGACATACTCGTAGTGGGTGTTTCATCACGAGCCTTATTTGACTTAGAAGAAGAGAATGCCATTTTCGAAAAAGAGGGCATAGAAGGCTATCGCACCTATCAGCTTAAAAATGAAAACCAACCCCTCAAAATAGGTTCGGCTTTCTATCTCGTAAAAAGTCTACTAGAGCTTAATAACCAAGCGAATAAACGCATTGTAGAAATCGTACTAATGAGTCGCAACAGCCCCGAGACTGGTGTGCGAATGCTCAACAGCATTACCCAACACGACTTAGACATTACTCGCGTAGCACTGAGTGGTGGCGAGCCATTAGCACCCTATATAGATGCTTACGATATAGACCTCTTTTTGAGTAAGGATGACAAGGATGTACAAACCGTAATAGACTCACGGGCCTGTGCAGCTGCTTCCATTTATGCTCCACCACAATCATTTAACCCCAAAGACAATCGGGTAAAAATAGCTTTTGATGCGGATGCAGTACTTTTTAGTGATGAGAGTGAGCATCGTTATAAAACGGAAGGTATAGATGCATTTCTGAAACACGAAAAAGAAAACGAAAACAATCCACTCAAAAAAGGACCGTTTGCGGAGCTCCTCATCAAACTAAGCCGAATACAAGATCACCTGCCTATTACCATAGAGCTTTCGCCACTGCGACTAGCCATAGTTACGGCACGCAGTGCTCCGTCTCATATGCGAGTCATCAAAACTTTGCGTAAGTGGGGCGTATACGTAGATGAAGTATATTTTATGGGTGGATTATCCAAGGACAAGGTACTAGAAGCCTTTGGGGCTCATATCTTTTTTGATGATCAAGAGGCTCATTTAGAGTCGGCGAGCAAGGTAGTACCTAGCGGGAAAGTGCCTTACGACTCATCCTCACCAATGAAGAATATAGAGCAATCCAAGAAATAAAATTACATATTCTCTCACCTTAAGTATCTGACGGAGCATAGTCCACGCCTTACGCACCCTAAAATAGAGTACAAGCATCACCTCTCCAATATAACCTTACCGCTTAACCACTGCTTGCCGATGGGGTAGCGTATGAGATAGATACCACTTGCGTAGCTACTAAGGTCTATGCGTTGAATGTTTTGTTTTTTGAGATTACTTACTACCTGCAACACCTTGCCGCTTAGGTCTGTAATATATAGCTCAGGTATATCGACACTTGCTTTTATATTCACTATGCCACGTGTAGGGTTGGGATAGTATGTCCACGATATGTCTTTTGGGTTAGTCGAATTTGTCACCACACTACTCGTGTCAGTAAGCGTTGTGTTTACCGGCGTGTAGGTAATGCTATCTGCTGGATAATTCAGATTAAGATCGGGCAACTCCTGCTCAAAGTTTGGCATATACGTATAGCTCTTGATAACACGTACCAGTAGGTCATTGAGTGTTTCTACTTTGTAGGTATCGGTACTTGGTTTTAGGTGACTACCCCCTATCCCACTATCATCGGTAAGAAAAGCATAAGTTCCATTAGTAGCCAAGGCAATACTCCTCATCAGGTATTCCGTCCCTTTATTTATACCACTAGCTACAAGCGGGACAATGCGGATTCCCTTTTCGGCTGCTTGTCGGCTTACACGCTTTAGTTTTTCATGAATTTCTGGCGTGTTATGTGGTGGTGCATCGAGTATAAGAAAAAGTATTCTTGCCCGTGCATCTTCACTCCACTGTAGGGTATTGACAGCCGTATCGAGGGCAACTTCTACGGCTTCTTCAAAATCACCACCACCGCCAGCTTGCTGTTGACTGATGAAAGATACCGACTCCGATAGTACTCGCGTAAAATCTTGCTGTTGTGTGAGGTAGGCATCTCCACGGTCGCGATAAAAAACATTGGCGAAGCTGAAATTTAACGTAGCACTTATCTCCTTACTTTTATAAATGACGTCATTCAGCTCTGCAGTAAGGTAGTTGAGCTCATCACTCATGCTCCCAGTGGCATCTACCACAAAGGCGATATCTACTTTTTGTGATTGTGTACATACTACATTAAGCTCTATGGTATTTATTCCGTTTGCAATAGTTTTTGCTTTACGTATGCCAAAGCTTTCACCATGATAATTTCCTACTATGCTAAACTTATTCTTTTTAAAGTCTCGGCCAGATATGCTTGCCCATAGCTCAGCCTTACCTGTATTATCAGTGCGAGCGGAGTAGTAACTTACACCCTCCTTATCTACCAGTTGTAATATAGCGTCTGCTAGCGGCAGCCCCTTTTTATCGGCAAGTTGAACCATATACCGATTGCTCACACTATAACTCCATAGCTGGCTATATTGGGCAAATTCTCCTTCGGCTAAGTCTCCCCACAAGTCCCATTTGCTAAAATCATTAATCTCTCCAGTTGTGAGTTTTCCTGCGACTCCCTGTTGTGGAATGACGGGCCTACTAACTGAAATACCTCGGGGTGCACTCCGTTTCATCATCAAGGCACTTCTCGCAGGTTTCACTGAGGTTGTAGCTCCTCGCGTTATAGTCTCAGGCGATTCTGGCGAAGCATCCATAAAATAACCCACTCCATCACCATCGTAATCACTATAGTCGGCTTTCTCTTCTACCGTCTCTTTTACTTTTACAGGTTTATACTTACTGTCCTTGTCCTCTGCCAGATTAAAATCTACACTCTCATCACTTTTTACTCGAATTTGCTGTGATATTTTTTTGTAACCGGCATAAACTATTTCAGCACGGTAAGTTCCTGTATCTAGTTCTACGTTAAAATTTCCTTCTTTATCTGCCAAAACCGACGCTACGAGCTCCTCTCCTTGGTAAATGTCTACATTAGCATAGCCTAAATCTATTGTTGCACTTAGACCCTTTACATTACCACTAATGCTCTGAGCTAAAGATATTTGCGGAAATAACACTACCGCAGTAAGGGTGAGTATGGAAGTAAATATATAATGTTTCATGGTGTTCTCTAGTATGGTGGAATATAGTGATTAATACCAAATGAGTTAAAAAGGTAAATGGCCAAAAAAAATAAGTTTACGATTAAAAGCTTTTAGCAGATTAAGATTAATCGTGACCTCACTCCATTCTCTTGAGGCCTATTCTCGTGAAGAAAGATGCGATGTTACTTCGAGTAACTTTGCTTAAAGCAAAACTGTACCTAGAACATCCATCTTAAATCATACAGCCTAAATCAATAGCGAATAACCAATAATTCTTACATTTGCCCTTCGTAAAAAAAGAGATGGCAAGACAACTGCAAATACGTGAAGCTCTTCGCGAGGCTATGAGCGAAGAAATGAGAAAAGATGAGAATGTTTTCTTAATAGGTGAAGAAGTAGCTGAGTACAATGGTGCTTACAAAGTAAGTCAAGGAATGCTTGACGAGTTTGGTGAGAAAAGAGTGATTGATACTCCTATCGCTGAGCTTGGATTTGCGGGTATTGCTACTGGTGCTGCTACCAATGGATTAAAACCTATCGTAGAGTTTATGACATTTAACTTTAGCCTTGTAGCTATAGACCAAGTAATAAATGCAGCTGCAAAAATGAATAGCATGAGTGGCGGACAGTTCACCTGCCCAATGGTGTTCCGTGGCCCTACAGGCAGTGCAGGTCAACTTGGTGCACAACACTCTCAAGCATTTGAGAACTGGTATGCTAACTGCCCAGGACTTAAAGTAGCCGTACTTTCTAACTCGTACAATGCAAAAGGTCTTCTGAAAAGTGCGATAATTGATCCGGATCCAGTAATATTTATGGAAAGTGAGCAGATGTACGGACTAAAGCACGAAGTGCCTGAGGAAGAATACTACATCCCACTAGGACAAGCAAATATTCAAAAAGCCGGTACTGACGTAACGCTTGTATCATTTGGTAAAATGATGCGTGTTGCGGAGCAAGCAGTAATAGCTCTAGGTGAGCAAGGCATAGATGTAGAACTTATCGACTTACAGAGTGTGAGACCAATAGACTACCATACTTTAGCTGAGAGTATTAAGAAAACAAACCGATGTGTTGTGCTAGAAGAGGCTTGGCCACTAGCATCTATTTCATCTGAAATATCATATATGATGAGTCAAATGGTATTTGACCACTTGGATGCTCCTATCAAGCGTGTGACTACACTCGATACGCCGCTTCCTTATGCTGCTACTTTGGTAGAGGCGTGGTTACCAAACGTACAACGTGTTACTGAGGCTGTAAATGCCGTAATGTACCGCTAATAAAGAGCCGCTCCAATAAAAAATTGAAAGCCTTTCGTTCTTGCGGAAGGCTTTTTTTGATACCAAAAACCGATAAATATTCACTGCCGATATGATAAATTGGCAAGCCATACGAGAAGAGCACCTTGCAGGCTATACTGGCATATACCTCAATTCTCCCGCAAATGGATTGCCGAGCCGGGCCTTATATGATGCCGAAACACACCATTCCTTACGTGTAAATGCACAACAAAGGTGGGAAAGTAAGATTGCCGCCGAACTCGAGTTGCTGTCGTGCTATCAGCAAAATACGATTATCAAACAACGAGAAGTAGTTGCCCGTCAGTAATTGCTATAACCTGTAGTCCAGAGCAGCGATGTTGAGTCGCATACCAAATCTAAATATGGTACTTTCTTTATCCGCTGCGAGTAAAGCATTATTCTGATTGCGAATATGAATTCCCGCATCCAAAAACAGATTATGCCATAGCATATAGCTCACGTCTAGCGACAGGTTGCTGATATTGTTTTCTATACCTTGAAACATAGGATTTGAGCCAGCGGGTCGGTTTCCGTAGGTTCGTAGGTAGTCTCCGTCATAGTTGATTCCAGTGGCAGCGGTATCTATACCCTGCTTGGAGGTGCTGTATATGGCATTGACATTGAGCCGATTAGTAGGCTGGTAGCGAGCTATAGCTATAAACTCACGCATATTGGTGCCCAGCGGATGAGCGAGTGACTGATTATAATGTGCCCAGTTTTGAGATTTTGATCGGTGTTGATACACGTATGGTCTGAGTTGGTTTACTTCTAGCTGCAGGCCAAGGTTATTGATATTAGCCACATTAATGTATTTGATTCCTGCCTGGTAGCCCCATTTATTTACCCAAGACTGAGTGCGGCCAAACATTTCATCTTTTATAAATTCGTCCAATATGAACTGCCCGTAAAATGAAAAACGATTCATAAAGTTCCATTTCCAGTCCATACCCAGTATGGCATTATCGCTACTATTGAGCCCGTGTTCCACCGCTCTATAAAAAATGATAGGATTGAGGTATGCTACCTCGTATCGGTTGCCTTCGGTAGAGTCTGAACGGTCGAAGATGATATTCTCAAACAAACCAATATTCAGATTTTTGCCAATATTCATGCTTAAATGATGAAAAGCAGAGAACTTACGGCCGTTGCGAGCTGATTCGCCTTGTTGTATGAAGTCTATGTGTTGGCTAAAGAGGTTTTGGTAGTTGAATTTCCAAACCTGCGTATTAAACTTTAAGAAAGGATGCGGAGCCGAAAAATCAGAAAGTATAAGCGAGCGATATCCGTTGCCTATGAAGTTATTATCGTGTCCAAACTGAACTGATATTTGCTCTATAGGCGAGAAGGTAATGTATCCCTTAGCATTGAAATAATCACGGGCTGCATCGCCAAAACTCTTGTTGAGCGTAGTGCCATCTACCACGCCAGTACGTGCGTGTTTTTCACGTAAAAACGTGGGGTATTGTACTTGATTTTCTATCGCACTGGAATAAAAACCTACCTTGTTACCAATGTTGCCGCGTACCTCTACACCACGGCTGTTGTGATATATAGGCAGGGAGTCCTGACTATCTACACCACCTGCAAATCTTAAAATAGGATTGAGCATCATATTAAAATTGTCTTCCTGCACCACAAGAAGAGCACTTTGAGTTTTATAAAAATGAGATAATATAGGTTTCTCTCTGAGAAGATTATCCGCATCATAATAAAGAAAGTTATCGTTTAGTAAATACGACTTGTTAAAGTCATCAACTTTAGACCTGGTTCCAGTAGACTGCACAAAATTGCTCAATACATCACGGCGATAAGGCTTCACCGTGCTAAATAGTCGTGAAGGAAGACTGTCGCTCATAATCTCAAATCTATCAGAAATATGATAGTTAAAGTAGCCCAAAGTCAATTCACTTTGAGCATAAGATGTGATGGTGGACAGGAATATAGTAGCTAGTAGTGTTATTCTCATTTTAGTAAAATGCAGAGATAGGGGCATAAAATAAAGTGTTTAAAAACTGTGTGGTTGGAGACAGAGGGTGATGTCAATAAGTATTAGTAGTCATATTATCTTCGCCACGTGTCACCTCAAGCTAAATTACAAGAACTTACCGCCGAGCTCAAACAGCATAACTACGACTACTATGTATTAGCCAATCCTACGATATCGGATCGAGAGTTTGATATGAAACTGAAAGAACTGGAGAAGCTAGAGCAGGCGTTTCCGCAGTATACCGACCCTAATAGTCCAACACAGCAAGTAGGTGGAGGTATCACCAAAAACTTTGAAACGGTACCTCACAGTACACGTATGCTAAGCTTAGGCAATACGTATAACAAAGAAGAACTACTTGATTTTGATAAGCGAGTAGCAAAACTGAATGGTGGTAATGCCTATCAATACACGGCAGAATTGAAATTTGATGGATTTGCTATTGCACTGCGTTATGCAGACGGTAAGCTATCTCGGGCAATCACCCGTGGTGACGGAACACAAGGTGATGATGTGACGGCTAACGTGAAAACCATTCGCAGTATCCCACATCAACTACGAGGTAACTATCCACCCAACTTGGAAGTGCGTGGTGAAATATTTATGCACAAAGCAGCATTTGCGAAGCTCAATGAAGAGCGTGCTAATAAGGGAGAAGACCTTTACAAAAATCCTAGGAATACTGCCGCTGGTACTATAAAACTGCAAGACAGTGCGGAGGTAGCCAAACGACCGTTAGATGGTTTCCTCTATCAACTCGCAGAGCACGGTAAAGAAGAGTTGGACCATTGGGATAGTCTGCAACGTATGAAAGAATACGGATTGCCAGTGAACGATGCTACCCAACTGTGCGACACCATAGAAGATGTGTGGACGTTTATAGAGCATTGGGATACGGAGCGTAAAAATCTCAGCTTTGAGATAGATGGTGTGGTGATAAAGGTGAATAGCCGGCTGCAACAGCAGGAAATGGGATTTACCAGTAAGTTTCCGAGGTGGGCGATGTCATACAAGTTTGAGACGGAGCGTGCCGAGAGCAAGCTGCTCAGTATCAGCTACCAAGTAGGGAGAACGGGTGCAGTGACTCCTGTAGCTAACTTGGAACCCATGCAGCTTCTTGGCACTACAGTAAAACGAGCAAGTTTGCACAACGCCGATTTTATAGCGGAATTAGATATACGCATAGGAGATAGAGTATTTGTAGAAAAGGGAGGAGAAATCATCCCCAAAATAGTGGAAGTAGATGCCAGCGGCAGAGGCCCCGGTAGTGAGCCAACCCAATTTACGCCAACATGTCCAGAGTGCGAAACCCTATTGGAACGACCTGAAGGGGATGCCGTATACCGCTGTCCCAATACGCAGCACTGCCCACCGCAGGTAAAAGGACGTATAGAGCATTTCATTGGTCGTAAGGCGATGGATGTAGCCAGTTTGGGAGAAGGGAAGATTGATGTGTTGTACCAATCTGGATTGGTGCGGCGAGTAGCAGATTTGTACAGTTTGCAGGGGGAGCAGCTGCTTGGACTAAGCAAGAGCATTATAAATGAAGATACAGGAGATGAACGGATTGTAAGTTTTAAGGAAAAGACGGTAGAAAACATTGTGGGTGGAATTCAAGCTTCTAAGCAGATTCCTTTTGAGCGTGTGTTATTTGGTCTTGGAATACGCTTTGTAGGTGAGACCGTAGCCAAAAAACTGGCGTTCCATTTTAAAAATATAGATGCACTGATCGCGGCAGATTTTGAGACATTAAATGCCGTGAGCGAGATAGGAGGAGTGATAGCTAAGAGTGTGATAGATTACTTCAGCATTCCTGAAAACAGAGAAGAAATAGAACAGATGAAAGTCGCAGGCTTGCAGTTTGAAGTCATAGAAAAAGAGCTAGCAAGTAATGCACTAGATGGAGCCAAAATAGTGGTGAGCGGAGTGTTTAATCGCTTTAGCAGAAATGAACTTAAGAAGTTGATAGAAGACAATGGGGGGAAGAATGTAAGTTCTATCTCTAAATCAACTGACTTCATCGTAGCGGGAGACAGTATGGGTCCTGCCAAAAAAGAGAAAGCTGAAAAGCTAGGTGTCAGGATGATTACAGAGGATGAATTTGCAGAGATGTTGGGGTGACCAAATTGGGATTCTTCTATACATAAAACAAATCTTATAGTTATTCTGTACCTTCGTGCCGTTGTTAAAATTTCTGATAAACATAGGGTTAAAAAAGTTAGCAAAACGCAAGGCTACGCCAAAAAATGAAGCTGTTAAAGGGGTAAATAGTATTACTGCAATGGGTTTTGTCTATCACGTAGATAAAACGCCTTTTGACACACTTAAAAAAATGGTGCACGATTATTCTAAGCAAGGAATTAAGATATATACCCTTGGCTTCGTAGAGGAGAAAGACCTAACAGACTATGAAGCAGATGAGTTGAACCACTATTACTGTTTGAACGATATAAACCTTCTTAGACTCCCTAAGCAAGCGAGTATAAACCATTTTGTCTCACAAAACTTTGATTATCTGATTAACCTGGATATGGAAGGGAGAAATGAGTTGCAGGCTATATCGGCTTATTCTGCGTCAAAAATCCGAATAGGTAAACAATTTGAAAACTACATAAATGCACATGACTTGATGATACGCAGTGTTGCCGAAACACCAACTGAATTGTTGCGGGATATTAATAGATACATTAAATAACATGAGAGACTTTAGAGGATTTGGGGTCGCAATGGTGACACCTTTCACAGCCGATGGAAAAATAGATTTAGAGGGGTTAGAAAAATTAACCAACCACCTCATAGATGGCGGGGTAAACTATCTTGTAGTAATGGGTACTACGGGCGAAAATCCCACACTCTCTGGCGAAGAACAGCAACTTGTTTTACAAAAAGTGAAGGAGGTGAATGCTGGCAGACGGCCTATCGTATTTGGCATAGGCGGGAATGATACGGCTGCGGTAGTACATCGATTGAAAACAGAAAACCTAGAAGGCGTAGACGGAATATTGAGTGTAAGCCCGTATTACAACAAACCAAGTCAAGAAGGTATATACCAACACTTTAAGGCAGTAAATGATGCAACTCCACTGCCCGTAATTATGTATAACGTACCAGGTAGAACAGGATCAACGGTAAGTGCGGAAACTACACTTCGAATAGCAGCACTGCCCAACATCGTTGCAACTAAAGAGGCAACAGGTAGCTTTGATATCTGTATGGATATTGTAATGGATAAGTCGGAAGATTTTGATGTATTGAGTGGAGAAGATGCTCTTACGATGCCATTTATTGCGGCGGGTATGCAAGGGGTAATTTCCGTAGTGGGCAATGCGTATCCCAAGGAGTTTAGCCAAATGGTTAACTACGCGTTGGATGGCGATTTCAAAAACGCCAAGCATCTTCATTACAAACTCTTGCCTATGATGAAAGCCATTTTTATGGACGGGAATCCGGGTGGAATAAAATACGTACTTGCCAAGTTAGGCATCTGTGGTAACCACTTCAGATTGCCCGTAGCACCTGTAAATGATGCTACAGCTAAGGCCTTGGATGAGGCGATGCTGTAAAGGCAAGACATCTTGCTTGAGCGTTCGCTTGGGCTCTAGATCCTTTCTAAGTGCCGTGTTTTGCCTTTTGCTCGCAAGTGTAAGCTACGCTCAACAGAGTTCAAATAATCAAAAGTGGATGCCGATAGGAAATGACAGCCTACGTGTGCAACAGAGATACATTGCCAATGAATCATCACGGACTATTTCAATTTACGTATTAGACGCAGGGTTAGATAAACGCTTACAACGGTTGTATGAAACCTTAGTGCAACAAGAGGATAGTGTGAACTATCGGATTGTTGGAATTGCTCACTCTAAGTTTAGCGGGAAGAAGCGACGTAGGGATTTTGTGCCTGCGACTGAAGATTCATTTTTTATGCCCAAAGCAAAGTTTGTAGGAGCTGCAGATGAATTTCTGAGGATTATTGTAGATTCTATACTGCCCGTTTGTGATGCGAATACTGACAAACGAATTCTAATTGGACATTCTTTCGGAGGATTATTTGGGGTTTATTGTGCTACACGATGTGAGTCACCTGTTGATGAGGTATATGTACTTAGTCCATCACTGTGGGTGAATGCAGGTTCGTTCAGGAGATACTATTTAAGCTATCTGAGCACACAGTTTTACACGCTGGATTGTAGTCTATACTTCTTACTACTTCATTCTCAAGAATAGTACTAGAAAGTGGAATCGTCTTTACTTGGTTATCATCTAATGAGTGATATACTAAATTTGATTGAACGATAGAGACTAAGACATTATCACCTTGAGCCAAAGAATCAAATGCTAACATTGTTAACATTACCAAAATTATCATTTTCATAGTACAAAAATATAGGGATTTGCCTATATCGTCGCAATCACCTTCAGCTCTATGCCGATAGGTGTGGGCAGACAGTTTATCTCCAGTGTAGTTCTACACGGTTGATTGTCCTTGAAGTACTCTGCATACAGACGATTATAGATCTTAAAATCATCTTTCATATTGGTCAGGAATACGGTAACATCTACCACGTTGGCCCAGCTACTACCCGAGTCTTCTAGGATGGTTTTCACATTGTTAAACACAGAGTGACATTGTTTTTCGATGTCGTAACTAGCAATGGATCCATCTTCGTTTAGCTCTACGCCTGGTATTTTTTTGGTGCCTCGTTCGCGTGGTCCTACTCCACTGAGGAATAGAAGGTTTCCTACTCTACGTGCGTGTGGATATGCTCCTACAGGTTCGGGTGCTTTGTTGCTATTTAGTATCTCTTGGCTCATTATTTTTCGTCCTCTATGCGTATTTCTATTTGATCGGTCTTTTTAATAACGGTCCCACTCTTTTTTGGTTTGGTGACTTTTGCCGTTGCCGCAGTACTACGACTTATCGTTGTTGTATTGACTTTTTTTTTTGAGCTGGCTTTTGGAGCCTGCTTTATTTTCTTTACTACGTAAGTTTTGGGTACTTTAACCTTACGAGATGCAATGTCTGTCGGTATAGCAAAATAACCTGCGGGATTGGATACGCCCTTTGGTTGTGCGGCAGCGGCCACTTTGGTAAGGTCAGGAGAGAGAGATACCGCGTTTACTTTATGGTTTTCTAATGCCACACTTTTTAGCTTGGTGCGGTCTTTAAGTGAATATACATTGACCACACCATCTAAACCGCCACTTACAAGGTATAAACCAAATGCATCCATATCAATGTCGGTTACGGCCCAGGTGTGGTCTGTAAACTGATGCTCCTCTTTGCCCGTGGCAATATTCCAAATGCGAATAGTTTTGTCCTTAGAACTCGATATGAGGAACTTGCGGTCTAAGGTTACGAGCATATCCGTTACCTCATTGGTGTGTCCGCTAAATGTTCTAAGTAATTTGCCGAAAATATCATACTGACTTATCTCAGCACCACCATCAGTAGCTATGAAATAGCTCATTCTGTCTAAGGCTACCGCGGCAGCAGAAATGGGGCGTTTCACATCGATAGGCATTACTTTGTCCTTGGCAAGATCATACGTCAAAAATTTACCATTATGACTCGCACAAAAGATGGTACGCATACCCGGTCCGTATATTAGTTTATTGATTTGGCCTTCGGATATAGTAAGGGAAGTGTCTAAGGTTAAAATGCTAAAAAAAGAGTCGTTGAACTCATACTTGTTTAATATGCCGTCCTGTCCACCAGCGATAAACCAATTGTTGTCTCTGCTAAATGCGATACTATTTATCGCTCCTTGATAGTTTTCCTCGCGATGAACAAGAGTTCCTAGGCGGTCTGTAGTTTGTACTGCGATGGTTGCATCCCAGCTACCAGATACCACGTACTTGCCGTTAGGAGAATATGTTATAGTCGAAATGTCGTCTGTATGATTTGCAAAATAGGGAAAACTGTCTACCTGAGCGTTTACAGTGTAAGAACCTACGAGCAGTGCTATTATTAAAAACCTCATGTGAACGGCTAAGGTACTAATTTTTATAAAATAACCACTTGCCCAGTTCCTTGTAGCTTACTTTTTTACCATACATGAGGATGCCTGTACGGTATATTTTACCGGCAAACCATATTGCCCCAAGTATACTTACTAGCAATATGAGCATAGAAAGTATGAGTTGCCAATTTTCGGCAGGAGTTAAAAAAGGCAGACGTACCATCATACTAATGGGAGAGGTGAGCGGTATCATACTGAGCCAGGTGGCCAGTGTACCATTGGGGTCTCCTACTACCGTAGAAAAAGATACGGCAATAGCGAATACCAATGGTATGGATACAGGAAACATAAACTGCTGCGTATCTGTCTCACTGTCTACCGCACTGCCAATAGCGGCAAATAAGGCTCCGTAAAATAGGTAGCCTCCTAAAAAGTAAAAGACAAATACTCCAAATATTTTACCCAGTGGCAATGCCAAAAAGTCGGAGAAAAACTGTAGCTGAGTTACATCTATCTTTGCTAGAGCAGTGTTACCTTCTAGGTTTTGGAGGTGCTGAAGGTCGCTTATATTTAATCCTATAATCAGCCCAATGACTCCCATAAGAATAGAGGAGAGTAAGACCCATATGGTTAGTTGCGTTAAACCAACTAGAGCAATGCCCAGTACTTTGCCCACCATCAGTTCAAATGGCTTAACGGTACTCACTATAAGCTCCACGATTCGGTTTGTTTTTTCTTCTATCACACCCTTCATTACCTGAACGCCGTATAGGAAAATGAACATATATATGATAAAAGACATAGCAACACCCAATGCCGAGTTTACGCCTAGGTTGCTGCTTGTAGTACTACCGTCTTTGTCTACCTTGTATTGGTTTATGTATACTTTAGTTTTGAGGCGGTCTATGTCAGACTGCTCCAAACCTATTTTTACGAGACGTTGCTGCTGCATAGCCTTGTGAAAAGAACTTTCTATTTTCCCATTGTTACTAGCACTTAGAGTACTTATGCTTTCATAAGTGATTTCTAGTTTATTTTCTAGTGAGAAGTCACTAGGTATAGTGATGAGAGCATCTATACTATCACTAGCTAGTAAATCATCTTTGGTATAGTGATTAGTGTATAAGTAGGTCGTATTATCAGGGTTTTCTAGTTTGTCTGCGAAAATACCTGTAGGGTCTACCACGATTATATTCATTTGCTCGGTTGAGCTACTTTGACCTATACTTACCCAAATAATCACACCGTAAAAACCTGCTATAAGGAGCGGTGTAAGTAGCGTCATGAGTATGAAGCTTTTCTTCTTTACACGAGTAAGGTATTCTCGTGCAGTAACTAGTTTTATGTTGCTCATGAGTTGGTATCGGTTAAGGTTAAAAATACTTCTTGCATACTGGGTAGTACCTCACGGTACTCGGTGATATGTAATTCGCTCACATTAAAAAGCTGGATATCAGGTTTGTTTTTGTAGTTGAATAGCAGCGTAGTGAAGCCATCATTTTCTTCTATTTTTTTTAGGTTTATCCCTGCGATGTTCTCAGGTTTCATATCTCCCGTATAGGATATGGTGTAGGTGTCATCTTTTAGGCTTTTGCGTACATCCATTACACTGCCACTGGTTACTACTTGAGCTTTGTTAAGTAGTACGACATCATCACAAATAGCTTCTACATTTTCCATCCGATGGGTGCTGAGCATAATGCTAGAGCCGTTTCGTTTCAGTTCTTGTATCTCATCTTTAATCAGTTGGGTGTTTTTGGGATCAAACCCGGTGAATGGCTCGTCTAGGATGATGAAGTCGGGCTGATGCATTACCGTAACAATGAATTGTATCTTCTGTTGCATTCCTTTGCTCAGTTCCTCTATTTTCTTTTTGCTCCAAGTCGTTGCTTCAAATTTTTCGAGCCAAAACCCGATGGTTTTTTTAGCGGCGGAGGTCGTCATTCCTCTTAGGCGAGCAAAGTAAAGCAGTTGGTCGTACACCGTCATTTTCTTGTATAGACCACGTTCTTCGGGCAGGTAACCTATCCGTGATATGTGCGTCTTGTTAAGCTCTTCATTATCAAAAAAGATGGTCCCCTCATCAGGAGCCGTAATTTGATTAATGATTCGTATTAAGGAGGTTTTACCTGCACCATTGGGTCCTAAGAGTCCAAATATTTTCCCCTTGGGTACATCAAAAGTTACCTTGCTGAGAGCGGTATGATTGGCGTAGTGCTTAGATACGCCTTGTATTTGGATAATGCTCATTGTGTAGCAAATTTAACACCCAAAAGTGGTGCTTCTCATTATCTCGACGAAGTTATAGATATACTCGGGAGAGCTGGTTAGGTAAAGTGTTATTTACATTTTGTAAAGTTTGTATTACATTTGTGACTTGAAATCAATAGTTTTATTCCCTAATTACTTTAAAAAAATCGGTTGGGTCTTAATAGTAGCAGCCTTAGGTATTTGGCTATGCAGTGAAATATTGGATCTTGATTTAAGTTTTTTAACCTTAAAAGTTCCGGCCATATATTCTGCTGACTATCCACTTGCCAGTGATCCTAAAGGTGGGTGGTTTGTGTATACAACTCAAGACATGGCGTACACCCTATTTTCCGTATTCTTCATAGTAGGTGGCTTGCTCGTCATGTTTGCCCGTGAACAAGTAGAAGATGAGTTTATCCATTCGGTGCGGCACAGTGCTTTAATTTGGGCTGTGAGTATTAACTACCTATTATTACTTCTTGCGTTTTTAGGTTTATATGGCCCGGTGTTTATAGATGTTGTTATCTACAACGTCTACTCCATCTTGATTATTTACATTCTTAGATTCAATTACCTACTCCGGATCAGCAAAAAGCGGGCGTTAGTTTATGAAGAATAACATTAAGGTACAACGGGCCATAAAGGGCATCACACAGCAAGTGCTCGCGGAGCAGGTAGGAGTAAGCCGACAGAGCATAGTCGCCATAGAGCAAGGCAAGTATGTTCCTTCTACGCTTTTGGCACTTAAGATTGCTGGTTATTTCGTAAAAGGAGTTGAGGAGATATTTGAATTAGAGGAGGGTGATTAGGTTTTCTATTGCAAGTGAGATGTTTTTAGTAATAGGGTACGAGTTGATAGGCGGCATATCATTTTGTTAAGAAGCAATCTATTCGCTAGGCACTTTGTTAATCCATAAGCAAAACATCACCTTTGTAAAAAATGAATCAAGCCCAGATGGATTTTAAATCACTCATAGCTCAAGGAATACCAGCAGAATTGCCTACTGCAGTCGACCCTTCGACTTCGCTCAGGTTGACTGATGGCTCTACCAACACTCCCGCCCCTAAGCGTAAAGACATCCTCAGCTTAGAAGAGAAGAAGCTAGCTATACGCAATGCATTGCGTTATTTCCCTAAGGAATGGCACGCAGAGTTAGCTCCAGAATTTGCCTCAGAACTCAAAGAATATGGCAGAATCTACATGCACAGATTTAAGCCAAGCTATAAAATCTATGCTCGCCCTATAGAACAGTATCCAGCCAAGAGCAAGCAGGCTGCCGGCATTATGCTTATGATTCAAAACAATCTGGATCCTGCCGTAGCTCAGCATCCAGAAGAGTTGATTACCTACGGTGGAAATGGGGCAGTGTTTCAGAATTGGGCTCAATACCTGCTTACTATGAAGTACCTAAGTGAAATGACCGATGAGCAAACACTGCATATGTACAGTGGTCACCCGATGGGATTGTTTCCTAGTAGCAAGGATGCTCCACGCGTAGTGGTGACCAACGGGATGATGATTTCCAACTACTCCAAACCCGATGACTGGGAAAAGTATAACGCTCTTGGCGTAACCCAATACGGCCAAATGACGGCAGGAAGTTTTATGTACATAGGCCCACAGGGGATAGTGCACGGTACTACGATTACCGTGATGAATGCTTTCCGTATGAAACTAAAAGAAGGCGACACTCCTGCGGGTAAAATATTCCTCACAGCAGGACTGGGTGGTATGAGTGGAGCTCAGCCTAAGGCGGGAAACATAGCAGGCTGTATAACGATATGTGCAGAGGTAAATGCCGCTGCTGCTCACAAACGCCACGACCAAGGTTGGGTAGATGAATTGATTAGTGATATGGATGAGCTAGTAGTTCGTATCCGTAAGGCACAGTCAGGCAAAGAAGTAGTAAGCATAGCCTATGTAGGGAATGTGGTCGAGATTTGGGAGCGATTCGCAGACGAAGATATTTTCATACACGTAGGTAGTGACCAGACATCATTGCATAATCCATTTGCAGGAGGTTATTATCCCGTAGGATTAAACTTTGAAGAAAGCAATGAGATGATGGCCAATGAGCCAGATGAGTTCAAAGAGCGTGTATATGAATCACTCAGAAGACACGCTGCTGCTGTAGATAGAAACACAGCAAAAGGCACCTACTTCTTTGATTATGGTAACGCATTTCTGCTAGAAAGCAGCAGAGCAGGTGCAGATATTATGGCGGAGAACGGTATTGATTTCAAATATCCAAGCTACGTGCAAGATATACTTGGACCAATGTGTTTTGATTATGGTTTTGGACCATTCAGATGGGTGTGTGCGAGTGGAAATCCTAAAGATTTGCAAAAATCAGACGAAATAGCGGCACAAGCGCTCAGAGAGATACAAGCTACGGCTCCTAAAGAAATACAACAACAGCTAGCAGATAATATCAAATGGATAGAAGAAGCAGGAGAAAACCAAATGGTGGTTGGTTCGCAGGCACGTATTCTTTATGCGGATAGCGAAGGTAGAATCAAAATTGCCGAAGCATTTAATAAAGCCATAGCTGCAGGAGAAATAAAAGATGAAATAATCCTGGGTAGAGATCACCACGATGTAAGCGGTACAGACTCACCATATAGAGAAACTAGTAATATCTATGATGGAAGCAAATTCACTGCGGATATGGCGATACATAATGTGATAGGCGATAGTTTCCGCGGAGCTACTTGGGTAAGCATACATAATGGTGGTGGAGTAGGATGGGGTGAGGTGATGAACGGTGGTTTTGGAATGCTGCTAGATGGCTCTAATGAGGCTGACGCCCGCCTAAAAAATATGTTACACTACGATGTAAATAACGGAATAGCTCGACGTAGCTGGGCTCGCAATGAAAATGCTCAATTTGCCATAAAACGTGAAATGGAACGCAACGAGAAGCTGAAAGTTACACTTGCTCAGAGTGTGGATGATATTTTGATTGATATATTATTTTAAATATAAATGGGTTCTTTTATCTGAGGTCAGAGAAGTGCAAGAACAGACAAAATTCTATATTAAAGTACCAAAAAAAGCCAACTTCACAGTTGGCTTAAATTTTCTTATTACGGTTTGAGTACTAGTTGAAAAAGTCCTTCATCTTATCAAAAAAGCCTTTCTCCTTAGTTGGGTCGGGTGTAAAGTTTTCTGCGTCCAGCAATGACTTCATCATAGCCTTTTCTTCATTATTCAACTTGTTTGGGGTAAATACATTTACGTAGATGAGTTGGTCACCAGTTCTGTAACCTCCGTTTACGTCGGGTATGCCTTTGCCCCGCAGTCGTAGTACCTTACCGCTTTGGGTGCCTGATTCAATTTTGATACGAGCTTTACCGCCTACTGTCGGTACTTCTACATCTGTACCTAAAGCCGCTTGCGGAAAGCTCATGTGAAGGTTGTAGATGACATTGTTGCCATCGCGTTCCAAAGTCTCGTGTTTTACCTCTTCTACTAGCACTATGAGGTCTCCCGCCACACCGCCTGGCATCTCGTTTCCTTTACCTCTAACGTTGAGTTGCATACCATCAGATACGCCTGCAGGTATGTCTATGGTTGTGGTAACCTTCTCACTCATTAGGCCCATTCCATCCGCACCTGGAGGTACATTTTTCACCTTTTTACCCATCCCACGGCAGGTAGGACAAGGACTAGCTGTTTGCATTTGGCCTAAGAAGGTGCTTTGCACTCTCGTAACTTGTCCTCTACCACCACACGTGGCACAGTTGTCAAACTGTACACCTACTGCTGCTACCTTTTTGGTGTACTTTATTTTTTTCTCTACCCCGTTAGTGATGTCCTCAAGCGTAAGTTTTAGCTTGATTCGGATATTGGATCCAACGGCTTGTTGAGTCCTCCCTCCGCGACCACCGCTGCCGAAGAAACTTTCAAAAGGGCTTCCTCCACCGCCACCACCAAAGATGTCGCCAAACTGGCTGAATATGTCGTCCATATTCATTCCGCCACCGCCAAAACCGCCTTGACTTCCGCCTACTCCCGCGTGCCCAAATTGATCGTAACGTTGTCTTTTTTCTCCATTGCTTAGTATCTCGTAAGCTTCGGCTGCTTCTTTAAATTTTTCTTCAGCCTCTTTATTGTCAGGGTTTTTATCGGGGTGATATTGTATAGCCTTTTTGCGGTAGGCTTTTTTTATTTCGGCTTCAGATGCATTCTTCGCAACACCGAGGATATCATAAAAATCTCTTTTACTCATACTATTCTCCTACTACTACCTTGGCAAATCGTATCACCTTATCATTGAGCTTATAACCTTTTTCTATCTCATCTACTACCTTGCCTTTTAATTTTTTGCTAGGGGCGGGTATTTTGGTAATAGCTTCGTGTACCTCAGGGTCAAAAGCAGTCTCTATTGATTTGAAATGTTTCAAGCCTTTATTCTCGAGTGTGCTTTTAAACTTATTGTACACTAAGTCAACGCCTGTTCTAATGGTCTTGACATTTGCTTTTTTATCCATGTTTTGAAGTGCTCGTTCAAAATCGTCCATCACAGGAAGTAAGTCTGTCAAAATATCTTGTCCAGCGGTTTTGAAAAGCTCTACACGCTCACGTGAGGTGCGCTTTCTATAATTGTCAAATTCGGAGTATAGTCTCAGATACTTATCGTTCAGCTCATTATATTTATCTTCAGTTGTGGGCTCTGTATTTTCAACTGATTTACTATCAGTATCTTGCGAAGTTTCTGCAGTCGTGTTTTGTATGTCTTCTTCTTGATCTTTTGTTTCGTCAACCATTACTCTGTGTGCATTTATGTGCTAGCATAAGGGCAAAAGTATTGCCATTGTAGTGCTGTGTCATATTGACACTGTTTACTCTGTCACGTGTTGAGCCAATAGTTGACTTAGTTTATTGCCAAACAAGCCTTTAGCAATGATACGTCCTGAACTATCTATGAGTACATTGTGAGGAAGGTATCGGAAGTTGTAAGATTGTACCAATGGGCTATTCCATTTTTTAAAATCAGATACGTGATTGGGCCAAGCAAGATGATCGTTTTTTATGGCCTTGTGCCATACACTAGAATCTGTATCAAGACTCACGCTATATACATCAAAACCTTGTCCAATATCAAATGTGCTATCGCGATATGTGAGGTATGCTTGTCTTACGTTTTTATTTTCTACACGGCAGGTTCTGCACCAACTGGCCCAAAAATCCACAAAAACAACTTTGCCCCGTAAATCACTCAGGCGAATAGTGTCACCTTTAAATCCCAAGAGCTCTATGTTAGGAGCCATTTCTCCTACTGCAGGACGAATTATATGCTGTTGTGCACCGATGTAGGAAAATAGGAGGGAAAGTAGAATTGTAAACGTTATGGATTTGATCCATTCCATAAACTACAAACGCGTAATACGTGCTCCTATTGCATTTAGTCTATGCTCTATATCTTGATAGCCTCTATCTATTTGCTCTATGTTATGAATGGTACTAGTCCCTTCGGCACTCATGGCCGCGAGTAGGAGAGATACGCCGGCTCGTATATCGGGAGACGACATAGTAGTAGCCTTAAGCGGCACCCTACGGTCTAGTCCCATTACGGTGGCTCTGTGTGGGTCGCAAAGGATGATCTGTGCTCCCATTTCTATCAGATTGTCTACAAAGAATAATCGGCTTTCGAACATTTTTTGATGTATGAGTACGTTACCTTTGGCTTGTGTACACATTACAAGTATCACGCTGAGTAAGTCAGGAGATAATCCTGGCCAAGTGGCATCTGAGATAGTCATCATACTACCGTCTATGAAATTGTCTATCTCATAGTGTTTGTTTTCAGGTATTATGATATCGTCGTCTTTGATTACAAACTGTACACCTAGTTTCTTAAATACCTTTGGAATAATACCGAGTTGGTCTACTCTGCAATTTTCAATGGTAATTTCAGATTGGGTAAGAGCGGCCATGGCTATGAACGAACCGATTTCTATCATATCGGGGAGTATGGTATGCGTACATCCGCCTAGTTCGTTTACGCCTTCTATGGTGAGTAGGTTACTGCCTATGCCTTGTATTTTGCCACCCATAGAGTTTATCATCTTACATAGTTGTTGTAAGTAGGGTTCGCAAGCGGCATTATATATGGTGGTAGTCCCTTTTGCCATTACTGCAGCCATAAGTATATTAGCAGTGCCCGTTACTGAAGCTTCTTCTAGTAGCATATAACTACCTCTTAGGTTATTGCCTTCTACTTTATAGAACCCTGTGTCTTTGTTGTATGTAAACTCAGCTCCCAAATTCTCAAAACCGATGAAGTGAGTATCTAATCTACGTCTACCTATTTTGTCACCACCAGGGCTAGGAATATATCCTATACCAAATCGTGCCAAAAGTGGTCCGATAATCATGATAGAACCGCGTATAGCAGCTCCTTTTGTTCTGAATTCTTCGGTATGAAAATAATCAAGATTAATTTCGTCAGATTTAAACGTATAACGGCCTTTGCCTAGTTTATTTACCTTTACTCCTAGACCTTTGAGCAGCTCGATCATACGCAGTATATCGCGTATCTCGGGTATATTCTTTAGTTCTACCTCCTCGGCTGTAAGCAATACCGCAGCTAGAATTTGCAGAGCTTCATTTTTTGCCCCTTGTGGTGTGAGCGTGCCTTTTAGTTTGTGTCCACCTTCTATCTTAAACGTTCCCATTTATCTACGTTTTACAAATTTATTCTTCTTTTTATTCTTGTTGTTTCGCCCGTTGTTATTTCGGTTGTTTGGTCTGCGAGTTCGTGCTTCGTGATGTATGTCGAGCGAATCAGCTACAACTTGAAGCTTGCCATTTGATAAGTCTGCAAGATGTTGCACAATTTGTGTTGGAGTAAGTTCTTCATCATTCCAATTTTTACTAGAGTTAACCATAAAGGAGGCAATGTAATTGATGTACATTGTTTTAATTTCACCTTCTTCCATTTCGCCTGCTCCGGCTATCATATCAAGGAGGTTACGGCCATAGTAGCGGTACCTGCTTAGCACGCCTTTGTAGCCTAGGTGCTCTGGTTTGGTCTTCTTAAGATCGGGAGTCGGTTTAGGAAAATCATTGTCTATATCCAGTTCGTAATTGGCAATTTCGTGTAGGTGATCCCATACCGTCTGCTGGTAGTCTGTTTGATCTTTTATTTCAGGATTAAGATTTAACATCACCTGAAAAACAGTGTGAGCTAAGACATTTCTTTTTTCTCTGTCTTGCTCAAGTTTCAGATGTTCTATCATTTCTTGCACGCCTCTACCGTATTCGGTGAGTTTTATCTGTTCTTGCTGCGTGTTATAAGTTAATTCCATTTGCATAGCAAATATATGGAGTCATTAACAAGTTAGGAGGAATGGGCAGAGTTGTTTTCCACTATGCACTTTATTTAGAGGGTTTTTTTGTGCATTTTGACACACCTAGTACTTAATACATACGTTCTTGGGTTCTGTAAAGAAATTCAAAGCCTCCCATCCACCTTCACGGCCTACGCCGCTATTCTTCATCCCGCCAAAAGGTGTTCTCAAGTCCCTAAGTAACCAGCAGTTTATCCAGACTATGCCACTTTTTATGCCATCTGCCATTCGGTGAGCTTTGTTAAGGTCGGTAGTCCAAACCGTAGCCGCTAGTCCATACATAGTGCTGTTTGCTAGCTTTAGTGCCTCTTCTTCTGTATCAAAGGCTTGAATTGTTACCACGGGGCCGAATATTTCCTCTTGATTTGTCCTGCATTGCTGGTCAAGACCTTCTATAATAGTTGGTGCAATGTACCACCCATCTTTATTTTCCCCGTCTAGGTTTACGGCTTCTCCACCCGTTAGTATTTTGCCGCCTTCTTCTTTGGCTATGCTGATATAGCTGAGTACTTTGTCGTAATGAGGCTTACTTACTATAGCTCCTAGTCTGCTATCATCTTGCATTGGGTTGCCCACTTTCATTTTGCCCACTTCTGCTGCAAAGGCAGTCTTAAATCGTTCATAAATGCCGCGTTGCACCAGTATGCGAGATCCGCACAGGCAGATTTGACCTTGATTTGCAAATGAACTGTTGAGTGTAGTTTTGAGCATTTTATCAAAATCGCAGTCATCAAAAATGATGTTTGGATTTTTACCTCCTAATTCTAAACTCATTTTCTTGAATTTTGGAGCTACTATTTTTGCTATATGTGCACCAGTAGATGTTCCGCCAGTAAATGATACTAAGTCGATATCGTCGTGAGATATAAGAGCGTTACCAGCAGATATTCCTAAACCGTGTACTACGTTTAGTACTCCCGCAGGTAGATTAATCTCTTCACATATCTGGGTCAATAGAAAGGCCGTCATAGGGGTGATTTCACTGGGCTTAGCTACTACGGTATTCCCCGCTGCCAACGCTGGGGCGATTTTCCACGTGAATAAGTATAGGGGTAAATTCCACGGAGAGATACAGGCCGCCACTCCCACAGGTTTACGAAGCGTATAGTTGATTACACCTTGGGCTGTATGATGGCTCTCAGAGGCATAATGTAATATAGCCGTACTATAAAACTTAAAATTATCTACTGCCCGTGGAATATCTACAGACTTGGCGAGCCACAAAGGTTTACCATTATCTATACTTTCGGCAAGAGCAAGCTCATCGAGTTTTGCTTTTATACCACTGCTTATCTTCTCAAGCCACTTGGAGCGTTGTATGTTACTCAGATTAGACCAAGATGGGAGCGCTTTTCTTGCGGCATCTACAGCCAACTGCACGTCGTCACCTGTGCTGTCCGGGATGTATGAATAAACCTTGCCGGTTGCAGGGTTGTAATTGTCTAAATATTGGTTATTAATCGGGGAGACGAGTTTGCCGTCTATATAGTTGGCTATATGAATCATAAATGGTGAGGGCAAAAATAATCAAGCAGCAGTTATAGTGCGTCCTTGATGAACCTACTTTATTAGGTTTGGTAACATAGCGGAGAAGTTCTTGTGGGTTTTTATTAGGGATGGTGAGGTGAAATTCGTTGAGTTGACACGAAACCATTACAGGCCCCTAGGGTAGTTGCTTGAGGCGGAAAGAACGAAGTGAGCACCACCGAATAGCCCCGCAGTGCATTAAATAATGGAGGAAGCGACCTATGGGAGTATTTTGCCAGAGCACTCCCCAAAACCTACACGTTTGCCATCTTTTTCGCACCACGCTCGTATGGTAATGGTATCTCCGTCGTCTATAAATGTTCGTGTCTTACCATTATTGAGCTCTATGGTCTCTTTGCCGCCCCAGCTTAGCTCTAGCATACTACCGAAGCTGCCTTTCTCTTTGCCAGAGATAGTACCGCTGGCCATCATATCACCGACATTTAAATTGCAGCCATTTACCGTATGGTGGGTGAGTTGTTGAGCCATATTCCAATACATATACTTGAAATTACTTTCGGCTATTGTGGTTTCTTCGTCTCCTTCAGGAGTAAGGCCTACTTCCAGATTGATGTCAAAGTTTTTATTTCCAGAATATTGCAAATAGGGTAATACTTCAGGATCTTGTTTTACACTTTCACAGCGGAATGGTTCCAATGCCTCCATGGTTACTATCCAGGGCGATATAGATGAACCAAAGTTTTTACCTAAAAATGGACCCAGTGGAACGTACTCCCACTTCTGAATATCGCGAGCACTCCAGTCGTTAAATACAACTTTACCAAAAATGTGATCTTCAGCATTATCAATATCTACGGGTTCTCCTAAAGCATTGGGCTTTCCTATGATGAAAGCCATCTCCAGTTCGAGGTCCATACGCTTACTCTTGCCAAATATAGGTGCTGTCGCATCGGGAGGCATCATTTGACCACTAGGGCGAGTGATGGGCGTACCGCTTACTACTATGCTGCTTGCTCTGCCATGATAACCTACGGGAATGTGTTTCCAGTTGGGCAGTAGCGGATTATCTGGTCTAAACATTTTACCTACATTGGTGGCGTGCTCTATACTGCTATAAAAATCGGTGTAATCACCCACTTTTACAGGCATACACATTTTGGCACCTAGTCTGTTTACGATTACCTTTTCTCTGAACTCATACAACGTCCCTACTACCGTAAGCTGAGCGGTAAGATAAGCCCGCAACGCACTCCAAGCTGATTTGCCGCAGGCGATAAAATCGTTCAGTACATCACTTTCGAATACCGAAGTTTCAAAACCTAGGTCGGCAAACAATCCAACCTTTGCACAAGCATTGAGGTCAATAATACTATCACCAATAGCTACGCCAGGTGTTAGTTTGTCGTCTCTCAAAAAAACGCCATAAGGAAGGTTATATATACTAAAATCAGAATTCGTAGGTACGTCTATCCAGGTATTCATTTTATACTTCTATTTATTAAGGCCGAAGGTAAGAAAGCATTTTATATTATTTGTGCATCGTTTCGTATATCGTTATTATGCCAGAGGTCGAGACGTTATATTAATCTGTTATTGTAAGTTATGAAGTGTCTGTTTTATTGTAGCTTATGTATGTATAGTTTGTGTTTGAATGGATATGTAACCAAATAGCACTATAGCACGTATCGCGAGTATGAAAATATTTAGTTTACTTCTTTTGATAATCGTGTCTACAGGACTACAAGCTCAAACCAATAAATATGTTATTCTGAAACATCGCGATAAACCACAAGAGGTAGCCATAGCACAGGGTGAATATGTGGTAGTTACTACCTTTAAAGGGGAGAAAATAAAAGGGCAAATGGAGGTGCTGAGTGAGACCTTAATACGCGTAAAACACAAGATAGTGCCACTTACAAGTATACAAAAATTTGGAAGACGAAATCAGCGGGTGTTCCAGTTGGCAAGTATGTTGGTTTCTACCGGGATGAATATCACACTCTTTGGCTTGAGCGATAATTTAAGGCACGGATGGGATGTGCCTAGTAATAACTACAAGGCGGGTTTACCTATGCTTGCTGTTGGCATTCCGCTTATGATTTTTACTTATAAAAGAACAAGTAAACGATGGACGTACGAGGGTACAGTGGGGAAGTGGTAGTCGTTCTCGGCTGCTAAGTCCGATGATCTATGGTTATCACGTGTATAGCAAACAAAGTCATTTTACTTTATGCTTCATATAGCGGGTCTAGTGCTCAACACATTTCTCTGTACTTTGCCTGTCTTTATTCGGTACACAGGAATCTTTATACCATAATGCTTACAAAGTCTAACTAACTCGGCATCTATCAGCTCTTGAGAGTACCGGAGTGAGAAGTCTCCAAGGATAAGTTTTTGTACCTTGATATTGGCTGCCATCTCCAGCACCTCTTCTAGACTACTGTGTTTGTTTCTTGCAATTCAATACCTTGTAACTTATACTTTTATGTGCTCCTTGCTGTGCCTTTTTATGCTCACTTACGCACGGCATCCACCTTCAGGTCATTTCTCTGATATATACTTTCCCCATCGACAACTGGTAACCAGTCTTTTCGAGGTTTGTCTGGGCCAATTTTTTTGGAGAACTCCTCCAATGCCGGGAATGAACCTGCATACCTTGGGTAGAAAATCTGCATCTTATCGTTTAGTGGATTTATAGCACTCAAGTGGTCTCTGTTTGCGTGAGATATAAAGGCATATTTTATTCTACCCATTTTTTGGTTGAGGCTAGCTACTAATCCATCTCCTGCATCAAACAGAATGCCCAGTTCCACTATAAGATACCGCGTAGAAAAAAGAGCTATACTATAGCCAGTTATTGTTAGATTTATCACTACAAAATTATTGCTTTTATAGCTAAAAGAAGGGAGATGTAAATGAAGAATGCGAACGTGCATTTTGTACTTGGCTTTACGATGATTTTTTTAATCCCGTAGGGATGATATATTATTTAGCCGCCGCCATCAAGGCCTCTATTTCCTCTACCTCAATAGGCATCCCTGCCTCATCCATCATGTCTACAGGGCCATTGTCGGTAATAAGTATTTGATTTTCTATACGAACACCTATTCCTTCTTCAGTAATGTAAATGCCTGGCTCACAGCTAAATACCATTCCAGCTTGCATTGGCTCGTATCGCATACCGCTATCGTGTACGTCTATACCTAAGAAGTGACTCGTGCCGTGCATAAAATATTTTTTCACTGCAGGCCATTTGGGGTCTTGATTTTTTACATCTTCTTGTGTGAGTAACCCAAGGCTTATGAGCTCCTCTGTCATTAGTCCTTCTACCTCTTTTTGGTACTCCATCAGCATTGTACCCGGTACTAGCTTTTTGCGAGCAGCCTTCATTACACGGAGTACGGCGTTGTACACATCTTTTTGTCTTGGAGAGAACTTGCCATTGGCAGGCAAACAACGGGTCATGTCGCTCGCATAGTTGGCGTAATCTACTCCGCAATCTACTAGAATAAGGTCTCCATCTTTCACTTCGTCTTTATTCTCAATATAGTGAAGCGTGCATGCATTTTTACCGGTGGCTACTATCGGCTCAAAACTAAATCCAGTGGCTCTGTTGCTCAAGAAGGTATGAGCCAGATTAGCCTCTATCTCGTATTCGCCCATTCCTGGTTTTGTCGTTTCTAAGATGCGTAAAAGCCCTTTTTTAGAGATCTGTACTGCTTCACGCATTACCTCTAGTTCTAGTTCAGTCTTAGTGCCTCGAAGTCTGTTTAGTATTTTACCAGCACGCTTGTAGGTATGCATTGGGTATAAGTCCATCATCTCCTTAGCAAAGTCTATTGCCTTAGTCGGTGATTTTGGATTGAATCGATCATTTTCGTTTAGTGGCAGGTATACGTTGTCCGCCATGTTGATTACTTGGCGAAGCTGCTGCATGTAATCATTGTTCCAAAATATGGATGCTATACCACTCGTAGCGGTAGCATCTTCCTTAGTGTATTTGTATCCATCCCATACCGCTATTTTTTCATTGGTTTCTACCAAAAATAGGCATTCTTGATACGCGGTTATAGGACAATCCGGGAAAAGAACTAAAACGGAGTCTTCCTGATCTATACCGCTGGCCCAAAACATATCTGAGTTTTGTTTGAATTTATAAACCGCATCCGCATTCCAAGTGTATTGATAATTACTATGAAATATAGCGATACTATTAGGCTCCATTTCGGCAACGAAACGTTTTCTGTTTTCTATAAAAATCTCCTTATTCAGTCTTGGGTACTTCATTACTGGCAAAGCTACTGATTTGCGTTGACTAGTGAAGAGGAAGAAGAGAAAAGATAAAGAGTGATTTTATAAAACCTCAAACTTAATAGGGATTCTCATCTTCATGTCTACTGGAAACCCGTCTTGCATTGCAGGTTGCCATAGACGAGATGTAGATTTGATGACTCTCATTGCCTCAAGCATTAAATCTTCGTCTGGGTTTCCTGTAGTTTCTAAATTTTCAATCTCACCAATAGAATTTACGACAAATATTACTTGTACTATTCCTTGTCTGCGTGCTTTTAATGATTCGACGGATATTTTATCTGGGTGTCTATAAATATCCATAGTCGCTTCTCACCACCTATGAATTTTGCTGGTTTCGGCATGTCTGAATACCTATCATGTTGTCCCCTGCAGGGATAGTACGATTCCTTTGGTTCTTCTTCAGCTCCGTTTACAAACTCTTGAAAGTACGCGGTATCTCCATTTTCACAAAAGACTACAAGCGGACCATCTTTTTCGCCGAGAGAATCAAATGATTTGATTCACATAATCTTACCATTTGGATGAAAGGAAGTATGAGTACCGCAGGTAATCCGTCTTTGAAAAAAGTTAATGCTTTAATAGTACGAGTATTCCAAGCCCACTTTCCCGTTTTTATCCTTTAAAGGCTTTTCCAATAAGAACTCTTTTGGGAGAGTAGTAATAATACGTAGTATCTCCAAAAGTTTCATATGTAATTCCGTTATCTTCAAAAGTGGTTGTGATATCTTCTTCTGATAAAAGTACAAAATTAACAGATGTAAAGTCGATTATTTTTGGTTTAAAATAGGAGGTGTCTCCTTGTTCATCGAAATGCACTAGTATCTCACAGCCATCTTTAATTCCTTTCACGCTATCCAAGTGACCTTTGGTGTAATATTCGGAAAATTTGTTTCGACTTATGTCGTATTCCCAGTCGCCATCTTTTGATCCGAAATAGTAGGTGCCTATAATTTCCTTCTTGTATTTTGAATAGACATACCCTCCGTATCTTTTGCCTTTGTCTTTGCCACGTTCGATTATAGAGAATTCTTCTTTAGAATAAACCTCCCCCTTCCAATTTTTTAAGCACAACTGGTTTAAGCTTTTGACTGAAAGCATCTGGCACAAAGGACACGCTGATAAAAAATAGAAGATAGTAAATTCTCACACCACGAATATCTTTCATTTTACCCATTAACACAACCTTTCACCTTTCTTCTTTTAGCCTTTGGCTCAATTACCTACCTTCGCAATCCAACGATTATCAGATGGCAAAAACAACACAAGAATTATTAACCTCTCTTGGCATCAAGGCAAGGAACGAAAGTATTTGTACGGGCCGCGAGTGGGTGACTTCGCTAGGTACAGAAACTGTAGAAGTACACACGCCAGTTACAGGTGAAAAACTAGGTGAAGCTGTATATGCTAGCGAAAGCGAGTATGAACACGTAATCAAAAAAGCACAAGAGGCTGCGGCTCATTGGAAAACAGTTCCTGCTCCTCAGCGTGGTGATATTGTGCGTCAGTATGGCGAAAAACTGCGTCTTCGAAAGAATGACCTGGGTAAGCTAGTAAGCTTAGAAATGGGCAAAAGCTACCAAGAGGGACTCGGGGAGGTGCAGGAGATGATTGATATCTGCGATTTTGCGGTAGGATTGAGCCGTCAGTTATATGGTCTAACGATGCACAGTGAGCGGCCAGAACACCGCATGTACGAGCAATGGCATCCTGTAGGATTGGTAGGCGTAATATCGGCATTTAACTTTCCTGTAGCCGTATGGGCATGGAACAGTATGATAGCCGCAGTATGTGGTGATGTAACGATATGGAAACCAAGTGAAAAAACTCCGCTAACGGCTATAGCTTGTCATCAGCTAATGCAGGAAGTTATTATTGAGAATGAATTGCCTGAGGGATTATTCAATCTCGTAATTGGCGATTACAAAATAGGAGAGGCCATGGCCAAGGATAAACGTGTGCCACTTATTAGTGCTACGGGTAGCACAAGAATGGGTCGTAGAGTAAGTCAAGTAGTAGGAGCTAGATTAGGTAAATCTTTACTCGAGCTAGGTGGTAATAATGCAATTATTATCACACCTAATGCCAATGTGGAGAACGCCTTGGTCGCCGCTGTATTTGGAGCGGTGGGTACTGCTGGTCAGCGTTGTACAAGTACACGTAGAGTACTGATACACGAATCTATTTTTGAGTCATTCAAAAATAAAATGGTAAATGCCTATGGCCAGTTACAAATAGGAGATCCGCTAAATGAGACTAATCACGTAGGGCCGCTTATAGATACTGATGCAGTAAATTCTTTCATAAATGCGGTGAAAGCTGTGGAAGACGAAGGCGGCCAAATACTGGTAGGTGGTGAAGTTTTGAGTGGCAAAGGCTACGAAAGCGGTTGCTATGTAAGACCTTGTATTGCAGAGGCTCGTAATCATTTTGAGATTGTACAAGAAGAAACATTTGCACCTATCGTATATTTGATTCCATATAAGACCTTGGACGAGGCTATTTTGATGCAAAACGATGTAAAGCAAGGCTTAAGTTCTGCAATATTTACAGACAATTTGCTGGAGGCAGAGAAATTCCTGAGTGCCGCCGGGAGCGATTGCGGTATTGCGAATGTGAACATAGGTACGAGTGGTGCTGAGATAGGTGGAGCCTTCGGCGGAGAGAAAGAAACGGGCGGAGGACGCGAGAGTGGATCGGATGCTTGGAAGGTTTATATGCGTAGACAAACCAATACGATCAATTACGGTAAGACATTACCGCTAGCTCAAGGCATTAAATTTGAGTTGTAGCATAGATACAGAATGAATACATAAAAATGCCTGCTAAGATTATCCTAGCAGGCATTTTTATAATTGCATTAATGCCCTGAGGCCCTAAGAAGTAATGTCCCAATACTGATAGAGCTTGTTGATAAGCCAATCTTCATTATGATCTATTTTTTCGTCAGCACCTTGTAGCTTCAGTGCAAAGTTGATAAGCTCAAGCCTTTCTGTTTCATTAGAGTCAGCATAAAAATCTTCGGCACATTGTTGTAACAAGATCGGGTAATCTTCCATTGCTGTTTTGCTCAGGTCTTCCGTAGCATCTTCTAAATTGCCTCCCAAAGGAAAATGTTGAATAACATACTCTACTATGACTTTGCCTTCTTTTGGGTCAAAATCTCCATCTATCTGTGCAAGTATATTTAGAATCAGATAGCCTGCTACATCCTTATTCTTTCGTTTCATTACTAATTATTATTTTCGTTATTATCTTCATCCCATAGTTCAAAAATCATCTTGAAGATGCTATGTTCGCTTGCTTTTACGACATTGTCGGCGTCAATTCGCTTCATCAAAAATAAGTTAAGTTCTAGCCTATCGTTATGACTTGATGAGGATAAAAAATCTCTTGCTTTAGGCTCTATTTCGGCATCGTATGTAGCGGGATCCAATTTGTTAATATTGACAAGCCAATTATCCTGCTGTTCCTTTGTCACGGGTTTCATTTTGAAATATTCCTTGATAACTAGGTTTTCGCGTGGGTCAAAGTAGCCGTCTATTTTTGCCGCAAGGACTAGAAGGTCGTAACTCAGTTGGTACTTATCAAGTTGGTGCGATTCCACGTTGTAGTTTTTTTATAATAGTTGGTGCAATTCACAAATTTAGTGATTTCTAATATACTTTGGCAGTATATCAGAAATAGCCACAGCTAAGATGCATTCTATTCATTATTTTTGAGGTTCAGTATGATACGATACATTCTTATTCTAACGATGTTTGTCTGTGGTGGTGTTATTGCCCAAGACTTTGGTGCACAGCTGCTTTTGGGGGCTAATTTTAGCCAAGTAGATGGCGACCAATTAGGCGGTTACAATAAACTTGGAGCTAATGTTGGTATCCAGATAAATAAAGAGGTGAATGACCTCTGGGATGGAGCTTTCGAGATTAGATTTAGTATGAAAGGTGCTAATCGAGTGATAGACCCCAAAGCACCAGAGCCAACACTTAAACTGAGTTATCACTATGTAGAAGTACCACTCTTGGTAAAATATAAACAATGGGATAAAGTCACGCCGTATGGTGGATTGAGCATAGGTGTAAATGTGTATAATCAGCGTGATGACAATGGATATGTTACCCAAGAAGAGGCTCTCAAGGGGATGGAAACCGGAATAGTGCTGGGTGGAACATACCATCTTTCAGAAAAGGTAGGGTTAGATTTGCGTCATTCGTATTCACTCTTAAGCATAAGAGACTATCCGTTCATTGTAAATAGCCCTACAGTCTTTGGGAGAGCGGGATGGTTTAATAGGCTATTTACCGCTGGAATTACGGTCCGTTTAGACAAATAATGAACTACATTGGTTCCAAAGTAAGACTGCTTCCTTTTTTGGAGCATAGTATAAAATCCGTATTAACCGAAAGGTTAGAAGAGCAAGTCTTTTGTGATCTATTTGCCGGTACGGGTGCCGTTGGTAGATATTTTAAGCCCAAGTGTAAAGCTATCATTTCAAATGATTTAGAGTATTACAGCTACGTGCTCAATCGCAATTACGTAGGCAATTCTAAGCTTATAAATGTGAGTGATAAGCTAGAAGAACTAGATAAATTAACGGGGATAGAGGGTTTTGTGTTTCGTAATTATAGCAGAGGAGGACACGGCGATCGAAATTACTTTACAGACCAGAATGCCAAGCGTATAGACGTAATTCGTCAGCAAATAGAAAGTTGGAAATCAACCCAAGAAATTGATGAGGATATTTATTTTTTTCTACTCGCCTCCCTACTAGAAAGTGCTGATAAGGTGGCCAATACGGCAAGCGTATATGGTGCGTATCTCAAGCATATTAAAAAGTCAGCACAACAAGATCTAACTCTTAAGCCTGCAACTTTTGATATCGCGAAGAATAATAGTAAGGTTTATCAGTCGGATGCTAATGAGTTAATAAAGAAAATAAGTGGAGATATTCTCTACTTAGACCCACCGTATAACGCTCGACAGTATGGTAGTAACTACCACCTGCTCAACACTATCGCATCGTATCAGTCGTTTGATCCTAAGGGAGTTACGGGATTGCCCGTTTATAACAAATCAGGTTATTGCAGTAAAGCTACGGTTGTGCAAAGTTTCGAAGACTTGATTGCAAATGCCAAATTTGAGTATGTGTTCCTGAGTTATAATAATGAGGGACTTATGATGCATTCGCAGATTCTGTCTATTATGGAAAAGTATGGTGAAGTACAATTAAAAACACAGGCTTATCAGCGGTTTAAGGCCGACAAGACTGAGAACAGAAACCACAAGGCTACAGAGACTTTGGAGTACCTGTTTTGCCTCCAGAAATCTTAATCCCTTACGTTGTTCATCATTCGCCAAATGTCATTTAGATAGTTGACGGGTACGAGAGAGTTATCTGGGCTGTCACCCATACGTATGATTACAAGGCCATCGCTCGGCGATATGCATACATATTGTCCATTTTTGCCCAAACCGGAGTATATATCGGTTGGTGCATTGGGCAACATAGTTCCAGGAAATTTCAGTTGAGACTGTGGTATCATAAATCCTTCTCCTCCGTTGAGCCACCAGAGATAGCCATAGGACTTATTGATGTTTTGTGAAGGGCGTATTGCAGCATCTACAAAAGATTCATTGATAATACGTGTGTCATCCCATACCCCTCTATTTTGCATCAGCAGCCCAAAACGTGCCATAGATCGAGCATTACTAAGATAGAGATGCAGATCTCCGCTCCACTGCCAGTAGCCGCTCATGCCTATTTTGTCTTGTAGTACGGAGTTGAAATAGGTTGTGTAATCTTGTCCAGTAGCGTTGCTGACTACATTCTCCAATAAGGTATATGGAGCGTTATGATATGACCACCTGGTGCCTGCATCTGAAATGTAGGTTAGGTTTTCAGGTTCTAATCCGTCACCTTTCGTATTGTCCATACCAGTGGTCATGCTGAGTTGGTGCTGTACAGTTATTTTATCTTCTTGTTCTTTGGTGAGACTCGTCCATCCTTGACCAAGGTAATCAGATGATTTATCGGTGAGGGATAAATGTCCATCCTCTTCAGCCTTACCCACTGCGAATGCAGTCATTGTCTTAGCGGCAGATGCCCAATACCAATTTTTTCTTGCATCAAAATCGGCATCACGTAATATGGTTTTACCCCAATATTTTTCAAGTACTATTTTACCATCTTTGAGCACTATAAATGCTCGCGTACCATTGAGTTCTAAGTTGTCGTAAAGTGCTGCAATACTATCGGTATTCCAGCCTAAACTTTCTGGTGCAGTTGTCTCCCATTCTCCGGTTTCTGGAGGGAAATAAAGGGCTGTTTCAGGGTTGTTATTCGTTTCCTCTGGAAGTGTTTTGTCCTCATCATCTTTGCAACTAGCTAAGGTGATAACCATGAAGAAAAGCGGAAGGTATTTCTTCATTACTTTCATACGTATTCACTCAACTATACTATTCTGCTCTAAAACTTCCGCTCTTCACGTGTAAATCACGTTGTGGGAAGGGGATTTCAATACCATTAGCTCTGAAATCTGCATCTATCATATATCGGAGGTCACTCTTTACCTGTTCTATAATAAATAACTGACTGCTCCAAAAAACCAATTGAAAATCAAGGCTCGATTCACCAAAGTCTGTAAACAAAATGGTAGGAGCGGGATTTGTGATTACTTTAGGATGTTTCCACGCATTTTCAGACAGTAATTTTTTGACCAACTCCACATCGCTTCCGTAAGCCACGCCTACCGTAATGCTAAATCGTGTCACACTATCACTGTTGCTCCAATTCACTAATTTCTCACTTACGAGTTTATGATTGGGTATAATCATGGCAATGCCATCGCGTGTTTCTACTTTAGAAGTGCGGAGTCCTATTTCTGTTACCCGAGCGACAATATTGTCCACCTCTACTACATCATTTACCCTAATAGATGGCTCTACTAATAAAATAAATCCCGACACCAGGTCATTAGCAACTTGTTGCAAACCGAGACCTACGCCAAGTAGTAGTGGTGCTAAAAACGTGAACGCAGCTTGATTAATTTTGAGCGACACCAGTGATATGAAAACAAATATGACGACCAATAAGTATTTTATTATACGAGTAATGGCGAATTCCCGACCGGTGTCAAGTCTGCCCGATTTCACAGCCGCGGCTGCTAGTTTTTTTGTCCACCTGTAGGCAAACCAAACTACCGCTGCAGATATGGCTATGTAAAGAATGCTATTAACGGTTACGGTACCATTTTCGCCAAGTTTCCATAGTTCTTTGTTGAAAATATCCTGCAATTTCATTCAGCTAAAACCTTGTTGTTATACACGAGTGCAAAGTAATCATTTCCTAAGTCTAGGTAGCCGTATTCATAACAAAAGAAGTATGTTTTATCAGCTTTTGTAGTATGGGTATTGGTGAAATACTCAAAACTAAAACCCACTTTGGATAGTTCTTGCCGTCTTACTTTGATAGATTTATCCTTAGGACAAAGTTCCTCTAAGATGTTTCTATTCTTTTTGATTATGCGATTAACCTTACGGATGTAGTTATTCGACTTGCCGTTATGTGTGTTGTTGTAATCGTTACGACATTGGTTGTCGCAGAATTTCTTATCCGCTCTACCCTGTATGGGTGAGTTACAATGTAGGCAAACCTTGGAATCCATACCGCAAAAGTAGGATGATTTTAAAATAGTTGTAATTGGGCAGTGGTGTCTCTCCTTACAAACGGTGTTTTGAGTGGTGTAGGCTTGGCCATTAGGCTAAATTTCTTTTTGGCTAATCTCACCTGTTGATTGATAGATTGAGCTAGCACACCTACGCCTTTCATTGGCTCGCCGTAGGTACTGTTGCTCAGTGATCCTCCTTGAGCCTCAGCTATGAGATTCATCACCCGAGTGGCTTTGAGCGGAAAGTTTTTTTGTATCCAGTCTTCAAACAAAAGTGCAACTGCTCCATTAAGTCGCACCATATTGTGGCCCAAGGTGAGTGCACCTGATTTACTTACAGCTTCGCAAATGCTGAATACTTCGTCGCTATTCAAACCAGGGATGATAGGAGCGAGCATAACGTGCGTAGGAATGCCGTGTTCTGTAAGTTTTTGTATGGTTTTAAGCCTGTTACCTGCTGATGAGGTGCGTGGTTCCATCGCTCGGCGGAGTTCTTCATCTAGCGTGGTGATACTTATGTGCACGTGCACCAAGTTTTTAGCAGCAAGCTGTTTTAGGATATCAATGTCGCGGCATACTAATGCGTTTTTGGTGATGATACCTACGGGTTGATTATGGTCAAGGCATATTTGGAGGAGTTCGCGGGTTATTTCGAATTTTTTCTCAGCAGGTTGATAGCAATCGGTATTACCACTTAGCATTATCATTTCTCCCTGCCAGTTGCGGCTTTTTACTTTTTTTTTGAGTAAAGTAGGGGCGTTGTGTTTTACAAGGATGTTCTTCTCAAAATCAGTACCCGCACTATAACCCCAGTACTCGTGTGTAATACGTGCGTAGCAGTATGTGCATCCGTGCTCACAACCTTGGTACGGATTCATACTCCATTGGCCGGGTACATCTGGGCTGTCTACCTTGTTTATGAGAGTCTTGGGATGAATTTCGGTAAATTGTGTAGCGTTATCGCTGCTAAAAAAATCTCCGTCAAAGTATGACCCATCCCAAAAATCTTCTACCACTGTTTTGTGGTATTGGTTAGGGGTGTTTATTAACGCTCCTCTACCCTTGGTGTTTTTTGGTATGGTAATATTATTATCCAAATCGTTGACTACATTGTAAACCAAATATTTAGAATAAACAAGAAATAGAAGTTCGGAGGCCGTGCTTTACTCCTGTGAAGGCTTATGCGTGGCGTAATGATTTGCGATTATGGTGGTAGCTACAGCAAGTCCATTCTCTTGAATAATAGAGCTCTGCATTTGTTTTGCGTGCTGTGCAAATCTTGGTTCTAGGAGTGTTTTGAGGCCAGACACTAGCTTTTTGGTAGTAAGTTTGGTAAGAGGCATAGGTTCAATTCCTATTTCATTATGCTCTATGAGTTTGCCCCAAAAATATTGATCGCCAAATGGATGAAGAATGGGTGTAATGAGTTGTGGAATGCCTGCGGTTAATGCACAAGCGGTAGTTCCCGCACCTCCGTGATGAATAACATAATCTACCCGTGGAAAGAGGGTGCTAAATGGTGCACTTTCTATAGTTAGAATGCGATCGTCTTCGTCTATCACCGAGTCTTTCAGTCCCCAACCCTTTACTATGAGTATGTTTAAGCCAAAGTGTTTTAAGATCTCTCGTATAAAAATATTGATGTCAGTCTTAGACTTATATGGCATACTACCAAAGGTGAGTAGTAGGGTCTTCTCATTTTTAGCTAAAAATGAAGTGATTTGCTGGTCTAGTGGCTGAGTAAGAGCGTCGTCAGTCCATAACCCAGTAAAATGCGCATCTTTGGGATAATCAGCGGGTTGAGTCAGGAGTGAGGGGCTTACGGCGTACATAGCTGGTGTGTCCAAAATATTTGCTCGCTGTGGTAAGTCGTGCTTCTTTCGAAAGGCTTTTACAGGCGAGTTAAATGAGTTGAGAGCAAAGCCTACCATGGCATAACTTGCCCTGTTTAACCAACGTGGAATAGGTAGAAAACTGAACAAGGGATTAGCAAAAGCACGTGTAGGTGTAAAAATTGGAACGACGTAGGCCTTGATAAGCTTGTGCTGAAATCCCTGCCCAATGCCGTCTATCATTGTCTTAGGATGATAAATGACCACATCGGCCCATAGTCCCATCTCGTAAAAGGTTTCTAAGGATTCCCCAATAATTGGGTAGACCTTTTCTCTCAGTGCTTTTCCCACAGTAAAGGGGTTTTTACCTACTGCTTTTTTGAGCGACTCATCATCTACCATCGATGCGTAATCACCTTCAAAACCGTGGAAGGTCACATCATAATCACGGGCAAGAGGAGCAAGCATTTTGGCCGAGGCAACTTTTACTTCGTGTCCTTGGCGTGTTAAGTGCTGCCCCAATATGAGGAAGGGCTGTATATCACCTCGCGATCCTATGCTACAAAGAGCTATTTTCATTTCTCAGATTTATAAAAATGTGTAAACCGCAAACTTTGGTTAATATTCATATTTGCAAATGTATAGACGACCCACTCTAATCTTTGCAGGATGAGTAACATAGCTTAACCGCAGCCCTTAGTAGCCTTTGAGAAGTGCTTATTACTTATGGTCGAACCATGCCACAATGGGCTTATACGAAAACCACAAGGCAAGTCATAAGATCATAAACGAAGGCAAATTAATTAGCATTTATAAGTTTGCCACTCCCGGTGATGGCGGTTTTAATATCTGGGTGCCTCGGTAAAGAATATTGATTAGATATACAAGATTAATTACTGAGGGTTGCACTTGGGTGCTTTTTTTTGTTTTTGTACGAGGTTTTGGAGGAAGGTCTGTGGTTAGAGGCCCAACCTTTATAAAGCAAGTAACTCCAAGCGAAATGCTCGGAGCTACTTGGACTATTTATCGTTTCATTAGTGCACCATTGCAGGTGATGTATAGTGATAGATATGCAGTGTTATTGCATAGAATAGCAATGCGGGAATTAGCTTATGCTATAGATGTTACTCCGTACCAAAGTGAATATTATCTATAAGCAGGCGAGATACAGCGAAGTTGTCGTCAGCATCTTTAGGGTTCCACATTGCAAATGGGATAGTAAGTTGCGAGATATCTAATCCCTCAAAGTCGGTTAAAGGAATACCGTACTCTAAAAATCCTTGCTCCACGGTAGTTGGCGTATAGTTGATTAGATATACTGCTGCATTGGTACTTGGGCTCTCTAGTTTTATCTCAGCATCTACTATGGGTGTGCTCGGTTTGAGCGAAAAGTATACGTGGGTGTATACACTGAGATCTTTAGGGGATTCCAATTCGAGGTAGCCACCGCCCCAGTTTCCTCCTGGAAAGTCAAACACCAAGCTCTTGTCTCCGTCTATCGCCTCATCTGACTCGGCAATGGTAGGCTCTCCACCTGCACCGTATACGACAACCTTGGCAGGGCCCAGGTCATCAAATCCATTTTGTATTCCATTAGCTGCTATGCTAGCATCTATGAGTTGCCCTACTGACTCTTCTTCTATATCCAGCGTAGGAGCATCCGGTACCTCAAACCCGTCTTTCGTATACACACGTATATAGTCTACGTACATCGTTTGTGGGAATGTAGTGCTCTCATCTGGTGAACCCGGCCAGTCTCCACCTACCGCCACATTGAGCACTAGATAGAAACTTCTCAAAAATTCTTTCATGTCAGCCTCTATGGTCATCCGCTGAAACTCCTCACCGTCCACACCAAACGCAAGGTACTCTGGTGTCCAGTCTAAGGTGTAAATGTGGTAACTATCGGCAAAACTGCCACTTGCGAGAGTATGAGATCCTTGTGTTGAGTTACGTTTATTATCTCCGTCGGTATAGTGCAGGGTGCTATACATTTTGCTAGGTTCTTGGCCTAGTACTTCCACGATGTCTATTTCGCCGCAGCCCGGCCACGCTACTTGGTCACGGTTGTCGCCTAGCATCCATATAGCAGGCCATAGCCCTTTCCCTTCGGGCATTTTTGCTCTCACCGCCACTTTCCCAAATCGCATACTGAATAACTTATTAGTTGTCAACTTTGCCGAGGTATATACCCTGTCACTCGTTTCTGTTGCTCTTATGTATAGAACACCATTGTCTCCTGTGGACTCTATCCCCGAGTTTTCCGATAATAGAGTGTAGTTTTGGAGTTCGTTGTTACCCCATCCAGCAGGCAAACCGTAGCTGGTCCCATCTCCTGTTTCGTATACCCAATTGTCTAGATTAATAGGACCCGTATCAAACTCGTCGGCCCAAGTGAGGGTGAATCCCTCATAGTCACTTACGGGTTTTTCAGGGTGTATTGCCGTGTCGTCATCTTTGCACGATGCCATGAGTAATACTGCGAAAGCTAGGAGGGTATACTTGAATAATTTGTACATATTGACTTTTTGTGAATGTGAAGTCCAAATTTAAGCTTTTTTGTAACCAAAGATGAACACACAGCTAAATATGAGTGAACAGATACATGAGGTATGAGATATATACTAACGCTTAATCACCCGAATTATGCTGATTAGACCGCCTACTTGTGCAGATGCTACATATACCCCATTAGGCTGTGCCGACAAGTCTATCGATGTGCTTGTTCGCGTAATGGGTTGTGTATGCACGAGTTTCCCAGTAATGGAGAATAGTATCACTCTATCGCTTGCGGTAAAAGATGCCGCACGATGAGTCAATGTAATTCTACCTGTAGTCGGGTTAGGATATAGTCTTAAATGGGGGTTGTACATCAGTTCATTTACGGACACGCTTCCATCGTTTACAAGGCATTCGTTAGTATAGGCGTTGCTCAGTTCGGTACTCTCTACCAAGCGAGCATTAGAATCTATGCATATACATCTTCCATCATTATAGTTGTAGGTGATTTGCGAAGCTTGCGTCTCAAAAGACTCGAACACACATTGTTCAAAGGATAAAGAGTCACTCGTAAGTGCTTGGTCTCTGTGGCTCCAGTTGGTAAATAGGGTGTTGCCGCCTTGCCTTGAATGGATGATACCTTCTGGTTACCTTTTACGGTACCATCAGCGTTCATAAATAAGATGTAAAATGCACCTGCATCAGTGGCTCCGTCATCGTCGGAGCGAGCACCTACTATGATATCCAGAACGCCATCACCATCTACATCTCCAGCTACGTCATGATCTCGCCCAAAACGGTCTCCAGCATCTAACTCTGCCTCAAATCCGCCCGACTCTTCTTCTACAATAACATAGCCATCTGGGCCATATTGAGTCGCATTCTGACCGATAGCAAAACTGCTAATAAATAATAAGGAGAGAAGTAATAGATAAGTTTGTTGGTTTGAATTCGTGATACGAAAATATTGATTTGTGATGTTAGGCGGTTTTAGTCTCGTAGCCCTTCAGTTAGATGTGATTTAGGGTAAAGTAGTTACTTAAGGTCCCTATTCTTCGGTTAGTATAAATGGTGAGACGTATTCGCCGCACGAAAGAGCACTCAGATTACGCTTCCAGACGCTCCCAAGGAAGCTCCAGTTTATTGGATTTAGTATTTACGATTTTGTTACCTATCATTTATCACGAGGTTTCTTTTTAAATTTATTCAACTCAATTTAGTCGTTTATAAGCTTTTTCAAGTCCTTATAAAATCTTGTCCTTTAATTAGAATTGGTTGTCCGTTTGGGTCATAAATAGTTTATATTGTTCATATTCCTCTTGACCAACGATTGATAGACTTTCTGCTCCAATTTTGTGAGCAAAAAAAATGTGCTTGCCAAAAGAATTGTAAAAAAATCAATGGCCCGTCATAATTGGATGCTAGATGTCATATGAGTTGTGAATTCCCTTGTAGTACGTTCTTCCGTTTTACTTTTTTCGGAATGCTATGTCCGCCTTCCTTTGCCTTCCAGGTTTTGTTTTGATGGCTACTTGTTTGTAAAGTCGTTTCAAAAGCAACTTTTTCAGGTTGTTGAAAATCCCTTAGCCATTTCATCAGTGTTTTCAAAATTCTCTATATCCAATAATTTCAGGTATATGGTGTGAGAGGCTTTTGTTTTTCCTGCTTCATTGCAGTCGGCAATCATGTAAAGATTATTTGCTCGCACTCAGAACAGATTTATTTTTTTTATTCTGAATTCGGCTTAAATATAGGATCTCTTACATTCAAGGCATTATTTGAGTTAAAAAACTTGTAATCAGATGTTTAATATTACAACTAAGTCTTCATTTGTCAGTCCTAGGATGTTAATTGCATTTTACATTTTTCTGAGAACAACTTTCTTTCGTTTTTGAGCCAGGAAAACAGAAAACCTAGATATGGAATAAATTCTATAATTTTGAAAAATACTAAAACATCAATACATGAAACTAATACAATTAACTATACTATGCTTTGGCCTACTATCTATGATGGTATCGTGCTCTCCAGAAGCCAACAATAGTAAAGAATTTTCCATTGATACAGTCCTTACGGCTAGCGGTCCACTCTTTGAAGGAAGTAATACCTGCCAAGCAGAAATAAGTTCGAATATAGCGGAGTACATAAAAGAAAATGGAATTTCTAAAGAGCAAATAGTCGATATAACTTTGAAATCTGCAGCAGCAAGTATTGATACCAGCAACCTAAACTTAGTAGAGTCTATCAACCTTCAAGTGTTTTCTGACAACTTCCCTATGCAGAACGTAGCCTTTGCCAATGTAGAAGAAGGAAGCCAAATAGTGCAGCTAGAGGTAGCAGACGTACAAGAGCAGCTAAAGGCTATACTCTTTGACGGTAAAAGCTACATCATAGCAGATGCTACAATAAAAGAGGACTTGGATGATGATTTGAACTTACCAATGAACTTAAATTTTAGCATAAACTATCACAAATAAAATGAATAACATGAAAAAGAGTATAACCTTAGTAGGATTATTAGCACTACTTTTTACCATTAGCAGTTTTACTTCTAACCCAGCTTCTGTACAAGATGGCGGTGATGACATAATAGGTATATGGGAGCCGAGCAACGGCAAGGCAAGAGTGAAAATAGAAAAAATCGGATCTAAGTACTACGGAAAGATAGTATGGCTAAGAGAGCCAATAGACCCAGCCACAAGCAAGCCAAAAGTAGATAAAAACAATGAAGACGAAAAAATGAGAAATGTGCCGCTCAGAGGATACAGAATGCTCAAAGATTTTACCTACGATGAAGCGAGCAAAGAGTGGACAGATGGTACCATCTATGACCCAGAAAGTGGGAGTCTATACAACTGCGTGATTACTATGAAAGATGATGTACTCAACATACGCGGATATGTAGGGGTAAAAGCTCTAGGTAGAACTGATACGTGGAAAAGACTAAAACTTAAAAAGAAAAACTAAGCGTATGAAAATGGTTTTGAAGCGTGCTACGTTTTCCCTAATTGTCTTAAGCTTGGCTAGCGTAGGTTTTGCACAGTTGGATTCTAACTATGTAGAAGAAGAGGAAGATTATAGTATGTACGACGATGTAGAAGACGTGGGAGAAATAAAGACCTATTGTAGTCCAAAAATTTTTGATCTGAGTCCCAATAGATTTCTCTCGCTAGGCTACGATGTAACCGGAAGTGGAACGCTAAAAACTAGCGACGAAGGTGCTTACAAGCCAGATGATGATGTGGCAAGAAACGACCAAAGCGACTTAAAGTATCATGGTATACGTATAAATGCCAATATCCCAGTGATATCTAAATCCAAATTGGTATGGCAGATAGGCGGCGGGTTTAACCAAGCGAGGATAGCCACCAATCAAATAGCAAATGCAGGAGACCATAATCTGCTGCTCGATGAACTAGAAGAAAATCTCACGAGCATAAATCTCAATACGACCATATTTAAACCCCTCGGAGAGAAGAATTTTCTACTTTTACAAGTACTCGCGGAGCAAAACGGAAACTATACTTTTGGCTCCTCGGGCAGCAGTCCAGATCTTGCTAATACCAAGTACTCTGCCACCGGCTTGTGGGGCAAGAGACCACATGACAGATTGCAGTGGGGTGTAGGAGTCTCCAGAACTTACCGTGCAGGAGAGCTAAACTATATACCCGTGGTGATGTATAATTTTACCGCAGAAAACAGAAAATGGGGAACAGAGATTCTCTTTCCTGCAAAAGCATTTTACCGCAGAAAGATAGATTCTAGAAATATCCTATTAGCAGGATTTGAGCTAGAAGGAAGCTCATACAGATTGTATAACACTAAATTCAATGCACAAAACTTAGAACTACGCAGAAGTGAGATTCGCCTGAGACTAGACTACCAGAAACAGCTAAAAGGCTTCATATGGATGGGTATACAAGCAGGAGCTGTCTTAAACTACTCGTACAATACAGATGACCTTACAGCCACTAGCAATACAGACTTTTACAGAGGATTCTTTGGGGACCAGACGTATGCATTTAGCAATGCACTGAGCCCAATGCCATATGTAAATTTGAGTTTGAACTTGGTGAGTAAATAGGTGTTTAGAGAAATACCGTTTACTGAGTACTCTCTTACTACCTACGCTAAAAGTAGATCCTGATATTGTTAAACCAAGGCTTTTGAATGCCTAATAACAGTTAAACAATAGAAAGGTGCACATATCTCGTTTCTTTCCAAATCTTACGTCGTTAGAAAAAATGATCATAACTTGTTCCTCCGCTAAAGTTGTGGCGACACGCGGACGGCTATGCTATTTTTTTCTACTACTTAACAGTATTATTTTTGGGAAAGCCTACAAGGTATTAAGCTTTTAGTCTGATACATCTAATTTATACCGTCGATTATAATTTTCTATTGCAATAAATCCAAAAGTTTATCCGCCGTAGGAGGAGACGTTTCACAGTTTCCCTCCTGCACTACCCTCTGGCAGACACGTGTTATTTATGTTTATCACACGAGTTTATCCCGATAGCCATCGGGACATACCCATACACAGGTAAATTCGAAACCGAAGACCTTTCACTACATCTTCGACCGAGCTTGGATGGAGTTCTCAGATGATGAGATCCTCGCCATCCGCAAACGCTAACTCTTACCCTCTCAGCTCCCGCCAAAAGTCCCTAAAACCTTCTTTGGTAAACATTTTTTTGAACTCGATCCACAGGGTTGTTTTGGGTGGAGGAGTAGGTTTTAGTTTTTGGTACTCATCGGGGTCACGGGAGTCTATGGTTTTCACGCCCAGTAAGTCGTCGCTGTACTTAAATCGCTCCCTCGCTCTGGCTGTAAATCCCAACTTTTGCTCAGCGAGGCCCAAGTTGTTGAGGGTAATGGCATCTTCAGGGTCCAGCTCTAGGGCTTTGGTGTAGTCGTCTACACTTCCTTCGGTATTGCCTGTTTTGTCGCGTATGTAGGCTCTGCAGCTGTAATAGTAGGCATTGGTAGGCTCTAGGGATATTGCCTTGTCAAAATCTTGGATAGCGTGCTTGAAACGCAAGTTAAACTTGCATACGCCGCGTTCGTTGTAATATTCAGCCTTATTGGGCTCAGAGGCTATGAGGGTGTTCCAGCAGTTCATGGCTTCTTCCCATTGCTTTGTTTTTTGATAGGCAAAGGCTGCTAGGGGCAGATGTTCTAATGGCGGATGGGCTCCAAGTGTGGCGAGTACCTGATCGTATTGGCCGTTGTCATATAATTCTTGTACGCTCATAGGTTTAAAACAATTTTGGGATGAAAATGATTGTGGCTACTACCACCGCAAACATACTTGCTACCAATACGGCTCCGGCACTTACGTCTTTTATGATTTTAATCTGGGCATCGTGTTGGGTGGTGATTCTGTCACATACCCCTTCTATGGCCGTATTGAGCATTTCGCTCACCCATACCAGGCAGATGGCCAAGGCAATCCATAACCACTCCATAGCCGCTAGGCTGCAGTAATATCCCATCCCGATGACCACTAGCGATGCGACAAGGTGAAACTTGGCGTTTCGCTCCGTGGTGATGAAGGATTTTATCCCTGCCAAGGCGTGTACAAATGCGTGAAGGTAGGTACGTAGCATATACACAAAGGTAGGAATAATGGATGTAGGAATACGCTTGTAATACGTGTTCCTGCAGAACAGATATATTCGCCCTATCCAAAACCGATGAGCGTAGAACAAGACCTAAGAGATAGAGGAAACGATAGCTGCGAGCTATGTGGAGGCAAAAGTGGACTTACGGTATATCCCGTATCTCCCAAGGATGGGAGCTCTGCCGAGCATTGTGTGATGACCTGCGAAACCTGCCACCACCAGCTGCACCATACCGATAGCATAGAGCCCAATCACTGGCGGTGTCTAAATGATAGTATGTGGGCGGAGGCCAATGCCGTAAAAGTAGTGGCGTGGCGTATGCTGCATCTGCTAAAAGACGAAGGTTGGCCTGCTGACCTGCTCGATATGATGTACATGGACGAAGAGACCACTGCTTGGGCCAAGGATGGCTCCGACGATACAGCAGGGAGTGGCGTAGTACACAAGGACAGTAATGGCATTACCCTCCAGGTAGGTGATTCGGTTGTACTTATCAAGGATTTGCACGTAAAAGGAAGCAGTATGATTGCCAAGCGGGGTACGGCAGTACGCAATATTCGTCTAGACCCTGATAATGAGACCTATATAGAAGGAAAGGTAGGCGGGCAAACCATTGTTATCATCACCGATTATGTGAAAAAGACGTGATGTTTTTCGGTGATAGTGGCCTCTGAGCAGTTGATGTGGGAGTAAGGTGGTTTATTATCCGCAGTGAGTGAATAGTGAGACGTGTTCGCTGTGGGGAGGGGCTTTTATGAGAGGGTTTACAAGACGTACGCTTAGTTATTCTGCAACTTTTTTATCCTTTGATTAAAATATGGAATTCATACTTGCTCCACTTTTGAGGCAGTCTTCAGGTGTAAACTTACTCTTTCTCATTTTTGTGCTATTGAGTTTAATTACTTTTTTCTACTTCTTAACAGTACTATTTTTTTGGAATCTTACATTCAAGAGTTCTCTCTGTGGGTTTGTAGTGATTGAGAAAGATAATATATTATTTTCCAGAGCTCATCTTCTCTTTAGGTCCATATCTATTGCTAAATCCCTAAATCTAAATTTCGTCTGTATTTAATTGCCCTTTATAAATTATCAGAAGTTTCGCTTTAGCCCGAAAGTCTCCATTGGATGTGTATTCGACTACAGCAATGACATCTGAACTGTCAATCATTTCTTTACAGTCAGGGTAAATCCAACTTCCGCTTTGGCTTGAAGTGTCGAAAGGGTAAGAAGGAGAATAGGCAATATTATGGTTAGTCGTTTCATTTTTTACATTAGGGGCAACACAAGTATACGTGTACTACACATATATCTCATGTTTTTCTACTTATCAAATTTACCTTTTTTTGAGCTAAAGTCCAAACGGGTGGAAACCCTTATTTGGTTGGGTATGACCCAAAGTCAGGCGTATGCGGAGCAAGGACGAGCTACTACCCGACGCTCTCCCTATATCAATCCCCGAGACTTGATCTCCAGGTACTTGTCTATGGTGTCTACCGTGAGGTGCTTGGGGTCGGTGAGCAAGGTCTGTATGCCTTGTTTGTTGAGCTCCTTTACCATCAGTTTTTTCTGGAAACTTAGTTTTTCGGCAATCGCCTTGTTGTAGTAATCGCTCTGGTGGGTAGCCTCAGATTGTACTACCTTTTCTATCTCCCTGTTTTTGAAAAATACCACGAGCAGCACATTGTTCTTAGCTATGCCTTTGAGGTACGGGAGTTGGCGTTGGAGGGAGTTCATATCCTCAAAATTGGTAAACAATACCATCAGGCTACGGTGGTTTATCTTAAACTTGATATCGGCATACAGTTTTTCGAAGTTGCTCTCATAAAACTCCGTTTTGAGATTGTATAAGGCACTCAGTATTTTGGGCAACTGCGATACGGCTTTGTCGGCTGGGAGTATCTGATTTACACGCTTGTTAAAATGGAGCATTCCAGCTCTATCGTGCTTGCGTATGATGATATGGCTCAAGGCCAAGGTGCTATTTATGGCATAGTCTAGCAGGGTTAGCCCGTCAAAAGGCATTTGCATTGCTCTGCCGCTATCTATAAGGCAATAGACCTGCTGTGCTCGCTCTTCGGTATACTGATTTACCATCAACTCACCACGTTTTGCACTTGCTTTCCAGTTGATGTAGCGTATGTCGTCTCCTTTTACATAGTCTTTTATATGTTCAAATTCCATACTCTGACCGATGCGTCGGGTCTTTTTGGCACCTATGTCGCGGGTGTAGTATTTCAGATTTTTGAGGCTATACCTATTCAGGTGTATGTAGGATGGGTACACGGCTATCTGCTGACTAGCCCGTAACTGATACTTGCGTTGGATCATTCGCAAGGGTGATTTTACTAGTACTACAATATCACCAAAGTCATACTCGCCCCGTAAGGTCGGGATTATAGTGTATTGGAGTTCTTTATTTTTATGGGGAGATAGCAACGTGTCAAATTTCTGTCCACGCATATTGAGCTGGTACGGTAGTTCGTCATATATACGAGCCGATACCGGAAAGGAGTACGTACTGTCTATACTTAGCACACAATCATTCTCATCACCATTACTCAGGATGGCATTGATTTGGCGTGAGCCTGTGATGTGAGACCCACGGTATAGTAACCCTACATCGAGCAATAACAAAACGACCAAAACAGCAACTACCACCGTACCTGCCAAGGTATATGGCGGGTAAAAGTGACCCAGCGTATATAACACAGCGGCTATTCCTAGCCCTATGAAAAATACACTATTGAGCAGTATGCTATTCCAAAATTTTGCCATGTGGACTATCTTGGTATTTCAGTGCCTTCTATGAGTTCTTTTACAATCGTATCTGGCGTGATGCCTTCCATCTCTTTCTCAGGAGATACAACCACACGATGGCGTAGGGCGAGTGCAGCTACGCTTTTAACATCCTCGGGTATCACAAAGTCTCTTCCGCTTATAGCTGCTTTGGCTTTGGCGGCATTGAGTATGCTTATAGACGCACGTGGAGATGCTCCTAGGTATAGCATAGGGTGATTTCGGGTTTGGTTTACCAAGCTGGCGATGTAGCTGATGATAGATGATTCCACTTCTACATCTTTGGCGGTTTGTTGCAACTCGGCCACGTTGGCCGCGTTCAGTATGGGTTTCACGTCAGCCATCTCATCGGTACCGTGGCGTGCATTATGATTGGCGAGTATCGTTGTTTCTTCGTCTATGCTAGGGTAGTCTAGGTTTATCTTAAATAGGAATCGGTCTAGCTGAGCCTCTGGCAGTCGGTAGGTTCCTTCTTGCTCTATGGGATTTTGCGTAGCGAGTATAATAAAGGGCTTATTCATATCATACTGGTTTCCGTCTATGGTGATTTGTCTCTCGGCCATTACCTCAAAGAGTGCCGACTGTGTTTTGGCTGGAGCCCTGTTTATCTCATCTATAAGCACAATGCTCGAGAAAATAGGCCCCGCCTTGAATTCAAACTCGGTGTTTTTAGGATTGAAAACCGAAGTACCCAATATATCGGATGGCATCAAGTCTGGCGTGAATTGTATCCGCGAAAAGTCTACATTCATAGTGCGAGCTAGGAGCTTAGCACTTAGGGTTTTAGCGATACCCGGCACCCCTTCTATAAGGCAATTGCCATCTGCTATGATACCTACTATAAGTGCATCTATCAGCTCTTTTTGGCCTACGATTACCTTATGGAGCTCGTGGCGTATAGCTGCTACGCTGTGCTGTAGCTTACTGAGTTCTATTTTGGGTTCAAAAGAAGGAGTGCTCTCCTCTGGCAGTGGGGTAGGATTAGGTGTAGCTTCTGGTGCTGCCTGCTCTTCGTTCATTGGTGTGTTTTCTTCTGTACTCATTGGTTTAATTTTATAAGTGATATTCCGTTTTCTATAGCTTCACTAAAACGGATAAAGCCCGCCTTGTCTAGTGTTTTGCTGTATCTAATCTTGTTGAGTTGTGCTACGAATTTTACTAGCTTTCGCTCATCTACTTGTGTTTTGGTGGCTAGGGCTTTTCTGAAATTTTCGTCTAGCTCTTGTGGGTCCAGGTAGTATCGCTCTTTTATACGGTCGAGCACATAATTGGCTCGGTACTTGGCTATTGCAATTTGATTTTCTTCGTTTACAAAGAGGTTGGCCACCAGGTTCATAAAGTCGATACTGTTATTTCGCTCAGGTCTTAGCACGGGTATGGCTCGGGTTACTCGCTTATAGTTAAACCCAAAGAACAATAAGGCCAATGCTATGAGCGTGATGAAAGCAAAGGTGAGTGGCTTACTGCCATATATGTAGCGAAGCAATCCGGCAGTGTCACCTTCACTGGGTGGGGTGTTGTATCGTCGTTTTGTGCCATAACCGTCCCACACGAAATAGTCGGTGTATTTCAGGTATGAGAGTGTATTGAGAGCATATCTACCGTCTTCGTCTTGGAGCATATGGTAGTTGCTAAATACGTCGGGTTGGGCGTGTAGATAAAGTTTATTGTTATAATTTGCCAGTCGTATCGCGATAAAATTGGGGTAGGTGCTATCGCCTATCGTTACCGAACCCAGTACCGTGGCATACGGCGGTATTTGGCTAAAGTAATTGGCTGTTTCCCTTCTATTTTTGAGGGTAAAGTGCTGGTCTACCGTGCTCAGTCGTTCGAGAGTAAATTGGAACTCTGCAGCTGAATCTCGTTCTATTTCTATACTGTATTTCTCTATGCAGTGAGCATTGCGGTCTTCGGTAGCGATAAAGAGTGCGTTATCCTCTTTGGCATACTGTTCCAACTGTGCGTACTCCAGTGAGTCTGGATAAAATTTAGGATTGACGTACATATACGTACTTAATCCATAAGCCTCCGAGGCTAATACTTCGTCTGTTCTATCCTTGAGTATATCGGTGTAGGCATCTGGAAAAATATTTTCGAGCTGCTCTTGAAATATCTTGGTGCCGTATGGTGTTTTGTGCTGCGACTCGTAGTAGGGAGTCCAGTCAGAAGGCATGTTGCAGGCAGATAGCAATAGACTTGCTAGGATTGCAATATGTAAATTTTTCACCTTCATTTCACCTTATCTATTTGTGTTACAAATGTTTGTTCCACCGTAGCAAAAAGCTCCGCAGTCAACGCTTTCTTACCATACCATACGTACTCAAATATGTAGCTCATTTTTACAAATTGCTCACTGCGAGTAGCATCGTCTATTTCGGTAAGGTATTCCGCATTGGTTTTGTCGTGGTGATAGGTGATTACCTTGTGGTCTTGTAGTTTTTTCAAATACATCAAGAAGTAATACCGTACTGCCAACGTATAGTTATGCTCAGTCTTGGCTCTTGCTAATAATCCTTCCAGACTATTGTCGTCTAGTTCTTCGGGCTGTGCTATGTCATTCTCCGTTTCTTGTGCGGAGATTACTCTGTTTTTCTCGCCGCGTTTGTTTAGTCTGAGATTACTAAGAGCGAGGTATAAAAAATATAAGCCAGCCAGAGCTACGAGGAGTAATATGGCTTTAAAAATAAAACCGATTACTGGGCCAAAATTAGTAGATCCTGTATCTTTCTGATGAGATGGTTTTTCGTTCTGTTCTTCTTTCTCTTCGTCCTCTAGCTCGCGGTAGTTGTATTCAGCTCCCGTATAGTCAGACTTGTATTCCACATCTGCGTCTAGGTAGTCCCCGCGGGTAAAATCGGTACGGTCTATGTCGTCTACACCATCTTCTTCTATGACGGTTTCATACAGTTCAGCCTCCACTTCGTAATCGTCAAACTGGCCAAAAGCCAACTGACCAAGGAGTAATATGCAAACCAGACTATACTTCCTCATTGTTAACCATTATGTCTTCTAGTCGGAGAGCTATATTGTTATACCTACGGATAGGATATATCAAGTAGTAATAGGATATAACACCCAAGGTGCCAAATATGATGAGTAGTGATCCCCCAAAAGGCATCTCGTTGTAATACTGTGTCACAAATCCCTCGAGCAATCCAGCAGCTATGGTAAATGGGATAGTACTCATTACTATCATAAGCGACTCTTTACCTGTAAGTAAAAAGGCCTGCTTGCGACTCAATGTGCCGGGAAATAGCCAGCCTAATCCTAGTAGCAAACCTGCAGAGGCTTCTATCACCATGCCAAATATCTCCATGGCTCCGTGTATCCATATCGCACTCATACTTTCGGTAAACACCCCTTCTTTGTAAAACATAGTAAGAAATGAACCCAGCATAATGCAATTGCTAAAGAGTATTTTGATGGTGCCTATGCCTAGGGTAATGCCCGAGATGTACATCAGTAGTCCTACGCGTATATTGTTAATCGTGATTCCAAGAAAACTGCCTATGTCCCCGTAAGACGTACCATTGTTATATACAGCCGCTGGGTCGCCATTGCTTATATTATCCAGCGTACTATCTACATAGTGGTCGCCAAGTATGGAGCGAATGAAGCTCTCGTCGTACAAGGCAGAAAGCACCCCTATACTCAGCATAATGAAAAACACACTGAAGGTAGCCCAGAGCAGTTTGCGGTATTTGTAGGTGATAATGGCCACATCCGTAGTCCAAAAATCGATGATAGAGCCGTAGGTGGTTTTGGGTTTTACTACTTTGAGGTACGCATTACTGGCTAGAGCGTTGAGGTATACATTTACCTTACTCTTGGGGTAATAGGTTTGTGCGTAGGCTAAGTCATTATTAAGTTGTACAAACAAATCGGCCAGTCTATCGGGCTGAACCTGCTTGTTATAATAAAGATAATTTTCAAACTCCAGCCAATTCGCTTTATTTTGTTTTATGAATGAAACTTCTCTCAAACGTTTAACGTAATCTTATAGTGGCAAATCTAAACGTAAAAACAACTTTTAACACCATACTATCCTTGCAAAGTGAAACTTTAGGAAAACGGATACTTGCCTTTGTGATTGATTCTATCATCATTATCGTGTATTACGTGGGTGTGTGGTGGTTTCTCTCGCTGTTCAATATTGATTTTGAGCGGGCATTTGGAGATGATTATGACCGCGTAGTGTGGGGTTGGGTGTCTATTATCAGTTTGCCCGTATTGTTTTATTCGCTTATCAGCGAAACGCTAAGCGGCGGCTACACCATGGGTAAGTACCTTGCCAATATCAAGGTGGTGAAGATAGATGGTTTTCAGCCCGGGTTTGTGGAGTTTTTTATTCGGTGGATATTCCGAATGGTAGATATTTATGCGATGGTGTTACTCGGTATCGTATTTGGGGATGTGATGCTTCGCATATTTTCATTTTATACCATTGGATTAATAGGGCTTATTTGCATAGTGCGTAGTAGGCGTGGGCAGCGACTGGGTGATATGGTGGCCGGCACATCGGTGATTAAGTCAAAGCTTAAGCAGAGCATAAACATCACGATACTTCGTGAGGTAGGTGATAATTATAAACCCAAGTACGCTCAAGTACTCAAGTTGTCAGACAATGATGCACGTATCATCAAAGAAACCTTTGAGAGTGCCCGTAAGATGAGAGATGTGAAACTCATACGAAAACTGGTGGTGAAACTAGAAACCGTGATGGGCATTAAGAATAAAGACAAGCCCGAGCGATTTATCAATGATGTGCTCAAGGACTTCAATTACTATACACAGAATATGTAAGCAGGAGCTTACTCTTCGCCTATGAGGTCTATCTCGTTGTCTAATTCGGGATTTAGTGGGTCTGTACCATATTGATTACGGCCCAAGGTGCCAGCCTGCACTACTTGTGCCAAGTAGTAAATAGCCATTCCGATAATCACTACTAACACAAAACCAGACCAAATGCGAGAAGCATTGTACATATAATTGGCTTCAAGCCAAAATTCACTCGGTACAATAATACTCACTAGTTTGAAGATGAGGCCATAACTACCAATGATACCCATCGTTGTAGGCACCCATCCGCTTTTGTCCCTATCGTGAAAACGACGCACGCCTACAGCAATTCCCGGAATGGTCAAGATAATAGTGCCAATATCTGTGGCACCAAACAGGTAGTAATCATAAGACATAGTATCAATGATTACGTCGTCTATTAGACCTAGTACGAAGCTGGTTATTATGCTGAATAACGTATAACCCCAAAACTCAGAGCGGCTTGCTCTTCCGCTAAATTGGAAGTATTTGGCGGTGATGCATTCCCAAAAGTATTCTGCTAGATTTTTTTGTTTCATACGACAATGGATTTAAACAACTTCAAGTAAAAAGCCATCTGTTGTTAGGCAGATGGCTTAAGTGTATTTTTAAATTAATGGAAGACTATGCTTCTCCTATCTCGTCCAATTCATTAGCTGGATTTTTAGGGTTAGGACCGTACTCATTAGTACCTGCATCGCTATCCGTACAATTAAGCACAAGAAGCCAAATGCCTCCTATTAGTGGAATCAGTCCGATTAGTAGAAACCAACCACTTTTTCCAACGTCGTGCAATCGTCTTACGGCAACTGCTAAGTTAGGTATGAACATCGCAAGAGCGAATATTCCAGCTATTGCTGCTAAGCTTTCATCTATCAACGAAAACACAACAGCAGAACCAATATAAAATATTAAGTAAAATAGGATGAAGCCCCAGTACTCTCTACGGCGAGCTCTACCTTCGAAATTAGCATAATTTTGAGTAACCACTTCTTTGAAGTGTTCGAACAATGATTTTTCTTGCATTTTTGTTTTTGGTTAAAGTGTTAGGTCCAAATAGAGCAAAAAAATTTCAAAATTTCAAAAACTATTTTTTCTTAAATGAGTTTATGGCGTTTTTGGTGAAGTCAGAAAGTACCAATTGCCCACTCATAGCAGCACGTTCGGCAAGTAAAGTGTCCCAGTCTTCTGTGCCTCGCCAAAACACCTGCTTGAGCAATCGCATAGCTTCAGGATTGCTGTTTTTTAGCTTATTGGCTAATGTAGATATAGCGTGGTCCATTTCTTCGGTGGTGTCATATATGTCGGCATATAGTCCTTTGGCTCTTGCCCATTCAGCGGTTTGCCACTCGGTAGCGTCTATCGCTAGTTGACTCATAGCAGAGAGTCCCATCTTACGCTCTACTGCTGGTCCTACCACAAAAGGCCCTATGCCTACGGCGAGTTCGCTGAGTTTTACAGCCGCAAACTTGGTTGCTAGCGTATAGTCGAAGGAGGCTGCGAGTCCTACACCGCCACCTACTGCTTTGCCTTGCACACGGCCTATAATGAGTTTAGGGCACTTTCTACAAGCATTGATCACATTGGCAAAACCCGAGAAAAACACCTTACCTACTTCTAAATCATCTATCGCCACCAGCTCATCGAAACTTGCTCCTGCACAGAATGCTCGCTCACCTGCACTGCGTACTATGATAACGAGTGCATCATCATTTGTTCCCAGTTCCGTTATGGTATCAGCCAACTTAGCCAATACTTTACCAGGTAGGCTATTGCTCAGCGGATGGTGAAATTCTACGCTTGCTATGCCGTTATCTATACTGTATGTTACGTCTCCTTGATCTACTGCGTTCATTGTGGTGCGAAGATATATTTTTAGATGTGAGACTAAAGATATGAAATGTGAGATTTTTAGCTGGTTGCAATCCCAATATTCTTTAACTGCTTAATTTTATCTTCTTTCTTCAAGGTTCGACTATTACCAAATTTTAATTCAGCATTAAACCACCGTTTTCTGTAATTTTTCCAGTCTTTTTCTGTTGTATGAACTGAATATTCAAATTCGATACCACAATCACAGATGCCATAAGATGGGAATCCTCCCTCAAGATATGGCCTGAACTCTTTATGCTTTGCTTTAGTGCCGCAAACGGGAGATAATGAATATCCGCCTCAACTAATTGGCATTTTAACAGATGAACCGGATTCTTTGTGAACTACAATCTCATATGTAAAATCAGTCTCAATACTCACTTCTAATATCTAAAGTCTCCCCTACAACTCATCCTCCTGATTCCTTTTCTTCACCATCGTAAGAATGGTAGCAAGTGCCACTGTTTCTCCGGTCTCGTCATATACGTCTACTAGGAATTTTACGATACCCTTGGCTACATCGTCTTCGGTTTTCTTCTCTTGGTTTATTTTTTCTTTGCACGTAAATCGTACACCAATGGTCGCTCCGGGATATACCGGCTTTGTAAATCGGCATTCGTCTAGTCCATAGTTGAGCAATACAGGTCCTTTTTTAGCATCTACAAACAGACCCGCAGCCTTACTTAGCACAAAATATCCGTGTGCTACACGTCCTTCGAACGTGGTCCCTTCTAGCGAGGTTTCGTCCATATGAGCATAGAAATTATCGCCACTCACATTGGCAAAGTTTACGATGTCTGTCACTGTGATGGTATGCTTAGCAGTGATTACGGTTTCGCCTACTTCTATATCTTCAAAATATTTTTTAAATGGATGTACGTCTTTCTCTTTATAAGCTCCGCCGTACTGGTAGCGTTGTGTTATTTCGGTCAGCATACTCGGATGACCTTGCAGTGCGGTACGTTGCAGGTAGTGTTTTACACTTCCTATTCCTCCTAGTTCTTCTCCACCTCCAGCTCTTCCTGGTCCGCCGTGCATGAGCTGTGGCATAGGAGACCCGTGGCCCGTACTTTCGGGAGCAGATTCTTCGTTGAGTACCAATATTCTGCCGTGGTAGGCAGCAGCTTCTACAGCATATTGCGTAGCGATATCTACATCAGAAGTGGCAATGGTACTCACCAGAGATCCTTTTCCCATTTTAGCCAATTCCACCGCTTGGTCTATGTCAGTGTATGGCATTAGCGTACTTACAGGGCCAAAACATTCTACCTCGTGACTATCCGTATTATTCATAGGGTTAGAGTTGAGCATCAGAATAGGAGCAAGGAAAGCTCCCTTGTTTTTGTCGGCACCTATCAGGTCAAAGTTGTCTAAATCTCCGTACACAATAGGTGTCTTCTCCGCCATAGCAGCTACTCTATTGCGTACCACATCGAGTTGTGCTCTATTCACGATAGCACCCATGCGTACACCTTCAGCCGCAGGGTCGCCTACTGTAGTTTGGCTTAAGCTTTTGCTCAAGGCTATTTGCACGTCTTCTAGGTATTTTTCTGGCACCATTATTCTACGTACGGCCGTACATTTTTGTCCTGCCTTGGTGGTCATTTCGCGGCGTACTTCTTTTATGAAAATATTAAAATCGGCAGTGCCGGGGGCAGCATCTTCTCCGAGTATGGCAGCATTCAGACTATCAGCCTCCATATTGAATGGAATCGCATTTTCTATGATGTGCGGCATACTCTTGAGCATACGGCCGGTTTTGGCACTTCCGGTGAAGGTGACTAAGTCTTGTGAGCCAAGCGAATCTATAATGCCGTGACCCTTACCACAATCTATCTGAATAGCTCCCTCAGGGATAATGCCACTTGCCACGATATCTTCTACCATTGCTTGGGTAAGGTAGGAGGTAATTTCGGATGGTTTCACGATGGCCGGAACCCCTGCCAGCCAGTTGGCACTGAGTTTTTCGAGCATTCCCCATATCGGGAAGTTAAAAGCGTTGATATGTACCACTACACCCTGTTTGGGACTCATGATGTGTTGCCCTACAAAAGTGCCGTTGGTGCTTATTTTGGCGGTATCGCCATCTACATAAAAGCGTTGATTACCCATTTGTCTACGCAAACTCGCGTAGGTAAAAAGTGTTCCTATTCCGCCATCTATATCTACCCAACTATCGCTCTTGGTAGCACCAGAGAGGTAACTTATGCTGTAGTATTTCTTCTTAATACTGTCCAGGTGTAGAGCCAGTTTTTTGAGCATATAGCCCCGCTCATAAAACGTCATTGCACGAAGTGCTTTGCCACCTACTCTACGAGCATAATCTGCCATTTCCTCGTAGTCCAGCCCTTCGCTACTAGCGGTGCTTATTAGGTTGCCGTTAATGGCGTTGTATTGTTCAAATCCGTCTCCCTTGTGCTCTTGCCAGCTTCCTGCTGCGTAGTTTTTAAGTTTTGTTGACATGGCTTTTATGTGCTTTGGGCAAATGTAAGTATAGTTGAGAAAGGGAATGTTGATCCTGTGTCGTTAGAATGAATTTAAACACAATGTGAAATAGAACGGGAACTTCTAGTTTCTGAAGAATTATATTGGTGATTACTTCTCTCAAATGGTTTATAAATTTAGGTTTTTACGTAATCCTAAACTTATGATTATTCTTATTCTTGCACAATGTCTTTCAAATTATTATGTACCGATATAGATGGCACCTTACTCAACGCAGATCGTGAGTTAGCACCCGAGACCATTGCCGAGTTTAAGCGAATAAAAGATGAATGTGATATCATACTAGCATCGTCGCGTATGCCTCAGGCAATGACTCACTTGCAGGCAGAAGTAGGCATAAAACAAAGTCCACTTATTGCCTATAATGGCGGTTTGGTGTTAGACGGAGATACGATTCTAAGCAGTACGGAAGTTGGATTTAATGAGGTAAAAAAGATCGCAGAATTGAGCATAAATACCGAAATCCATGTGAGCATATATAATAATGATGAGTGGTTTGTGCCTGCAATGGATTACTGGGCAAATAGAGAAGCAAACAATACCAAGGTGACTCCTAAGTTACAGTCGCTAGAGGATACACTTGCACTATACGAGCAAACCAATAAAGGTGCTCACAAAGTAATGTGTATGGGTCCTGCTGAGGAAATAGCCGTAATGTACGATGAGCTTATTGCTACGCTCAATGACGACTTGCACGTGTACAAATCCAAAGATACCTACCTAGAAATTGCTAGTAAAAAGATCTCTAAAAAATCAGCCATTGCGACCTTGCTTGAGCATAAGTATAGAAAGCTCAATTGGGGTGATGTTATCGCTTTTGGCGATAATTATAATGATATGGAAATGCTGGAAGCCGCAGGGATGGGTGTAGCCGTGGGCAATGCCAGAGACGAGGTAAAAGCTGTAGTGAATGATGTAACGGCAACCAATAAGGAACACGGTGTGGCTTTATCCATAATCAAACACTTTTCTAAATAGTACAGGCTCTAACTGACAAGTATCAAATAGAATTAATTTTGTAACATAAATAAAAGTTAACGCAATGAGTAACGAAACATTAGACCTCCCAAAAATATATGATGAAGCTCAAGATTTTATGCCATTACTAGGTACAGATTACATTGAGTTATACGTAAGTAATAGTAAGCAAGCAGCACATTTTTACAAAACTGCTTTTGGTTTTCAGGATTTGGCGTATGCCGGACTAGAAACCGGTATTACCGACCGAGAGAGCTACGTGCTGCAGCAGGATAAAATAAGATTAGTACTTACTTCTCCACTGCGTAGTGGTACAGATATAGGTCTGCATATCGACAAGCATGGCGATGGTGTGAAGGTAGTAGCCCTATGGGTGCCAGATGCTACTAAGGCATATGACGAAGCAATAAAACGTGGAGCTAAGCACTATATGGAGCCTACATCAGAAGAAGATTCGGATGGTAAAATTATAAAGTCAGGAATTTACACCTACGGTGAAACGGTGCATATTTTCATAGAGCGAAGTGCTTACAATGGCGTGTTTTTACCGGGTTACAAAAAATATGACTCTGCCTACAAACCAACCTCTACCGGGTTGAAATACGTAGACCACATGGTGGGCAATGTAGAGCTAGGTGAGATGATGACGTGGTGCAATTTTTATAAAGATGTACTAGGGTTTGCTCAGATTGTTTCATTCGATGATAAGGATATCTCTACGGATTACACTGCTCTTATGAGTAAGGTGATGAGTAATGGTAATGGAAGGATAAAATTCCCGATAAATGAGCCTGCAGATGGTAAGAAGAAATCGCAGATAGAAGAGTACCTTGATTTTTATGAAGGTCCGGGTGTGCAGCACATTGCAGTAGCTACGGATGATATTATCAAAACAGTGCGTGAACTTACAGCCCGTGGTATTGAGTTTTTGCGAGTGCCAGATGTGTACTACGAGATGGTGCTGGATAGGGTAGGAGAGATAGACGAAGATATTGCACCGCTCAGAGAATTGGGTATCTTGGTAGATAGAGACGATGAAGGGTACTTACTTCAAATATTTACCAAGCCAATAGAACCCCGCCCTACACTTTTCTTCGAAATCATACAGCGAAAAGGAGCGACTTCATTTGGTAAAGGTAATTTCAAGGCACTTTTTGAAGCAATAGAAAGAGAGCAAGAGTTAAGAGGCACATTATAAGAAGTACCCCGAAATAGAATTAAAAATACGAATGGCTGAGAGTTTACTTTCGGCCATTTTACTTCAATAAAACAGAGATGAAACCAGAAATACAACAAGTAGCAGATGTACTTTGGGAAGCACATACTACAATGAGCACGGTGCCACCCGTACGAACACTTATATCGGCCGAGGACATAGACGCAGCTTATGCTGCCCAAGAGATTAATGTAAAACGCCGGATTGCAAATGGAGAAAAGGTTACGGGTAAAAAAATCGGTCTTACATCCTTTGCGGTAATGGAGCAGTTAGGTGTAGACCAGCCAGATTACGGGGTGCTATTTGAGACCATGGAAGTGAGAGATGGTAAATTAGCGTATGCCGATTTGATGCAGCCTAAGGCAGAGGCCGAAATTGCATTTGTGATGGGTCAAGATTTGGAAGGGGACTTTAATATCACGGACCTTATAGAAGCTATAGACCACGCTCGGGTGAGCATAGAGATAGTAGGTAGTCGCGTAGCCGATTGGAATATAAAAATCACCGATACTATAGCTGATAATGCAAGTGCCAGTCACTATGTCCTCGGAGAAATACAAATAGATTTAGACGACCAAGATTTAGTAGGCTGCAAAATGACCTTGACCAAAAATGGCGAAGTCGCATCTACTGGAAGTGGAGCAGCCTGTATGGATAACCCACTAAATGCAGCATTATGGCTTGCACAAAAAATGGCCGCACAAGGAAATCCTTTGCGAAAAGGAGAAGTGTTGCTTAGCGGTGCTTTGGGACCTATGGTGCTTATCTCGCAAGGGGATAAAATAGAGGCGAGTATCGACGGATTGGGGTCGGTAAAATTGGAAATTGTGTAGGAACACGCCTCAAAGGGGTGTTCTTACAACAGAAGATAAAAAATAGAAAAGGAGGAGCTTAAGCTCGTCACTTATTAACTTAAACCTAATTATAAACTTAGACTTGATAAAGGCAGCAATAATAGGAAGCGGAAATATAGGCACAGACCTCATGATAAAGATAATGCGAACCTCGGACGTATTGGGAATGGGGTGCTTTGTAGGTATAGACCCAGAGAGTGATGGACTAGCCAGAGCCAAACGAATGGGTGTTGAAATTTGTGCCACAGGCATAGATGGACTAATCGAAATGCCCATATGGAAAGAAATAGACATAGTTTTTGACGCTACGAGTGCCAAAGCTCACGTATATAATTTTGGTAAAATGAAGGATTTCCCTGAAAAGAAAATGGTAGATTTAACGCCTGCAGCTATTGGTCCTTATGTGGTTCCAGCGGTTTCCTTCGATAAGGATTTGCGAAGCAAATTAAATTTGGACTTCGATACGTTCGCTAATGCGAACACTCAGCCTGACAATAAAAGAGTAAACTTGAACATGGTAACCTGCGGTGGACAAGCTACGATACCCATCATTGCTGCAGTAAGCAGAATTGCAAAAGTTCATTACGGCGAGATAGTAGCTAGTATAGCAAGCAAATCTGCCGGACCCGGTACGCGAGCAAATATTGATGAGTTTACAGAAACCACTTCTGAAGCCATAGAAAAAGTAGGTGGAGCTACCAAAGGGAAAGCTATCATTATCCTAAATCCTGCCGAACCGCCACTTGTGATGCGAGACACTGTGTTTACACTCAGTGAACAAGGAGATAGAGAAACTATTCGCCAGAGCATACACGATATGGTGGCTGAGGTACAGAAATATGTGCCTGGTTATACGCTTCACCAAGAAGTGCAGTTTGATGATATATCGGAAGATGAGCCTGCTTTCATAGAAGGCGTAGGGCATAAAAGTGGATTGAAAACGACGGTGCTGCTGCAAGTAGTTGGGGCAGGGCATTACTTGCCAGAGTATGCGGGGAATTTGGACATTATGACCAGTGCGGCGTTGGCGGTGGGGGAGAAGCTTTTTCAAGTTTAAGAATAAGTATAAGCTTAATATTTATGACGAAGAGGAAATTTGATCTAGAAGAACGATTTATTGTCTTTGCGGCTGATATTATGGACTTCAGCGAGACATTACCGCGTAGTTTTTCAAATGACTATCTTGCTAATCAAAAAATTAGGTCTGCGGGAAGTTCTGCTCTAAACTTTGGCGAAATGCAAGGGGCTGGAACAGATAAGGATTATTTCAACAAAGGTCGGATAGCATTCAAAGAGTTGAAGGAGACTCAACTAAACCTAAGAATAATGCAAAGACGAAATACTGGTAGTAAGCAAGAAAGGGAAAGATTGTTAGACGAAAACACCCAGCTTATTAAAATACTAATTACATTAATTAAAAACAGAGGGAACTCCTAACCGCCTCTTTAAACTTATACTTAATCTTAAAATTAGACTTAAACTTATGATTTACATACAAGACGTAACCCTCCGAGATGGAATGCACGCCATACGTCACCAATACGGAAAGCAGCAGCTCAAAGACTTGGCTATCTCACTGGACAAAGCTGGAGTAGATGCTATAGAAATATCTCACGGAGACGGACTGAGTGGCGGTAGTTTCAATTATGGCTTTGGGGCTCATACCGACTGGGACTGGCTAGAAGGCGTTGCAGAACAATTGAATCACGCGGTGCTTACCACATTGCTTTTACCGGGCATAGGGACCATAGAAGACCTCAAAAAAGCGTACGAACTCGGTGTACGCTCGGTACGAGTAGCGACTCACTGCACAGAGGCAGATGTGAGTAAGCAGCACATAGAAGCAGCCAAGCAACTAGGTATGGATGTAGGCGGCTTTCTGATGATGGCTCACATGAACGAACCGAATAAACTTGCCGAGCAAGCCAAACTCATGGAAAGCTATGGGGCTGACTGTGTGTACGTAACAGACAGTGCGGGTGCACTTATGATGGATGGCGTAGCGGATAGGATCAAGGCTTTTAAGGATGTGCTAGACACCAATACCGAAGTTGGGATTCACTGCCACCATAACCTCAGCTTGGGGGTAGCCAACACGATAGTTGCTATGCAGTACGGTGCAACACGACTAGACGCGTCACTGGCAGGAATGGGAGCAGGTGCGGGTAATTGCCCGCTCGAAGTACTCATAGCAGTACTCAATAGGATGGAGGTAAAAACAAACTCTGACCTGCTACAACTGATGGACTTGGCCGATGATGTGATTCGTCCATTGCAAGAACGACCGGTACGAGTAGACCGAGAAACATTGAGTCTAGGATATGCGGGAGTTTACTCCAGTTTCTTGCTACACAGCGAGCGTGCCGCTCAAAAATATGGACTCAATACGGCGGATATACTACAGGAACTTGGCAAACGTAAAATGGTAGGTGGCCAAGAAGACATGATAGTAGACGTAGCCTTAGATATGGTCAAAAACAAATAGATAAACATCACGTTAGATGCTTATGAAATGGTCATTCATCCTCTTTCTTTCGCTGGCTAGCTTCCAATCTGCTCGTGAAGTAAAGGTGTATGTTGATTACGCAGAGTTTGAGCAAGACTATTTACTAAACAAGAGCAACGATACGACGTATGTTATCAATTTTTGGGCGACGTGGTGCAGACCGTGTGTACAGGAGTTACCGTATTTTGAGCAATTGGCAAAAGACAGTATGGATCAGCCGCTCAAGTTGGTGCTGGTGAGTCTTGATTTTGATGACAAGGTAGAAACGGTAAAAGCATTACTAGCCAAGAGGGAAATTGAGAGTAAAGCCGTAATTTTGGCAGACCCACAGGCCGATGTGTGGATAGATAAGGTAGACAGTACATGGACTGGAGCAATTCCGGCTACAATGGTTATCAAAAATGGCAAACGATATTTCTATGAAACGTCATACGAGTCTTACGAAGAATTAAAAAACGAAATAATAACGCTAAAATAGTATGAAAAAAATGATTTTTGGCCTAGTGGCTATCGGAGTATTAGTGGCGATGACGAGTCACTCAGGTTATCACGTTGGCGATACCGCTACAGACTTTTCTCTAAAAGGAACAGACGATCAAATGCATAGCTTGGCGAGTATAGATGGTGCCAAAGGATACATTGTGATATTTACGTGTAATCATTGCCCGTACAGTTTAGCCTATGAGGATAGAATCATCGCATTACAAGATAAGTATGGTTCGGAATATCCAGTAGTAGCCATCAATCCTAATGATCCCGTTGCTTACCCTTCTGATAATTTTGAGAATATGAAATTGAGAGCAGAGGAAAAAGGGTTCAATTTCTTGTACCTATTTGACGACGGACAGAAAGTGTATCCACAATATGGTGCTACCAAAACACCCCATGTATTCTTGCTAGATGCTCAGCGTACAGTGAAATATATCGGGGCGATAGACAATTCTACCAAAGAAGATGGTGTTACCAAAAAATACCTAGAAGATGCCATAGAAGCGTTGAAAAAAGGGGAGAACCCTACTCCAGCCACTACCAAAGCTATAGGATGTAGTATAAAAGTGGCGAAGGGGTAAGCTCTTATAAACAGACTGATAGAGAGAAGGCCAGTGAATTTCACTGGCCTTTTTCATTTCTTTAGGCTTAGTCTTTATGTTTAGCTTCTCTATCCGCTTTGTGTTCTTGGTAGGTTTTAGTACTGTATTTAGGCTCAGGCGGGATATGTAATTTATCTTTTCGGTGCAAGTAGCGATGAAGAGATGTAGTAAATAGACTGTACCCAATAGTGGCTACTATTACATATAAAACTCCTTGCCAGGTAATTTCACGGTTATATAATACTGCAAAACCTAATATAGGTCCCATTGTAACGCAATCCTTGAGGATATTTCCTACAGCATATTTCAAATGTCTTTGACGAAATTTTTCTAAAGCCTCGGTATTTGTCTTCATTGTCTTTTACTCTTCCTCTATCACATTCTTCACTCTCCCTATTTCCCCTGTTTCTAACATTACTTTGATCCCGTGAGGATGCTCAGGAGACTTAGTGAGAATACGTTTTACGAAACCATCAGTAAGCTCACCGCTTCGTTGATGGTGCTTTTGCACTATCTCCACCTCAGTACCTACTGTTACATTCTTCCTGTATTTTCCTGTTAACATTTTGATAATTGGTTGTCACGCTGAGCGATTTTGCGGCAGGCGAAATCGTATCGAAGCGTACCTGTTAGCACGACACCTTTAGGTTATATCTTCATTATCTCTACTTCTTTGGCGGCGATAGTCTCATCTATACGCTTACTGTAGGTGTCTATTACTTTCTGTACTTCAGCCTCGGCATCTTTGGCCATATCTTCTCCTAGTCCGTCTTTTTGGAGCATTTTTATAGTGTCTATTGCATCTTTACGTGCACTACGCAATCCTATTTTACCGTGTTCGCTTTCTCCCTTGGCTTGTTTTACCAGTTGAAGACGACGCTCTTCGGTAAGCGGAGGTACATTGATGATTACTTGCTCTCCGTCATTTTGTGGATTGAGCCCCAAGTTGGCATACATAATACCCTTACTTATTTCGTCTATCATACCTTTTTCCCAAGGCTTCACCATTATTGTTTTGGCATCAGGTGTATTTACGTTAGCTACCTGGCTTAATGGCACCTTGCTCCCGTAATATTCTACCATCACGCTGTCGAGCATTTGCGGAGCTGCTTTACCCGCACGTAGTTTACCTACCTCAGCTGCCACGTGTTTTAGTGCTTTGTCACTTGCTTCTTTTAGTTCGTCTAATACTATTTTTACATCCTCATTCATGACCTTGTATTTTTTTAATAATGAAGTATTTGCTACTTCCTGCTTTGTTCTAAAGTTTTGGAATACTCATTTGCCTTCCTCGAGCAAATGGTTTTTTTCGACTTCAAATCAGAAAGTTCAAACTGCCCCAATGATAGATGGCAAAGAAAATTAAATAAACGTATTGTCACAAGATTAAAATGTGTAAAGCTGCGAAAGACCCAATGCATATTACGATGAGACTCGCAAAAGCTGCATTTACCACGCGGCTTGTATCTTTATATGCGAAAGCAAATGACAGCATAACCGCAAGTGCCATAAGCGAATAGGGAAGTATAGCTGTATTAGCATTAAAGGCAATTATTATAAGCGGAATGATGAGCTGTAAAAGCATCATATAGTTGGTAATGATAAGCTTGTTGGGATATCTGAAGTTATAACTTCTTAGCTTCAAGAGGTGAATAAGGGTCAGGATGATTACTAGTGGTCCTGCAAGTGATAATAGGTTGAAATCTAGACTGCTCCATCCGAGAGATAACTGGGGAGTTAATTGGGCGATTTGATGCGGTAACTCAATGACATATAGCATCCCTGCATAGCATATCAATACCATAAGCAGATAAGTGATAGCCAATATATAGTGGCGTGTGCGATGGGAGCCAGCCTGCCGTGCTAAGATGAAAACTGGAATAATAAGAAGTACGCTTGTATTGCTAATAGCTTGGGCGATACCCAGTATGACCCCAAAATATATCATATAAGAAGACGAAACTGCTGCTATGAGTTTGGGTTCGTATGCTAATAACATCGCAATAAGAAATAGCCCTCCAAACATCAAATGATTAAAGCTAATGTCGGTAATTATAAAAACACTAAAAGTGCTCGCAAGTACCAAGGGTAAATGTGTGTTAACGGAAAGTATACTATATCGCTTACATAGTAATGATAGGATAATAGATTGAATGAAAAATAACGTCACCTTGAGCAAGTAGAGGGCATTGAAATCTCCTCGAACCAACACCAGACAGAGTATAATTATCACAGAGGTAATAATAGCTGAGCTAATTTTTTGTGTAAGTAAGGATATCACTTGTAAATGAGTTTTAAGAGGGCGAAACGTCTATTTTTAGATGTTGGAATAATGATTTTGTTGGTAGCCACTTGTCTTGCTTCTGAGGGTAATATGGCTATAAAATCTAATTCCGCTTTGAGTAATCTCTTACTTATTTCCTTGCCGTTATTGTAAATGGTATGTTGCATCACATCACCAGAGTTGCGTAGCTGATCATTGTAAAGTAACTGCACAAACTGTGGCCCTATATATACTACTACAGAGCTGTAGTATCCGCCATCATTTACGGTTATTTGGTTTTTGGTGATGATTTTATGCCAATCTAGTCCTGCTGTATCATTATAGTTGAGTACAAGTACCTCGTTGAAATTATAAATGTTTTTGGATGTACTCTGAGGTAGCCCATTTACCAAAATAATTTCATTTTCTGTGGCGATGTCTTTTTGCTCGGCAACAATGAGCATTCCACCATCCGATCTTGGTATGGTATTCAAAATGCTAAATCCTTCCGAAATGCCGAGTTCGGAAAAGTTATTAAATCTCATATCGAGTAACAAACTATCGCTAAATGGACTCCAAGTCGTCTCACTATAAAGACTGTCACTATCCACCTCAAAAAACATAGTACCGGCCAGACCTCTTATGCGTTTGTACGAAAAGAAAGACGCGATTATGGCTGCGTCATCTTTACGATTGTAGGCGATTCGGGGCGATATCAAATCTACACTGTCAGGCAGAGCATAGTCTTGTATGGAGGAGTCTTTTAAGTAAAAAAGATGATAGTTGGAAGTAGTATTCTTTTTATAGGGTCTGGGAGCTACGTTAGCTAATATGCAGGTTTTCAAATCATTGGTAGTGACGAGGTCTAACGCCGCCATGTCCTTGTAAGGATAAATGGTTTGAATCTCTTGTTTCGAGATTAAATTTAAATCTAATGAGAAATAATATTGATGAATTAGCGTGTTCCCTCTCGCATCTGGCTCTGTATGCATTACGGTAATATGCTGCTGATTATCACTCATTCGAAGTCTGAAATTTCCTCTATCTCCAAAGTCTTGTGCCGCTGCAGTAGCTATTACGATGGGCTCATTCAGAGGATTTAGGTCGTGGTCGTACCATTGGGCCACAAGGTTGTTCTCTTGAGTGGCACGTACGTACTTTGTTTTAATAGTGAGCAACCCTTGCGAGGTAAAGAATAACCTGAGTAATCGGGACTTACGTAGTTCTAAACTTACTCCTTTTTCTAGTACAAGTAGCTGGTTGTATCGCTCTATTATTACATTTTTGGACAAAAAGCGATTGCGATACCTCAGAATATATATGCCTCTTTTATTTTCACCGATCACCTTAGTAAATATGGCACCGTCTTTTATTTTAGTAGGATTACTCCATTGTAGGACCTGCCCGCGGGCAGAAATACAGGTCGTCATACACAACAACATGCCTAAGGCTATTTTTTGGATGTATCTTTGCTGCATACTAGGTATCCACAAATAACGAAATTTAAACCCGGATAATAAATTAGAACTTGTTTATATGCGTGAAAACCACGCCAAATTTTGCAGCAAAACTGGATGGATGTGAGTTCCATTTTCTGAAGTAATATCTGACTTATAAATACATATACATCTATTGAAATCAAAATTAAATACGGAAAAGCACCCAGAGAAAGCCATACTTATAGGAGTAGAGCCTAAAAATGTCCCGCTCAAATCATCGCAAGTATACTTGGATGAGTTGGAGTTTTTGGCATACACTGCTGGTGCTAAAACACTGAAACGCTTCACCCAACGGCTAGAGCATGCAAACCCTAAAACGTATATCGGTAAAGGTAAAATAGAGGAAGTAACAGCTTATGTAAAGCAGCACGGGATAGACTTAGCCATTTTTGATGATGAGCTTAGTCCATCTCAAATTAGAAACCTTGAGGAGTTTATTCATTGTAAGATAGTGGACCGAAGCAGTCTGATACTTGACATTTTTGCCAAAAATGCACGTACAGCTCAAGCACGTACGCAGGTAGAACTGGCACAGAGCGAGTACCTATTGCCACGACTTACAGGTATGTGGACCCACCTACAAAAACAAAAAGGAGGTATAGGTATGAAAGGCCCTGGAGAGAAGGAGATAGAGACAGATAGGCGTGTGATTAGGGATAAAATTGCGAAGCTGAAACAGGAACTGAGAGATATAGACAAGCAGGCTGTAACCCGTCGTAAAAATAGAGAAAGTCAAAAACGCGTGGCCTTGGTAGGCTATACGAATGTGGGCAAGTCCACGCTTATAAATCTACTTGCCAAGGCGGACGTACTGGCTCAGGACAAACTATTTGCTACCTTGGATAGTACGGTGCGTAAAGTGGTTTTCCCTCCCGACCCTATTACGTACAAGCCGTGCATTTTCCTATTGTCAGATACGGTAGGGTTCATACGCAAGCTGCCTCATCAGTTGGTAGAGAGTTTTAAGAGTACGCTAGACGAAGTAATAGAGGCTGATATTTTGCTTCATGTGGTAGATGTGAGTCACGCCCAGTTTGAAGAACAGATGGAAACCGTATCAGAAACCCTTGCCGAAATAGGAGCAGGGGAGAAGAATATCATCACCATTTTCAACAAAATAGATAAATATAAGCCAGACCCTACGAGTGACGATATTTTTGAGGATGAGGCGATTTACGATATAGAAACACTCAGAAAAACGTGGATGGCCAAATTGAATGATAACATTGTTTTTGTAAGTGCCAAGGATGGCAATAATATCGATGAGTTAAAGGACTTGATTCGCAAGAATCTAGAAGAACTTTAGTTAGGCGATTTCTTTAGCAATTTGCTCAGTGCGATAGGCAATCCATTCATCTGCCAACCCTGTACTGTATATTCTAGTCTTGAAGTTTTTAAACGGATGTTCAAAACTTATAGCTTCTAGCAGCTCACTTTGCTTTTCAAAATCATCTACATTCTGGATGTAGTCCTGCATAAATCCAAACATTACGGGTCCTTCTAATGGTACATACTCAGTATAGTCTCCCGATTTTTGATCTTCGAGCGATACGTTTTCTGCGGTAAGTACCTCTTGGGTGCTGTTATTTACATAGCATTTGTAACCATTGCCCAGTATATCGGCTATGGCGTGTAGTGTTTCTTGTTTCAATATAGAAGTGGTGTTAAGGTTTTGATTAATTAAGGCCATAAACTACGTCCTACCTCTGCTCTGAAAGGCCAAGGAATCATAGCAAGTATGATAAGTAGTCCGATGGTAAAGAAGATGAGTGCAGTTTTATGTTTTTTGGCCGTCTCGGTTGCTTTTTTACTTTTTGTGCGTCCTATTTGAATAATTACGGCTGCTAGGATCATTCCTGCAGCGTGTTCTACAGTCCAAAATCTTAAGGTTGTATTACCCATGATTTCACCTATTTTAGGGAGATTTGCTGCCCATTCTCTACCTACGTATAAGAGTATCCCTAATAGTATTTGAAGGTGGACACTAGCCACAAATAAAGTCGCAGCCATATTGTGATTAGGCGTATAGTCTTGCTTGTTCATAAGGCCACGAGCACTTTTGGTAATGGTATAAAGACCGAATAATAAAACTGCCCATCGCAAGATATTGTGGGCCATGAGTAAGATACTGTTTTCCATGTTGGTTTGTAATAATTAGTTCAAAGATAAGGACTTTTTGGTCGAGATAGAGGGAGTTGTAACTTTACTAATTTAGTAAAAGGTCGCTAGGTGCATTGGCCAACAACGCTTCAGATCCTCCTTTGGTGCGGAGTGCTATTTTCCAGAGATGCTCATCGTCAATATTCAGATTAAAAATTAGGTCAGCATCTAGACTTCCTGTAATCCACGAATGGTGTTTAAGTTCGTGAGCAAGTTGTCCAGGTGCCCAGCCGCTGTATCCTACAAAGAACTTGAATTCTTGAGGTTTTAGCACTTTGTTCTGAATGCCGCTGCATACTTCATCAAAATCTCCACCCCAATGCACATTGGGCATTACTTGGGTGGCTCCGGTTAAATGGTCATAGGTGTGTATGAAATGTAAACTATTTAGCTCTACGAGACCTCCTTGATAGGCGTTTTTGTTGGCTATGTCAATGCCCTCTATCAGCATATTGAGAGCATAGTCGGTCTTCTGATTAAGGACGTAGCCTATAGAACCGTGCTCATTGTGCTCGGCAATGAGTATTACACTTCGGCTAAAAGTGGGGTCTTCTATGAAAGGTCCCGAGATTAAAATATTGCCGGTAGTAATGTGCATTTATTCTTCGGGCAATATTTCTACTCTATCAGCTATGAGTTCTTTAGCAGGCATTATCGTAATACTTTCTTTAGTTTGTAGTTTTATAGACACGTTATTGATTTCTAGCATCCTACCTCCTAGTCCGCCTATTTTGATAAGCATACCGGCTACAAAAATTGGTTTACCATAAGAGAATAAAGCATATTACGGATAATTTCTCTAGCTGCATATCTGTATGCTACCCCACCGGCCAATAATATTACACCTACTATAATGAGTATGTTTTTTGATATAAGATCGGTGTCAATACCTAATTGGTCTATTGCAGTAATCATTATCATTATCATTATGAAATAGTAGAGCACATTGGCCAACACACGCCCTGCATTGCTGCCCAGTGAAGTTAATACCGCTTTTATTTTAGGGGCTATAAGGTAACCTATGATGATAGTGGAAGCGGTAAGCAAATCAGGGATAAAGTCTATCACCTCTTGCACTTGCGTATTCAGTACATCTATTCCTAATCTATGGGTAGTAGATACGATTACAGTAAGAATTATTAGCCAGAATACAATGCCAGAAAAGCCCACCAGATATGCCAAGTATTCGCATAGGCTTGCTTAGCTTGAGTTTTTCGGCTAAGTCATCTCCCTTGATCTTTTTGAATGTTTTGCAAGTTCAATAGTCTCTTTACTAGTGTGTTGCGATAAGTTTTTACTTGAGTTGCTATGTTCAGCTGTGCTGCTCAATGCTTGTTTTGCTAGTTTAATGGTACAAAAATGTACTGACAAATAGTATGCTTAGTGAACTTAGCAGTACTATCCCTATGATAGAAAGTACTTTTTCAGTGCGGTTCCATAGTGAGAGTTCTGGCTGCTGAGTAACGATTCTGTAACTCATCCACGCCAAAAGAGGAGCGGTAAGAAAGGAGGCGATGGTGGCAAATTGAACTAATAATCCCATACTTGTCGAGTAAAAAGATAAAATAATAGCTGTCCCCGTAAGTAGGATCACTTGCCAAAAGGTGTGGGTGTTTTTGTAAGAATCCCCACCTAACTCTGTGGTGATATGATTCATTACTTTAGGCATAGCATCAAAACAAGTAAGAGTAGTGCTAAACATGGTAGTGAATGCCGCTATCAATATGATGTATGATGACCAATCTCCCATACTTGTTGTAAAAATATCGACCAACTGTGAAGCGAATTTGCTTGGTGCTGTGGCAATTTGGATATCGGTGCCGTACATCGTATTGGCACCTAGCGTTAAGAAGCATATGCCGAGTATGGCCGTACCATAAAATCCTACCCTAAAATCAAATTCACTGTGTTTCGTAGGCGTATTACTAAGAGCCCAGATACTATGCCAAATAGCCAAGTCAAGCGGTGCGGGCATCCAACCTACGAAGGCTAGTAGGAATTTTAAGTCTGAAGAAGAAGAGATGTCGAAGACCTTAGTAGAGGGTGCCTGTAGAATGCAGGGGAGTGTGAACGAAAGGCAAAATGCAAAGACCGTAGTTACTGCCAGTACAATCATAATAACCTTCATGAGGTTCTCAAGTGCCGAAAATTTGCCAACCCGTAAGATGAGAAAACAAACGATAAGTATGGTTAGTGAAATAAAAGCTGTATGGGATGTAAGTCCTATTGCTTTTTGGACTAATCCGGTGGTTACTACCGTGATCGCGGCTTGCACACTGAACATGGTGCTGAGTGTAAGCAGCAGGAGTAACCATATGGCCCATTTGCCTAATTTGCCAAATCCCGACACCAGAGATTGGCCTGTGGCCTCGGCGTACCTTGGCCCGAGTACGAAAAACGGATACTTGAATAAATGAGCAAGTACTATGGCTGCTATGAGTATGTACCCGTAATGTGCACCCGCTTTTGTGCTTTGTACAAGGTGCGATACGCCAATAGCCGCTCCTGCATACAGGAGTCCTGGTCCAAGTGATTTTAGTTTAGTAAGCACGTGGCTAAATTAGTATTTTTTGTGAACAGCAGTTTTTTAGCATGTAAAAAGGCCGTGCAATTGCATGGCCTTTAGTCTTATAATTAGTTTCAGATGTTATCCAATCTTAGCAATAAGATCTGCAACTCTGTTGCTGTATCCTGCTTCATTGTCATACCAACCCATTAATTTTACAGTGTTGCCCATTACCATAGTGGTTTGAGCATCAAAAATGCATGAGTGTGGATTTCCTACTATATCAGAAGATACTAATGGATCTTCGCTGTACTCTAGGATTCCTTTTAGGTTAGTTTCTGACGCTTTTTTGAATGCCGCGTTTACTTCCTCTACGGTAGTATCTTTTTTCAGTGTAACTACAAAATCAGTAGCACTTCCTGTAGGAGTAGGCACTCTAAGTGAGTTGCCATTTAGCTTGCCTGCGAGGTGAGGCAATACAAGTCCTACAGCTTTGGCCGCACCTGTACTTGTAGGTATGATATTAAGAGCAGCAGCTCTAGCTCTTCTGAGGTCAGAGTGAGGAGCATCTAGCAGACGTTGGTCGCTGGTGTATGAGTGTATGGTAGTCATAAATCCACTATCTACACCTACTAAATCGTCCAATACCTTTGCCATAGGAGCGAGGCAATTAGTTGTACAACTTGCGTTAGATACAATAACCTCCTCACCGCTTAGGGTGTCATCATTTACACCTAGTACCACAGTTTTTACATCGCCACTTGCTGGAGCGGATATAATCACCTTTTTGGCACCAGCTTCTATGTGCTTACCCGCTGTTTCTGGGCTTCTAAAAAAACCAGTACTTTCTAGTACTACGTCTATGTTCATCTCTTTCCACGGAAGATTAGCTGGGTCACGCTCAGCGGTAGCAGCTATTTTGGTTCCGTTTACAATGATATGCTCATCAGTATAGTCTACCGTACCCCCAAATTTCCCTTGTACGGAGTCGTACTTGAGCAAATGTGCCAGTGTTTTATTGTCGGTAAGGTCGTTTATGGCTACTACCTCCACATTGTCTTTTTCTAGCAAGCATTTGAATGCTAGTCTTCCTATTCTGCCAAAGCCGTTAATTGCTACTCTCATAATGATTTTGTTTATGTTATATGTTTATTGAAATTCAGTTGCAAAGTTATTTTATTTTGGTAAAATGTGATAAACGGGAGAATGAGTGGAGTGATAGGATGAAAATATTTTAAGTATAAAAATTAATAAAAGTTTGTATTGTTAAATATTCGTATTTCCTTTGCACTCGCTTAACGCAATAGGAGATAAGTTCTTTCTTAAAATGTTAAGTAAAAGCGTCTTCCGAAGGTTTCGGAGCCGGACAATGCAACTGTTGAAAAGCAGTTGTACTACGAGCACTAAATGGCCCGTTCGTCTATCGGCTAGGACACCGGGTTTTCATCTCGGCAAGAGGGGTTCGATTCCCCTACGGGCTACTTACTAAGACCTGTAATTGATTGTTTAACAGTCGATTACAGGTTTTTTTTATGCCTATGGGTATCGATTTAGGTATCGGTTCGCAAGGATTTGACCACATTACTAGCATAACGACTCAGCTACTTTTAAAGTAGTCATCGCTTCCGGGTACAAATGATTACCGAAGTAACACTATTTGATAAGTGGGATGGTCAGTAAAAACCAAAAAAATCCGAACTATTTTTATTATTTACCCCCCCCCCTATCCCCTTTTAAAATATGGGTTTCCTTTTTGCAGCCTTTGCTCAGAGTAGTGGTATAACCCTATTGTTTGGAGTTGGTAATTGGGCAATTAGATGGCATAAAAAAGCCCCTTCTGAAGAAGAGGCTTAATATCTATTTTAATAGGTCATTGTCAAGGACAAGTGCCCCACACTGGCAAATATGAGTTGACCATTGGAGTATTCCCAGCAAATAACTGTGGGTATGAACTGATATTTAATACACACCACTGTGATAAATCTTGTCTAAAGGATTTAGCGTTATAAAACATAGCAATCATGTTGGTCACACTACTTACATCCCAATTCCCAATATCTTGGTTAAAGTAATCCTGGCTATAAGAAGTAGCAAACATTTCTTGCATATTAGTCACATTACTCACATCCCAATTTCTAATATCTTGGTTAAAGGTGAATTGATTCACAAACATTTCTTGCATATTAGTAACTTTGGAGGTGCAATACTCATTCAAATTTTTACCAGCGGCCAGCGCTGCTAAAATCATAGACCTATCTGCAACAATAATATCCTTATTTAACCCAGGTACGACGCCCAGTAATGTGAATGTATCTCCAACTGCGTAATTGTCGCATTCGATGCAACCTCTTGAATTAATAAAAGCCGAGTTAGGATTAAAATGTGTCGATCCCATAAGAACCTGATTACCATACGCTTTACCTACCGAATTTTCTGCAAATGCTCTTACATAATAAGTTTTATTACTTTGGAGTTGATCATTAAGTGTAGTCTCAAAAGAACCTAGTCCCTCACTAATATCTGTATAAGTAAAGTCTTCAGTTGTTGGGTTTGGGCTTAGACTCCAACAGAGTCCTCTTTTTGTAGAAACGTCACCATCAGTAAAAGTGACCTCGCCTCCGAGGGTGACCCCCAAAGGGCCTGTTATAGCATTAGCTGTAACAACTTGGGGTAATTCAGTTGGGGGGGCAAATCTAAAACTAATTTCATTACTGTAAACCTTACCTATTGAATTCTCAGCAAATGCTCTTACAAAATAGTCTTTTTTGGTTTCGATTTGTGAGGCTATATCAACATTAAAAGAGCCTATTCCTTGGGCGGTATCTTTAAAAACAAAGTTGTCAGTTGTTGGGTTTGGACTTAAACTCCAGCAAAACCCTCTCTTAGTAGAAGCATCTCCATCAGTAAAATTGACCTCTCCCGACAAGACCACTTCAGTATTGGTTACTTTGGCATTAAACGCAGTAACTTCTGGTGGCTCTAGGGCATAATCAAACCTAAAACTAATTTCATCACCATAAACCTTACCTACCGAATTCTCAGCAAATGCTCTTACATAATAGTCTTTATTGTTTTGAATTTGAGTAATTATATTAACACTAAATGAGCCTATTCCTTGGGCGGTATCTATGAAAATAAATTCGTCAGTTGTTGTGCCTCCTCCGATTGGACTTTCACTCCAGCAGAATCCTCTTATGGTATTATCATCTAAACCTTCAAGGATGTCAGCGAAAGTGAAATCAACCTCTCCAGATAAAATCACAGCAGTATCTGTAACTGCTGGAATGAAGGTAGTTACTATAGGTAACCCACCGCCTTCTTCGATCGGATCAGTACTTTCTTCTTTACAACCGAATACTATTATGCTTAGGGCCAACACGAGCCCAAAAAATTTTTTCATATTCAAAAATAATTTTTTTTTAACTATAATTGACGAATAAATTTAAGAATAAACAAACATGAAAAAGTTAAACGTACTACTAATTGCAGGTTTTTTACTTGCGTTGTCATCCTCTTGCAGAACTCAATCACGTGTGATCGGTGAGAGAAATCAAAAATCACCAGAGATAAATGTAAACACTCCTGATGTATTGATAAAACCAATGGTTGCAGACTTAGATATCTCTCAAGAGAAGAAAACTTCTACCTATACCGCAGATTTAAATTTAAATGCGAGCGAAATCAAAGAAAATGCCCAAGCTAAATTTATGGATGAACATAGCTGTGATATCATAATTAACCCAGTTTATAAAAAAATAACTTCCTTGGAAAATTCAAATGTGTCAAAAATTGAATATGAGGTTTCTGGGTTTCCAGCGACAATTAAAAAAATTGAGCAAAACGAAACCTTGTCTACCACAGTTTACGATTACAATCGAATGAATTTTGATGTGAAGCGTGATGAATTTACATATAAAGATGTATCTGACGTTAAAGGGTCTGAATTATTTTTATCACTAGGTTCTGGAAGTTATAGCGGCATCGAAATAGGATACTTTCCTTCTATAAGCGACGGTATATGGTATTATGGTTCAGTTGAGAGTTATACTATCGAGGAGGGTAACACATTGGATATCACAGTTAATTATAATGATGTTACTGAAGCAACACTTAATAATAATCTTTTCAGTATGACTTCATTTAGTTTGGGTGCTGGATATAGAGCAGATCTTAATAAAAGACTATCTTCGAATATATTCGGTGGTTTAAACTACAGCATGCTTAGTTTAGAAAATACATATGAATCAGCTAATAACCCGACAGGCACATACCGCTTAGATGGAGTTAACACTTTAGGCTTAAGAGCTGGTATAGGTGTGGACTACGCTGTGTTCAGAAATATCCTAGTTTTTGGGAAAGGGTTTTCTAATATAAACCTAGTAAACATGTCATCAGATGAGATTACAGATGGTAATGATGTTAAAAGTGAATTTGATCTTTCTGAATTATCAAGATTAAATTTAGCTGTAGGGTTGAAAATGCGATTCTAAGACTCATAGCCTAGCGGTATTTCACCTTCAGTGATCATCTGAAAGAGAATAATTAAGACAAAAGCCTTTCGCTAATTGCGGAAGGCTTTTTGTTTTATATTTAAGATAAGAATATTAATATTTGATTATTATTCCGCTCTACTCAATGTAATTTATCGAACTGATAAATCGGAGTGGTCTAAATTTTTAGACTAAAAGTTAGATAAGACGCTACTAGCAATGGATAATTATTGTAATGTCTCTATTATTTACAAAGAGTTAAATGATGTGTTTTACGATTTTAATTCTGAATTACAAACGACTGTCAATACTAGCATTGTAGAGAGGCATTCAAATTAATTAAAATGTTGGTGTCTTCACAGCACTCACTAATCAAAAAAGGTTTGTCGTATGATGTTTTGGGACAATACGATTCATATTTGCTTGAAGCGAATAAGCCCTATGTATGTTCTTATGAAAAACGTAAATTTGTAGAACAGAAAATAATAAATAGACATTTTTAAATGTGCCGCTTTTATACAATAAAGTCGCTTTACATCTATTGGGGTGTGATTTTATCGGTATTCAACTACTCGCGAGTTATGAATATACCCTATCTCTCCATTATCAAATTCTACAACTTTGTATTTACGAGATTCTCCAGAAACTTTAATTTTTTCATTAGGTAGTACCCTTCGAACGATACTTCCACCTGGTGCGTCTCTCATATTAGTATATCCATCAGGGTCTTGTATTTTAAAATATATGTCAGTTTCTTTATCTTCCTGCTCTATCTGGACTTCTTCCGTCGGGGCTTTTAATTCTTCGACTACTTCTTTTGGGGCTGGCAAAAACGCATCCGAAACTTCTTGATTAGGTTCTATAATTTCAACTTCAGGTTTTTTTCTTTGAAGGTGATTTTGTGTTTTTATTAAATCTATATTACTTGGCAATATAAAGTTATTGCCCAAAGAAATAAGTTTCACATCACCTTGTATGTTTAGCTAGTTTGTCATCTGATAATACATAAAATAAAAAAATAAAACATGTATCAAGTTTGTATCAAAAAATTAAAATATAAAATTTATATTCGGAGGTATTGATTCCAATTCAAAAAAAACATTTTAATAAATATATAAAAATAAATATCCCCAATGAGTTCAATCACTGATAAACCGATTTCACTTAAATCAGAAGATTTATTAAAAGTAGAAAAATATAGTTTAGCGTTATCTAATTTTATTACGCGTAGTGATACCCCGATTACAGTTGGA
>JABIUV010000036.1 GCA_018700895.1 Bacteroidota bacterium
CTTCGCCCTTAGTGTGGGCAATGGCACCTCCTAGAATTTTTAGTAATGTACTTTTTCCTGAGGAGTTAGCACCGAGTATGACGTACTTATTGGGCTGCTCAAAGGTATAGGTGACCTCTTTAAAAAGAACTTCCTTGATGTATCGTTTGGCAATATTTGTGCAGCTTATGCTTAGCACGGTTATCGCGATATGTATCCCTTCATCACACCACGGTCTGATGTGCGAATGAAACTAATGATTTCATCTCGCTCTTGAGTGGCAGGCATTTCTGTTTCTATTTTAACAAGAGCCTTAGCATTATTCATTCCGCGTAAGTAAAGCTTGCGGTAAATCTCTTGTATTTCGCCTATTTTTTCGGCGGTAAACCCACGTCTACGTAATCCGACACTATTTACTCCTTCGTAACTCAAAGGTTCTCTAGCAGCTTTGGTATAAGGTGGTACATCTTTACGTACGAGGCTTCCTCCGCTAATCATCACGTGTGGTCCTATATTTACAAATTGATGTACAGCGACAAGTCCACTTAATATGGCATAGTCGTGTATGATTACCTCACCGGCTATTTGAGTTCCATTACCTATGATTACGTTATTGCCTAATATGGTATCGTGTGCGATATGCGAGTAAGCCATCAGCAGGCAGTTGTCGCCTACTACGGTTTTTCCTTTTGCCGCGGTTCCTCTATTTATAGTTACACACTCGCGTATAGTGGTGTTATCACCTATGTGTGTAGTGGTTTCCTCCCCAGCAAATTTTAAGTCTTGTGGGATAGCAGATATGACAGCTCCTGGAAAAATCTTACAATTTTTACCAATTCGAGCACCTTCCATTATCGTAGCGTTAGAACCTATCCACGTACCTTCACCTATTTCTACGTTTTTGTGAATGGTAACAAACGGTTCTATGACTACCGTATCTGCAATTTTTGCTCCTGGGTTTACGTATGCTAACGGTTGTATCATAATTATCTGTTTTCAACTATTTGTGCCATCATATTGGCTTCTGAAACGAGCTTGTTGCCTACGAAAGCTTCTCCCTTCATCATACAAAGTCCTCTTCTTACGGGACCAGTAAGCGACATACGTATTACAAGCGTATCGCCTGGCACTACCTTGCCTTTAAATTTAGCATTCTCTATTTTCACAAAGTAAGTACTCCAATTGGATGGATTTTCCTTGTCGGCAAGTACCAATACGCCTCCTGCTTGTGCCATAGCTTCTAATTGGAGAACACCCGGCATAATGGGCTCTTCGGGGAAATGACCTTGAAAGAAATATTGATCACCCGTAATATTTTTCACTGCAATCACTTCATTTTCAGATAGTTTCATCACCTTATCTACCAACAAAAATGGGTGTTTATGAGGTAATATTTTGCCTATTTGCTGATGATTGAACACAGGAACAGCGTTCGGGTCATATTGTGGCGTGTTGTCTGCTTTTTTAGCCTTCTTAGCTGCCAGGTAGGCTTTCTTTATTTTCTTAGCAAATTCTACATTGGCTGCATGACCTGGTCTTGCGGCTAATATTTGTGCTTTGAGTGGTACTCCTGCAAGTGCAAGATCACCTACGATATCGAGTAGTTTATGTCTGGCTGGTTCGTTTTGGAAACGTAGCTCCACGTTGTTGAGGATACCTTCTTTTTTAACTTCTATTTTCTGTTTGTTAAATAGCTTAGCGAGGCTTTCCATCTCACTATCTTCTATTACACGGTCTACTATGACTATTGCATTATTCAAATCCCCTCCTTTTATCAAGTCGTGTTTTACGAGCATTTCTAATTCGTGTAAGAAACAAAATGTCCTACAGCTTGAAATCTCGTCTTTGAATTCGGATAGATTGACAATACTAGCATGTTGACTCCCTAGCACTGGCGAGTTGTAATCTACCATTACCGTTAGTCTATAATCATCCGCAGGTAGTGCCATCATTTCTACACCTTCACCATCGGCATAGTTTATTCGCTTCGGAATTTCGAAATACTCACGCTCTTTGGCTTGATTTTCGATACCAGCTTGTAACAATACGTCAATGAATGGTTTACTACTTCCGTCCATTATAGGTGTTTCAGGAGCGTCTAACTTAATCAGACAATTGTCTATTTCTAATCCTGCTAATGCTGCCAATACGTGTTCTACTGTATTGATGCGTGCTCCATTATCTTCTATGGTAGTACCTCTACTGGTGTCTACCACAAGGTCGCAATCCGCTTTTACCTTTGGCTCTCCGTCTAGATCTATTCGTTGAAAAACATAGCCGTGATCCTCAGGTGCTGGCTCAAATGTTAAATTTACAAGGTTGCCTGTATGCAGCCCTACGCCCGATACGGTTACTGCTTCTTTTATGGTTGTTTGCAACTTTTCCATCAATCAGTTTTATTGTCTTGTTTTAGTTGTTGTTCTAATTCTCGTACGCGTTTTTCTAACTTGGGTAGGTTACGCCAAAGCACGCGTGATTTCATTTCGTCTTTGAAAGGTAAATGGGGTGAGCCAGTAAATATTCCACCGGGTTCTTTGATGTCTTTATTAATACCTGCTTGACCGCCAAGTTGGGTGCGGTCTGCTACTGTAATATGACCTACTACACCACTTTGACCAGCAAAAATACAGTTGGCCCCAATCTTAGCACTTCCTGCTATACATACGCCTCCTGCCACTATGGTATTATTTCCTATCTCTACACCGTGAGCTATCTGCACGAGGTTGTCCATACGCACTCCATCACCAATGATGGTGCTGCCCATATTGGCTCGGTCTATACTTGTATTGCTGCCTATTTCTACTTTATTACCAATGTTTACATTGCCTATCTGCGGTATTTTGATGTAGGTACCGTCGGGCAACGGAGCGTGCCCAAATCCATCTGAGCCTATTACTGTACCACTGTGAATAAGGCAATCATCGCCTATTACCGATTGGTAATATACCGATACGTTAGAACGAATTACGGTGTTGTTACCAATGGTACTATTTTCATAAATACAGCTATTGGCATACACCTTACTGTTATTTCCTATGACTACGTGGTCTGCTATGTATGCGTGTGCTCCTATATGGCAGTTATCACCTATCTGAGCGGTGGACTCTATTACTGCAGTTGGGTGTATGCCAGTATGTGGGTCCTTGTAATCAAAATATTGAATAAGAATGGTGCAAAAAGCAACATACGGGTGAGAGCAACGTATGACTGTGAGATGCTCAGGTACTTTAGTTACCTTGTCGTCTATTATTACAATAGAAGCTTTGGTGGTTTGCAGATGGTGTTCGTACTTTTTATTAGAAAGAAAACATAAACTAGCTGTGGTGGCTTGTTCTATCTTAGAAACAGTGCTTACTTGAGCGTCATTATCGCCCTCCACTGTGCCATTAACAACTTCCGCTATTTGTGCTGCTGTAAGTATCAATCGTTTGCAAATTTAACCTATTTCACATAGGTTATAAAATATTTAATTTGTGGCTTTTGGTCGTTGGTGAGGTTATAAATTTCGGATGTTTCGGAGAGTTCTTTGAGTGAACCATTTTTCATGCCTATCTTTAATGCATTGCCGTCGGAGGAGTACGCTTTGTTGCTTAGCTGGCCCGTGGTTACGAAGTAGGCTGTTTCTTCTAATGAGAGGCTAAAGTGTGTTGCAAGATGTGCCTTTTGAGTATTCACATACGCCTCATCATATGGAGTATCTGCGATTTCAATTTTGGGTAAATTTCTGTTTACAAGCATTTGGCATAATTTGCTCAATATCACATCGTCACAGGTCATCCAGACTTTGAGGGCACTCATTATTTCATTGTCATCCAATGCACAAAAGTTGTAAATTACCTCATCTTTAGATAAATCATCCTTCGTGAAATTTTGGCGTAAGAAAAAGTGAAGAAAGGGACTGGCATAGAGATCTTTTCCCTGAGCAATGAGTTCTTTGGCCCTTTTTAATGCGTTTAATAATATGCCATCTGCCGCAATGGATGTTTTGTGCAGGTACACTTGCCAATACATAAATCGTCGTGCCATTAGGAATTTTTCTACGGAGTAAATGCCTTTTTGGTCCACGATGAGTTGCTCATCCTTTACGTTGAGCATTTGGATGATACGCTCTATGCCCACAGTTCCTTCGGATACACCGGTGTAAAAACTATCCCTACGGAGGTAATCGAGTCGGTCCATATCCAATTGGCTACTCACCAACTGATGTAAGAACGGACGATGATACTTGTCCTCAAATATGTGAATAGCAAGATCTAGCTTTCCATCCATCTTACGATTGATACGATGCATAAGCTCACTGCTGATGTCCTCGTGATGCACATTGGTTAGAATACTGTGTTCCAAGCTGTGCGAAAATGGCCCATGACCAATGTCGTGAAGTAAGATAGCCAATAGAACTCCTATTTCTTCATCTTCTGAGATTGCAATGTCTTTGGCCCTAAGACTCTTTACGGCAGTGTACATCAAGTGCATTGCACCTATCACGTGCTGAAAACGCGTGTGCTGAGCACCCGGATATACTAAGCTGGTGAGACCCAATTGCTTTATTCTACGCAAGCGTTGAAACTCGGGTAGCTGTATGCAGTCAAATATCAAATCGTGATGAAGCGATATAAATCCGTATATGGGGTCGTTTATAATTTTCTTTTTATTCAAGTGCGAAATAAAGTTCTGTTTTATGAGTTGAAATATTACTTGCTTTGCAATACTATAATTGTACAACTAAGTTGCAAAGGTAATTAGAAGCACCAAGATATATGAATAACGTAAAGATACTGTGGGCAGACGACGAAATAGACCACCTCAAAGCACACTTACTCTTTCTCAAAGAGCGTGGATATGAAGTAACTACCGTGACCAATGGTCTGGATGCTACGGATAAGGTGAAGGAAGAAAACTTTGACCTCGTTTTTCTGGATGAAAATATGCCAGGTATTTCAGGGCTAGAAGCACTGAAAATCATCAAAGAGATAGATAGTAATATCCCCGTAGTGATGATTACCAAGAGCGAGGAAGATCACATCATGGAAGATGCAATAGGCAGTAAAATAGCAGACTACCTCATTAAGCCTGTAAACCCGCGTCAGATTCTTAGTACCATCAAAAAACTGATAGACAACACTCGACTGGAAACCGAAAGTGTAACTCAACGCTATCAGCAGGATTTTAGAAATATTGGGATGGCATTTATGGACTACATGGACTGGCCCAAGTGGAAAGAGATGTACAAAAAACTGGTATACTGGGAAATAGAAATGGCCAATTCTGAAGAAACAGGAATGGAAGAAATACTCAAAACGCAAAAAGAAGAGGGTAACCGAGAATTTAGCAAGTACATTAATAAAAATTACATCAACTTTTTGACGGCCAAAGCCGATAATGCCGAGGCTCCTATGATGTCGCACAACTTGATGAATCGCGGGATTTTGCCTCACAAGAAAAAAGGAGAGCCTTTCTTTTTACTGTTGCTCGACAATTTGAGATTTGACCAATGGAAGGTTATACAAACCGAGATTAGTAAATACTACCGTACCACTTCCGAAGATATGTATATGAGTATACTGCCTACCACTACGCAGTACGCTCGAAACGCTATTTTTAGCGGTATGATGCCGATGGATATAGAGCGAAAATATGGCGATAAGTGGAGCCATGACGAAGAAGAAGGCGGCAAAAATTTATACGAGTCCTTTTTCTTAAATGATTTGCTCAAGCGACTACGCACTGGCTATGAGTCTAAGTACATCAAAGTAACCAACCTCAATAACGCAAAGCAGATGGTAGACAAGCTGCCTAACTTGGTGAATGAAGAGTTTGTGACCATTGTTTACAATTTTATAGATACCTTGTCTCACGCTCGTACGGATAGCAAAATTGTACGCGAGCTAGCCGAGAATGAGTCCGCCTATAGAGCATTGACACTCAGTTGGTTTGAGCATTCACCATTGTTGGAGACGATACGTTTTCTCAGTTCCAAAGGCGTTAAAATAGTGATAACCACCGACCATGGTAGTGTACGCGTGGACCGTACGGTGAAAATGCAAGGCGATAAGGATACCACCACCAACTTGCGTTACAAAACGGGCCGTAGAATCACCTACGATGCGAAGGATGTGTTTGAGGTAAAAAATCCCCACGACGCTATGCTTCCCAAACTGCATATGAGTAGCAGCTATATCTTTAGCAAGGAAAGTGATTTCTTTGTGTACCCCAATAACTTAAATCATTATGCCAAGTATTATAAAGATACGTTTCAGCACGGTGGTATAAGTATGGAAGAAATGATGATACCCATAGTAGCCTTAGAAGCCAAGTAAGTGAAATTTACCCTTTGCACCATTGACCAAAATTTTGAACCACTCGCCAAGCACATCAGCGAGCAAGTGGTCGATGGTAAGAACATCGTGTTGCTGGTGGGTGAACTTGGAGCAGGGAAAACTACCTTGGTAAAGCATTACCTCAACTACCTCGGTGAGGATTTGGATAGTGTAGATAGTCCCACTTTTTCATTGGTTAACACGTATGAGCTTCCTCATACACAAGTGCACCATTTTGACCTCTACCGATTACAATCGCCAGAGGAGATAGAGGATATTGGTTTTATGGAGTACGTAGATAGTGGAAACATCTGTTTCGTAGAGTGGCCCGAAAAGATTGCAGATTTCTTGCCGCAAGATAGAGTTCTAGAAATAGAGATTACCGTATCTTTGGAGCAATGCAGAGAGTACTCGGTGTCATAATCGTATTGGGCAGTTGGTGTTTGGGCTATGCCCAAACGTACTCGCTCCTCCTAGCACAAAAAGTGCAACAAGTTACCGAGGTAAATCAGCAGTTACTCGATTACGAGAACTTTGGACCCAAACCAACCGGTAGTCTTGAATTAGAGTTGGTAAATGACTGGTTAGTAAGTTATTATACAGATCTTGGATACACGGTAAGCTTAGATAGTTTTAAAGTAGGTTCGCTTCTTACAAGCAATATTATCATAGAAAAACACGGAAAAGATACAACACAATGGGTAGTCATAGGAGCTCATTACGACTCGGTGGTTGATAGCTATGGAGCCAACGATAATGGTACAGGAGTAGTGGCTACGATGCAGATTGCTAGACTTATCCGAGATATTCCGACACAACTCAGTGTGCGAATTATTAATTTTGGTGCAGAGGAATTAGGCCTGCTCGGCAGTGAGCATTACGTAGCCAATACCTTAAGTGCGAGTGATAGTATCGCCGTGATGTTTAATCTGGACCAACTAGGAGGTACCAAGTCGGCAGATAATAGTAAGATCGTATGCGAACGTGATGAGGGAAATCGCATAGCCCAAAATGATCTCCCTTCTGCACGCAAAACAGATACACTGGCTCACATTTTCACGCAATACACCCATCTGAAACCGGTACTTGGGCCTGCATTTAGTACCGATTATATGCCCTTTGAGGAACGCGGATACACCATTACAGGATTGTACCAAGAGAGTGATTACAATGCCTTTTACCATAGCTCGTCAGACCGATTGTTCAATATGGATACCGAGGCGACCAAGGAGGTGATAAAAGGGACGGTTGCAGCTTCCATATACTTTGCTCGCCCGCTAGTGGCCGATACAGAGCAAGACTTAATTACCCTTGTACCCAATCCCGCTAGGAATTTTGTGAGGGTGATAGTAACCGACTATACTGAGGTAAACTATGTAATAACCAATGCCCTCGGACAGCAAGTAGCCAAGGGGCTCACCACCGTAGGAGAGCCAATACCTATTCATGTTTGTGGCGATGGTTTGTATACTGTTAGCATTTATACCACAGATGATGTATTTATAAACGCATCAAAACTTATTATTGCACGATAGGTTACTAAGTAGGAATGAAGTATACATGTTGGGGAGCAGCCAAGCAAGTAACAGGCAGCATGCATTTGCTGCAGTTAGATAGCGGATATACCATACTCATAGATTGTGGGATAGATTATGAAGACAAAACAAATAAGGAGATTAACGCACAATTTCCGTTTGATGCTCGAGAGGTAGATGTACTCATTCTTACCCACGCTCACATAGACCACAGCGGAAATATCCCAAACTTAGTAAAGCACGGTTTTAAAGGTGAAATCATCTGTACCGAACCTACGGCGTACCTCCTCGAAAAACTATGGATAGACTCCGTAAATATTCAAAATAACAACAGCAAACGCCGCAAAAGCGTAAGGCTATACGGATTCAAAGAAGTAAAAGACGCCAATGAGCAGTTACTCACGGCCAATTTTTATGAGCGAATAGAACTCAATGAAGCAGTAGCCTTTACCCTGCTAGAAGCAGGACACATCATAGGTGCTGCGAGTGTTAGGCTGGAGATTACCGAAAACAATGAAACGAAAATCATAGGATTTACAGGTGACTTAGGCAATCCCGGTAGTAAGCTCATTGTAGATGCCGTTCCGATGAAAGGACTAGATGTACTCGTGACCGAAACTACCTACGGCAACCGTCATCACAAAGAAAAACGCACCCCCGAAGAAGTACTCATAGAGCGTGTTACCAAAACATGTGTGAACCAAGAGGGACGCTTGATCATCCCTGCTTTTAGTGTAGGACGTACGCAGGCTATACTCTTTACCTTAAAAAAGCTTTTCAACGAAGGTAAATTACCACCCATCCGTGTATTTGCCGATAGCCCACTGGCTCTGGCGAGTAATAATATTCACAATCGTTTTTCTGATTACCTCAACGAGGAAACCCGCAACGACAAACGCGATACCGAGGGCAGCTTATTTGATTTTAAGAGTCTGTACCTCGTAGAGGATGACGACGATGTAGAGGATATGGAGATGTACCGCGATGCGTGTATCATCGTTTCTTCTGCCGGAATGCTGGAGGGTGGAAGAATACAGCACCATATTAGTGACCATATTCAAAATCCGCTGTGTACCATACTCATAGCAGGTTTCTGTTCTCCCGGCACACTAGGAGCACAGCTGCTCGAGGGGCAAAGCCAAATACGTATAAAAGGCAAGGACAAGTACGTATATGCCACCGTAATGCAAACCGATGTATTCAGTGCACACCCAGATACCCAAGGACTGCAAGACTACTTTGCCGCTTCTGATAGCGATACACTCCAACAGATTTTCTTCGTACACGGGGAAGACCACGCCATGCACGACCTCAAAGAACTCCTACCAGCACCGCTACAGCAGAAAGTGACCATCCCCAGCAGGGGAGAGGGATTTGAGTTGTAGGGAGTAGCTTCTCTTAGGAGGGGAGAGAGAAATGCATGAAAGTTTTAAGTGAACTCCTATTTTCATTCCTTGTACTTACACTGCGAGATCTCATTATGGCATCCAATATAAAAGGCCCCAACACATTCGTGCTGAGGCCTTTGAAAAGTATTGTTTGATTTGGTTTATTCGCCTTCTTCCACGATTTCTAAATCACTGAGGAATCCTTTTAGGTTCATAATGATAGGTACATTCATCAGGTCAGCACCTTGCTCATTGGCCAAGTGTACACTCACCCAGTCTAGGCGGTATATGATATCAAAAATAGACTGCAAAGTGAATTCTGGTATCTGCAAGGGCAACACCTTGTTGTTCTCCAACTCTAGGTGCGATATCAAGAAGTCAAAGCGTGCCTCTACTCGGTGATTCTCCGTAGAGTAGAGCATAATATAATTGGTGTTGAGCTTACGTGTGTAAGACTCTATCATATTGTGATTGGCCTCAGGGATTACACTCACAAAACCTTCTAATTTTGAATTTTCTTGTAATTGCTGCGTGAATCGAACAGCTACTGGAGCATATTGTCTATCGGCTACGATTACAAATTTATGGGTTGGTGTGTTTTTGAAATAATCAAATATACGCTTCGCACTTTCTTGCATACGCGGCATCTCTGCTTCAAAATAGGCTTTGATTTCTTCTAGCACAGGTCGTTGGTCTTGACCTAGTACGTCTCCTAGAATAAGAGCCAAGTAACTGAGTCCTAGTCCTACGGTCATACGTGGTTGGTAGCCGCCTTTCAGTGGGTACACTTTTAGACTATCTTGGTTAGCAAGCTCATTGAGCGTACCGCCGCCTGTGATGATGATTACCTTGCAGCCTTGTTCTTTGGCTTCATGATATAAGCTTATGGTTTCTTCTGTATTGCCCGAGTATGAATTTAGTACTACGAGGGTTTTGCGAGATACGTAGCTAGGTAGGTGATAGTCCGCTATGGTCTCTATCGGAATAGGTGATTTGTCAAAAAACCAATTCTTTATCAATACGGCACCTATACCACTACCTCCCAATCCACCTAAAACGATATTGTCAAAGTCATTGGCTCCTAATCCGTGGTTGGTGTAATTTTCTAAAACGTACTCAAACTGTTCTGGAAAGTTCTCTAATGATGATTCGTGTGTTATCATGTGTTATTCTTAATACCTTTGTAGCCGGCAAAGATATGCCGTAAAAATTTACATTATATACACCACCCAAAATATTGCCACTATTAACATGTCTAGCCAAGAAGAGAATACCGTACAGATGTCGGAGACCGAGTTGTTTTTGAAGTATGCCTTCAGTGTAGATCCCGGTCAAGAGCCTGAGCGGATAGATAAGTACTTGGTAAACAAGATAGAAGGGGCCAGTAGAAACAAGCTGCAAGAGGCCATAGAGCGTAAGCAGGTGGTGGTGAATGGCAAGGCTATTAAGTCTAACTATAAGGTGAAGCCCAACGATTACATAGAAGTAAGCGTGGACAAGGAACCTACGGAAATGGACATAGTGCCGGAGGATATCCCACTTAATATTATGTACGAGGATGATGACCTTATGATTGTAAACAAAGTGGCGGGAATGGTCGTTCATCCGGGTTTTGGTAACTATACGGGAACCTTGCTCAATGCATTGGCTTTCCGACTGGAGAAAAAAGCGATACATCGCGGTAAGCGTCCCTGGTTGGTACACCGTATCGATAAAAATACAAGTGGCTTATTGGTAGTGGCCAAAACAGATACCGCTATGGCTCACCTGAGCAGACAATTCAAAGATCACAGCATAGAGCGTACGTACCAAGCATTGGTATGGGGCAGTATGCAGGAGTCTCAAGGTACAGTAGACACCATCATAGGCAGAGACCAGTATGACCGTAAGCGGTTTGTGGTATTGCCACAGGAAGAGGGCAGAGGCAAGCACGCCATCACCCATTACAAAGTGTTGGAAGACTTTTTGTACACCTCGCTAGTAGAGTGCAAACTAGAAACCGGACGTACACACCAGATAAGGGTGCATATGAAGCACTTAGGTCATCCGCTGTTTAGCGATGATTTTTATGGTGGAAATCGCATCTTGAAAGGAGTCGTATTTAGCAAGTACAAGCAGTTTGTAGATAATTGCTTTAGCATTATGCCACGCCAAGGGTTGCACGCCAAGTCATTGGGTTTTGAGCATCCTACCACCAAGGAGTGGATGCAGTTTGAGTCTGAGCTACCTGCCGATATGGCCAAGGTAGTAGAGAAGTGGCGAGTAACCTCGCAGACCTATCGATTTAATGAATAAGACATTGAGCTACTGCCAGTAGCTACGTTTTACAAGTAGCTTGCCAAAATTGTATTCCTGCACGGTGACTAAGTACGGGAAACCAGTGAAGGTAGCAAAGTATCGCTCAGTATCTTCCACGATTACATGTCCCTTTTTGTCTACTAAGGTATTCCCGTTACCCGATTTTTTTTGAAAGAGATTGAGTTGCTTCTCGCTACCATCGGTAAGTTTCAGTGTTAGCTGTATATGAGGAGTTTGTGCCTTAATGGTGTCCTTAGTTTCTTGAGTAAGATATTCTGCGTATCCTTCAAAGTTTTTGAAAGAGAACATGGCAAAATAGCTTTTGGCAGCCACTTGATTTAGGTTGGGTATGGAGGGTTGTATAGTGTATGTGCTATCCTTGCATGTGAGGGTGAAAGACTGATTGGGCTCACGGAGATAATTTATAGATACCGATTGTATTTCTTCGGGTGTGTAGTCAAAAACGGAGCGGTTATACCAATCGTGTACATCTGTGCTGAATTTGGGATATAGAATAGAATTGTATCCCAATATATGAGCGAGGTAGGGTACTCTGCTGCCATTGATATGTAAGTAAGAGGCATCTTTTTCGGGGGTGGCTTCACCCACATAAAAATCACGCACCATCTCTTCGCCTTCGTATATTTTAACGTGTACCGCTTTACCTACCATTTTACGAATCGTATTGTCTTGTGCAGGCTTGGGCACAGGCCCTTTTACGCGTAGTTTTTTGATCGTTTCATTCAGAAAGAGGTCAATACTGGGTGTAAACGCCTCAAAGGTGTCATTTACATACCATTTGTCCTCTTTTTTGCTCAATACCACCGTATGCCTCTCACGGTCTACCAGCGATATCTTGGTTACGGCATCGGTGTCAGCCATGGCAAAGTTTTTCTCGTTTACGATAGGCGTATTACTCTGATTAAAATAGTAATAAGCTCCTCCCGCCGCAAGTAGTATGATGATCAACCAAACGTATTTTCTCATATAGTGGTCAAAGGTAAGCACATCACGATATATTTTACGGGCACTTTTGGCGAAATAGTTATTTGGATTTATCAAGCTGGTTTGCATCACGTAAGTTCTACAGCTTACGATACGCTGTGCTCAATACGTTGACCGTCTAATCACATAATTTATCATATTTGCATCCTTGAATTACTTCATAACTGCAAACGTCTAACATCACCCGGTGAAAAAATCATTAGAAGCCCTCCAAATATTTGTACGTGAGCATCAGGATAATATCGTGGTGTTGGCTGACAAGCATACCCTTCAAGATTGCTATCCGCTACTCGGTGTAGAGTTGCCTCACTTCATAGTGCCGTATGGTGAGTCTTATAAAAATTTGAATAGTTGTGAGTATATCTGGAAAAAACTCAAGGATAAGGGTGCTACCCGACAAACGATATTGCTATGCCTAGGAGGTGGTGTGCTGTGTGATATGGGGGCTTTTGCGGGGGCGTGTTATCAGCGTGGTATGCGAGTAGTGCTCGTGCCTACCAGTCTGCTGGCAATGGTAGACGCCAGTTCGGGAGGTAAGACGGGAGTCAATTTTCTAAATTTTAAAAATTACATTGGTCTATTCAAGGAGGCTGAAGAAATATTCGTATGCCCAGACTTTTTACCCACTTTGCCGCAGGCAGAAATGAGAAACGGCTATGTAGAAATGCTCAAGCACGGCCTAATAGCCGACAAATCTCACTACGATGCGGTGAAATATCATTTTCTGAAGTCTAACCATCCGCTCGACCCAAGCTTAATATTTCACTCTATTGCCATAAAACAACAACATGTAGAGCAAGATTTTTTGGATACGGGTATCCGCAAGCGACTCAATTTTGGTCATACGATAGGTCACGCCTTAGAATCGCACAGTCTCGTAATCAAGGAGGAAAATGAATCTTTGTCTCACGGCACAGCAGTAGGCCTCGGTATGGTCGTAGAAAGTTACATCAGTGCTCAGTTGGCAGGATTGTCTGAGGACGATTTGCAGCAAATCACCCTTGTGTTACAAGGGTTGGTAAATAGTGTGAATGAGGATATTCCGAGTATGGATGTGCTTTTGCCGTACCTACAAAAAGATAAGAAGAACCAATCTGCTGAAATCAATTTTTCGTTGCTTAAAAGTATTGGACACTGCGAACATAATTATACGGCAAGTGTTGAACTCATAGCCGAAGGGCTCGATTTTTTACGTAAGTTGAAATGATACGCTTAAGCCATCCTACTCAGGTTCTGAAAGGGACTATAAACATGCCCAGTAGTAAGAGCATTTGTAACCGAATGCTAATGCTGCAAAAGCTCTATGAGCCTGAAATGCATCTGGATAATATATCCAATGCAAATGACAGCGTATTGCTCAAAAACATACTGGACAATGACATACGCGACATTGATGTGCATGATGCAGGAACGGCTTTGCGTTTTTTGGTGGCTTATTGTGCAATTACCAATGGCGAGTGGACGATACGCGGAACCGAGCGATTACATCAACGACCTATTAGTCAATTGGTGGATTTACTCCGCAGTTTTGGGGCGGATATAAGCTACTTGGAAGAGGAAGGTTTCGCACCGCTGCGTATAGTGGGTAAGCCACTCAAAACTCCTACCACACTTATCGATGTATCCAATTTTAAGAGTAGTCAGTTCGTCTCGGCTATACTACTTATTGCTCCACTTATAGAGGGAGAGTTTAACCTCAATGTATCTACCCGTACACATTCTTACTCCTACATTCTACTCACGGTGAGTTGTTTACGAAGGATGGGTTTTTCGGTATATATCCGTGGTAGATATATATCGGTACAAAAACAACAAAAGTTTGATGCGGAGTATTTTAAGATAGAGCCTGATTGGAGTTCATTTTACTATTGGGTAAGTATGGTGCATCTAGCCAAGGAGGTTGACTTATTCTTCCCCGGTATTCGTCTAGATAATATGCAGAAGGAACGCAAGCGACTTTTTGATGTAGGCAACCGAGGAATTACCTTTGAGGAGATAAATGGTGGAATGCGTATTATGAAAAAGAGTCAAGGCGAGTTAGAATGTAATGAAACATCCAATTTTGCTCAATTCCCCGATAGTGCAATGACCTTTGCGATGCTGCTCCCAGCATTAGGGTGCGAGTTTCACGTCTTTGAGGGGCTCGATAGTTTGAAATATAAAGAATGCGATAGGGAGGCGGCTATAGCAAATCATCTCCAAAAAGTTAAAGTAGATTTCAAAAAAGTAGAAGAACATTGGGAGCTTCGCAGTACTGAATATACATTGGCAGAGGATACCCTGTTCGAAAGTTATGATGATCACCGTATGGTAATGTGTGCAGCACCACTCGCCTTACAAAAACCGATACGCATAGAAAATGAATCCGTCGTAAAAAAATCCTATCCGCATTTTTGGGAAGATTTGAAATCAGTAGGATTTGAAATAAAATATCTTTGAGGCAGTGAATACACTTGGCAAAAACATACGACTGACGAGCTATGGCGAATCCCACGGAGAAGTGGTAGGAGCGGTGCTCGATGGTTTTCCAGCAGGATATACATTTGATAAAAGCTATATCCAAAAGCAACTCGATAGACGACGTCCCGGTCAAAGTAGTATCTCTACACCACGCAATGAGGCCGATGAGGTGATTATTAATAGTGGCATTTTTGAGGGGAAAACAACGGGAGCACCTATTCATTTCCAACTTCAAAATAACAATGCCAAGCCCAAGGATTACTCGCATCTCAAAGAGGTGTATCGCCCCAGCCACGCCGACTATACTTACGAGGCCAGATATGGCAAAGGCAACAGAGATTATCGCGGTGGAGGCAGGAGTAGTGCACGTGTAACAGCAGGATGGGTAGCTGGAGGAGCATTATTGCAACAATGGCTCGAGACCCAAAAAAACATCCAAATCGGTGCTTACGTAAAGCAAATAGGAGTAATACGCTTAGAGGAAGAAGCCACTTATTACGCTCAGCACATGGTAGATGCGAATATAGTGAGATGCCCAAACGCTGAGGTGGCCACGCAAATGATTGAGGCCATAGAGCAAGCAAAAAAGGATAAAGACAGTCTAGGAGGAATTATTCAGTGTGTGATAAAAGGAGTTCCTGCGGGACTTGGGAATCCGGTTTTTGATAAGATAGACTCCGCTCTGGGCCACGCTATGCTCAGTATTAATGCCGTCAAAGGTTTTGAACTTGGAGGAGGCTTTGAGATGAGCAGTAAGCGAGGATCAGAAGTGAATGATGCCTTCGAAACAATAAATGGTATACCAACCACCAAGACCAACAACTCGGGAGGTGTACAAGGAGGTATAACGAATGGGATGGATATCGTATTTAGTGTGGCTTTTAAGCCTACAGCTACCATTGGTGTCGTCCAATCTACGTTGAATACCAAGGGAGAAGCTGTTGAGCTAGCCGCCACAGGCCGTCACGACCCTTGTGTAGTGCCAAGAGCAGTGCCCATTGTAGAGACGCTCGCCGCTATGGTGGTGGGGGATTTCCTTTTGTAAACACAGATGTATTACTGGTTAACTTGCCGTATACTAAGAGTGATGCTTAACGTTTAGGAATTTAAAAATGATGAGATTTCATGTAATTACCATACCCCTAATATTTTGGTCTTCCTTCTTATTTGGTCAAAATGATACCTTAATAGTGGGAGTTGAAACTGAAATAGAGGAGGTAGATTCTGGAAACTATGATTGTGTTTATTTGGAACAACCTTTGGAGTTGGACTCGATTTATCCGTTATCTATTTCTGATAGTATAGTGTTACATACCTTCTGGCCGAATGAAGATGCAGATTATCCAAGTTCTGAAATAGATGAGGATGTTTTTCTTCTTAGTGTGATAGAGCAGTCCTTGACTCTAAATCTAACGCAAACAGAAAATGTATTCGATATTCTATTTAACTATAAAACTACCAAGTTTGGAACTGATTTTTTTGAGACGATGTGCTATAATCCACACCATGTATTTGTTTTCTATGAGAATGGAAAAGCAATTGATTATTTAGAATTATGTGTTGGTTGTGAAAAGTACAAAACTCATATTAAGTTTGACTTAGATTTTTGTCCTGAAAAATGGTGCATGCTATATCATTACTTTAATAGTGTAGGTTTGGACCACAAGTTCTTGGAGGACGTAAATCGGTGTAAGTAATTGGTTTGGCAAATGCGTGCCTTGTCGTCACTCCAAAGCTAGTCTTTGGAATCTTCATTTTCACTTACATACGGCAGCACAGCTGCAAGAGCCGCTAATCCCATCCCTACTATCAGAATTGTGTTTCCGTAAGGCCAATGCATTACCTTAATTGTGGCACCTATGAGGGTGAGTAAAGCTCCTAGTGTGGATTTCAATTGGGTGAGGAAGTGGAGTTTTACAAGTTTGCTCGTGTTGTTGGGATTAAAATCTGTAGATGCTCAGACTCAAAAAGTACCTAAAGAGGAGTTGGTGTTGAATGAGCCTAATGAAATGATCAATCCGCAAGACAGTACTCGGCAATTTTTTGTGTTTAGAGGTACGGTGGTAGATAGCGTGACTCGTGAGGCTCTTTATACAGCAGTCGTTATCGGGTTAGATTCTATGGTTGGAGGGGCTATTACTCAGCCAGATGGATCCTTTGTATTAAAGGTAGATAAACAAAAATGGTCGAAAGATAGTATAGTAGTGGAGTTGGCGTACATCGGTTATCATAAGCAAATTATAACGCTACATTCGCATAGGAATGATACCATTTCTTTAGTACCTAAAACGGGTAAGCAAATTGAAATACCAATTGGCTTTAGAGTGGAGCCAACACCCAGGTTTAATCTTAAACCCATACGGACCATCAAATCTTGGATTAGAAAGGACTGATTCATAATCCTTCTTATCTTTGAACTCTAAATTAAAACTCAAAATTGCATCCGTGCAAAAACTAATTACTTACATACTCGGAGTCTATCTTAATGGGATCAATCTTATTTCAAAGAAGATAGGAGGAAAGCACGCATTTTTGCTCTTCTGTTATCCCTTTCCAGTAAAACTGAAGCCTGTACAAGCCAAGTTTTTGGAAACCAGTAAGCAGTCATTCTTCGATTTTGATGAAAAAAAATTAGCCACCTACCAGTGGGGCAGTGGTCCCCAAACGATTTTGTGCCTACACGGATGGCAAAGTCAGAGTTTTAGATGGAAAAAATACATAGAGGAGCTGGACAAGGAGAAGTATACCATCATCAGTATAGATGCTCCTGCTCATGGCAACTCAGAAGGAAAGATTTTTAACGTACCGATGTATGCTAAGGTCATAGAACGTTTGTTGGCAGATTATCAAGTAGATTATATTTTGGCTCATAGCCTCGGTTCATTTGCTGCAATGTGTCTCTTCTACGAAAAACCTGCATTAGCCGTCACTAAGGTGGCTTTGTTGGGTACTCCTGGGGAGGCCAGTGATTTCGTAGATGAATATGCTCGCGTGCTAAAAACGCATCCTCGAGTCAAAGAGAACCTACGAAGCTATTTTTTGGAATATGCTGGGTTAACACCAGAGTATTACTCAACGGCTCGTTTTGCTCCTGTTCAAACTTCGAAAGCATTGCTCATACACGACAAGCAAGATAAAGAAGCACCCTATCATTACGCAAAAAAAGTAGCGGAATTATGGCCCAATGCTAAGCTTATTACCACTGATGGCTTTGGTCACAAGCTGAGAGACTTGAGTGTGGTAAAGGCCGTAAAAGATTTTTTTGGATAGAGGCAGCAGTTCAAATAAGTTGGATTTTTTCAACTTTTGTTTAATCTAGCAATCAATTAACCAGTTGAAGATTAAACAACATGATGTATTTAGAACCCGTTATTGGCGGTATACCCGCATTTTTATTAGGGTTCCTTTGGTACACTGCCCTATTCGGAAAGGTGTGGAAGGCCGAAACAGGAATAACAGACGAACAAGCCCGAAAAGGGATAGCACTTACCCACGGTTTAGCTTTTCACGGTGTAATGGCAGCATTAAGATCAGCTTAGTTACTCTAAGAGATGTGGAAGTTGTTCAAACAACTTCATTAAGAAAAAGAAGGTTGAACATTTGATTGTTCAACCTTCTTTGCTTTACAGGATATTGATCGGTACTAGTGGTCATTTTGAGATGGTCAATAGGTAGATGCGTGCATTTATGTGAAAAATCCCTAACATTGACCCTATGAAAAAAATGGCCCTGCATTGGCAGGTTATCATAGCACTCGTATTAGGCGTGATGTACGCAGTGGGAATCGTATATTATGCTGATGTTCACGATACCAAAGCTGGAATTAATTTCACTGCTGATTACATTGCACCCTTCGGAACTATTTTTATAAATGTACTCAAGCTTATTGCTGTGCCCATGGTGCTGTTCTCTATCATAGCAGGGATAGGGAGTCTAAAAAACATTAAAAAGCTTGGTCGGGTAGGAGTAAAGACATTGCTGATATACGTAGGAACTACAATGAGTGCAATCCTCATTGGCTTGTTCTTTGTAAATGTCATTCAACCGGGAAAATTTGTAAAAGAAGAAACCCGAATAGAAAAACGCATAGAGTACGAACTATGGTTGGCAGAGACACCTTCCGCTCCTCGGCTGGATAATATAAGTCTCATTTCAGACCCAACCTATGCGGACAAAGTAGCTCAAATACGCACACGTATGGCTTTAGATACGCTCGATGCTACTACACAAGAAAAACTAGCTATTGCGGCGGCTGAAAAAGAAAAAGGACCGCTTTACAAGTTGGTCGATATTTTTCCAAGTAATATATTCAATGCCATATCGGACAAGGAGGGTAAGTCTAATATGCTTCAGGTTATCTTCTTTGCCATATTTTTTGGAGTAGTATTGGTGCAATTACCGCAAAAAGATGCAAAACCTGTACGTAAGTTAGTGAATGGGCTCAACGAGGTATTCATAGCAATGATCAATATTGTGATACGTATTATGCCCATTTTTGTGTTTGCACTTATGGCAGGTACATTGGTAAAGTCAGCAGGCAAAAATCTTGACAAGTTGATAGAGCAACTCTACTTCTTGGGTCATTACAGTTGGATACTCATTTTAGCATTGGTGGTGGTAGCATTTGTTTATTATCCGTTACTCATTCATCTTTTTGCGAAGCGAATTACCATCAAGCAGTTTTTGCAAGGCATCAGAGAGGCACAGATTACTGCATTCAGCACGAGCAGTAGCATGGCTACTTTACCGGTTACCATGGATTGTGTGAATGATAATCTCAAGGTACCTAAACCGATTTCAAGTTTTGTGCTACCTATCGGAGCAACGGTAAATATGGATGGTACGAGTACCTACCAAGCAGTTGCGGTGGTTGCCATGGCTCAATTTCATATGATAGAATTAGATTTTATGCAACAAATGGTCATCGTACTCACGGCAACTCTGGCAAGTATAGGAGCAGCAGCAGTGCCTAGTGCAGGCCTAGTACTTATGATTGTGGTATTGCAAAGTGTAGGTCTAAATCCTGCGTGGATTGCCATCATATTACCTGTAGATAGAATACTTGATATGTGTCGTACCGTGGTGAATGTGACTGGCGATGCGACCGTATCGTGCATCATAGCAAGTACCGAAAATATTGAAGAATAAGAAAAAGCAAACCAAACATTACCTTAAAATGTCGTGTTTGCACAAAGGATTGAACGATTATCCGTTCTATTTGTAGTCTAAACACAAGATCATAAGATGAAAAGATTAATATATATACTAATAGCAGCGACTACTGCACAGGTTGCCACGGCTCAATGTGGAACGGATCATTACAATCAGGAGTTGGTAAATGAAGCAACGGGTAGAACGGATGTAAAATATGTAGACTACCTCGAAAGTCTTCGCGATTTTGAATATACCACCACGGTAGATGATAAAACTAAAAAAGCTACGCGAACTATTCCAGTAGTCTTTCACGTAATTCACGGTTATGGTGAAGAGAATATAAGCAAAGCTCAAATAGAAGATCAGATGCGAATTCTGAATGAAGATTTTCAGAGATTGAATGTTGATGCTTTAAGTACACGTGCTGTATTTAAAGATAGAGCGGCCAATTTTGATATTGAATTTAAGTTAGCGAGAATAGCACCCGATGGCTCATGTACAGAAGGGATAACCCGAACGTATGATCCCGTAAATATGTACGACGATAGAGATACACGTGCAGAGGAAGCCAAATCGGCAGTAACTCCTTGGGACAGGAATAAATACCTGAATATTTGGGTGGTGAAGGAGATATTGAGTACCGGTGAAGGGACTATCTTAGGATATGCACAATTCCCAGGTCAACGAGCAACAACGGACGGGATTGTTATGATACACGATCGTGTCGGTATGATAGGAACTGCAAATTTTGGAGATAAAGGACGTACACTTACCCACGAGGTTGGGCATTGGCTAGGCTTGTATCATCCGTTTCAAGGTGGATGCTTTGGTGGTGATGGTGTAGCGGATACGCCTCCTGTAGCGGAGCCATCGTATGGCTGTACCGCAAACGAAAATCCCAATACGTGTACGAATGACTCCGAAGTAGATATGGTAGAGAACTTTATGGACTATGCTAACGGAGGATGTATGAACGCATTCACAGCAGGACAACTTGCTAGAGCTAATACTTATCTGAATAGTACATCTGGTAGAGCAACAAATATTTCTTCGGCCAATTTAGCCGCTACGGGAGTTAATACCAATCCAAGTTGTGGTCCTATTGCCGATTTTTGGTATAGCTCGGATAGGCTTACGATATGCGAAGGACAGTCTATTACTTATAATGATTTGAGTTATAATGGAGCGGTAACCACACGTACTTGGAGTTTTGACGGAGGGACTCCAAGCACAAGCACACAAGAAAATCCTGAAATAACATACAACGAAGCGGGCGTTTACAAAGTAGAATTAGAAGTAGGTAATAGCGAAGGTACCGATAAGTTAACCCGAACCTTATTTGTAAATGTAACCCCAGGTACGGCATCACTTCAAGCACCTGCTGGCCAAGATTTTGAAGTAGCTAGCACCACTACAAAGTGGCAATTAGAAGAGTCAGACGGGTACGGATGGAAAATCAATACGAGTACAGGTTTTTCGGGTACACGCTGCCTCGAAGCTGAAATAGATGATGCTACCGCCGCGGGATTGCGAGTTGCTGCTATTTCGGAACCTATAGATGTTTCAGAATACGGCGGAGATATTAATCTTCATTTCAAATATGCTTATGCCAAAAGAGAATCAGCCAGTTCTGAGCGATTATTAGTACTGGGTTCATCTGACTGTGGCATTACATGGAATATATTGAAAGCGTATATCAACACCACGCTAGAAACCTCTGGAGTATCTGCCGGATGGTCGCCAAATTCTACCGCCGATTGGAAAAGTGCTGAGCTTGATCTTTCTCGCTATGCAGGGTCTAAAAACCTGTATATACGTTTTGATGCACTAAGTCAAAGTGGTAATTCTATATTTTTAGATGATATCAATATAGGCTCTTACGCCTTGAGTGTAAATGATATTAAATCAAGCAGCAATATCTATTTATCACCTAACCCAGCTCAAAATCAAGTAGACATACGTTCTAATAACTTGAGTGGAAAGATGACCGTTTCTATTGTGGATATCACAGGTCGATTACTTTTGCAGCGAAATTTAGAGCCTGATACGCATACTATGAACACCACGCATCTCACCAATGGGGTGTATACGGTGATAGTAGAGTCAGAAGGTAATACGTGGACTAAGAAGTTAATAATCAGTAAATAATGTCAAAAAACCTAGTCATAGTAGAGTCACCAGCCAAAGCCAAAACCATAGAGAAATATCTAGGTAAGGACTATACGGTAAAATCAAGCTTTGGTCATATACGTGACCTCGCTAAAGGTGATGGTGCTATAGATATAGAAAAAGGGTACTTGCCCAATTATATTGTATCTCCTGATAAGAAAAAAATCGTAGCCGAACTTAAAAAATTAGCAAAATCGGCAGATATGGTTTGGCTTGCATCGGATGAGGACCGCGAGGGAGAGGCCATTTCTTGGCACTTGTCAGAAGTACTCGGTTTGAAACCAAGTAATACCAAACGTATTGTATTTCACGAGATTACCAAAACGGCCATATTACACGCCATAGAAAACCCCCGTGATATTGACCAACATTTAGTAAATGCTCAGCAAGCACGAAGAGTGTTAGACAGATTGGTTGGTTTTCAACTTTCGCCTGTATTATGGCGTAAGGTTAAGCCTAGCCTGAGTGCGGGTAGAGTGCAGAGTGTGGCGGTACGTTTGATCGTAGAACGCGAACGTGAGATTCAAGCATTCCAAACATCTTCTTCATTCAAAATACAAGGCCAATTTGATGCAAGTAAGAAAGTAATAAAGGCTGATGCCAGCAAGCGACCAACTACGGCTGAGGATGCTAATGCATTTTTGGAGAGTTGTAATGGTGCTGAGTTTAGCGTAGGTAAAATTAATATAGTTCCAGCTAAGCGTAAGCCAGCTGCTCCATTTACCACATCTACTTTACAGCAAGAGGCCAGTAGAAAGTTAGGCTACAATGTAAGTAGAACAATGATGCTTGCTCAGCGATTGTATGAGAATGGGCACATTACCTATATGAGAACGGACTCGGTAAATTTATCAGAGTTTGCTCGTGATGGTGCTAAAAAAACCATCGTATCGGATTACGGAGCTGAGTACTCATCGCCACGTAAGTATAGCACCAAAAACGACAGTGCTCAAGAAGCTCACGAGGCTATACGTCCTACCAGTTTTGATAAAAATACAGCAGGAGATGATGACGCTCAGCAAAAACTGTATCAACTGATATGGAAACGAGCTATTGCTTCTCAGATGAGCGAAGCACAACTCGAGCGAACGACCATTGATATCGTAAACGATAAAAATGCAGATGTATTCAAGGCTAAAGGTGAGGTAATCAAGTTTGACGGCTTCTTGAAAGTATACTTAGAGGGAACAGATGATGAGGACGAAGAAGAGGATAGCGGACTATTGCCTAAGGTAACCGAAGGACAAAAACTCGGTATGCTCGACATTAGAGCTACGGAACGATATACACGTCCACCCGCACGCTTCACAGAAGCTAGTCTCGTAAAACGACTAGAAGAACTTGGCATAGGACGACCAAGTACGTATGCACCTACTATTAGTACCGTACAAAAACGTGGGTACGTTGTAAAAGATGAAATAGAAGGAAAGTCTCGCGAGTATCAAAACCTTGTACTCAAAGACGGAGCGATAAAAATAGAAACCTTAACCGAAAATTATGGTGCAGATAGAAATAAGATGCACCCAAGTGATATTGGAAAGGTAGTAACAGAGTTTCTCATAGAGCACTTCGGCAAGGTGATGGACTATGGATTTACCGCATCGGTAGAGAAAGAGTTTGACGAGATAGCCGACGGAATGAAAAATTGGTCAGAGATGATTGATAATTTCTATAAGCCATTTCACAAAGATGTAGAAACAACGTTAGAAACAGCCGAAAGAGCTACGGGAGAACGCAAGTTGGGGGATGATCCTAAAACAGGTAAGCCGATTATCGCTCGTATAGGCCGATTTGGCCCGATGGTGCAAATAGGCGAACAGGATGATGAAGAAAAACCGCGTTTTGCGAGTTTGGCTAAGGGACAGAACATAGATACGGTTACCCTTGAGCAGGCCTTAGATTTATTTAAAATGCCACGGGTTCTGGGTGAGTTTGAAGATAAACCAGTGAAAGCTAATGTTGGTAGATTTGGACCTTATGTGCAGCACGTGAAGCTATTTGTATCTATCCCCAAGGAGGAAGATGTGATGGAAATAGAGCTGGATAGAGCTATCGAACTCATACTGGCTAAGCGTAAAGCAGATGCTGAGCGTATCATAAAGCAATTTGAAGAAGACCCAGACACACAGATACTCAACGGGAGATGGGGGCCATTCATCAAGAGTGGAAAGAAAAATTTCAAGTTACCTAAAGATTTAGAAGATCCTTCTAAACTAACATTGGAAGAGGTGAAGCATATCATGGAAAACCAACCCGTAAAAGGTAAAGCTAAACCAAAGGCAGCGGCTAAGAAACCAGCAGCCAAAAAGAGTGTAGCTAAGAAGAAAGTAACCAAAAAGTAAATAGCAGATTTGGGAATCTTCTTTCGTTAAATAGATATGGGAACCATCAACGAGAAGGAACTAGATAGTATGCTTTACTTGCTCGACGACTCGGACGAACGGGTGGTAGAGCACATAGAAGAGAAGGTCTTAAACTTGGGTAATGATGTGTTGCCCCATTTAGAATCACGCTGGCCCACAGAGGAAAATGTAAAAAGACAAGAGAGAATGCTCACTCTTATCAAAAGCATTAAGCAACAGGCCCTCGCTTCGGAACTTAAGACTTGGCGAGCTGCTGAAGGTCAGGACTTACTAGAGGGAATGCTTATTCTCAATAAGCTGAAATTTCCAGAAGAAACGCGGCAAAACATTGACAATGTATTGGATAAGATTAAGCTAGATGCGTGGCTGGAGCTCAATTATGATCTTACCTCTTTTGAGAAAATAAAAATATTCAATCACGTATTTTTCGATGTACACCAATTTCAAGGGGACTCCGAAAACTACCATCAAAGTGATAACTCATTCATAAGTTCTGTGCTTGATCGTAAGAAGGGTAATCCTATATCCTTGGCGGTGATATACAGTATTATTGCTCAGCGTCTTAATATTCCGGTGTATGGCGTTAATCTACCACAGCACTTTATCTTAGGCTATGTCAAAGATTTTGATTGGCCTCCGTTACTCCGATTTAATGACCCTGCCGAAAAAGGAGATAGTTTTGGGAATGATATGTTATTCTACATCAATCCGTTCAACAAAGGTTTGATATTCAATAACGATCATATTCATACCTTTCTCAAGCAGCTGAAACTGGAGCCCAAGGAAGATTATTTTAAGGCGTGTAGCAATAGCGATATCATATTGCGTGTGCTCCGTAACTTGGAGGTATCTTATGCCAAAGAGAATAATAATGCCAAACTTGAACAAGTCAAGATGATGATTGGCGTGCTGTTGGAGGAGGATTGACGAATCACACTACAGACTCACCAACCCAATACCTTAGCAAATATAAGCGGAGCTACGATGGTGGCATCACTCTCTATAATATATTTAGGAGTATCTACTGCTAGCTTGCCCCAGGTTATTTTCTCATTGGGCACTGCTCCAGAGTATGAGCCGTAACTTGTAGTACTGTCACTTATCTGGCAGAAATAGCTCCATAGCGGGGTAGGGCGTTCCATATCTTGCTCCAGCATCGGTACCACACATATAGGAAAATCACCAGCTATACCGCCACCTATTTGAAAAAAACCAATACCATTGTCCTTACTATTATCAGTATACCAATCGGCTAAAAAGGTCATGTACTCTATACCGCTCTTTACGGTACTTGTTTGTAAATTGCCGATTAAACAGTTGCTCGCAAATATGTTGCCGAGGGTACTATCTTCCCAACCCGGAACCACCATCGGCAGATTCTTTTCTGCTGCGGCGAGCATCCAGCTGTCTTTAGGGTCTATTTGGTAATGCTCTTCTAGGCAGCCATCTAGCAACATTTGGTAAAGATACTCGTGGGGTAAATACCGTTCACCTTTGGCCTCGGCCTCCTTCCAAAAGTGTTCAATGTTTCCCTGTATTCTGCGAAAGGCTTCTTCTTCAGGGATGCAGGTATCTGTTACCCTATTGAGGTGCCTGTCGAGCAGATCTTGTTCTTGCTGAGGTGTAAGGTCACGATAGTTGGGTATGCGTTCGTAGTGATCGTGTGCTACGAGGTTCATCACATCTTCTTCCAGATTAGCACCCGTACAACTGATGATATGAACCTTGTCTTCGCGTATCATCTGAGCTAAAATTTTGCCCATTTCGGCAGTGCTCATAGCTCCGGCGAGGGTAATCATCATCTTGTTGCCTTGTGCCAATTGGTTATTGTACGCATTGGCAGCATCTACTAATGCAGCGGCATTAAAATGAAGGAAATATTTATCTATGAAATTGGATATTGGTGTATTCATTATTTTATTCAGTTTCGCTATTATTCAATTATTTTAGATTTAAACTTAAACTTAGATTTAAACTTATTCAGTACCCTAATACCTTCATCATACTTTCTACGTCTTGTTCATCGGCAAAGAGTTCGTCCTTTATGTTGCCTTCTTCATCTTTGTAAAGGAGTATTTTCTTTGGACTGGGTATGAGGCAGTGTTTTATGCCTCCTTGTCCGCTAAGGCTCTCTTGGTATGCTCCTGTATTAAAAAATGCGATGTATAATGGCTCCGTATCGTCATCATACACAGTTGGTAGGTAGATAGCATTTACGTGCTGCTCACTGTTGTAGTAGTCGTCACTATCGCAGGTTAGTCCACCGAGTAGTACTCGCTCATAACTCTCGTTCCACTTATTGAGCGGTAGCAAGATAAAACGCTCACTTATGGCCCAAGCATCTGGCAAGGTAGTCATAAATGAGCCATCTATCATATTCCATCGCTCTCTATCATTTTGTCTTTTTTGGTGAATAATCTTGTACACCGTACCACCACTTTCTCCTACGGTATAGCTACCAAACTCTGTAAATAAGTGTGGCTCTTTAACCGATTTTTCGGTACATTCTTGTTTTATCTGACCTACTATTTCCTTTATCATATAGGCATAATCGTAGCTAAAGTTTAAGCTACGTTTTATAGGGAAACCGCCTCCTATATTGAGTGAGTCTACAGATTTGCACACGTTTTTGAGCTTGGCGTACACGTTAAGACATTTGCGAAGCTCATTCCAGTAGTACGCAGTGTCGCGTATACCTGTGTTTATGAAAAAGTGCAGCATCTTGAGCTCCATATTGGGCTCGTTAGCAATTAGATCTTGATAAAAAGGCACAATGTACTTGTACCCAATGCCTAGTCTCGAGGTATAAAACTCAAATTTGGGTTCCTCCTCCGCTGCTATGCGTATTCCAAGTTTTATCTTTTTCTCCGTACGGCCCTTGAGTAGGTGAAATTCTCGTGTATTGTCCAGCACAACGTGCAAGTTGTCAAAACCCATCTCTATGAGTTCTATGATTTTATCAATGTACAAGTCCGTCTTAAAACCATTGCAAATGATAAATCGGTCTTTGGTAAGTGTACCTTCCTCATACAGTTTAAGGATAAGATTTAAGTCAAAGGCCGAGCTTGTTTCTAGGTGAATGTCATTTTTTAAGCCTTCATTAATTACGTACTTATAATGCGAGCTTTTAGTGCAGTAGCAGTAGTTGTACGTTCCGTTATAATTATGCTCCGCAAAAGCATCGGCAAACCAAAATTTAGCTTTCTGTATATTTTCAGAGATTTTAGGCAAGTAGCTGAAACGAAATGGTGTACCGTATTTCTTAGCCAAGTCCATCAAAGGGATATTGCGGTATTGCAATTCGCCCTCTTCATTGGTATGAAATTCTTCCGTAGGGAAGTTAAAAGTCTGATCTATTAAATCTGAATATTTGTTTTTCAATGCTTCAAAAAAGTTGTACTACAAATTAATAGTATAAAAACGGTACCATCAGCTAAAAAACACTACGAAACAAAAACTGTAAAAATCGTGAAGTGTTACCTTATAATGAAGGATGATCGGAACGGATTCTCGTTCTTAAGTGTACCTTCGCAAACTTCTAAAAATTTCAATTATCAACGAGCAAGATACCATAAAGATTATAGGTGCAAGGGAGCACAATCTTAAAAACGTAGACTTAGAAATACCAAGACATAAGTTGGTGGTTTTTACAGGATTGAGTGGCAGTGGTAAGTCGAGTCTGGCTTTTGATACCATTTTTGCCGAAGGCCAACGCCGCTATATGGATACCTTCTCGGCCTATGCTCGCCAGTTTGTGGGTGATATGAAACGCCCCGATGTAGATAAGATAGAAGGCCTTAGTCCTGTCATCGCTATAGAGCAAAAAACAGTAAGTAAAAATCCGCGTAGTACCGTGGGTACCATTACCGAGGTGTATGATTTCTTACGACTACTCTTTGCCCGTGCCGGAGATGCTTACTCTTACCTGAGCGGTAACAAGATGAAAAGCTTTACCGAACAGGAGATTATAGATACGGTAAACCAAAAGTTTAGTCTACAGAAGATGATGATTTTAGCTCCGCTCGTAAAAGGACGTAAGGGGCATTATCGCGAAATTTTTGACCAATACCGCAAGCGGGGATATACCAAAGTATGGGTAGACGGCGAGCTAATGGATATAGAACCCGGGATGCAGCTCGATCGATATAAGATACACGATATAGACCTCATGATAGATCGTATATCGCCCGAAGATGCAGGTAGTCTGCGTGTTTCAGACTCGGTACGCTCTGCTCTCAAAATGGGTAAAGGCGTCATTAGTATCCTCCATCCTGAAACCAAGGAGCTTACGCATTTTAGTAAGTATCTGATGGATGTAGAAACGGGTCTGTCCTACAATGAGCCGCAGCCTAATCTATTTTCATTCAATTCGCCTTACGGAGCTTGTGCTACGTGCGATGGTTTGGGTACGTCTTCTGACATTTTAGAAGAAGACCTTATTCCTAATCCTAAGTTGAGTATAAACAAAGGTGGACTTGCTCCCTTGGGTGATGTCAAGGATAATTGGACATTTACCCAACTAAAGGCCATAAGCAAGAAGCTAAAATTTAGCTTATCTAAGCCCATAGCCGACCTTCCTCGAGCTATACTGGATGTGATACTCCATGGAAGTGAAGAAAAATTTGAAGTAGAGTACAAAGGAACAGGAAGCTACAAGCAAACCTACGAAACCAAGTGGAAGGGACTCATACCCTCGCTTATGGAGGCTTACCACGAAAAGAGTTTTGGTACGCTGAGCCGTTGGGCTGATGAGTTTATGACGGTAGTGCCGTGTAAGGCGTGTAATGGAGGTAGACTCAACAAAGAGGCACTCTCGTACAAAATAGGCGATATCACGATAGCTGACCTGAGCAACAAGAGTATAGGTGAACTAGCCGTGTGGTTAGAGAATGCGGAGGCCAATATGACTGATCGCCAGCTGGTTATAGCCACGGAGGTGCTCAAGGAAATACGTGAGCGGGTGAAGTTTTTGGTAGATGTAGGGTTGTCTTACCTCGCCTTAAACAACTCGGCCAAAACCCTCAGCGGTGGAGAGGCTCAGCGTATACGATTGGCTACGCAAATAGGCTCACAGTTAGAGGAGGTTCTCTATATCCTAGATGAGCCCAGTATTGGGCTTCATCAGCGTGATAATAAGCGGCTTATAAACTCACTCAAAGAGCTACGCGACATAGGGAACTCGGTCATTGTAGTGGAGCATGACCGCGATATGATCATAGAAAGTGATTATGTGGTAGACATAGGTCCACGTGCTGGTAAAAATGGAGGAACCATAGTAGCCGCAGGAGCTTGGGAAGATATAAAAGACAATGGCACAGTAACAAGTGATTACTTGGGAGGCCAACGTAAGATAGAAGTGCCCCAAAAACGCCGTAAAGGCTTGGGCAAAAAGTTAACCCTAAGCGGCTGTACGGGGAATAATCTGAAGGATATAACGGTTGATTTTCCACTCGGAAAGTTTATCGCCGTAACGGGAGTAAGTGGGAGTGGTAAGAGTTCTCTCATTAATGAGACGCTGCATCCTATCCTCTCGGAGTATGTATATAACAGCAAGAAAAAACCATTGCCTTACAAAAAGGTAAAGGGCCTGGAGCATATAGATAAGGTAATTACCATAGACCAATCACCTATTGGTCGTACACCGAGAAGTAATCCTGCTACGTATGTTGGGTTTTTCTCAGATATAAGAAACCTATATGCCGAAATAGGAGAGAGTAAGATTCGCGGTTATAAGCCCGGTCGATTTAGCTTTAATGTGAAAGGCGGAAGATGCGAAACTTGTCGCGGTGGTGGACAAAAGGTAATTGAGATGAACTTTTTGCCTGATGTATTGGTGGAATGTGAAACCTGCAATGGCAAGCGTTACAATAGAGAAACACTCGAAATACGCTACAAAAACAAGAGCATAAGTGATGTGCTTAATATGACGGTAGAAGAAGCCGTCGTGTTTTTTGAGGCAGTACCAAGTATCTACAGAAAAATAAAGGCTCTGAACGACGTAGGACTAGGATACATCACCCTGGGACAGAGTAGTACCACTATATCTGGTGGCGAAGCTCAACGGGTAAAATTAGCCAGTGAGCTAGGTAAAATAAGTACAGGACAAACGTTTTATATACTCGACGAACCTACCACGGGACTACATTTTGAAGATATAAATGTACTACTAGAAGTATTGCAAAACTTGGTAGACCTAGGAAATACAGTGCTCGTGATAGAGCATAACTTAGACGTTGTAAAAGTAGCAGATCACATTATAGACATAGGCCCAGAAGGCGGACACGCAGGGGGCGAGGTACTTATCACGGGTACTCCCGAAGAAGTAATCAAATCGCAAGTAGGCCACACCTCTCAGTTTTTGGCATTGGAGATGTAGTGGTGTCTCGTTCAGTACGATAGTGCTTGCTCGTGCTATATTATGAAAGTTGCAAAGCTCTTTTCGTCCTGGACGAAAACTTAATGAGCTAATAAAAACATCGAGTCACCACACGATAGCATCCTTATCAAACGCCATCATCGAGCTACTAACTTAAAAAACCTTAGTTCCTTAGTGTTAAAAAAAAACGACACCTTTGTCAGACCATATGTCCCAATACACACCCACCACATACCCTCCCGCCGAAGAACGATTTAACGTCATATCTCACGGTATTGGTTTTGTGCTTAGTTTGGTGGCTACGGTATTGCTCTGGTCCAAAGCCAGTGCATATGATAATGGCGTATATACCATCAGTTTTTTGGTATACGGATGCTCTATGATGCTGCTCTATGCAGGGTCCACCTGCTATCATAACAGCAAGGATCCTACCTGGCGTGCCCGACTCAATATTCTAGATCATTCTGCCATCTACCTGCTCATAGCAGGAACCTATACGCCTTTTACGCTCATCACCCTGCCTAGCGAAACGGGTACGTGGGTATTTACTGCCGTATGGATATTCGCCCTCGTAGGTGTCGTGCTCAAGTTGTTTTTTACCGGTAGGTATGACAAGCTTTCTACCGCCATGTATCTATTTATGGGGTGGATGATTGTGTTCGCCGCTCGGCCACTTATTGCTAATCTGGCTACCGACGGACTATACTGGCTCATAGCAGGAGGATTATGCTATACCATTGGGGCCGTGTTGTACAGTTTAGATGGAAAACTCAGGTACAATCACGCCATTTGGCACGTTTTTGTACTCGGTGGGAGTGCCTGCCACTTTATGGCTGTTTATCAGTATGTATTGCCACCACTTGTATAGTTTCGTTGGATAAGTTTATCGCCTATACCGCTGATGTAGAGCACATTCCATTGCCCGCTTCGCTTAATGATCCCTTTGAGGTAATGTCACCGCATCCCTTGGTGACACTCGCCGTGAATCAGCTGCAGGAGCATTTACACACTCAGTCGGCTTGGCAGCACAACTTTGGGCTAGGCACTGCTCACGAGGATACCAGCCTTAAAGCCATCGGTAAAATGTTTGGAGTATTGGTGGTAACGACCAAGGAGGGAAAGAGAGGATTTTTGGCAGCATTCAGTGGTAAGCTAGCAGGAGGAAATCATCACGCCTACTTTGTACCGCCTGTGTATGATAGCCTAGCACAAGATGGATTTCTAAATCAAGGGATGTTGCAATTAGAAGGTATTAATACAGAAGTGAGGGAGTGGAAAGAGCAGCAAGCTAAAGGCTTAACGCCACAAGCGGAGAATAGACTGCGTTACTTAAAACAGCAACGAAAGGCTCTCTCTCAAGGTTTGCAGCACCAGTTGTTTGAGTCGTACGAGTTTCTGAATACCGCAGGACAAACAAAAAATCCCTACGAAATATTTGGTAAAACACCGCCTGCAGGAGCGGGAGAATGTGCCGCTCCCAAATTGTTGCAATATGCCTATCAACACGGTTTGAAGCCGTTAGCTATGGCTGAGTTTTGGTGGGGAGTGCCGCCTACGTCAGATGCTGCTTCGCGAAATCACGGCCACTACTACCCCGCGTGTGAGCATAAATGCAGAGGTGTATTGGGGTGGATGATGAATTTGGAATAAGCCAAACCACTAATCCAAATATTAATTAAAATTTAGATTAGCAACAGTAACTCTTACTGAGTTAATGAAAACACGAATAAAGTAATCTAATCCGACCCTACCAAGCTACCTTCCTCTCAGACTTTGACACGCCAATAAAAAGCTAAAAAAAGAAGGGGTATTCTACTTCGTCTCGCTTTCCCTTACCTTTGTATCTCAAACCTTATGACAACAAAAACAACCACACGCACCCGAGCACAGGAGAGTACCACGGCCATACAACGGCTGTTTGTGACGATGCGGCACTTGTTTAACAGGGGTTTTTACAAACCCATGGGCGTGAGTGGCCAGAGCCTGAGAGAAGCCCTGCTTACCTTACAACCAGAGATATACGGCAGCATAGCCCAAGATAAGGTAGAACTGAATGGCCTGCTATATGTGGTAGATCGCCTGCCTACGGGGATAGAGGAATGCCGATTTATAAACCTCACGAGCGACGAAGGGTACGAAGACACCCATTTTACCCCAATTATACCACCCAAACGCCGCCGCAACTGCTACCGCATAGATGCCGAGCAGATGAACATAGAAATCACCCGCGGACGGTCGGAGATATATGATATACTGACCCACCTTACTTTTCTGTATGTGGAGAGCCATAAGATAATGCACCGCGTGCTCATCAATGAGCATGGCGAGCTCAACCGCGATTGGCAAAAACTGGAGCAAGCCGCCATACAAACCGAGTCGCTTACCAACCAAGGACGGGAAGTAGCTCTTACCCACACAGCCAACATACTGGGGCGTACCTTCAAAGAAATAAGTGAGGTGTATCCTAAGTTTGCTACGACGGAGGATGCAGATCGTTTTCTGCAGATCATCTATTGGCTGGGCAAGCTTGCACTGGATGGACACCTGCAAAACAATAAACGCACCATCACCTTTAGCACGGTACTGCGTGAGCGACTGGGGCAGCATATACACGGTGAGCTATGGGCCGACACCATCAAAAAAACACTTGCGGAGCAAGGCATACTGCATCGCCCCATACACATTATCAGTGCGAATATGCACAGTGTGCAGAATACGCTATATGCTCCCGCGGCCCTGAAAACGAAACTTAAGGGTAAGTCGAGGCTGGATATATACGAGGAACTTAGTGCCAACACAACCCTACGTGGTGATGTGAAAAAAGTAGCCACTAAGGAAGGTATGACCTACCTCAAGGATAGCAGCGGAACGAATATAGACGTCCAACTTTTTGATACGGCTAAGCTACGGTCGGGTGATTTTGCCTCTGGCATAAGTACGCTCCCCGACGATGAGAAACCGGTGCTTATTGTGATGGATTATGCCTTTGGTGAGCAGGCCTACGAGACCATGGACGAACTCCTGAAACCGTATAAACCGGATGAGCAAACAGTGACCTACCTGCAAGTGCAGAGCATTAGTATCATGGGTAAGGCGGGTATACTTACGGGAGGTAAGGGCGATATTATGATACCGAGTGCTCATATTTTTGAGGGTACTGCAGATAATTATCCGTTTAGCAATGGACTTAGCAATGCCGACCTGGATGGCAATGGACTGGGTGTGTATGAAGGGGCTATGGTATCTGTACTGGGTACGTCGTTACAGAACAAGGATTTGCTTCGCTATTTCAACCGCAGTACGTGGGGAGTGGTAGGTCTGGAGATGGAAGGTGCTCATTACCAAAAAGCGATACAGGCACACGCCAAGATACGCAAGAGTATACGCGAAGATGTAACGGTAAACTATGCCTACTATGCGAGTGATAATCCACTAGAGACGGGCAGTACCCTAGCCAGCGGCGGACTAGGTACTACGGGCGTGAAACCTACGTATCTGATTACAGAGAAGATATTGGAGCAGGTATTTGTTCTCGGTACAAAAACATCGTAGATGTTTTCACTCGAACTGACAACACGCAGCTACAAAAGCATCACATATGAGAGCCACTCTTCCCGAAAATAATCGGGAGACAACACTGTCTGCTACCCAATGTCGTCGTTGACGTTGTCTTCCGATAGCTATCGGGACGAGTGTTCCCGATTCATCGGGAATGTATCGAGAAATGAACAACGGCTAATCTATTTTTGTAAACGTGAAAGAACACAGATACTATGTATATATACTCCACTGTGGTGACAATACTTACTATACAGGTGTGACCAACGATTTAGTTCGCAGAGAATCGGAACATTTAGAAGGCTACAATGAAAAGGCTTACACACATAATCCTCAACCTACCACACTTGTTTATAGTGAAGAATTTAAGTATATCGATAAGGCCATAGCAAGAGAAAAACAACTCAAAAAGTGGTCTCAGAAAAAGAAAAGAGCATTGATTGACAATTATTCTGATAGGTTACCCGTTTTTTCGAAAAAGAAGTTTGAGTGAATCCTTGTCTATTCTCGGTAAAAAGCATCTTCGATACTTCCACTCGAACTGACAAAACTCTTTACTACCGAGTTTCGTCGTTGTCAGTTCGAGTGGTTTTGCCAAAGGCAAAATTGTACCGAGAACTAAATCCTACTCTGATACGTGTACAGCTCGTAGTACCTGCCTTTAGCATCCAGCAGTTCTTGGTGTTTACCGCTTTCGGCTATTTGGCCGTCTTCTATCACGAGTATTTGGTCGGCTTGCTGTATGGTACTTAGTCGGTGAGCTATTACAAATGTAGTACGGTCTTTCATCAGCACATTCAGGCTTTTCTGTATAAAGCTTTCGCTCTCCGTATCCAGGTTAGAGGTTGCCTCATCTAGGATAATGATTTTAGGCTCGGCGAGTAAGGCTCTTGCTATACTAATACGCTGACGCTGGCCGCCACTTAGTTTTACACCACGCTCCCCGATGATGGTATTCAGTCCATCTTCAAATCGGTCGGTAAACTCATTCACATATGCCCCTTCCACAGCCGATAGGAGTTCAGCCTCCGTAGCATCGGGTCTGGGGAATAAGATATTTTCGCGTATAGTACCTTCGTACAAAAAGTCATCTTGCAGCACCACACCTAGGTGGGTTCTGAAGCTATTGAGATTTACGTGGGCGAGGTCCTGCCCATCGAGGGTAACTTTACCAGATGAAGGATTAAGGAACGTAGCCGCTAAGCCCGCAATGGTAGACTTGCCACTTCCGCTACTACCTACGAGGGCAGTTACGCTTCCGGCGTTGGCCTCAAAAGAGATGTTATGAAGGACTTCTTTTTCCTCTTCATAACTGAAACTCACGTTATCAAATCGGATATCTCCTTTGAAATCGGTGATCATCACCTTACGTACTTCGGGATTGTCTTCTTCGGTCATATTCATGAGTTCCTGAGTACGGTCAAGGCCCGCCAGTGCTTCGGTAAGTTGACTGCCGATATTGCTCATTTGTACAATAGGAGCAACCATAAATCCCAGAAAGAGTAAAAACGACACCAAATCACCGTTTGACATATCGCTAATCATAATAAAATAGCCACCCATTCCCATTATCCCTACGGTAGCCATTCCAAGTAAAAAGGTACTCGAACTCGTCATAAGAGCAGTAGCAGTAAGGCTTTTCTTTACATTTTGATAAAGGCGATCTACACCCGATTCAAATGTTTTGTTCTCTTGTGCCTCAGCATTAAACCCTTTGATAACACGAACACCATTCAGTGTTTCAGTTAGTCTACCCGTTACTTCGGCGTTTATTTTTCCGCGTTCGCGAAAGATAGGACGGATGTACCCAAAAGCCTTCAGAGCAATAAAGCCAAATAAGCCTACCGGCAAAAAGACGAACAACGTCATCAAGGCATTAATTTTTATCAAGAATACAAAGGCAACGACTGCCGTCACCGTGCCACCAATGAGCTGTACGAGGCCTGTACCTACCAAGTTGCGTACACCTTCCACATCACTCATTACTCTACTTACCAATGCACCACTCTTGTTATTATCAAAAAATGCGATAGGCAATGTAAGGAGTTTTTTCTGTACCTGTGCTCTAAGTTGAGCGATGAGCAGTTGGGCTTCCACGCTCAATAGGCGGGTGAGAATGAATGAGGTTGTTGCTTGTATCAGTATAGCTCCAGCTACGAAGAAGATGAGTTTCCAGAGTTCGCCCATATCTTTACTCGGCACTACTACATCCAGCAGATTTTTAGTCTCATACGGCAACACTAGGCCTGCTAAACTTCTGATAATGATAAAGATTAATCCCACGGATAGCATCTTACGGCGTGGCCATACATATTCTTTTAAGGCCCACTTGAGGGATACTTTTTTCTTGCTCATAGACTATGCTTTGCTAAAAATGAGCCAAACCCAAAGAGTGACGTTAAGGCAGATATAGGTCAAACAAGTCTTGCTGTGTAGCGTTATCTTGGTGATAAGTCCGTAGTTTCTTCCTCTTTAGGATATAGGAAGAATGCAGGCAGCATACGAAATAGTTTTACCTTCGACCACTATCAAAAAACAAGCTCACCAACAAGCACACGCGTGGTACAAAAGCCGCAATTGGAAAATGTTTAAGTTCCAAAAGGATTGCTTGGACGCTTATTTTGAGGGTAAAAATGGCTTGCTCAATGCACCTACCGGTAGTGGAAAGACCTTTGCCCTAGGCGTACCCGTAATGCTAGCCGATAAGCTAAAAGGCGATTACAAAAGCGGCCTAAAGGTGCTTTGGATTACACCACTCAAAGCCTTGAGTGTAGATATTACCAATGCCTTGCAAGAAGCGGCAGATGAGCTGGAAACCGGCTGGCGAGTAGAACGACGTAGTGGCGACATTAGCTCCGCAAAAAAAGCAGCCCAACTCAAAAACAGCCCCGATTGTTTGGTGACTACGCCCGAGAGTTTGCAGATAATGCTAGCTCGTAAAGGGTACGCCAAATTCTTTAAATACTTGGATGTCATTATCGTAGATGAGTGGCACGAGCTGCTGAGTAGCAAACGAGGGGTGCAGGTAGAGCTAGGGCTGAGCAGGCTCAAAGCCATAAAACCCAACCTCAAAGTGTGGGGAATATCAGCCACGATAGGGAATATGCCCGATGCTATCAAGGTACTGCTGGGGGATGAACAATCGCTTGATAATACGGCTATCGTACAAGCCAATATCAAAAAGAAGCTCAAAATGAAAACCCTCTTGCCCACCAAAATGGAAGATATGCCGTGGGCGGGTCATTTGGGTGTGCGGTTGCTCCAAAAGGTATTACCCATCATAGAGGCTAATGAGAGTACGCTCATATTTACCAATACACGAAGCCAAGCCGAGATTTGGTATCAGAAAATCATAGACGCCTTTCCCGACCTCGCCGGATTAGTTGCTCTGCATCACGGGAGTTTGGGCAAAGAGGTACGGGAGTGGGTGGAGAATGCCCTGCACCAAGGTACACTTAAGGCTGTGGTAAGCACCAGTAGCTTGGATTTGGGCGTAGATTTCCGACCCGTTAGTGCCGTGATACAGATAGGTAGCCCCAAGGGAATAGCCAGATTCCTGCAACGAGCAGGTAGGAGTGGGCACTCGCCAGATGCTACTAGTAGTATCTACTTCTTACCGACCAATTCATTGGAAATCATAGAGTCCTCTGCCTTGCAACGAGCCATAAAAGAAGGGCATATCGAAAGCCGTATTCCTGTGGTGCGTGCCTTTGATGTGCTGGTGCAGTACTTGGTAACACTAGCAGTGAGTGATGGTTTTCAAGAAGCAGAAATCTACGAAGAAGTAAAACGAACACATTGCTACCAAACCATTACCCGAGAGGAGTGGGAGTGGGTGTTACGGTTTATCACCATAGGGGGCGATAGCCTGCAGAGTTATGAGGATTTTAATAAGGTGAAAATTAACGAGGATGGGCTGTATAAAGTAGAAAGTCGTCGCATCGCGATGCGTCACCGCCTGAGTATGGGCACTATAGTAGGCGGTAATACGATGATCATAAAACGCCAACGAGGTAAACAAATTGGGACCATAGAAGAATATTTTATTTCACGGCTCAAGATAGGCGATGCCTTTGTATTTGCGGGTCAAAAGTTGGAGCTGGTGCGTGTAACAGGACTTACTGCATACGTAGTGCCGAGCACCAAAAAATCTGCCGCCATCCCCTCGTGGATGGGTGGACGAATGAGTTTGAGCAGTGAGATAGCAGAGGTTTTACGAAAGGAATTTCACGATTTAGCCAACTTGCCTCTAAACCAACTTAACAGAGAAGGCAAAAAACTACAAAGTCTGCTGCAGATACAAGATACCCGCAGCATCGTACCACGACCCAACGAGTTGCTCATCGAATACCTAGAAGATGATGACGGACACCACGTGTACATCTACCCTTTTGAAGGGCGAATGGTGCACGAGGGCATTGCTCTGCTGCTGGCGTATCGCCTTAGTAAGATGACCAAGATAAGTCTCAACCTTGGGATGAATGACTATGGATTTGAGATACTGTGCGACCAAGAGATACCGCTGATGGAAGCCTTGGAAGAAGATTGGTTTACCACCAAAGGACTGCTGGATGATATACAAAACAGTAGCAATATGACGGCCTTGGCCGGCAAAAAGTTTAGAGAAATCGCCGCTATATCCGGACTTACCTTCAAAGGGTATCCCAACAAGGAAGCCAAAGAACGCCACTTGCAGAGCCACTCGCAGCTTTTCTTTGATGTGTTTAGCGACTATGAGCCGCATAATCTGCTGCTACAGCAAGCCTACGAAGAAGTAACCTACTACCAACTGGAAGTAAGCCGCATACACAAAGCTCTTACGAGTATCGCCCAACAAGAGATCGTCGTAAAAGTACTCAAAAAACCATCTCCGCTGTGTTTTCCACTGTTGGTAGATAGCCTGAATCGGGATAGGATAAGTAATGAGTCAATCTCCGACCGCGTAAAACGTATGCTTCAAGAGCAATTGGGAGATTGATAGTTGTGCTTGTAAATCCCGATACTTCGGGAAGGGTGAAAAGGATGTTGGCGGAGTAGGTAGGGGATTAGATTTTTTATCGCTCTAGGCACTGCGGCTTCGTCATCCTGAGCGGAGTCTAAGGGTTAGACGAAGTAATCATAACTTGCCTTTATATTTAGCTCTTTTTTTTCTTTTCTTTTCCATTGCTGAAAAGAAACAAAAAGCTAGTCAGAACAATGCTTCCACGTTCTCTGCTTGTGTCTAACAAAATTGCCGCAATCGATGCAAGCACTCTTGCTGATTTTGTAACGACACAAACATTCACGCCCCCGCTGGCCCGCTGTAGTATCTGGACAAACGCTTATCAATGTTTACCAAAGCAATGGAACTCAGTTGCATATTCCTATGGCATCGGTAGATAGTTCGCGTTTCAATACCAATGGAGGAGTTACTTTTCAGAAAATTTTTCAGTCAAATCTGAATGTACTTTCTATAGCCACCAATAGCATAGACAGTATAACCTATACTGTACCTGTGCAGGCTAATCTGCCTGTACTCACCACTACCGCAGCTCAAAACATTACGAGTTTTTCGGCAGTAGCTGGAGGTAATATTAGTAGTATGGGAGCAGATACTATACTACAGCGAGGTATCTGCTGGAGTACGCATATGTCTCCAACTTTGGCAGACAATCATACCACAGATGGCCTAGCAATTGGCTCATATACTAGTAGTATGCTACCATTGATATCTAATACTACGTACTACATTAGAGCGTATGCTACCAACTCATATGGTACGGCCTATGGCAATGAACTTACCTTTAGTACACTAAGTCCAGCTGGAGACCTGCCTACGGTTATCTCTGCTGTACTCTCGGATACTACGGGGTATTCGGTAAATGGTGGTGGAGAAGTTACTTCTGACGGAGGCTCTGCGGTAGTAGCAAGAGGTATATGCTGGGCGAGTGGAGTTACGCCTACTATCAACAATTCGTTTACCGTAGATGGTTCTGGTGCAGGAGTATATAGTAGTATGGCTACAGGTCTGATGGCTAATACTACCTACTTTGTGCGTGCATACGCTACCAATATAGCTGGTACTGCCTATGGCAATGCATATACCGTAACTACGTACGAATGGCCCGTGGTGAAAATCCTTGAAATAAAAGATATAAAGCCTACTTATTATACTATACGCGGAACAGTGCTAGATGATAAGGGGCTTAATATTACAGAAATAGGTTTGGCTCTAGGAGTAGATCAGTATCCTACAGCAGAAGAAAACAAAAGATTTGCCAGAAGTAGCGTAAGCGAATTTGAGGCCTGGTATACCGATTGGTTTGGACAGCCATTTCAACTGGTTTCTAATACACGTTATCATCTGAGAGCTTATACTATAAGCCAAGCCGGTATAATATATGGGGATACAATGTCTATAGTGATGGCTCCTGCATACCCAGAGGTAGAAACCTATGAGGTAATAGAAGCGGGTGGTAAATCTGCTACGTTAGGCGGACATGTGATTAGTAGTGATGGAGCACCTATAACGTTGAGAGGAATCTGCTACAGTAAGAATACTTCAGTGGGTATTCATTCAGATACCGTAATAAGCACCAATGATACAGGAGCTTTTTCTCTGCTTATAGCTGATTTGGATTCTAATACTACCTATTACTTTAGAGCATTTGCTATGAATGATTCTTTTGAGGTGAAATATGGTAACACGAAATCATTTAAGACGTGTGATGTTCCTACTGTTGGTGCTTTGCAGAGGATAACGATGTATGCTGATAGTGCCTATATGAAAAGTGTAGTTTTCAGTGACGGCGGCTGCAATGTTACTGCTAAAGGGATAGTGTTGAGTAGAGCCGGACGAGCAGATACAATGATATATTTTACCAGCATTCTAGGCGATTATTTTGCTACTAAGCTTTTAGATTTACAGCCAGGTACAGATTATAATGCACGTGCATTTGCTATAAATGATGCAGGTATAGGCTACGGACCAGAGATGAGTTTCAGTACCTTGAAATGTGTAGACGGGCTTTGCGTAGGGCAGGAGTATCAAGGTGGGTATATATCATATATTTTGGAGCCAGGAGATGCAGGGTATGATGCTGATACGGTGCATGGTATTATCTGCATAAAAGACTATACTATGGGTTCTAGTTGGGGTTGTTATGGCACTAACTTATCGCTCACAGGTACTAACGGAAAAGAACTTACAGAGCAAATAATGGCTCAAAGTTGTAACACTACTTCTAGTGCGGCAAGCAGATGTTATAATCTAGTACGTAATGGATATTCAGATTGGTATCTGCCAACTGGAGGAGAGTTAGGCCAAGTATTCGATAACTTGGTTCAAAATGGTATAGGTGGTACGTATCTTAAAAACACTTTTTGGACTTCGGAACAGTGCAGTGCACAAGGAGCCAGATTTTGTAATTTGAGTAATGTTGATAGATGGTATTCGTACTGCGTGCCAAATGCGTGCTGTACCCCACATAAAAATAGTAATCTATCGGTATTGGCTATTCGATACTTTTAGATATTTTATTGACAACCGCATCTGAAGTAGTGTTTAAACAAAAAAAGGAAACACCAAAGTGCTTCCTTTAATCTAATTTCAGTGAGCTGCCTAAGACTCCGGCCTCATTCCCAGTAGAGAGTCCTCTTAATCGTGGAGATAACGGGATTCGAACCCGCGAATAACTCAGTCTTTTTATATGCTCTCATTGGTAAGACCATCTAGGCATTGGAAACGTTGCATCGATTCTAGTATTTTTAACCCCTACATCCCAAACACTTCTCCCAATCTCGCTATGCGATATCCTTGAGCGGTGATGCTTATTAGGGTCTATCACACGGATTGATATGTTTGAGGTGGATGAAGGTTTTTTTGCTCTTTCTCTTTCTTTCCCATTGCTGTAAAGAAACCGAGCGACCCTTGGAGCTTCATATATATCAAAGCCCATCTTAAACTTCTAAACAAAAAGAGTAGAAATTAGACATTGATTAAGACTGCTAAAACAACCCAAACGTAAGGTGTATTTTTTTTTCCATCCTCCACTCTTCCCAAGCAATCCGAAGTACTATGGCTATTTCTATGAGCAGGTATGCCCAACCCAAGGGATGGATGTGTAGCGGTCGTGGTAAGCGACTGTGAGTGAGAGTACGCAATAGGCGGCATTGGCTACGGCGATAATTTTGAGATAGGGCGTGTAGTTGATAGTTAAGGCGAAGTAGCACACTACATCATACACCGTAATGAAATACGGCACCGCAGCTAGCAAGGAAAGACTATCGCTCGGGATACCAAAAATGGGCTCGTAATTCACCAAAACTACTCCCAGCAACACGGCAGAAAGTGCTGCTCCTAGAGCATCAACCAAAAACAGTTGCTTGGGATCTTTGGCAAAGTAGGTGGAGCAGCGACGCAAATATTTTTGCAACCTCTATTATCTATGCTGGTCTATGAGTATGGCATTGCCATCGGGGTCGGTTATCACAAAACTGGCAGGCCCTGTAGTGGTCTCGTCTGCTTGTACCGGTATAGATACTTTTTGTTTTTTGAGTTCCTGCTGTATTTCTCGCACATCATCAAAACTATCAAGCTCTTTGGCGGCTTGATCCCATCCCGGATTGAAGGTCAGCAAGTTTCCCTCAAACATTCCTTGAAACAATCCAATCAGTGTATTCTGATTTTTCATGATGACGTAGTTTTTCTCAAAATCGCCCGAAAACTCCTTGAACCCTAATTTTTTGTAAAAGGCAATAGATGCCTTCAGATCTTTTACACTCAGACTTACCGAAAATGCTCCTAATTTCATATCATCAAAGGTAGATGATTTAGGAGGATAGATGTAATAAGTGATTTAGAAGGATGCACAGAACATAATAGGTTACAAGTAGTGGACAATATGGGGAATGCCTGATGTAGATAGTCTCGGTACTACATCTATTTTTGTTTTTGTGAATATTACATTGACCAAACCACTGGTAGTTTTTGATTTGGAGACTACAGGAGTGCAGATAGCCACCGACAGAATAGTAGAGATATACTGCATCAAAATACAACCTGATGGGAGCGAGGAGCATCTGCACCAAGTACTAAACCCAGGCATTCCTATTCCTCCGCAGGTTTCGGCTATACACGGTATTTGGGACAAAGATGTGGTGGATAAGCCTTCGTTTGCGGCATTTGCTAAAGAGTTGAATACCTTTTTGGGAGATTGTGATTTTGGTGGATTTAATAGCAACCGTTTTGATTTTCCGATGCTAGCAGAGGAGTTTTATAGAGCTGGTGTATCTTTTGATACCAATAGAAAATTTATAGATGCACAGCGTATTTTTCATAAAATGGAACCCCGTAACCTCGGGGCGGCTTACCAAAAGTACTGCGGCAAAGAGCTCATTAATGCACACAGTGCTAAGGCCGATACGGTGGCCACGTGGGAAATAATAAAGGCACAAGTAGAGCACTATGATGAACTAGAGGGGCATATCGATTTTTTAAATTCATTCAGTGGTGAGAGCGAGTTTTTTGATTTTGCACGCAGAATAAAACGCGGAGAGAATGGCGAAGCATTATTTAATTTTGGTAAATATAAGGGCCAAAAAGTAGTAGATGTTTTCAGAGAAAATCGCGGGTATTATGACTGGATGATGAAAGGTGATTTTCCTGAAAATACCAAAGCCGTTATTACAAAACTGGCATTGGAGAGTAGAAATGCCTAAGCACAGATTTTAAATTCATACGATTGTGCGTACTCCCAGTAAAAAGGTACTTGTAATTCCCAATGGGCAAGTAATAGAAGGTATAGTACCCAACTACTCTATAAAAGGGAACATCCGTATAGGACTCTCAGCTTGGTTACCGTATAATGAAGATTATCCGAAGGTAAAAGAGCTGCTACTTGCCGGACTAAAAGATATAAACGGAGTACTCACTTACCCAGCTCCGGAAGTTGGGATTCGGTAGTTTGACTCGCACAATATCAGGTTCTCCATACGCCCTTATACAGAATCGTGCAATTTTTGGGACGTACACTATGACACCAACGAAATGGTAAAACGTGTATTTCATGAAAACGGCATCAAGATGGCTTACATAAAATGTGTGGAGTTTGGCGAAATAGCGAGATAGGCTTTTTTAACAACTTCTATTACATAAAGTGGGTTTAAGTCTCAGATTTCGGTCTATGTTTTTTTGCAAATCAACTTGCTCTCGGTTTGAATCTATATTTGGCATAACTTCGCAAACCCATGCAACTAGCCGAACATCATACCCTAGAAGATATTCAACAAATCGCAGCCTCAGGTGAGCAGGTGACTCTGTCAGACACCGCCAAGGCAAATATTGAAAAGTGTCATAAGTACTTACTAGACAAGGTGAAACAAGATGGTCCACCTATCTATGGTGTGAATACGGGCTTTGGTTCGCTGTGCAATACGGAGATAGATAGCAAAGACCTCTCTCAGCTCCAAATTAACTTATTGCGTTCACACGCTTGTGGAGCAGGGGCTTATGTACCCAAAAAAATTATAAAACTGATGTTACTGCTCAAAGCTCAAAGCTTGAGCTACGGACACAGTGGGGTACAATTGGCCACGGTAGAAAAATTATTAGAATTTTATAATAACGATATCATTCCTATCGTATACGAACTAGGCAGTTTGGGAGCAAGTGGAGATTTAGCCCCGCTCAGTCATTTGGCATTGCCGCTCATCGGAGAAGGAGAGGTGTGGAACACAAGTTTAAGCTTAAATTCAAGTCAAAGTCTAGGTTCTTTTGCTGAAGCAAAAAAAGTAAAGCCTCAGCCTTCTAATCTTCAACTGGGACCAAAGGAAGGACTTGCTCTTATCAATGGTACACAGTTTATGCAGGCGTATGGATTGCACTGCTTGTTCAAGGCCAAGGATATTCTCAAAAGAGCTGATTTGCTTGCTGCCTTATGTATAGAAGCGTATGATGGTCGTCAGGAGCCATTTTTAGCATACAGCCATCAGATAAGGCCACACAAAGGACAATTGGCAACCGCCAAGGCCGTACTAAGCCACTTGCAGGGAAGTGAGATTCTTGCTCAAGAAAAAGTGCATGTACAAGACCCTTACAGTTTCAGATGTGTGCCACAAGTACACGGAGCCAGCAAGGATGCTGTAGACCACGTGTCTGCCGTGTTTGAGACCGAAATAAACTCCGTAACCGATAATCCAAACGTATTTCCTGATGAGGACTTAGTACTGAGTGCGGGTAATTTCCATGGGCAGCCGTTAGCCCTACAACTTGACTATCTTGCTATTGCAATAGCAGAAATTGGCAGCATAGCCGAACGTAGAATCTATAGACTGGTAGAAGGTAAACGAGGTCTTCCCGCTTTCTTAACGGCGAATCCAGGATTAGAGAGTGGGCTAATGATTGCACAATATACGGCTGCCAGCATCGTGAGTCAGAATAAGCAACTGTGTACACCGAGCAGCGTAGATAGCATAGAAAGTAGCAACGGACAAGAAGACCACGTGAGTATGGGAGCTAATGCCGCGACCAAGTGTCTGCGGGTGATAGAAAACGTAGAACGTATACAAGCGATAGAACTCCTCACGGCGAGCAAAGGATTAGAATTTCGCCGACCACTCCAATCATCACAAGTGTTAGAAGACCTTGTAGCCAAAGTAAAATCCATAGCAGATATTAGCGATGGCGATAAGGTATGGGCAGATGAGGTAGAGAAGATACGCTTGAGTTTTGGATAAGGGAGTTAAATAGTTAATTGGTGGTGTTTGGTGTATCCGTTCGTGTCCCCACGAATATTTGCTTTGTTCGTTATTCACGTTCGTGAGGACACGAACAACTAGCCGTGTTTTTATATACGTCGCATACACTTGGTCAGTGAAGAGGATACTGCAACAGCGGTGACTAACTACTATTGTGCGATACGTAACTAGTGGTGGCCTAGAAATTAATAGCTGTTGTGTTTTTAATCTCTTTTAGGACTATATGGCTGTCTATATCCTTGATTCCGTCTATGGTAGAGAGTTTGTTAACCAAAAACTCACGATAGTGTTCTATGCCTGAGAACCTTCCTTTCGCTATGTAGTCATATGTGCCAGCAGTGTTGAGTAGTTCCTGTATTTCAGTGAACTTAGATAACGCCATTATAAAACGCTCTCTCACATCTAAGGCATGGTTATTCATCGAAATATTGACGACTACCAAAATGGCACGGTCTACGGATTTAGGGTTGATAATGGCCACATAGTTTTTTATCACTCCGTTCTTCTCTAGTCGCTTTATTCGCTCATATACAGGTGTGGGGGTAAGGTGCAGCCAGTCGGCCATTTGTTTTATGGTCACCTTTGCATCTTTTTGGAGGTATTTAAGGATTTTAGCATCTGTGGCATCTATTTTCATATTATTTTCTTTTATTATTAAACTTAGCAGTAATATTTACGTATTTTATAAGTTAATAACGAAAATAATATTAAGCAATCACATATTTGCATTGATAATGTATTGAAAATATGTTTTATAGAAACGCAATGGGAAGTCTCAAGGAGACAGATCCATCACAAAAGCAAATTAGTGGTAATCAATCTAACCGAAGAAAGTCCTCTAAGAAGGACTTATGGGATTATGAAGAAAATCTGATAACGGAGAGTGATATGGATGATTTCTATTACCTGGATTACGAGGACGATAACGATTATTTCATTTAATTTAGATTTTTATGCAATGAGAAATATAGTTTTAATTGCGTTTGCAGCGGTATGTGTCTCTTGGATTTTTCCACAGACAACTGTGCCTCCCGAAACATATACTGTACAAGCAACTTTTTTAGGTTTTAATGATGATTATCAGTACTTATTCAAGGATGCTGAAAACAAAATTATAGTGTTTGACCAGGTATCTGAGGATTTAGATTATGACCTCTCATTAGAGGACTACATCGATGATACCTTTGAAATTACTTGGAAGTATCTACCTGTAGAGATGGAGAATGAAGAGTTAGACGAGGGTTTCGATGAGGAGGATTCAGATTTTAATTCTATGATTTCAACTTCAGAGAGCGATAAATACAAAATAATCACCGCCTTAAAACGGTTGTAATTTATTAACAGATAAAATAATACAAGAAGGGTCTTCATTTGTTTGAAGTCCCTTTTTTTGTGTCTCTTATTCGGTCCTGCAAAAGCGTTACACAAAGAATGTGTGATGAAGAAGGAGATAGACTTTTTTATGCAATGCCAAGGTATTAGGGTATATGGTCATTTATTATCTAACCCATAACTGCACGGCTCCATTCAATTGCCAATTTATTATTTACCTTGCTTGGAATCACTTCTGACTATTGAGCAGTCTAATTCTTTTCTATGCATACACTGATAGCTTGATCAAAATATCGAGTCGTTGAATTATTGGCATCTTTGTAACCAATGATAAAACTTTCATTCATAGCCCTGTTACTTGCCGCCATAGGAAGGGAGGAGTATAATCAAGGTTTATTCAGCTTGAGAATGTTGAGGTAATTAACTATATTGTATTTAAATTCTTAGATAGCCTAAGTAGGCTCAACCTATCGGAAAATGAACTAACTACGTTGCCCGACAGTATAGAGCAAATGACTCAACTCACATCCTTAGCGGTGAATAATAACCAGTTAACCACACTTCCTAGTGGAGTATCTCAGTTAGTCAACTTAACCTATCTTAGTACCTACAATAATGCATTGACCAGTTATCCGTCGGTAGCTGACTTGGTAAATATTCAATCGCTGTATATCGGAAGTAACAAGCTCACTGCTTTTCCTACTGGAATGCAGAACCTCACAAAGCTTACCTCGCTAGAAATACACGGCAATCAGTTTGAAGTATTTCCCACGTTTGTGTATGATTTGCCTGCATTAGAGCGGGTATGGCTCAACGAAAACTTGCGAACTAAAAAAGGCTTCCATCCTATAAGAGAGAAGCCCATTTTACATTTTAGGTGAGGAATTTATTATTCTACTTTAAGAACGAAGTCCACCTCTACATCTGTTTCTCCTACATTGCAGCTGCCGTCTTTTACGTCAGGTTGGTGCTTTAGGCTTATGCTAAACGTCCCTGTTGCAGCTTCCGAAGTAGCTACAAGTGCCGCTAGTCCCAGGTCAAGTCCGTTATTATCTTTGTCAGTGATAGTTAGGCTAGTGCCCGCATCGGTGGTATAACATACCATGTGCTCATCAGCTTCTTCTTGCACCTCTTCTGTGATGTCTTCTACATTCAAAGTGCTTTCATCTAAAAATCGTACCGCCAAGTAATAGTTGGTATTCGCATTTAGACTTATCGTATCCGTTTGAGTAGGGGCTTCACCACCGTCGCCGTCTGGATCCGCAAATTTGAAAGTTTTGACAATTGAGCTGTCAAAAGCACTGGTAAATGTAAGCTCTACTGAAGTAATGAGTTCTTCCTCATTGGGGTCTTCTGGAGTGATTACGTCATCATCCTTACAAGATGAAAAAGCGAATAAGCTTAGTACGAAAAGAGCTAAGATTGTTTTGTTGATTGATAAATGTTTCATGTGTGTTTTATTAAAATGTATAATTAAAAGTTATGTGAAAATTGATACCGAGGTCGTCGGCAAAGTATCTGTACCTGTTCATATAGTCTCTGTATGAGGTGTTTAGTATATTGTTTACCCCAAGTCTAATGTGTAGTGGTGTATCCTTATATTGAGCACCCATTTCGGTGTCAAGCAAAATATAGGCATTTGGTGTTTCGGTAAAATCTTGCTGAGGTTCAACTCTGTTTTGTTGTGCAGTATAGCTTGGGCGTATCCACCAATAGCCATTTTTGAAACCTAAAATATGAGCAAAGTTATATTTGAGTTTCCCGCTTAGTCGTTGGGCGGGTATTCCGTAAATAAATTCGTTATGCTTAACATCATTGACATAAAGTAAAGACACCTGTGCTTCAGCTATCCATTGGGCGGTAAGGCGATAGCGTGCATCTATATCAACACCCGCGTAGGTAGCATCGGTCTGTACGTAGCGAAATACAGGAAATGCACCTCTAATGCTCAATTGGGTTTCGCCGCTGGGTTGTAGGTAGATGTAGTTTTGGAAATAGTGAAAATACGGTTCTGCTTGTAATCGCAGTCTGTTGTGATTATAGTTTATGCCCCCGTTAATATCATACGAGCGTTCTTGCTCTAGGCTCAAGTCACCAAACTCCAGAGCCGCTGATCCGTGATGCAATCCATCACTAAATAACTCATTAATATCAGGACTACGAAAGCGTGTGGCAACAGAAAGGTGTACTTTCAAATCTTCGCTTAAGCTACGCCACCCACTTATGTTAGCACTTATGCCTCGGTAGTCAAACTGATCGTTCTTTATCACACCGTCCACATAGCGATAAGTATTCGTATTCTGAATATCGTATCGTACGCCGGCTTCTATAAGGTAGTGGTCCTCCTCCAGCGTAGCTATGCCGAATGCTCCGCCTTTGTACCTGCGGTAGTTGGGTATGAAATAGCGACCGCCAAAAATATTTTCTTGCTGCTCGCCCATTAGGCCATACTGCCAGCGTAATTGGTCTACGTGTCTGTCTATGAGTATATTTAGTTGTTGGGTAGTGAGGTTGAGGTCTAAGGCCGCATCGGTACCGCCACGGTGATTATCAAATTCTTCACGATTGTTGATTTGTAAGGTATAGCTAGCAATCAAGCTGCCCAGTATATCGTGCTCATATTGCCATTTTAACTTTGTAGCATAGTGCTGTATGCGTTGTGATGGAGTACTTATGGTATATGTAAATGGTCGTGTGACCAAGGGTGTGTCGCTAACTAAAGCTCTGTTGAGGTCGGTTACATTGCCTATGTGTGCTGCAGCTAAGATGCCAAGTTGCTGTACAAATGCCGTGGTGTTTAGTGATAATTCACTTCTTTTCGTTTTAAAATGAGCCAAGTGCGAACCGCTCAATTGGGCAAACGCGGTATTACTGAGTGTGTACTTAGGTGTACGTCCATCACCGTGGCGTTTGGCATTTACTACAAATCGCTGATCCAAACCAAGACTATTATTGTGGTTCTCTATTTTCAGACCTATTTGTCCTCCTTGAGTATTACTCTCGCCTTTGGCAAGAAGCGATAAGCGAGTATAAGTACTATCGTCAAATGTAGCTGGAAGTATGCGTATCACACCACCCATAGCATCTCCGCCGTAGCGTAAGGTAGATGCTCCTTTTATGAGTTCTATACTACCGGAACTCAGTGGGTCTATCTCGGGTGAGTGCTCGCTACCCCATTGTTGTCCTTCTTGTTTGCTATCATCATTGATTACCGATATGCGATTACTGTGCATTCCGTTTATGATAGGCTTGGCGATGGTTGTTCCTGTTTTCAGAAAGCCAACACCATTCACATTTTGCAATGCGTCACCTAAGCTGGTAGCTGCAAGGTGTTCTAGTTTCTGTGTGCTGATAAGGTGAGTAAGACGTGCTGAGGGTTCACTGTTTCCCTGGTGTCCATAATGAATTACCTCCTCAAAACTGTGGTCATGGTGCGGAAGGTATATGGTGATAGTAGTGTCCTTTTGTAACAGAATTGGAACTAACTTAGTGTCGCAACCTACGTGGCTAACTTTAAGTACGTGTGTCCCTTTAGGCAGTTCGTCTATTCTGAAATAGCCTTCATCATCAGCTACGGAGCCAAAATTGGCAATTTTTATCACAGGAAGGCTAAGTGGTTCTTGGGTGGCACTATCTAGCACCTGACCACGTAACGTAATCTGAGAATACGAATATGTACCTATACAGCAAAGTATAGCCACAGCGAAATAGTTTCTCATATTTGTTTGAATATGGTGGGTATTTAATTTTATGAAATGAAAATTA
>JABIUV010000013.1 GCA_018700895.1 Bacteroidota bacterium
AAATATTTTTTTCATTTGTTGGTAATTGTAACTGCGAGTATAAGTTCAAGTATCATTCCATACCAAATGTGAGGGTCATTAATTCGTGTTATTTTTTAAAGACTGTACATGAATTATTTTTAATTAACTGATAGTGAGATAAATGTATATTTAAAGATAATTAAATCGCAATGATGGAAGACAAATATTTGAGATGAACAATTGTATTCAAAATAATACACTCGATCCTTCGATTTTATACGGATACCAAAATTGAAAAGGAAGCTTCTAAAAAAATACTCTTCTACACCTACAAAGAAGAAACAACTTAATTAAGCTATAGTATATTGCGTGCTTAAATGAGCGTTATTCAAGGAACAATGAAAAGAATACTAATCCACTTAGGGATAATGGGAGCGATAGTCGCGGTATTGGCAGTAGGCACACTCTGGTATCTCGATATATATACCAAGCATAATAGTGAGTTGATAGAAGTGCAAAATATGGAAGGAGAGAATGCACGAACCGCCCTTCGTGCTTTGAGAGATGCTGGGTTAGAAGGTGTAGTGACGGATACGGTGTACAAAGATGGAGCTCGAAAAAATGCGGTGATCAATCAAAATCCGGATGCCGGATTAATGGTGAAGACAGGACGGAAGGTGTATCTGGTTGTCAATACCAGTAAAGTGCCTATGGTAGAAGTGCCAGATCTTGCGGGTAAAACCTCCCTAACTCAAGCAAAAAATATGTTGATACGTAAACATCTCAAGGTAGGTAAGATTATAAAGGAAATAAATGAGAGTGTGCGTACCAAAAGTGACGAACCGGTTTTGGCACAGTACTATTCTGGAACATCTAATGAAATTGCACCCAAAACGTTAATCGAGCGAAATTCTACCGTCGATTTGGTTATTGGTATTTCATCAGATTATTATGAGTCGGACTCAATTGCCCTTTCTGCATCTGATAATTGAACCTTTAATGACACTAAATGAGAATAAAACTGCGTTGTTTGCTTATGCTTAAATCTACTGCGTTGTCATGGCTGATCGTGCTGCTTGGTAACGTGGCCTTAGCCCAAGTTGCCACCTATCCTCTAGAGCGTAATGCCAGCTTGGAGGCGTTTCATCACGCTAATCCTGATTACGTTTTCCAACCTACTGCTAAGTATAAGTTTGGCACACGAGATACATTGAGCCTACCTTTTTTTGACGATTTTTCTACGAGCACACTTTATCCTGATAGTAGCAAATGGCTCAATAATCAAGTATATGTGAATAATCAGTTTCCGATATTCCCACCTACGCTTAACGTAGCCACTTTTGATGTACTCAATGCACAAGGGCTGCCGTATAACAATACCATCAACAAAGACTTCATAGGAGCAGGTGATAGCCTCATAAGTCAGCCAGTCAATTTAGAAGAAGAAGCAGGAACTCCTTATACCGTTGCTGATTCCCTAATTTTAAGTTTTTACTATCAACCCAATGGGAATGGATATCATCTCAATGCGGAAGATAAAATCATGCTCTGGTTCAAAGCAGCAAACGGTCTCTGGTTTAGCGTGTGGAGCAAAACGGGTGTCCCCGAGAGTCAAGATTTCGAGCAGGTGTTAGTACCTATTTTGGACCCTAACTATCTGCACAAAGGATTTCAGTTTATGTTTACTACGCACACACGTCAGGTAGCAAATGCCAACCATTGGCACATTGATTACGTGCTGCTGGATAAGGACCGAGATAGAGCTGTTCAAACTCACGATGACTATGCTATCCAATCTACACCCACCTCACTGCTCCAGACCTATTGGGCAATGCCTTACGAGCATTTTAGTACGAGTCCATCTACGTTTATGGCTGATTCTGTTAAGTTTTGGATTTCTAACTTGGCCGGTGTAGACAAACGTCTGCAAGTAAGGCACGAAGCCTTTGCGAATGGGGTGCAACGAGCAAATACTTTATTTGCGGCTAATTCAAATAATCATTTGGCTGAAGGTAAAAAGCAACGAAATTTAGCGGCGTATGATATTTCGAATATTGCCAATACAGGCGAGGTAGAAGTAAAGAGACTGGTAGAAGTAACCGAACAAGGAATTCCTAATGATATACGTGTGAATGATACGATACAATTTACGCAAACGCTACACGACTATTACGCTTATGATGATGGGAGTGCAGAAAGGGGTTTTGGTTTTGACCAAAATACAAATCCCAGCAATATAGAAGGAGAGATAGCCTATGGTTTTGATGTGGTAAAAAGTGATACGTTGTATGCTATCGCAACTTACTTCAATCAAGCTGTTTTTGATGTGTCGCGTAACAAATTCAAGTATCGCATATGGAAAGAGCTTTCTGGTGTAAATGGAGGGGAAGGTGATTCTATCATCTATGAATCAGAAGAAATGACTCCTACCTATAGCATAGCCAATGGTGTGAGAACATTTACTCCATTTCCGCTAGATACCACATTGGTATTATCGCCTGGCAAATATTACATCGGGTGGTGGCAAGGTTCTATGTTCAATCTAAATGTAGGATGGGATATGAATTACGGTAATACACAAAATCCTCAACGTAAAAACCCCAATTTATTCGCTAAAATATTTGGCCAATGGAGCAATGATGTGCCAGATGGCACGCTTATGATGCGACCACATTTTGGTAGTTCAAGAGAGCTGTATGCCGGGGTTTTTGATTTTGAGAAATCATTTGCAACGCCACTGGTATATCCTAATCCAGCCAAAACAGTTGTAAACTTTGGCAAAACCTTTGATGACGTGCGATTACTAAATATGCAGGGTCAAGAAGTACTTTTTGCACAAAACGTATCAAGCTTAAATGTAGCAGAAGTGCAAAGCGGAACGTACTTTATAAAACTTACGAATAATGCCGGTGAACAATTCACTTCCCGAATTAGTATAATTGCACCTTAATAAGACATCGAACAGAAATGAAGGATATCACAGTAGAAGAGCTCAAGCAAAAGATAGACAACAAAGAAGATTTTTTGCTCATAGATGTAAGAGAAGAATGGGAGTACAGTGAGTTTAATATCAATGGTAAACTTATACCGCTCGGAACATTGCAAGGAGCGATAGATGATATAGATGATGAGTGGATGGATAAGGAAGTCGTAGTACATTGCAAGGCGGGAGCTAGAAGTGCCGCTGCCAAAGCATTTATGGTACAACAAGGATTTAAAAATGTAAGAAATCTCCTCGGAGGTATGCTCGATTGGCAAGCCAAGTTCTCATAAATACGATAAGCAAACCTAAGTCGGTTGCCATACTAGCGAGTATTCTTTTTATACTCTTACTAGCGGTATATTCTTGTTCGCAACCCAATGCACAATCATTCACCTATCTCAATCATTCAGAAGATGTAGCATACGTTGGGATGGAGACATGTGCTACATGTCATTCCGATAAGCATAGCACCTTTGTACATACGGGTATGGGTCTATCCTTCGATAGTGCCACCCGGCAAAAATCATCCGCACTTTTTGGTACACAACATCAGGTATACGATACGGCCAATGATTTATATTATCAACCTAATTGGCAAGGCGATAAGCTATTTATAAAAGAATATCGCCTTGCCAATGGTGATACCACGCACTTACTTAACGTACATATAGACTATGTAGTGGGTAGCGGACAACATACCAATTCCCATTTATTTACACATAATGGCTACATCTTTCAAGCACCTATTACTTTTTATGTACAGGAACAGAAGTGGGATTTGGCCCCTGGATTTGAGAACGGAAACAACTCACGATTCAGCCGAATTCTCAATTCTGAATGTATCAGCTGCCATAATGCAATGCCCAAGCTAGAGGATGATTCTGATTTTAAATTTACTGAAATAGGGAAGGGGATAGACTGTGAGCGATGTCACGGGCCAGGAGAGCTACACGTAAATCAACGGGTCAAGGGAGAAGGCGTAGATGTAACCAAAGAAATAGATCCTACTATCGTAAATCCACGCAAGCTTACTTGGGAACGACAGATAGACCTATGCCAGCGATGCCATCTGCAAGGTCTGAATGTGCTTAAGGAGGGCAAAAAATTCACAGACTTTAAGCCAGGGATGATCTTGAGTGATGTATTCGAAATATACCTGCCAGAGTATGAAGGCGGCAATACATCATTTGATATGGCTAACCATTCGCAGCGATTTCAGATGAGTGAGTGTTTTATCCAAGGCAATAAGGACGAGCTAGGATTTACATGCATATCGTGTCACAATCCACATGTGAGTGTAAAAATGACTGGAACCGAAGTTTACAACACTACGTGCAAAACCTGCCACGCGGACAAAGGCTGCACAGAAACACCCAGCCTACTGACAGCTGAGGACAATAATTGCGTGAAATGCCATATGCCACCTAGTGGTTCGGAAGACATCCCACACGTGAGTGTTCACGACCATTATATCCGAGTACCTCAGCGTAAGGCAGATGTGGAGCAAATGCAACAATTAGTAGGGTTATATGCGGTAAATAATCCCTCGCCTAAGATAGAAACGGAGATCCAGGCGTATTTGGAATATTGGGAAAAATTTGACAAAAATCCTTTTTACCTGAATAAGGCTAGAGAGCTATTGGCTAAACACCACTTCCCAAAACTGTGGCTAAAATATCATTACCTGAACGAAGACTACGCTGCCGCCACGCAACTAAACCTGGAGGGAGAGGCGTTAGACGGTTGGGAAAATTTTATGTTAGGTACAAGTTACTCAAAGCTCAATCAGGCTAGCTTGGGTTTGTATCATCTCGAAAAAGCATATCAGACAGATCGCACAAATAGGAGCATAGCTGGTGAATTACTAAAAGCGTATGCCAATGGCAGTGATATTGAAAAAGCTATACGTTTAGGCAATGAACTTATAGAGGAGTTTCCGAGTGATGGTTTAATCCATAATGATTTAGCAAAGGCTATGATTAAGCGTGGTTATTATCAAAAAGCAATGCCATTAATGCTAAAGGCACTGAAACATGAGCCCGATAACTTAGCAGTTTGGTCTACGTTTTTGAATTTTTATGCATTGCAAAAGGATAAAATCAACTTTGAATTCTGGCTAGGCAAAATCAACCAACAAGATAGCGAATATCTTAATCCCAAACAGGTAGGAGCAATATTGGACACTATGCCGTAAAATCAACAAAACCAAGGTGGTTATTTTCGGTTTAAAAGTTTTCCTTTGCAGTATGGCAATTATCATAACAGATGAATGTATAAATTGTGGAGCGTGTGAACCCGAATGTCCGAATACGGCTATATACGAAGCAGGAGCGGAGTGGAAGGTGAAAGATGGTACGGGAGTTTCTGGCAAGTACACTTTAGAAGATGGAAAAGAGGTAGCAGTAGAAGCTATACAGCAACCTATATCTGATGAAGTATATTACATTGTGCCTGATAAGTGTACGGAGTGTAAGGGTTTTCACGAAGAACCACAATGTGCGGCGGTGTGTCCGGTAGATTGCTGCGTTCCAGATCCTGATAGGGAAGAGACCGAAGAGCAATTATTGGCTCGTAAGGCTCGTCTTCATATTTAATATATCACAGTGAGAAACGGTATCTGTCACATCTCACAAATCCCTTTGCGTGGCGAACCTCGCAGTGGTTCCGAAATGGTGAGTCAATTATTATTTGGCGAAACATATACCATACTCTCTCGCCAGGAGGATTGGTATAAGATTCAGATGGATTATGATGGATATCAAGGCTGGCTCAGTGAGTCGAGTATCCATCTTATAAAAGCAAAAGAGAAGAGGCACGTTCAGCAGTTTGTACAACTGACTTGGAACAACGACATTTACGATTCGCCCTTGTTTTCCAGTATGGGTTCGGAGTTGCACGAGCCGGATGTTAAACTGGAACGATTGTATGCACCTGACTTGGCGAAGAAATTTATGGGGACACCCTATTTGTGGGGCGGTAGACATTATAGTGGTATAGACTGCTCCGGTCTGATGCAAGTAGTGTTCAAAGTGCTGAATATTAAGTTGCCTAGAGATGCATCTGAACAGCAAAAAGTAGGGAAGCCGGTGACGTTTCAGGATATCAACGAAGGAGATTTGGTTTTCTTTGATAAAAATGAACGAGTGGGTCACGTAGGAATGGCCTTGGCAGGCGGTAAGATAATACACGCTCACGGTCAAGTGCGTATAGATACTTTAACCAAAGAAGGAATCATTAATACTGATACCCAAAAGAGGACACACGATTATCATTCTGCAAAGAGACTGACTTAAAATTTGCGGTTTCTTTAAAATATACTCATATTGCAGCCTAATTTATTTATGAGTAAATCAACAGAATCGTGGGGCAGTAGGGTAGGACTTATTCTCGCTATGGCAGGTAATGCCGTTGGCCTTGGAAATTTCCTTCGTTTCCCCGTACAAGCCGTACAAAATGGCGGCGGTACATTCATTATCCCGTATTTGGTATGTTTCGTTTTGATGGGTATCCCATTACTCTTCATAGAGTGGTCCAGTGGTAGATATGGAGGCCGTTTTGGCAATCATAGTACACCGTATATACTAGATAGTATGGTGAAGGGCCGAGTGCTTAAGTACATTGGTGTTTTTGGAATATTTACCAATATCGCTGTTGTATCATACTATGCATTTATAGAGTCATGGACAATGTCTTACGTGTACCACTCGGTGATTGGCACGTTTGAAGGATTGTCTCAAGCGGAGGTAGCCCAGTTTTTCTCATCATATACCGATGTTACCCAAAGCACCACAGGAATTCCTTATGAGGCCATTGTCTTCTATGTAATCTGTTTGATAATAAATACTTATATCTTATCTAAAGGTTTAGGAGGAGTAGAAAAGGCTGCCAAAATTGGGATGCCTCTTCTTATATTATTTGGTGCAGTTTTGGCTGTACGCGGTCTTACGCTAGGTACAAGCGGAGCTTCAGAAGCATTTCCGCTAGCTAATGCATTGGATGGTATAAACTTCTTATGGACACCGCAATATGATTCGCTGCTAAGTCCTAAAGTATGGCTTGCTGCGGCAGGTCAGATGTTCTTTACCCTTTCTGTAGGTATGGGTACGATTCATTGTTACGCTGCTTATGTGAAGAGTAGAGATGACATTGCATTAAATTCTGTTTCGGCAGGATTTATGAATGAGTTTGTAGAGGTTGTACTAGGAAGTGCTGTTGTAGTTCCTATAGCAGCAGGTTACTTGGGCTTAGACTGGGTGATCAATAACGCTGGCTTTGGTATGGCTTTCCAAACGATGCCTTACCTATTCCAGCAGTGGGGCCCTGCTCTAGCCATGGGTGCTGGAGTTATGTGGTTTGGCTTATTGTTCTTTGCGGGTATCACAAGTTCGTTAGCTATGGGTACACCATGGATGGGCTTTATGCGAGATGAATTTGGCTGGGGACGTAATAAAGGAGCGTGGTCTTTTGGTTTATTAGCACTTATTCTTGGTTTGCCTACGGTATTCTTTTTTAAGCAAGGCGTATTTGATGATTATGATTACTGGGCAGGTACCGTAAGTTTAGTAGCCTTCGCATTTTTTGAGGTAATCTTATTCTCTTGGATATTTGGTATAAACAAAGGGTGGGATGAGCTCAATAGAGGATCAGACATTAAGATACCACTATTCTTTAAGTTTGTAATGAAGTATGTAACACCTGTGCTATTAGGTTTTGTATTCTTCTCAAGTTTGCCTGATATATACGACAACTTAACGCATAAAAACACTTATAACAACTCCTCATTTGCTGATGAGTATTATGCTGAAAAATTTGCCTCAGAGGAGGATTTTGAGGCGGTAGCTTCAGCTGTCACAGAGACCTCAGTAACCTTTGCATTTACCAATACGCGTATGAAGTATGATAAGGTAGCAAGTAAAATGATAGAGGAAACTTTTGAAGATAGTAAGACGTATGAATTCGAAAAAGGACAACGCGTTACTGTAAAGGCAGGAGATAAGGTGAAAGCCGGAGATGTAATTGCCAAAGGCGAGTTTACCAATGCCGTATTCTATAAAAACATTGGTAGGTTAATGCTACTAATTCTATTTGGGTTTATTTGCATATTGGTATACGTGGCCTACAACAAGCGAAATAGAGAAGGAAGAGTATCAAACTAATAACATTACGAAGGAACGAAATGAACACATCAGCATTAATATTAATGATTGTTGCCCAAGGGCTGATAATTGGCTTCGCCATTTATTTTTTTAGAAAGGTACTCAATACGCCACCTAAGGCTGAGCCAGACTCTTTCTCTGAGAATGACGACGAGCCTAGATAGATATCTTGGATCATATGATGTTATTACAAGCAGTAGCAGATAGTACGAATAGAGCCCCGGATGCTACAGGATTGTTTTGGGGTGTTTCAGAAGTGTTGATTACCTTGGTGATATTTGTTGGCGTATATTTTATCTTTAAACCCGTATTCGGCCCTAAAGAAGAGGACAAATAGGCACATTTTGACTTTTGGGGTTTGTATAACCCAATAATGTGTTTTATACGATAAGCTCTGCGTGGCCACTTAAACGCTCTAGTATGATGAGTGGTTTACGAAAGTTAGGAATTGGATGGAAGATAGATGTCGTCTAACTCCAAATGTCTCGCCACCAGCGTAGAAACTTACATTCTTTTTTCTTGACTTCAGTTTCGGTGGGTTCCACGTCAGCAGAGCTGCCTGAGGATCCGTTATAAGGTAAACTAAGTTCTGCCATAAGACTAGCGGCTGATTTTTGTCCTATGAGTCGGAGTTGCCCAATACCTTCCTCTTTATGATTTAAATAGTAGGTAGTACACCTACGATTATTTAATCTATTAATGACTTACTAACAACTTCTTACGAAACAGAATAATTGTAAATACACCCACACTTATGGCTGCATCTGCAATATTGAATACAGGTCTAAAGAATTGGAATCTTGACCCTCCGAACTGAGGAACCCAATCAGGCCAAAAAGTATCTATAAGTGGAAAGTACAGCATATCTACTACTTTACCTCTAAATAGCGGAGCATAACCGCCATCGGCTGGGAATAAAGAGGCTACGGTGTGATAAGTGCTCTTGCTAAATACCTTACCATAAAATAGACTGTCTATGATGTTGCCAAGTGCCCCTGCAAGAATGAGAGAAACTAATAGTATCATTATTGTTTTGCTGCCTTCTTTTATTAAATTTTTAATATAGAATACAATTATGACGGAAGCGATGATACGGAAAGAGGTTAACACAATCTTTCCCCAACTACCACCTAATTCTAAGCCATAAGCCATACCTGGATTTTCGGTAAAATGCAATTCAAACCAATTGGGAATCATCATTCTACTTTCACCAAGTGTAAAGGTAGTCTTGATGTAGTACTTAAGCCACTGGTCAAGTAATATTACAACAAACACAACAGCAGAAGCTACTAGTATTTGTTGTTTTTTTTGTGTCGCTGTAGTTGCGTGCAAAATAATTTACTTGTATTGGTTTTTCTTGGCTTCCATACTTTGGGTGGTATGTGGCACAGCTTTCAGTCTATCGCGGCTAATAAGCTTACCAGTCACCTTGCATATACCGTAAGTTTTGTTTTCTATACGAACGAGTGCCGTCTCTAAATTATGGATAAACTTCTGTTGACGACTAGCAAGCTGACCTACACTTTCTTTTTGTTGTGAGGCACTTCCATCATCTATAGCTACGTATGCACTGGCGGTGTCGTCGGTACCGTTTTTATTCTGTATCTGGTTACGTAAATAATCGTATTCCTCTTTCGCAGATGCTAATTTCTTAAGAATAATTTCTTTGAATTCTGCTAAGTCGGCATCGCTGTATCTTAATGTTTCGGCCATAGTTGTTACTTTGATAGTTTAATGTTAATGGTATGTTGGTCTATATCTATTGTGTCAGAGCTATCAACGTTCTCTGTAAGTACTAAACTTTCAGCTAATACTTCTCCGCAAATATATTCATTAAATGCCTCTACCGCGTTCTTTATGTAGCTGTTTTTGACAAGTCGTATGGTGATTTTATCGGTTATTTCAAAGGATTTGTCTTTTCTTAAATTTTGTATTTTGTTGACTAACTCTCTTGCAATTCCTTCCTGTCTTAGCTCAGCAGTAAGTTCTAAATCTAATGCTACTGTATATTGACTGTCACTCATTATCTGCCAGCCAGGAATGTCAGCAGTTTTAATCTCGATATCATCTATACTGATTTGATAGGTATTCTCGTTAGCTTTTACGGTTATCGTTTTGCCACTTTCTAGCAGAGCTATTTGCTCATTGGTGAATGCAAAAATGGGTCCCGTTACCGCTTTCATGTCTTTGCCGACTTTACTTCCTAAGACCTTGAAATTAGGCTTTGCTGATTTTTTGATAACCGATGAGTTTCGATTGATGATCTCAATTTCTTTGATGTTTACTTCCGACTTGATAACATCCTCAACCTTTTTCAAGTTTGCGGCAAAATCATCATTGAGTGCAGGTACTATGGCTTTTCTGAGTGGCTGTCTTACTTTTACATTCTCTAATTTTCGAATTCGTAAAATCAAGGATGTGATGCATTGAGAAATCTCTATTTGCTCTTCTAACTCGTTGTTAATCAAAGTGCTATCATACTTCGGAAAATCTTGCAAATGAACAGATTCGCTTGTGAAGTTTAGGTCACGATAGAGTTGATCGGAATAAAATGGGCTAAAGCTGCACATTAGCTTAGCAACAGTGTCAAGACAAGTGGCTAGCGTTTGGTAAGCGGCTATTTTATCCTCACTCATTTCTCCTTTCCAAAAACGACGTCTATTCAATCGGATATACCAGTTACTAAGGTCGTCTATCACGTAGCTTTGTATCGCACGAGTAGCCTTAGTCGGCTCGTAGTCATCCATAGCTTCCTCTACAAGCTTGCTGAGTGAGTTGAGTTTACTTAGAACCCATCTATCTAGCTCTGTTCGGTTACATAGTGCTACTTGCTCCTGGCTATTGGTAAATTCATCTATATTGGCGTATAGAGCATAGAATCCATAGGTGTTATGTAATGTGCCGAAGAATTTACGTTTCGTTTCTTCTAGGCCAAGCATATCAAACTTGAGGTTGTCCCATGGTGAAGCATTACTCAGCATATACCAACGGATAATATCGGCTCCGTGCTTGTCCACTGCCATAAAAGGGTCTATCGTATTGCCTTTACTCTTTGACATTTTGTTGCCAAACTTGTCTTGCACTAGTCCATTGGCTATTACCGTTTTGTAGGCGACTGAATCTTCGAGCATCACAGCAATAGCGTGTAATGTAAAGAACCAACCACGTGTTTGGTCTACGCCTTCGGCAATGAAATCTGCCGGATAGTGTGTTCTATCATCTACTTTCTCTTTGTTCTCAAAAGGATAATGCAATTGAGCATAAGGCATAGCACCGGAGTCAAACCATACATCTATCAGGTCAGTTTCTCTCTTCATTGGTTTTCCGTCACCAGATACCAATATAACGTCATCTATAAACGGACGGTGAAGATCAAAGTTAGCATCAATAGTATTACTCGGCATATAGCCAGCCGCTACTGATTTTTCCACCTCACTTTTGAGCTCCGCTACCGAACCTATACAGATTTCCTGCTCACCATCTTCCGTTCGCCAGATGGGTAGAGGAGTACCCCAATATCTGCTGCGGCTCAAGTTCCAATCAACCAGATTCTCGAGCCAATTGCCAAATCTTCCTTCTCCTGTGCTAGCAGGCTTCCAGTTGATGGTTTTGTTTAGTTCTATCAGTCTATCCTTTACCGCAGTACTTTTTATGAACCAACTTTCTAGTGGGTAATATAATATCGGCTTATCTGTACGCCAGCAGTGGGGGTAGCTATGTTCATATTTCTCTACCTTAAAAGCTTTGTTATCGGTCTTTAGCTTAATTGCTATTTTGACATCGGTACTCTGGTAGCCATCAGCCGACTCATCATCGTCTTTATAATTTTTGACGTACATCCCTGAGAATTCGCCTACGCCATCTACGAATTTACCTTGTCTATCTACCAAGGTTAGGGAACCAATGCCATTCTGTTTCGCAACCATATAATCGTCGCTACCAAAGCTTGGAGCAAGGTGTACAATACCAGTACCATCTTCTGTAGTCACAAAATTGGCCGCAATCAGTTCAAATGCTTTACCGTCTTCGGGCTGTTGGTAAGGCATAAGCTGGTCGTACTTTTGACCTACGAGTTCAGCACCTTTCATTTCCATAACGATTTCAAAAGGAATAGCTTTAGCACCTGCTTCATATTCATCGAGTGACAACTCAGCATTTTTTGCAGGGAAGTATTTAGCTAACAGCTTGCTCGCTATCACCACTGTTATCTTCTCGTGAGTGTATTGGTTGTATGTTTTTATTATCGAGTAATCTATCTTAGGGCCGATGCCCAAAGCTGTATTACTAGGTAAGGTCCACGGGGTGGTGGTCCAGGCGATACAGAAGGTGTCTCCCCAGCCCAAGTCTAACTTCACTTTTTCAGGATTACTAAGCTTAAACTGAGCAACAATGGTTGTGTCTTTTACATTTCTGTATGTACCTGGTTGGTTTAACTCGTGAGAGCTAAGTCCTGTGCCTGCTGCTGGTGAAAAAGGTTGTACAGTATGTCCTTTATACAAAAAGCCCTTCTTATACAAACGTTGCAGTAGGTTCCATACCGACTCTATGTAATCTCTTTCATAAGTAACATAAGGGTTATCTAAATCTACCCAGTATCCTATTTTTTCGGTGAGTTCGTCCCACTTATCTTTATACTTAAGTACGTCTTTTCGGCAGGCGGCATTATAGTCTGCTACACTTATTTTGGTGCCGATATCCTCTTTGGTTATTCCTAAGCTCTTTTCTACTTGTAACTCTACCGGTAAGCCGTGTGTATCCCATCCTGCTTTACGGTCTACTTTGTAACCTTGCAAGGTTTTATATCGACAAAAAACATCTTTGATACTCCGACTAATCACGTGGTGTATACCCGGCATTCCATTGGCAGATGGCGGACCTTCATAAAAAACAAATGTGTCCTTGTCCCTGCGATTTTCAATACTCTGCTCAAATACATTATTCTCTTTCCAATACTTCAGTACCTTTTTTTCGGTACTGGGAACATCTAGTTGTTTATATTGAGGATATGTAGTGCCTTTAGCCATTTGATAGAATTGTGTTTGGTGTACAAATAAAGTTGGCAAAGGTAAGAATTTAATGTCTCAAAATAACGCACTTAACCAAGCCTTCCTGATTAGCCCCAAAGCGTTACACCTAGTCTTATGGAAGGTGTTGCAGATTAGGCACAAAAGACGTGTTTTCGATGAACGATCTACTGATATTGAATATGATTGGCTAAATTGCCCACCCCTTCATATGAGAAAATCAATAGTTGTAAAGGCAAATGGCGGCTTAGGCAATAAGATGAGAGTGCTCACTTCTTGTGTAGCACTTGCTAAAAAAATGAAGCAGGAAGTTACAGTGCTTTGGGTCAATAATTATGAGCTAAATTGTTCTTATTTTGACCTGTTTGAGCCGATTCCTGAACTGCGTATAATAGAGCTTAAGTATATACCGTGGTGGAATAAGTTAGGACATCGCCTGAGGCTCAAAGATTTGGAAACCAGATACCAAGACTTTGATTTACAAATGACTGATGCCGATATTGTACCGCTAAGAGACTTTCCCGAGAAACTATTGCACCGCTTAGTGAACGCAGATAAGATATACGTTGACACCTGCGAGCAATTTTATCGTGATGCTATTACATGGGGTTGCTTTGAGCCTTGTTCCAAAATTGTTGAAGAAGTAAGTAGAAGAATCACTGAGATGAGAACTGATACCTATTATGGAGTTCACATCAGACGCGGTGATAATGAACAATCAAAAAATATCAGTTCTACGGCAGGTTTCCTTTCTGCACTAAGTGAAATCATTCGAGAAGAACCCGAATGTAAGTTCTACCTAAGCACTGATGATAAAGGTGAGGCGAAAATCCTAAAGAAAATGATAGGTGATAGGCTTTTTCACTTTGCCGCAGGGCAAAAAAGAGATACTCCAAAAGACATTCAATCTGCTCTCGTAGATCTGCTTATGCTTTCCAAATCACAAAAAATTATTGGGAGTTATTGGAGTAGCTTTAGTGAAGTTGCTGCGTTGGTGGGTGATATTCCGCTCAGTGTGGTGAAGACAGCTGAGGCCGCCACTTCATAGGTAAGCGAGTTCCTTTACGGGTTTATTTATTTCAAGAATGTAAGAAGCTCATCTTCATTGAGATAGCCTGTATTCTGTTTCACTATTTCGCCATTAGCATTCAAGATAAGTTGTGTAGGAAATCCATTTATACCATACTTAGCTACTAAGTCCTTTCCATCCCCATTTTCTCCATCTAGGGCTAACGCTACATAATGAGTATTCAAAGCGTTAATTATCGTACCTTGAGTATATACACTTTTCTTCATTTTTTTGCAGTATCCACACCAAACGGTACTTACGTCAACAAAAATATTTTGATTTGAATTTTGGGATGCGACGAGGGCAGTTGCAAGATTTGCATCCGTAGACCAAGAAATTGCTTTTGCTGCAGTGCTAGTTGTGCTTTCGGTCGTTGTTGCGGCGTTGTCTTTAGTTGCAACTGATTTGCAAGCTACAAAGATGGTGGATATGAGTAGGGCAAGGAATATCTTTTTCATTGATGTTTTTAATTTATTCAATGATATAAACGATGGTGCAGAAATTACTTACAAGTAATTTTATTTCAAAACCTCCAAAATTCTAGCTTTCTGCTCATCTGTAAGCGATAACTGCTGTTTCTCGCGTTGCTGAAGAATTTTTTCAATAGCTTCGTCTATGAGTTTACTGTCTTCCGCATAATCTTGGCAGGTTGTACATATTTTGACGTGCATTTTCAACTTAATACGCTCTATGAAATTAAGTGCATTAAATGACCCCTTGCTGCCTAGTAAAGCTGCTTGCTTGCAAGATATCATCGCCATTTTCATTAAGAAATTCATAGTTATTTATCTTTCCAGTTTTGGTTCAAACAAGTTCGTAATTGTAATTTTGCTCTATGTGCCATTTGCCATAAGTTAGACGGAGTGATGTCTAACTCCTTACATATTTGAGCACCTTTTTTGTGATGAATGTATTTGCCAATCACTACACCACGCCATTTTTCTGGTAAATGTTCAATGCAACTTCCTAGCACTTTCAGAAATGAAGGGTTATCTAACAGGTGCTCCTCGGTATTGGACCAAAGCGACTCTTGAACGTTAGACCACATTCCATTTGCATCGTAGTTATCATCCTCTAATTTGTTACCTTGTAAGGTAGTTTGGTTTACACTTTTCTGAGTATTACTGGCTCTATAATAGTCTATGATTTTATTGTTTAAGATGGTATACAGCCACGTTTTGGGATTGCTACCTTCTCTGAATTTGTCAAAGGATTTAAACGCAGAAACCATCGTGTCCTGAACTAAATCTTCTGCCGTCTCTTTACTGCTGGTCTTGTAATAGGCCCACGAAAACATGTCGTCTCCGTATGTATCAAGCCATTTACTTACTACAGTATTGGCATCAAGGCTATTATTTGTAATATCTGATTTGCTCACGACATAAAATATAGCTTGACTAAAATATTACTGTGCTTTTTTTTCTTTAGCACTATCATACGATAATAGTAAACTCGGAAGCAAGATTAAGTTGCTAAGCAGTGCAATAAGTAAGGTTAATGCGGTGAATAAGCCTAATGCTATCGTGCCACCAAAATCTGAAAATACAAATATGATAAACCCGAAGAACAAGATTACAGCGGTATATATCATACTGGTGCTTATCTCTTTCTGTACCTTGGCTACAGCCTCGCTTATACTTGCAGAATGAGCAAGCTCCATTTTATACTTGGTAAGAAAATGAATAGAAAAGTCAACCGCAATACCGAAAGCAACACTAAATACTAAGACAGTACTCGGTTTGAAATTCACTCCAAAGAATCCCATAATACCTGCGGTAAAGAGCAGTGGAATAAGATTTGGGATAATGCTGATCACAATCATTCGTAACGACTTGAATATGCTTGCCATCAAGAGTGAGATTATAAGAAATGCAATAAGTAAACTCATCAATAAGTTACTGATGAGGTAGTCATTACCTTTTAAGAAAATAATGCTCGTCCCTGTAATAGATAGGTCAGTATGCTTCGTACTATCCAGTGGCGTGTAGCTTATTTCTTTTATTGCATAGTATGTGGTGTCAAATGTATTGGTTGCTGAGTCTATGAGGTCTATGGCAATAATAGAGTCTGTAAAGTTGTAATCTGTTTTTCTTCTGAAATTGAAGATGGTATCTGCGATTAAGTTTACTTCTTGCTTCAATTCTTTTATCCGAACACTTCCTACATCTGCCATTTGTACGCTAATTCGTGCTTTTTGGCGAGGACTATCCACCAAGCTACTGATCATATCATCGTTTCCTTTTGGCGTAGCGTCTAATATGTTGCCTAAGTCGAGAACACTTGGTGGTCGATATCTTCGTGGGTCGCCATCGTAATAGGCCTGGTTTAAGAATTTCATGGTTTGCGAAATACTTACTGGTTTGCTAAACTCAGGGTATTCCATTAATCGTCGTTCCAGTAGGTCAATGTTTAGTAGCGTTCGTACATCTGAAATACCTTGAGATTGCTTGGTATCTACTACTATTTCAAAGGGCATTACACCGTTTACATTTTCCTCAAAAAACTTAAGGTCAACATACAGTTTGTCCGACTTGGATATATCATCCACCATATAACCCACATTTTTGAGGAGAGCCATTCCAATGAATGATGCAGCGACAATGACTACAGTGCCTACATATATCCACTTTCTTTGAGTTTGCACTAAGTTGGCAAGTGAGTCTATGAGATTATTCAGAAACTTGTAGTCGAGGTGCTTGGTATGTCGAGCCTTGGGAGCAGGTAAGTAACTGAAAAGTACAGGTATTAGTATGATAGAAATAAGGAATACTGCCATAATAGCTAAGAAAGCAGTGAGACCAAACTCCTGTAATACAGAACTCCCGGTAAGAACAAATACGCCAAAACCGACAGCCGTTGTAAGATTTGTAAATAGTACTGCACGCCCTACTTTAGATATCACACGTTGTAGCGACTTAATCTGATTTTCGTGTGCTCGGTATTCTTCGTGATATTTATTGAGCAAATAGATGCAATTGGCAATGCCTATGACCACAATTAGTGGAGGGAGCAAGCCAATGAACATGGATATTTTGAAGCCTAACGTCACCAAAATTCCCATACACCAAATTACGCCAACCACTACGGTAAGTAACGAAAACGCTAAGGTTGGGAAACTTCTAAAAAAGAATAAAAGGATTAACGAAGTAAGAATCATAGATACAATGGTGAACCTTACGAGTTCTTGCTGTATCATTTGTGACATCTTGGTACGTATGAACGGTAAACCCGAGAAATGCACATCTACATCATAGGCCTTACACACTTCCGTTATTTTTTCGTCTAAACCCGTTACAAATGGCACACGTGCCTTGGTGTCCAGTATTCCCTTGTCTAACGTAATAGCCATTAATGTAAAGTCACTGCTGTCTTTGAATAGGAGCCCTTCGTAGAATCTAAGGTCTCCAATTGAATTAAAGACCGAATCTAATTCTGCTTGGGTCTGCGGCTTAGTGTCAATTACATTTTGAGGAAAAAGTTCTGCTTTCTCATTTTCGAAACCGTTAGAAGTATCGATGGTTACTCGTTTGTCGAGTCTTTTGAGATTGGCTAAAGATAGTACTTGCTTGATGTTTGCAGTAGTATCTAGCTCTAAGGTGAGGTCATACCACGCATTGAAAAAGTCAAGCTGTTTTAATTTTTCGGTTTTTATGCCGACTACCATTACACTTCCGTCGTCGCCAAATGTTTTTTTGAACTCTTGGTAAGCCACCATATCCTTGTCATCGTCAGGAACGAATTTTGGATTATCATACGCCAATTGTACGTGCAGCGTTTGGTACAGCATAAATGCCGTGGTAACCACCAAAAATAGTATTAGGGCGAGTCTATTGCGAAGTATGTTATTTGCTATCTTTTCCCACATGCTAAAATGGCTGCAAAAGTAGCAAATCTATGCCCATTAGCAACCCATACGTAATTGTCTGTTTGGCAGTAGATCTATTCAATAGGAAGCTCGAGATGCTCCACTTTATAACCGTTTAAAAAATCACGGATGTGCATCCTACGCTTTCCTTGTATTTTGATTTCTTGCAAGTGCACAAAACCATCCATCACAGCTACCTTTAAGAATTTTTTACCGTCACTCATATAGGTGCCGGGTGTATGCGTGTGACTTGCGATTTCTACCGTGAGGGAGTACACAAGGAGTTTTTTTTCATCGAATGTGGAGTGAGCCACTGGGTAAGGGCTTAGTCCACGTACCAAATTTTGAATAGTAATTGCCTTCTTATTCCAATCTATGGCAGTATTGTCGGTATAGAGTTTTGGTGCTGATTTGAGGTCGTCACTCGCTACTTGAGGAGTTTCGGTGACCTCACCCGCGTGTAGCTGTTGTAGTGTTTCTATTACTGCGTCAGCCCCTAGATGCATCAACTTATCGTGCAAAGAGCCAGCAGTATCATCAGGTGAAATATCGCAAGCTTGTTGTATAATTAGGTCTCCCGTATCTATCTCATGTTTTAGTTTGAAGCTGCTTACTCCGGTTTGTGTTTCACCATTAATGATAGCCCAGTTGATAGGAGCAGCTCCTCGGTATTGTGGGAGTAAAGATGCGTGCAAATTATACGTGCCGAGCGGTGGCATATCCCAAACGACTACAGGTAACATTCTAAATGCAATGACCACTTGTAGGTCGGCTTTGTATGAAGCTAGTTCAGCTAAAAATGCTTCGTTTTTTAGGTTCTTGGGTTGCAGACAAGGGATGTTTTGCTCACGAGCATACTGGGTTACAGGGGTGGCAAGTAGCTTCATACCTCTGCCGGCTGGCCTATCGGGTGCGGATATTACCGCCACTACTTGGTATCCCTCGTTCACTATCGTTTCTAAGTGATAGCAAGCAAACTCAGGATTGCCCATAAAAATGATTCGTAAATCGCCTTTACTCACTAGTGTATGCGGTTAAATAACCTACTCCATCGTATGCGGCTAAAGATCCCTTTCTCTCTTCCTCCATACATACCGTCTGGCTCTATGCTCATCCATATAAATAATGCCTTACCTACTATATGGTCCTCGGGTACAAATCCCCAATAACGTGAGTCTGCACTTTGGTGGCGATTGTCACCCATCATAAAGTAATAATTCATTTTAACGGTGTATTCTGTTGCTACTACTCCATTGAGGTATGCTTTGCCGTCTTTTATCTGATAACTATCATTACCCTCATATTGCTTGATGAGGTCTTGGTAGATGTAGATATTATTCCCCGTCAATGGCAACACATCTCCTTCTTTTGGCACGTATATGGTGCCGTAATTGTCTTTGCTCCAAGGCATTAGCATCGGTTTATGAGGGAATATTTCTCTATACGGACCTTGTGCGTCAAGTTTTTGAGATATATCTACAATGCCAGGAAACTTAGATAAATCCTCTTTGTTTTTCTTACTCATATAGAGCTGATACTGGCCTTGTCCTGTGGCACCTACTTCTGAGATGTCTATTTTTTCAAAATCTCGTGCACCGTATGCGGTACTGGTTTGCATCGTGTAGCCCATTTGTCCATGTACTGCTACATCGGCTTTCTTTCCGTTTACGTACACCATGCCGTCCACTACTTTCAGGCTGTCACCTGAAATAGCAACACAACGCTTTATATAATTGGTTTTCTTGTCTATGGGATTGTGGTCATCATCCTTGGGATAATTGAAAACGACAATATCATTATTTTCGATGCTTTCTAATCCTGGCAGTCGATAGTATGGAAGTTTTAATGCTTCTGAATATGCTTTGCCACCTACTACTGGCAAGTCTTGGTGCACAAAGGGGAATGATATAGGTGTCATAGGTACTCTCGCTCCAAAGTTGACCTTACTTACAAATAGGAAATCACCTCTTAATAGCGATTTTTCCATAGACTGTGTAGGAATTTGATATGCTTCTATGAAAAAAGTACGTATGAGCGTGGCAGCAATTACAGCAAACATGGCTGCATCTATCCATTCACCTCCTTTAGTTTTTTTACGGAATTTGTACCGGAACATGTAGTATACCCAAATAGCCACTTGCCAAAATACTAAGTAAATAAGTGCAGGGATAATACCTACATCCGTATTAACGAGCAAGAGTATAAAAGTGAGGATATTAATTATACTGAATACAATATAAAAGATAGCAGCTCTTCTGCTAAGTAAGTTCCAGTCTTCTTTTAAGTTAAATTTCATATGTTCTTTTCTTTATCAAAAATTTAATAAGTCTTTCATTCCGAATACGCCTTTTCTGTGAGCTACCCATTCAGCTGCGACCAAAGCTCCTTGGGCAAAACCAAGTCTGCTTTTGGCATTGTGACTTATAGTTAACTCGTCTATCTCGCTCTTGTAAGTTATGGCATGATAACCAGGTACTCCTTCGCGGCGTTTACTTTCTATATGCAAATCAAACGGAGTAATATCGGCAGATTTTCCCTCGAGCAGACCAACGTATTTCTTTTTTCTATCAAGATGATTCAAAATACCTTCGGCTAGCGTAACGGCGGTGCCACTTGGGTGATCTAGTTTTTGTAAATGATGTGTCTCCGTAATTTTTACATCGTAAGCAGAAAAACCATTCATAATATGACTTAGCTTCTCATTAATGTGAAAAAGAATGTTTACGCCTATGCTAAAATTAGTAGCTGTGAAAAGGGTTTTATTCTCAGTTCTGGCTCTGTCGGCAAGGGCCTCATAGTGGTCATACCAAGCGGTGGTGCCTACTACTACGGGTACATCTGCATCAAAACATTTAGCAATGTTAAGGTGGGCGACATCGGGTTGTGTGAACTCAATGGCCACATCTGCATTGTTCAAATTAGCTGGAGTAAAATTGCCAGAATCGATGGCAGCTACTACCTCGTGGCCTCTGTCTTTGGCTACTTGTTCTATGGTTTTACCCATCTTGCCATATCCTATAAGTGCTATCTTAAGCATAAGCGGACAAAATTAAAGCATAAGTTGGTTTAACTTTGCGTTTTCATTTCCAAGTTTGAACAAAACACAACGAAAAATAATAGGTGTATTGCTTATGCTCGGCTTATTTGCCTTAGCGGGGGGGTACTATGTCCTTTTTAAAGGGAATACAGCAGCGGAAGATAGCGAGTATTTTTATATACGCAGTGACGATACGTACGAACGCGTACGGGAAAATTTGGTGGCCAAACATATTATCGAAAATGTGCAAACGTTTGATATGGTCGCTAAGCAAATGAATCTGCCTAACACTTATAAAGCAGGACGATACAATATTCCAAAAGGAATGAGTAATGTGAATCTAGTAAGACTCATACGCAGCGGGAAGTGGGAAAAAGTAGTGGTAAAAGTGCCCGTGGAGATGACGCGTAGTCAAATCGTAGCAATGCTCTCGGAGCAGTTGCAGCCTACCAAAAAAGAGATAGAAGAAGCCTTGAATGGTGAGTGGGTGAAGCAAAGTGATTTTACAGAGGAAGATAAATGGAGTGTATTCTTACCAGACCATTATCATTTTAACTGGGCTACACCAGCAGATAAGGTTATTGCTCGATTTGTAGATGAGTATTACAAATTTTGGACGACGGAACGAGAAAATAAAGCAAAGCAGCAAGGACTCACGACGAAGCAGGCTGTGGTTTTAGCAAGTATAGTAGATGGTGAGGCTATTCACGTAGATGAGATGCCCATCATAGCAGGATTATATCTCAATAGACTCAAAAAAGGGCAATTGCTGCAGAGTGACCCTACGGTACTTTATGTTGTAGGTAGAGAGGGAAGACATCGTGTACTGAATAGAGACTTAAAAACAGATCACCCTTATAATACGTATAAGAATATCGGATTGCCTCCGGGGCCGCTCTTTGCACCAGACAAGCGTGCGGTAGATGCAGTCATCAACCCTGCCAAGCATAATTACATTTTCATGTGTGCTCGTCCTGATGGATCATATCGCCATAATTTCACGGCAAGCATCACACAGCACAATCGCAATGCAGCAGCATATCGCAGAAGTTTGGATAGGCGAGGGGTGAGAAGGTAAATCTACCTCCTCATTCATAAAATAAAAATGCCCCGAGTCTCCTTGGGGCATTTTAGTATGATTTAATTTTTAGGTTAGTATCTACGTCTGCGTTTGGCTCCGTGACTTCCACCACTTGGTCGGCCTCCACCGCCTCTGTGTTCTCTGCCTTCGCCACTGCGGCTACTTCTCTCGCGGCCACCTCGGTCGCCACGGTCTCTGTCCCTGCGGTCGCCTCTGTCGCGTCCACCTCCACTAGGCTTTGGTGAGCTTTCTTCTATACTCACGGGTCTGCCTTCGTGCTCCATATTTTTAGCAGCACGCTGTAGGTCTTCGGTATATCCTTTTTCCATCTCAAAGAAAGAGAACATCTTCATAATCTCAATCTGGCCTATTTCGGGTGATTTACCTTCCATATGTGAGTTGATCATACCCATCAGTATTTTAGGGTTAAAACCATCCTTCTTTCCTTGGTTGATAAAGTAACGGGTCATATTAGCAGCAGTTTTGTGCTCCTTACGCTCACGTCTGTCGCCTATATCTCCGCGATCTCTTCTGTTTCCTCTATCATCGTCTCTACGCGAGTCTCTGTCTCTATTGCGTTCGCGCTCTCGCCTGTCCGACGTTTTGTTTAAGTCTGGTGCGTCGCGGTAATACTCCAAGAATCGGTTAAACTCCGTAGAAACAATTTTGGTGATAACCTCCTCTTTACTCATATCCTCAAATTTTTCAAAAATCTGTGGCAAGAAGCTATCAATATGGCTGTTGGCTATCTCGGTTTCCTTGATGGTATCTATCATGTTAAAGAGCTGCTTCTCGCATATCTCTTGACCATTGGGGATGTCCACTTTCTCAAATTTTCTACCGATTTTTTTCTCTAAGTATCTGAGTCTTTTTTCCTCATTACCAGTGAGTAGTGTGAGCGATAAACCTTCGTTTCCTGCTCTACCGGTTCTGCCACTTCGGTGCACGTATACAGCATCTTCATCAGGAAGTTTATAATTGATAACGTGCGTCAACTCATTCACATCCAGTCCACGAGCTGCTACGTCTGTGGCTACTAGTAATTGTAATTGACGATTTCTGAAGCGATTCATCACATAGTCACGCTGAGCTTGAGATAAGTCTCCGTGCAATGCATCTGTGTTGTATCCGTCTTCGGCAAGTCGTTCAGCTACTTCTTTGGTTTCGGCTCTGGTTCTACAGAAAATAATACCATAAATATCTGGAGCTACGTCTACGGCACGCTTTAGTGCTGGGTAACGATCACGTGAGTTTATTTTATAGTAAACGTGAGTAACGTTTGTATTTGCTTCTTGCTTACTGCCCGCAGTTATCTCAGCAGGATTATTCATGTACTTTTTACTAAGCTTCACCATATCTGGTGGCATAGTTGCCGAGAAAAGCAACGTTTGTTTATCAGCAGGAGTATTAGCTAAGATAGCATCTAGATCTTCGGCAAATCCCATACTAAGCATCTCATCAGCCTCGTCTAGTACTAAGAATTCAACACTGTCTAACTTTAGTCGGTTACGCTTTATGAGGTCGAGTGTACGTCCAGGTGTTCCTACTACTACGTCACATCCACGCTCTATGTCTTTGATTTGGCGAGATATATCTGCACCACCATATACGGCTACTACTTTGAAACCCGGAATGTTTTTACTGTAGCTCTTGATGTCTGCAGCTATTTGCAAACCAAGTTCTCTCGTAGGACTTAGTACGATGCATTTTATACCTTTTTTGCTTGTGTCTATCTGATTTAAGACGGGTAAACTAAAGGCTGCAGTTTTACCGGTACCTGTTTGGGCAAAGGCGATAAGATCTTGTTTAGATTCTAAAATTTTTGGAAGAGCAAGCTCTTGAATTTTGGTTGGATTGACATAACCCAACTCCTCTATGGCACTTAAAATCTCTGATTTTAAGCCCATTTCTTTAAATGTACTCATTGTGTTCTATATGTTAGTATAGCAATAGAGCACATTTCTAAAATCCTTATTCGACTAAGGTCTGATTATCTCGACAGTGGTGCTCCGCTGCTAAAATTTGGTGCAAAGGTACGGAATTTACTTTATTTTAAGTTGATTATCAGTAAAATAAAGTAAATCGGGTAATCTTCACGAGGATCAATATTGATTTAAGTCAGCACCTGTGTAAAGGTGGTGACTTAAAGTCTAAGTTTAAGCTAAGGTCTAAGTTCAGGGAGTTGAAACCGAAATTAGACCGATAGTTGATGATAGAAACGTTAGTTTTATTTATGAATGATAGATGCTAACAAGACAGTTATTGAAATGGATGTTGAGTAGCTAATAACGTTAGTCTTAGTGAAGTAGCTGGACATTAATTTGTGGATTCCTTAAATGCATTATTTGTACTTTAGAGTTCAGTTTCTAAGCAGAATCCATATATTAGCTTCTATGAAAGCACTTCTTTCTCTTTTATTCATTTTACCACTTATTAGTATGGCACAGCAACGTAATACGCCTGTCTTTTATGGTCAGGTAGGTTATAATATGGTGTTTAATGCTGAAATACCCGCTATAAAACATATGCCCCATAAGGTCTATCAGTGGGAGGCTCTAGATGGGTCAGAGTTTACGGCCGATAAGAAAAACAAGCCACTTTATTACAGATTTCCACTTAGTCTGACATTAGGAGCCACTCTCACTTCCAGCAAGCAAAATATAGTAAGTATAGGTTTGAGCTATAATCATTACGTAAGAAGGGATACACTTGGGTCTAAGCTCAGATATACAGACCAGGTAGATTCTAGAGCAGGATTTACTAATACGTCCTATTTTGAGTTATCGGACGGTTACCATGTCTATAGGTCTGTAGGTTTTGAATTGGACTATCTGTTTGTGGATGCGATAGGAAGTTATGAGCATAGACTTGGATTTGGGATGGGTATTCAGGGTATATTGGGTAGTCGTTATTTTTTAAATCACTTGAACACTCAAAATGGGGAGAATACTGACTTTGCAGGTGAAAACCTTACGCTTAGTGATAAGATTTGGATTTTTAATCCCGCTTTTTTGTATCAAAGCAAAGCGTATAGTGCATCTAAACTAGATTATTGGATCGTAGGAACTGCACGCCTTAGTGTCCAAAAAAAGTATGAAGTAGAACCTTTAGGGAATCTTGTTTGTATAGGGATACGAGTAGAGCTGAAATAACCTATCCCATTAGCCGCTCACAACATATAGCGGTGGCCATGGCAGCATTTAGGCTTTCGGTATATCCGCTACCGGGTATGGTAATGGGCGAGTGTTTTAGAGTCTTTAGTAGGTCCGGTTTTATGCCATTGGCTTCGTTACCTATGAGTAATACGCCGTTATCTAATGAAGGTAGGCTGCGAATGTTCTCCCCGTTGAGTAAGGTGGCGTACACATTTTTACCAGCTAATAGTTCGGTTAACTCGCCTTCTATTACTTGCACACGTAGAAAAGAACCCATCGTGCTTTGTATGACCTTACTGTTGTAAAACTCCACCGTATCGCTACTGCAGTATATTGTATTTATACCATACCAGTCGGCAATACGTATGATGGTGCCCAGGTTTCCAGGGTCGTTTATCCCATCTAAGGCAATTTGCCACGGAGACTCGGGAGTATCTTGGGTATGGAATTTTGCGATAGCTAAAATCTCTTGAGGGTTTTTGAGGTGTGAGATGGCTTCGAATTCCGTGGAGCTTACAAGCTCAAATTCGGCAGTGATTTTGTCACCATAATTTTCTAAAAACGTGGGAGTGCATAGTATTGTCTCCACTGGCCACGAGCTGGCGGCTAATTCGTTTACAGATTTTAGTCCTTCAACCACAAATAGGCTATACTTTTGTCTAAATTTTTTAGAACGTAGCTGTTGGTATTGTTTTAGTTTAGCTTTACTTGGCACAGGTTCATTATATTTTGATCGCAAAACTAAAATATTGTCTCATACTTTTGGGTTTGTCAAGCTTTATGGCTTGTAACATCACACGCGTGGTGCCTCGTGGTGAGCAATTATTGGTAGACAATAAGATAGAGCGTGGCGATGCCAAAGGTATAGACCTAAGTGATGAAAAGGATAATCTCAAGCAAAAGCCTAATCGAGAACTTTTAGGATTTGTAAAATTTCATCTTTGGGCATATCAGTATGGAAATAAGGGGTTAGGCGTTGGGAAAAAGAAGAGAGGTTTCCGCAGATGGATGGAAAAAGTAGGCGAGGCTCCCGTACTGATAGATAGTATTAAAATGGATCGCTCGGCAAAGCGACTTTCGGAGTATTATTTCAGCAAGGGCTTTTTGGGAAACGAAGTTGGCTATACCGTGATACCAAAACTACTGTTCAAAAAGCATGCTCGTGTTACCTACAAAGTGAATCTCAATCAGGTTCATACCATTAATAGTTTCAAGTATAATAGTAACTCATTGCTCATAGATAAACAGATAAGAGAAGCCAGTGATAAGCAGCGACTAAGGGTAGGGGAACGGATAGATTTTGAAAATATAGAAGCAGAACGAAATAGGTTGACCGAGTTGTTACGCAATAACGGTTTTTATTATTTCAATAATTCATTGATCGATTTTCAGGTGGATACCAATCAGCAACGATTCAAAGCCGATGTAGTTGTAACTATTCGCAATCGTAAAAATTTAGAACCGCATTATCGTCAGACAATTAACCAAGTAGTGGTGCGTATAGGTGATGCCGATGGTAAAGACACGTTGACCTATGAGCGATTACAGTTTTTGGAAGGAAGTTACTACATCAAGCCCGCTGCTTTGAGTAAGAACATAAATTTCAGACCGGGAGAAATATATAATGCGAGTAACGTTCAAAAAACTTATAGTAACTTGCTTTCTACAGGTTTATTCAATTTTGTAACCATCCGCTTCAAACCTGCTCAGGACGATAGCCTAAATGGGCTACTTGCTGAGATCGAATTACAAACAGCACCTAAGCATGATTTCACTTGGGAACCACAGGCTATACTTACTGCCCAGGGTGATGGAATAGCTACGGGGAGTAACAATAACATTTTTGGAGAGGAGCAAAGTGCAGGGGTAGCAAGCGTACTCACATTAAGCAATAGAAATGTTTTTGGCGGTGGCGAAACGTTTAGCATTAGTTCCTTTACGGCCCTTGAAACACAATTGAAACGTAATGATGAAGATGATGCCATTAATAGTTTTAGGCAGAGTATAAATACAGAATTAACGATTCCCTCTTTATTTTTCTTCAATAAGCAAGCATTCAGCGAATCGCTGATTAAGAAGAGCACACGTTTTACGGCTTCATTTCTGCACGATAGAAATATAAATTTTACACGTAATGTAATCCCGTTTAACTTTACTTATGCCTTTAATAAAGGCAGATTTTCATATGGTATTACGCCATTTAGAGTAAGTATAAACCAAGCTTCGGTAGAGGCTGATTTTTTACAAACGCTAGATCCAAATATACAACTCTATACTACTCAACTTCTCACGGATAATATAATTGCAGGGCCTACAGCATCTATTTATTGGAACAACAAAGATATAGACCCTTATAAGTATGTGCAAATACGTGGCAATGTGATGGAACTTTCGGGTAATTTAGCTTCCATGTATTTTAATACGTTCACAGATATACGCGGTATCAACAAGGAGATTTTTCAAGTAAAATACTCCCAATACGCTCGTTCTGATGTAGATGTATCCTATAACCATATTATAGATGAGAATAATGCTTTGGCCTATAGAGGTTTTATAGGAGCAGGAGTTCCCTACGGTAATTCGGCCATTTTACCCTTTGAACGACGCTTTTTTGTGGGAGGGGGGAGTAGCTTGAGAGCGTGGAGACCGCGTACTATTGGCCCTGGTAGTTATAGTGATAGTGCCAACGCTATTAGGATAGAAAAAACAGGTGAACTTATGTTACAAGGCAGTGCCGAATACCGATTTGACATAGTAGACAAACTCATAGACGGGGCGGTATTTGTAGATGCGGGAAACATCTGGAATTTTCAAGAGAATGCCAATTTTAAGAATGCAGAATTTGATTTTAATCGGTTTTACAAAGAATTTGCAGTCAATACTGGATTTGGCCTCCGCTTTGACTTGACATACGTTGTTTTTAGGACTGATTGGGGTGTGGCTCTTCACGATCCATCTCAATCAGCAGGACAGCGATGGGTAATCAATGATTTTTTGGAGAAGAGGTGGGTATTTGATAATACTGCGATTAATTTTGCCATCGGTTTCCCGTTTTAAGCCAAGCAGCACTCAAGTAGATACAAAATGAACAGATTGAAGAACATAACCAAGATACTAGTCTTGCTATTATTTATAGGTATAATGGGTACTGCTTGTAAGGATAAAGCTGGTGGAGGAGGGTTGAACTTCTTCTCCCTAAAAGATGATATCACCTTTGGTGCTCAAGTAGCAGCCGAAATAGAGACGGATACAGATACCTATCCGATACTAGATAGTGCTCAGCACCAAGAAGCTTATGCCTATCTATACGCTATAAGAGATAGTATTCTCAACTCAGGTGCAGTTATGCATAAAGACGATTTTCAGTGGCAATTACGTCTTATCGGAGATGACGAAACGCTCAATGCCTTTTGTACACCGGGAGGATATATATATGTATACACTGGTCTTATTAAATATTTAGATTCGGAAGATCAATTTGCAGGAGTAATGGGCCACGAGATAGCTCACGCAGACGAGCGACACTCCACCGCAGCACTTACACGTCAGTATGGACTAGATGTGTTATTAAGCATACTGCTGGGCGATAATCAAGGTACACTAGTGCAAATTGCCAAGGGACTATCAAGCTTAAGTTATAGTCGTGACAATGAAACTGAATCGGATATGCGAAGTGTGGAATACTTGTACCCTACAGCCTACGATGCTAGGGGAGCAGCCCGCTTTTTTGAGAAACTAGAAGAAGAAGGTGAAGGTGGAACTCCACAATTTTTGAGCACACATCCTAATCCGGATAATCGAGTAGAAGCCATATTAACCCATTGGGAGAGCTTAGGTGGGAAAGAAGGCGAAACGTTTGAGTCTCGTTATACGCAATTCAAAAACAGCTTGCCTCAATAAGTTGTTTCCTTTATTCATCAATATACATACAATAGTGTTTTATAAGATATGGAATTAACCAAGAGTGGTTATGAGTTAGGCGGGGTAAACCTGCTAACTGTAGCCAAAGAATTTGGTACACCGGTATACGTGTACGATGCAGATCAGATAGTGGCTAACTATCACGAGTTGAAAAATGCGTTCAAAGGGGTAGACGTGAAACTTAAATATGCGTGTAAAGCTCTTACTAACATAAGTGTACTCAAATTATTGAAAAATGAGGGTTCTGGACTTGATACGGTGAGTATAGAAGAGGCTAAGCTGGGGCTACACGCAGGTTTTGCACCTTCTGAAATACTTTTTACTCCAAACAGTGTATCATTTGAAGAGATAAAAGAAGCAGTAGAATTAGGTCTCGTTATTAATATAGATGAACTCAGTATCTTAGAGCGATTTGGCAATGAGTACGGTAATACTGTTTCGTGCTGCATACGTCTCAATCCTCATATCATGGCAGGAGGTAATAGCCATATCTCCGTAGGTCATATTGATAGTAAGTTTGGTATAAGCATATATCAGGTGCCACACATCAAGCGAATAGTTGATGCTCTCAATATTCACGTGAATGGACTGCATATGCATACCGGTAGTGATATATTGGATGCAGAGGTGTTTTTGCGTGGAGCAAATTTATTGTACGAGGCAGCTAAGTCCTTTGATGACCTAGAATTTATGGACTTTGGCAGTGGGTTTAAGGTAAAGTATAAAGAAGGCGATGTCACTACTGATGTAAATGACATAGGTGCTAAGATAGTAAAGAGTTTTAAAGCTTTTTGTAAGGATTATGGCAGAGACCTAGAACTTTGGTTTGAACCGGGTAAATACTTGGTAAGTAGTGCAGGTCAGTTTTTGGTAAGTGTTAATGTAGTAAAACAAACTACCTCCACGGTTTTTGCTGGTGTAAATTCAGGACAAAATCATTTGCTACGTCCTATGATGTACAATGCGTATCATCATATTACTAACTTGAGCAACCCTAAAGGAACAGAGCGTATTTACTCAGTGGTAGGTTATATCTGCGAGAGCGATACCTTAGGCTACGACCGAAGACTGCATGAGGTGCGTGTGGGCGATGTACTCTCTATTAGCAATGCGGGAGCATATGGGTTTAGTATGAGTAGTAATTACAACTCACGTATGCGACCTGCGGAGGTGATGATATACAAAGGTAAGGCACATCTCATACGCAAGCGTGAAAACTTGGCATATCTGCTCGAAAATCAAGTGGAGCTAGATATTTCATAAGTGTGCAAAATAGCAGGACGCAGGTTCATATACCTTGTAAGGAGTGATTCAAGATACGTTTTAGATGTTGCCCATAGGTCGCAACTTAAAATTAAATTGAATAACTGCTTCACAAAAGTATTTCTTAAGATAACTCGATACGAGTATTGGCCGTGGTATATGCTATATATACCCATACTGCCTGTTTATTTTTTTGGCGTACTTCTTACTAGAAGATGGCTATATTTTACCGCTGCCAATCCGGGTATTTATATGGGCGGATTCTTTGGAGAGCAAAAGGATGAAATACTAGATTTGATTCCATCGGACTATAAGGTTAAGACCATTTCGGTAGTACGGAAGTATGAAGAAGATGAGCTCAAAGAGTTGCTCAGAGAAAATAGCTTAGTGTTTCCGTTGGTTGTGAAACCTAATGTAGGGGAGCGAGGAGAGGGAGTGGAAATAGTGTATAGCATAGATGAGATAATGACTTATGGACAAGCCGAGCAGCATTTTTTAATACAGGAGTATACTGACTATGAGCTGGAGCTAGGCGTGTTGTTTTACAAAATGCCAAATGAAATATCTGGACAAGTTTCGAGCATTACGCAGAAGGAGTTTCTACACGTGATAGGTGACGGTAAGCATAATGTATTGCAGTTATTACAAATGAGCCAACGAGGGCTCATATATGAAGATTTAGTGAAAAAGGAATTTTCAGTAAGATTGAACGAAGTACCTCACAAGAATGAAGTGGTCACTATACATCGAATAGGAAACCACTCTAAGGGAACTCGTTTCATAGATGCGAACAAGCACATTAATGAGAGGCTTAATGCGACCTTTTCTCAACTAAGTAAGCATATTCCCAGCGTGTACTGTGGTAGGTATGATTTAAAAGTGCCCAATTATTCTGATTTGGAACAAGGTATGAACATCAAAATATTCGAAATGAATGGGGTAAGCTCAGAGCCAGGTCATATCTACGACCAAGGAAATGTTTTCAGTGCTTACATATTCCTAACTTATCATTGGCTAGCTATAATCCAAATATCACGTATAAATTTACAGAGAGGAATGAAAACCACTCCTCTTTCTGTCTTTTATAAGACTATCATTAACCACTTTTGGGGTTGATGATAGTTAATATTACTTATCGTATTTGCTCCAGTCTATTTTGCCCATAAACTTTTCTTCTAGGCAAGTCCACGTGCTCTCGTCTCTCCATCGGCCCCTACCATAGGCGAAGCGTGCTTTTTTCCACGAGCCATAAATGTTATAACAATCATTTAGGTAGTAGATAGCGACTTTAAGGTAGTTTCTTCTGGTTTTACCGCCTGATAGACCCAACTTGTTGTAATATGCCCAGTATGTAGGGTCTATTACTTGTAGGTCACCGTGGTCCGTTCCTCCATTGGTGTTTCTAATGTACCTCCATCCGCTTTCGTTGTAGCCTATTTCTTTTACAAGTTCATAGGGCACGCCAACTACTTGGCAGATAGAATCGGCAACTTCAAATACAGATTTAGGTTTTGTTAGTTCCCGAAGCTTGATGAGCGTGTTAATATGCTCTACTTTGGTCAATTCATTCTTTTTCTCGTTTTGTTTGTTCACAAAACTAGTAACCACTATTGCAACAAGCAATAACGCAACCACAATAATGTGCTTACTCAAATTTGTCATAAGAATTTTTTTTTGGATTTTTATTATAAGAAAACCTTGTCAGTGATTTTTTTTTTATATTTTTGACGGTCTCTCATTTTTATTAAGATACTGCAAAAGTAATGGTAAAAAATCTTATTTTACAATATGCGGTTACTCACACATTCTTACAATTCATAAATATTCGTATTAATATGCTGATTATCATATGTTTACGTAGGCATTTATGCACACAAAGAAACCTTCTGTGACCATTGTTTGACACAACAACAGTCCCAAAAGGTCTTAATTTTAATATTTTATGAAACTAAAAAATTATGCTTCTTCAGTCATTCCTCTCGCACTTAAATAGCGTTCCGCATCCAAAGCTGCCATGCAACCTGTACCTGCTGCCGTCACTGCTTGTCTGTATGTGAAGTCTTGTGCATCGCCACTTACAAATACGCCTGGGATATCTGTTTTTGTACTATCTGGGTGAGTTATGATATATCCTGAATCATTCATTTTCAGGTAATCTTTGAAAATGTCGGTGTTGGGTTTATGCCCTATAGCTACAAAGAACCCGTGTATCGGAATTTCTTTTTTCTCACCGGTTACATTATTTACTACGCGAACACCTTCCACTGAGGTATCACCTAATATTTCATCTGTTTCGGTATTGTATAGTATTTCTACGTTTTCCAAACTGTTCACTCTATGCTGCATAGCTTTAGATGCACGCATTTCGTCTCTGCGTACGAGCATATATACTTTCTTGCATATTTTAGATAAGTAGCTTGCTTCTTCGGCGGCAGTGTCTCCTGCACCTACTATTGCTACGTCGTGTCCTCTGTAAAAGAATCCATCACATACGGCACAAGCACTTACTCCGCTACCATTGAGGCGCTGCTCACTTGGTATGCCTAACCACTTAGCACTTGCTCCAGTACTTATGATTACCGTTTCTGCTTCTATTTCTGTTTGCCCATCTACCGTTACAAAATGATTGCCACCGTCCTTATCAAATTTTACAGAAGTAATCATCCCAAATCTTACATCAGCTCCTAGGCGTACCGCTTGCTTTTTGAAATTTTCCATCATTTCAGGACCCATTATACCATCAGGATATCCTGGATAGTTTTCTACATCGGTGGTAATGGTAAGTTGACCTCCTGGTTGGAGTCCCTCGTATACCACTGGTTTCATATCTGCTCTAGCTGCATATATGGCAGCGGTGTATCCTGCTGGTCCTGATCCTATAATCAGACATTCTACTTTTTCCATTGTTTTTGTTTTGATTTATCTAACGGCAAAGTAAAAGTAAACTTACACGCCATAACATAGGAATTAAAAATTTGGGTATAAGTTTGACTTATTAGGAATTATCCTTTTAAACCACTCCTTCAACAAGTTTTCCTCTTAATCTATGCTTATGGTTTTATTTTCTCGGTAAAAACATACAAGAGCATATGCGTTTTCTTCTTGGTGTTGAGCTCGCTCGGGCCTGTATAGATGTAGTTCACTTTTAGTTCCGGATGTTCTGTCTTAAAAGCTTTCAGCGTACTTTCTAATGTCTCCTTATCTCCCAAGAAAGGAAAATCAAACTTGTACATACCGTTAGTTATCTCTGCACCAGATACGGGAGTGTTCTTCGTATCCCAAGTGCTACTAGAGAAACTAAAGATGCTAATAGATGTAATAACCGTAAGTACTACTCCTGCTATCACTGTGAGGCGAAGACTCGTGCTAGGAGCAAGGTTTACGTTGTTACTCTCTGTATTGCCAATGTAAAGGAAAACAACCCAGGATATGAGTAGTATGCACCAAAATATGCCGTGTTCCAATAACGTGAATCTATCACCAAACACTTGATCTCCGATGGAAAATAAACTGAAAAGTATAAGTGAAGTCAAAATGCCCCGTGAGAACCACTGCTCTGCCGATTTTGTATTCTTTCTTATAAGAAGCACAAGTGCAAGTAGAAAACTGGTAAAGGCCACAATCTCCACAATTGAAACACCCGCTAAGGCTATGGTCGCAAAAATGGGGTCCTTGATGCCAAGTGAGGCAAATAGCTTTACGAATAAGGTATAAAAATCTGCACCTACCCAGAGTGGGTATACATCTGGGATGAGCTTATCTAGTGCTGTGGTTCCTGCGAAAAATAGCCAATGAATTAGAATTAGGTATTGAATTAGTTTGCTCTCTTTCATTGCTTTGAGACGGTTTGTATGTAAATGATGAGTCCGTCTGACTTGCCCAGACGAAGTGGCTTTGGAGCGGTATAGATGTTGTCTATATGTAGAGTGGGATTCTCGCTCAAGAATTTTTCTAATGAGTTCTCAAATGCCGTGCTGCCTGCTAAGAACGGAAATTGAATCTTATAGGTGTCTTCTGTGATTTGCTCTACAGCCACAGCTTGTGTTCGCTCTACGAAGGAAGTATGATTGTGATAAAAAATAGAAGCAGTGATAACTAGAGCAGATACTATTGTTGCAGCTAGAAATGCGTTTCGTTGCTTGGCGGTAACGCCTACTTGATTAGGTAATGGGATACGATCTAGACCTGTAAAAACAACCCAGGATAGGAGTGCAATAAACCAAAATAGTCCGTGCTCCAATAGCTCAAAATGGTCGCCAAACACTTGATCTCCGATGGAGAAGAAAGTAAATGTGGCGAGTGAGAAGCCAACGCCTACTAGAAACCACGAGCGAGTAGATTCTCTATTTTTAGTGAGATGATAATAAAGAGCTCCCACAAAGAAGACCAAAGCAAAAATCTCTAATCCAGCGGTAATAACTAAGGCGATATTGGCGAATACAGGATTCTCTAATCCGATGGAATCGAAGAATCGCTCTACTTGAGCAAATCTATCTCTCCCTACAAATAGGAGGTGAGCACCACCTATGATTTTGTCTGCCACATTGAGTAGCCAGAATAGCGACCAATAGATAATAATAAAATAGCGTACGAGGTCTTTTTCTCTTGTGTGTGTTGTGTTGGTCATTTGGTTTGTTTGAAGAATGGCAATGTAGATATTACTCTTTAATTCTATGAAGATTTATCTTATAGTTGTCAAATTCATCGTAAACTGAGAACTCAACTTTACTCTACTAGTGTTCTTTCTGGAATTCTATCAACGAGTAAATTCAATGTTTCAACCTTGGAATATGACCTTTTAAACAGGGTTTCTAAACCTTTCAATTTAATAGAAGTGGTATCCTTTCCTTTGTCGGTGCAAGAGCGTTGTTTTGAAGAGTATTTAGTTCCTATTATTGAATTGTCATCTGACCTTGCCCAAAGATGATGAGCAAATTTATTTCCACTTAATATAATTGTTTTAATCTCACTAAGTAGTGAATTTATCTGTGTTGATATTTCTTTTGATGCTAGTCTGTTCCCCAAACGAATATCATGCATTTTAATGCAATCCTCAATAGCTAAAATTGTATTATGTGCAGTAAGTTTCTCTGTAATTGTTCTACTTAAATCAAAACGAGTAAATGTAAGTCTACTAAGTAATACTCCTAATAGAAAATCTATATTAGAAAATTCAATCATGATTTTTCCAATTAGGGTGAATTGATCTTCCGTTAGGTTAGAGTATTTTGAATGATTTAGTGGCATTGAATTAGTGTTTCTACCCACATCCTGGCTTACCTTTTCCTTTATCACCTTTCTTAGGTTTCATATACTTCTCCATCCCTTGATTATTCGGGTTGCCGTGTTTTTTGATGAACTTGTCGGCTTTGCCTTTGTAGCGTTTTTTATCGGGCTTTGGCTTGCCGAGCAGTTTATCGACCAAGTGAGATTGCTTGGTGCCGTGAAGTTTGTCTTTTATCCACTGGCGATTTTCTGGCTTGTACCAAAAGAAAAATTTGTGCTGATCTTTTTTCTCGTGTTTAGACTTAGGTACGTAGTATTCCTCTAGCTTATACGGATGGTAACCCGAGTAGTATATCACCGTGGCTACCGTCATAGGAGTAGGAGTGAAGTCTTGCACCTGCTCTAGCTGAAAGCCCATATCCTTGGTCTCCGCTGCTAAGTTTGCCATATCTTCTTCCTTGCACGCTGGGTGACTGGAGATAAAGTACGGTATGAGTTTCTGATTCAGATTGAGCTTTTTGTCAATCTTGTCATACATCTTTTTGAAACTATGAAAATGCTCAAACTTAGGCTTACGCATTATCTTAAGTGTATCGTCAGACGTGTGCTCTGGAGCTACTTTTAGCCTGCCACTCACATGACGCGTCTGCAGCTGCTCCATATACTCTAGCATTTCACCTTCATCGCCTTTTTTGTTGTACGACTTGGTGAGTAGGTCGTAGCGTATACCTGAGCCGACAAATGCTTTTTTGATTTTAGGGTTGGCGTCTATTTTACGATAAAGCTCGGTCATAGGCTTATGACTAGTGTCCAGATTGTCGCATACCACTGGGTGTATACAGCTCGGTGTGTTGCATCTATCGCATATGGACTGCACCTTACCTTTCATTTTGTACATATTGGCACTGGGGCCAGCTATGTCGCTCAGGTAGCCTTTGAAGTCGGGCATATTCGTCACCGCCTCTACTTCTTTGAGTATGGACTCTTCCGATCTACTTGCTATAAACTTACCTTGGTGGGCAGAGATAGTACAGAAACTACATCCACCAAAACACCCACGGTGTGTATTGATACTGAACTTAATCATATCAAAAGCGGGAATTGGTCCTTTTTTATTATACTTGGGATGTGGTAGTCTCGTGTAGGGCAAATCGAAAGCAAAATCGATTTCCTTTTCCGTCATAGTCTCAAATGGCGGATTGATAATCAGATTTTTGTTATAGGTATTTTGAATAATGCGTTTGGCTTGTACGCTATTACTCTCTTGTTCCACTACCTTAAAATTGGCTGCAAAAGCTTTTTTGTCTACTAAGCAAACTTCGTGAGCATTAAGCTCTACATCGGTCCACTTTTTGTTCTTGGGTACTCCTTCATCCACAGGTCGTTGGTAGGCTGTTTGCTTTACCATCGTGAGTTGGTGAAACGGAACACCTTTTTTCAGTAGTTGTAGTATCTCACGCAGTGGTTTTTCGCCCATACCGTATACTAGTAAGTCGGCACCACATTCTTCTAGTATGTTGGGTAACAACTCGTCACGCCAATAGTCATAGTGCGTCACTCTCCGTAATGAGGCTTCTATTCCACCAGCCAAGACAGGAACATCAGGATACAAGTCCTTTAGTATTCTGGTGTAGACCGTCATAGCATAGTCGGGTCTCAGGCTAGAATTACCTCCCGGAGAATATGCGTCGGTACTTCGTCTACGCTTGTTGGCAGTGTAGTGATTTACCATAGAGTCCATATTGCCCGATGTAACTGCAAAGAATAATCTAGGAGCACCTAGTTTTTTGAAATCTCGGAGGTCATCTTGCCAGTTGGGTTGTGGGATTATCGCTACGCGAAAGCCTTCACTCTCTATGATACGCCCGATAACAGCAGCACCAAAAGCGGGGTGGTCTATATACGCATCACCTGTGATGAGTATGACATCGAGGTCTGACCAGCCGTGTGCTTCTACTTCTTTTTTGGTGATAGGAAGCCATTTGGATATAGGACGTTGAGATTGCAAGATTGCGAAGGTAAGTGAAATATGGGGAAGGTGAGGTCAGCTTTAAGCTATGGAAATTAGTGAACCAGTCCGTGAGTTTAAGTTACTCCAACCCAATCATATCAATCACTAACTCAAAACTTTCTGCTTTTTTGTTACCAATAAGAAATGCAACCTCTGCTATCTGTGAATGATTAAAATTTGGAATGCGTAATTTCCTGCCTCTAAATGATGGATAAAAGTCACGCAGTGGAAGACGAACAGTTTGCCACTCGCCTGAGGTTTCAAAATAGGTGATATACGAATGGTATTGGCTTGTTTTGTCTTTTACTCTGAACTGATAGCGTTTGCCGTCTCCTTTTATGCGTAGGACCACCGTTGTTGAATCTGATACATTAATCGGTGTGAACTGATATCGTAGTGATGAGAAACCGCCATTGTTGGCTAGTGAAACCGATCCCGAATACACTCCGTTTCCATTGTCATCCATTTTAAGCTTGCCTTGCGATAGACCACCCATTACACTATCATCTACTACTCGCCATCCTACAGTAGAAGTATCTTTATTAAAGTCATAAATGGTGGATGCCGACATGGCTTGAACTAGGATAAGAAGGAAAGTGATGAACATCTATTGAAATAACACGCAAAAAGTGAATTTGCTTTAGAGCTTGTTTACTCTAAATCTTAATTGAATAAGACTCAGAGCAACGCGTAGAGTCTCTAATGTCGTAAGAAGACTGTGTCGTCATTCCAAAGCTAGACTTTGGAATCTAACCTAAACAGAGAGAAATGGTTAATTAACCCTTACAAACCTACTCTGCACCGCAGCATCTAGCAAGACATTGCTCTCCTTGCATTTGTATTGCAAAGTATTGGTTAATTCGCCAAAAAGTGGAAAACCACCACCCAAAAGTGTCGGGATGGTCGTGATGATCATTTCGTCTATGAGGTCTTCTTGCAGAAAACCTTGAATGGTTTTGCCTCCGTCTATGTATAGCTGGTGAAATCCTTGCTCGTGGATGCCCGCGAGTACCTCGGTGAGTGGTCCTCGGGCGAGGTAGGCATTGCCTCGGTAATTTGCCGGTATCTTATCTAAGGTATTGCTTAGTACAAATACAGGGATGGTATATGGCCAGTCGATATCAAAAGAACAAACTGTCTCGAACGTAGTACGACCCATTATGATAGCGTCCATTCGGGCGATAAATTTGGAATAGCCCATATCATCACCGGCTGGATTTGGGATACTGTGAAGGTAGTCGATGTTCCCATTTTTATCGGCTATGAATCCATCTAAGCTGGTGGCTATGAAGATGTGGTTGGTCCCTTTTTTTTTCATTACGCTTTTCAAAGGTATGAAATTGTAGTTTCGCAATTAGATGAGTGAAGTTGAAGAGATAAAGGTTAGATGACTTAATAGAACACGGATGACATGGACGGAGCTTATAAACGCTTATTTTGCATTTATTTATCACTACAAACAACAAATCATACATCCTAAGTCTTGCATTCTAAGTCTTTCGTCCTAAGTCTTACATCTTAAATCAACTCAAGCTCATCTCAAACTTTTTAGGCGTAACACCAAATTTCTTCTTAAAAGCATCTATAAAATGACTCACGTTAGTGTAGCCCAATTGGTCGGCGATTTCGGCGATTTGAAATTCTCGTTTCAGTATTAATTCGCGTGCTTTGCTCATCTTGTAATCTTTGAGAAACGCGTGAATAGTTTTGCCGTATATCTCTTTGAAACCCGACTTGAGGTTGTACTCATTGAGTGCTACTTCTTTGGCAAGTTCTTTTATGGTAGGAGCGTTTTGCAGGTCTTTTATTAAATATTCTTTGGCATCACGCACCTTGTTTACATTATCTTTTTGGTTTAGAAATGGGCATTTATATGCAGTCTGCCTGCGGCTCGCATTAAAATAGTCATCTAATATGGCGTACTTTTTAGCTTCTTTTAGCAGGTGGTTGTTTTCGTTTTCTAGTATCTCGTGTAGGCACCGTCGTACAGTGGTGCTTGCCTCCTCAAAGTGATGGTACTGCTCTTTCTCAAAAATAGCCGCTTGCGAAAAATTGAGTTCATCGGTGCCTTGTGCTATAATGTGATGTAGTGTGTCTATACTCAGATTAATAATGCACAGGGATACTTTTTCTGTGGCTACAAAACTGAGATTGAAGCTGCGTTTTTGGTCATAAAACAAGTATACAGAATGCGGAGGTAGCGGCACACTTCGTTGGCCCATAGGCATTGCTACCCCTTTGTCTGCCGTGATAAATAAGCATATAGTACCATTGGTGTATTGATAATCAATAGGCTCAGTACTAGTTTTTAGTATTTTTAAATCGATATTCTGTTCGCTCATTTTTGGGCTATTTCTGTACAAACAAAAATAAGCTAATTTTGATTTAAATACATAAGTGTCTGATTTTGAGCATTTATAATTATGACATTGGCCGCAGGGTATTTTCTTTTTCGGGCATTTTTATTTCTAAATTGGTTATTTACTACTAAATATTGGCTCTTCATTTGTACCCATATAAAAGAAATAAAAAATGAAGAAAATTTTTACAAGCGTTTTTATCTTAGTAGCTGCATTTGCAAATGCACAGACTGCTGATTCTGTGATATCTGCAGGGGGAGCGTTGGACGTATATTACGATTTTGAAACACAAACCAAAACTTCCGTAGCTAGAACTACTTGGGATATAGGGTTTACTACCGATGGAAGAGGAGCAAGCATCATCATAAACGAGAGTGCAGAAGTTGAGCTTTTTTTGTACAGCGACAATATAAGTCAATGGGATAATGTAGATACCAACGGAATGATGTGGGATAATATCTACAACTCAGAGTCTACTTGGAATGCAGGAGCATTTGCCAACCAAGGTACCGTACATCCCGATTACGGATGGGGTATTTACAATATGAATACTCACGATATCGTAGGAAACAGAATATTCTTGTTGAGCTACGATGGTGGCGTGTCTTTCAAAAAAGTAATTGTTGAGAATCTTAGCCCATCGGGAACATTCACCTTAAAAACAGCGAACTTGGATGGATCAGATTCGAAAGAGTATACATTTACCAAAAGCAGTATGGCTGATAAAAACTTTGGCTTGCTAGACTTAGGTTCTGGAGAGTTTATCACTGCTAATCCTGCTCGTAAAGATTGGGATTTACTATTTACCCGATACATCACTACGGTACAGCAAGGGCCAGTAGTTATGAATATGGCCGTAGGTGGAGTGAAAATAAATGTGAATAGCCGCGTAGCTAAGATTACGGGTGATATCTCTAGTGATGATACTGCCAACCTTACGTGGACGACCAACATTACCGAAATAGGCTACGACTGGAAAACATTTAACCGAACCAACTACACTTATGATATGGAAGATGTTGCCTACTTCGTAGTTACTGAAAATGGTGCGATGTACAAAATATGGTTTACCGACTACACGGTAGGTTCTGGTAACTTCTTCTTCAATACCAAGCAAATAAAAGAGGGAGTAAATTCTACTCCACGATATGCTAAGTTAAACACAAGCGTATATCCTAACCCAGCTAACAACGTGCTCAATATTCAAAACAAAGAGAATGAAGCACTTACACTAAACCTACTAAATGCACAAGGAGCCGTAGTAGCTACTCAGCAAGTAGGAGCAATGACTAGCACACAAGTGAATACAGCTGATTTTGCAACTGGGGTTTACTTCTTGCAAATGAATACTGCTTCTACAAGCAGCACGCAACGCATCATCATTGAATAAGAACTCATATATTACTATACTCATCATGTTTGTCTCCACCTTTGTGTGGGGTCAAACATGGAATGAGCCACAAGATACCGGGAAAACCCTAAGCATAGATTCCATTGCTAAGCTCGATATTGTTAAGGGAAAAAGAATAGGGCCACCTATGGAGGACGTAATCTATGATATACCAGAAGCCATAGTAACCGACATTCACTCTAAAAAATCCTTTGACAACACGGTTCTCAATATCTCTAAAATATCTGCCAACGAAATAGAACAACTTGGTGCGGTAGACCTCAGAGACGCACTTACTTTTCAGAATAACATACGCATAAATCGCGATCCCGCTATTGGTTCTGCTGGCCTTAGTATGATGGGCATAGGCGGAGATAATGTAAAATTACTGATAGACGGCGTGCCTGTAATCGGGAGGTTGTTTAACGGGGTAGACCTAGAGCAATTTAACCTTGAAAACGCGAAGCAAATAGAAGTGATACAAGGCCCGATGAGTGTGATATACGGAAGCAATGCACTCGCAGGTACTATCAATATTATCACTGATAATCACAGTAAGAAATCGCGAGCCAACCTGAATGCCAACTATGAAACCGATGGGCAATACAACCTCACCGGAACACTCTCTAAATCTTATAAAAATCATTATGCTACCCTAAGCGGTGGTAGAACTATGTTTACCGGATGGAGTTCAGATAATGCAGACAGAACATTCGACTGGATTCCTAAAGAACAATACACTGCACGACTACAGTACAGCTATCAACACGATGATACTCGCATCAACCTACGTACAGAGCGTATACAGAGTAAATTGATGGATAGAGGAATACCTTTTGTCCCATACCGTGAGCAGGCCATAGACCAATATTATACCAATCGTAGGTTTGACAATAGCCTGAGTTATGAGAATAAAATAGGGGAAAGCACTATCCAACTCATAGCGGGAAACAATACCTTCACTCGTATCAAGAATAAATACTTCAAAGACCTAGCGACCTTAGAGGAAACACTGGTGCAAGGAGAGGCAGAGCAAGACACTCAAACCTTTAATGCTTCTGTATTGCGAGCTATATACGGTTTTGATACCCAAAAAACTACCGGTGTAGAAATGTTACTGGGTTTGGATGGCAACTACGAGGTAGGTACAGGAAATAGAATAAAAGAGTCACGACAATCACAACTAGACGCAGCTCTATTTATGAGTGCAGAGAAACAACTTACGAGTTATGCCCTTATACGTGGTGGGTTGCGATATGCATATAATTCAACTTTTGAATCTCCGTTACTCTACTCCGTACAGACCAAGTTTAACCTACCCAAATCACAAATCATAAAACTGGGGTATGGAAAAGGTTTCAGAGCCCCATCGCTCAAAGAGTTGTACTTAGATTTCAATGACAGTAGGCACGCGGTTTTTGGCAATGCCGACTTGCAATCAGAAACATCTCACTCATTTACAGGATCTTATACTAAGTATGCTAGGATAGGTGAGGTACAATCTAACACGAGTGTAGAAGGATTCTACAACAAAATAAATAACAAAATAGAGCTTATCGTAACAGGACCCATTCAAGCTCAGTATGGCAATATTGGTATATTTGAAAGTGTAGGAGGAGGCATTTCGCAGAAGGTTATCTATCAAGACTTGAAACTACAGGCCTCGGTCAACTACACGGGTATTTATAATGGGATAGGTGACGAAACCGCGAAGGTATATTCGTTCTCACCACAAGCAGTAATCAATCCTAGTTACCAGTTCAAAAAACAACAGCTAACCATAAACCTATTTTATAATCACTTTGGAGCTGTGTCACGCGTATTTAGTGACACCGATAGTGCCAACGTGAATATTCAAGAGCAGGCTGCTTATACGATGGTAGACCTCAGTGTGAACAAAGTATTCAAAGGCAAACGACTAAAAATAACAGGAGGTATACGAAACCTGTTGGGAGTGATAAATGTAGATGCGAATACTACCGAAGTAGGAGCACATACGCCAAGTACTAATTTTATATCCGTTAGCCCCGGAAGAACTTATTTTTTAAATATCAGATATGCGTTATTCAAATAAACTTACTTACCTCTTAGTGTTGTCACTAGCCGCGTGTTTCCCTAAGGAAGATGCTATTACGCCTACACCTCGGGTAAATAAAAGCGTAGAATTAGACGCAGGAGAATACAAAAATACAGTAGCCTTTTACTCGCTAGATGAGAGTAAGGTGATAGCAGAAGCAAGTCCGATGGACTGGGATTTTTATGTAGATGAAAATGTTATTCGCCTCAACTATTTCCGGAGTATGCGAGTAGCCCGTTTTGATGACACGTGGGACAAATTAGAGGATACCGCAGGACTAACCTTTAGATACCTCACCTATGATCATGAGGAAACGCTCACGCAGTGGGAGCTGATTGAAAATCAGTTATACGTGGTGGATTACGGAATGGATAATTCATTTGCCCCGATTGGGCTTACCTCTGTGCGTTTTGAACGGACGGCAGACGGTGTTAAAATTTGGCACAATGCCATAGGTTCAGATTTTGAGGTTTTCGAAGATGTAAATCAATCGTCTTTTTACTATAATCTAAGAGAAAAAAACGTGCTCGACTTGCCTACAGAGCGTGAGTATGATATCGCCTTTGGTAAATATACGGACTTAGTTACCGTAGATAATATCACCCAAGATTACTTAATATATGGAGTCATACAGGGCAAAACACTGTGCTATGAAGAAGAAATACCCTTTGAAGATGTGCAGGAAGATAGATTTGATCTTATACTTCCTACCACAGATAAAGATGTTATTGGTTGGGATTGGAAAAACTTTAACCTCGCCAGCGGCGGATATGAAATAGTAACCAACAAGACATATGTTATCGCCAGCAATGCCGGCTTTATATACAAGCTGCGTTTCGTTAATTTTTATAATAGCTCGGGCAAATCAGGACATCCTACTTTTGAGTGGGAGTTGATGTAGCAAACTCAAATAAAAGGTTAAAATTTATTTTCACTCCACCCTACCTATACTTTTCTCAAAAGATCAAACATTAAACCTAAATTTTGGGTGTCAATGTTATATTCTAACTTCAGAATATTTCTTTGAACCTCACAACACTAACAATCCAAACTCTCGGGCTACCTCCATCGCTTCACTATTCCACAGATGCTTTATGTTATCATACGCGGCTTCAAAAGATTCTTTAAACTGCTTAAAGGTAATAACACTCGCAGTGGTGTAATGCATTTGCGTAATCCATTCATTGAGCCACAAGCCAAGCTCCGTGTTCAGTTCTATGGTTTCTGAAGCATTTTTAGTATGAAAGGTGAATGTGAGATAATCTTTTTCCTGCGTTATAAGCGGAAGTGCGTTTATCCATACAAGTTTGTCTGTGGCTCGTGGGAGTGCGGTGCTGTCTTTGCTTAAGCAATGCGATATGTAGTCTGGTTCTATCTGCGTTGTAGGCATTTCAAACCCGGTTTTTTCCGCGTCAAACCATTCGTATAGCGGAGTATCAAAGCCAATACCGTTCATATAGTTGTAGAGGGATTTTTTGAGGCCGTAGCTAAACTTAGAGTGATCTATACCCGTACTATCGGTAAACTGCACATCATTATTGGCGAAGGTTATTTCTTCCAGGTGTGGCTTGATGCCATATGCCTCTGGGTCAAGTCCTACGGGGCTATGAGCCGTAAGGGCAAATTGATGCCAAAAACCCGATTGAATCACTTCTGCTTCAAACAGTTGGCGAACCATCTCCAGACTATCTATGGTTTCTTGCTCGGTTTGCGTTGGGTATCCATACATCAGGTACGCATGTACCATAATGCCACATTGAGTAAAATGGTTGGTTACCTTCGCTACTTGCTCCACGGTTACGCCTTTGTCTATGAGTTTTAGTAGGCGGTCACTCGCTACTTCTAGTCCACCGCTTACAGCTATGCAGCCACTTTTTTTGAGCAATACACATAGGTCGTAAGTGAAACTTTTTTCAAATCGGATGTTCGTCCACCACGTGACGTCTAGCTCACGACGAATTATTTCTAAGGCTAATTCTCGCATTAATGCAGGAGGTGCCGCCTCATCTACAAAATGAAATCCGCGTTCATTGGTTTGAGCAATGATTGCTTCCATGCGGTCTACTAATATGCTTGCAGCTATGGGTTCATAGCTGCCTATATAATCGAGCGATACATCACAAAAGGTACACTTTCCCCAGTAGCATCCGTGGGCCATGGTGAGTTTGTTCCATCTGCCGTCGGTCCATAAGCTATGCATAGGATTGGCTACTTCTATTACACTGATGTAGTGGTCCAAGAGTAAATCGGAATAATCAGGTGTGCCAAGGTCAGCTTGTTTGTAATCTTTACGGAGCGAAAAATTATTGTAAACCACAGTACCTGCTTCACATACGAAGGTGCGTTTGAACAGGAAGTCGGTCGTTGATTTGCCGGATAACACAAACTGATGAAGTAATTCGATAGGCAATTCACCATCGTCTAGCGTGATGAAGTCTACAAAATCGAAAACACGAGGGTCGCTCACGCTACGTAGTTCTGTATTAGCAAATCCACCGCCTAAGGCTATTTTTATGTTGGGATGGTATTCTTTGATATACTGAGCACAGCGGAAAGCACTAAAAAGATTGCCAGGAAAAGGAGCCGATAGACAAACCAATTTTGGTTTTACCACGGCTAATTTTTCTGCTAATATATGCAGGGTTATGGCATCTATATACGAGTATTCGTAGGATAATTCTTCGTATAGTTCATCAAAGGAGTTGGCACTTTTGCCCAATTGCTTGGCATATCTACTCACACCAAAGTCTGGGTCTACACACTCTTTTGTAAAATCTGTGAGGTCTTCTATATACAAGGTGGCGAGATGTTTGGCCTTGTCAGCGATCCCCATAGAGCCAAAAGACCAATCGAGGTAGTCTAATTGTGTAAACCTGCTTGCTTGAGGTAAGTATTGGTCGGTGCATATCTGGCGACCAAGACTTGGATTTTTACCTTGTAAAAAAGTAATGACTCCTTCTATGGTTTGGAGGTATTCACCTTTGAGAGCATATATGCGTTGAGCATTTTCAGAACGGATGGTCTCGTTTTGATCCGCGTAGGAAAATGCATCGGTTAGTCCTTGTTTGGAAAATAGGTGCAGAATCACCTCTATGCCCAAGTCCATCTGATAAGTACTGATCCCCTTGGTATTCAAAAAACCTTTGAGATACGCAGTAGCGGGGTAGGGCGTATTGAGTTGGGTAAAGGGTGGCGTTATGAGCAGTATATCCTTCAGAATTGCGAAGATAAACAGTTTGACATAGCGAAGTTAGTAAGGCATTTCGCTGCAGTTAGAATTATGACAACTGATTGCTAATGCCTACCAGATGCCTTTGGGCAACCTCAAATTCGTGTCGATTGCTTGGGGAATTACAGCCTTCGCATAATGGAATGATGAACCAGTGGTTGCTACGTTTGCCATCGGGAGGCATTACGTGACCACCTACGGCCGCTTTGTTTTCGCAGTCTTTGTTAGCACATCCTGTTGCTACTCCTCCATAGTTTTTAATCCAATAGTCTAGCCAACTCTTGTACCCTTTGGGCAATGGTCGTGGTCCGCTAGGTCCCCATTTCAGATTTTTAACCTTCATCAGAGTTCAAAGGTACAAATACCGCTCATTTTCAATACGTTATGTTTGTTTTTTTTGAGAATACTTTATGGTGTAATTATCGTACGGAAAGTGAGGTTAATTCGCGGAGTATGCACTTTTTTGGTGGGTGGTAAACGGTGCAGCCAGTGCGTTTGTGTGCTTCCTTTCATTACCAAAAGGCTGCCACTTTCTAAGTATATGTTCACCACCTCCTTGGTCTCTTTATGTTTAAAGGCAAATTTTCGCTCTGCACCAAAGCTCAAAGAAGCTATTGCTCCGTCTTTTTTTAGGTCTTTTTCACCATCGCTGTGCCACGCCATTCCTTCAGAGCCATCGTGGTACAGATTAAGCAAGCAGGAATTGTAGGTCTCGCCCGAATGTTGTTCTGCTAGCTTCTTTATTTCTACTAGTTCCGGTGTCCAGAGTAGGGCTTTTTTGGTTACCTTGGAGTAGGTATACTCAAAAGGTTCTTCTGCATACCACGCCACTTTGCGTTTGGTGATGATTCGTTTCCCAAAGATGATAGCCTCATCATTCTTCCAGTCGATAGTGTGGAGTAGTGTATCGTAGAAGCGATTTGCATCTTCCGCAGAGAATATAGC
>JABIUV010000017.1 GCA_018700895.1 Bacteroidota bacterium
CCTTTATCAGCCTGTGTGGTAGCTTCTATCTGTATGTTAAGGTCTGCATCGTGTATTGCGTATTCTGCCTTTAGATCTTGTGCTCTTTTTTCAAACTCTGCCAAGTATGCCGGATTTACTGCGATGGTGGCAAAGCTCTCGCGAGGTATTGCGTTACGTAAGCTTCCACCGTTTACGGATATTATTTGCAAGTTATACTTCTCGCAGCCGTACATTAGTCTATTCATGAGCTTATTGGCATTGCCCAGCTCCTCGTTTATCTGTACTCCGCTATGACCGCCATTAAGTCCGTTTACCGTGATGTTATACGTTTGTGAATCAGCAACAATAGCCACGTCTTCGTATGTGTATTTTGTATTCGTATCTGTACCACCCGCACACCCTATGCTAAACTCATCATCATCTTCGGTATCTAAGTTGAGTAAAATCGTACCTTTCAGAATGCCTTTTTCTAGTTCCATAGCTCCGGTCATACCGGTTTCTTCGTCTATGGTAAATAATGCTTCTATTGAAGGATGGGGCAAGTCGGTAGAACTAAGTACCGCCATTATAGCCGCTACACCCATTCCATTGTCGGCTCCTAGTGTAGTACCTTTGGCTCTTACCCAGTCACCATCCACATACATTTCTATACCTTGAGTGTCAAAATCAAATACGGTATCTGAATTTTTCTGATGTACCATATCTAAGTGGCTTTGTATGATTACGGTTTGTCTATCTTCCATTCCTGCCGTAGCAGGTTTCTTGATTATCACATTACCCACTGCATCGGTATGCGTTTCTAGTCCTAGTGATGCACCAAAGTCTTGCATAAACTTGATAACACGTTCCTCTTTTTTACTCGGACGAGGTACTGCATTTAAATCTGCAAAATGATTCCAAACCACTTTGGGTTCTAGGTCTCTTACATTCATAAGGACGAAGGTAACGTTTTGAGTCTTTCAATGGTAACCGTCTTATCGATTAAAACAAGCCAAGCTGCTTTACCTCAAGTTCTGCATATCGTAGCTCTAGAATTGCTTCTGGCACATTGCCACTTGCTTTACTACCTTTTATAGGTGCTACGGTATGTGCTATAAGTTCACCATCTTTAGTCGGCTGTATTAACTTTTCTATTGCATCTTGACCTAGCTCTTCGTTTAGCCATTTTTCTTCTGCTTCTTCGTGCAATATGAGTGGCATACGAGGCTCTGCAAGTTTGGGATTGTTATGTATCTCTGCCATTAGTTCATTCGCTTTGGTAGTAACTATGCTAAACGTCTTTAGCACTTCACCTAATTCACTCTGCCACTCACTCCATAGACCAGCCACTGCAAAGAGCTCTTTCTCTTTATGTTTAATAAAATACGGATACGTTTTACCGTTCTTGTGATGATGCTCATAGAAACCTTCTAAGTATATCAAGCAGCGTTTACTAGCGGCAGAGTCCTTAAAAGAAGGCTTCTCGAAGATTGTTTCTCCTCTTGCGTTGAGTGTTTTGTTCCAAATGGTTTCTTTCTGCGTACTCCATTCAGGTACTAGTCCCCAAGTGGCTATAATGGGCTTTTGAGGCTCATCTTGCGTATAGATAAACATTGTGGGGTGTTCAAAACCACTGGCATGATACAGATTGACTTCATCTTTAGAAAAAATTTTAAGTTTATCAGCTATTTCATCTGCTTCTGCTTTATTGCCTCCTAAGAGAGCCACTCTTAGTTGTTTTTCCAGGGATGTTTTTATATCGTAGCACATATGCTGCTGCAAATGAACATTCTAAGTATCATATATCCAGCAATATTACTTTGCAGATACTATTTGCCAGTCGAAATTGAATTATATTTGTTATACAATACAATAGATCAATAAACATATGAAAAAAATTACGTTAATGTTAACCCTTTGTATCATTACGATTGCAGGGTTTTCACAGTCTTACTACTTCTTAAGTAGTACAGGTAGTTCAGCCCCTTATTATCAATCGTTGGACGAGGCTTACGACCTTGTACTTACTACAGACAGAACAAACCCTAATGATGAGATAAATGATGTGCTGTCAGCATCTCAGATGCTTCCTTTTACTTATAACTTTTATGGTACAGATTTCACAAGTTATAAGGTAAGTGATAATGGGTACATTACTTTTAATGGAGCCGAGACTACATCAAACCCCAATAACACGCTATTGCCAGATGCAGGTGCACCAAAAAATGCAATTATGGCATTTTGGGATGATCTTGAGTTTGAGCAAAATCAAACATTCTTATTTGCGGCTGTTAAGTCTACGATAGGTGTAGCTCCAAATAGAGCTCACATTATTAAGTGGTTTCAGGTAAATCATACAGGTCGTGCCGCTGAGATAGATGAGTTATTATACTTCGGTATAGTACTACACGAGCAAGGTGGTTTTGATATCATACACGAAGCTCAGCTAACTATATCTACCGCTTATACAGAAACAGCTACAATTGGTTGTAATAATGCTGATGGAACGTCGGGAATCACGGTAGAAGGACCTAGTGCTTCTTTCCCAGCCGTTGTAAATGGTGACGCTGGTGATGATAAAGTATATTCTTTCTTTGTTGGGCCTCAAGCAGGCAAGGATGCTGGTATACAGAGCGTTGATATGAAAAAAGATGTAATTATCGCAGATGGAGCTGTATCAACAGTTACGACCGTAAGAAACTTCGGTAGTGAAACTATTACATCACTAAACCTAAGCTATAGCGTAAATGGTGGAGCAGCGGTTACCGATAACTTTGCAACAAACATGGCTCCTGGTGACATCAGATCATTCACACATACTACTGCGTGGACACCAACATCAGTAGGAGCATTCAACTTTGTAGTTTCGTTAGGTAATATAAATGGTGGTGCAGACGAAAAAACTGCAAACGACAATGCTCAGTCATTTGTGGTAAACACTTATAGTGATGCTCCTAAAAGAACACCACTTTATGAGATATTTACATCTTCTACTTGTGGACCGTGTACTCCTGGCAACGAAAATTTTCATAACATCATAGATGGAGCTAGAGAGTCTGAATGTACGTATATCAAATACCAACAGAATTTCCCAAGTACTGGAGACCCATACGCGTCGGCACAGTCTGTAGACCGAAGAAACTTTTACGCTGTTAACTCTATTCCACGTATGGAAATAGACGGAGGTTGGGATGGCAACGCCAATGGTTTTAGTGCGGCTTTGCACAATGAAGCAGTAAGTGCCTTTAGTTTAGTAGAAGTAGATGCTACTTTTGACAAATGGGGACAAGCTGTGGTTACCACGATTAATGTAGATGCTATCAGAGATTTTCCAGATGCAAGATTGTATGCTGCGGTATTCGAAACATACAACGACAAAAATGTGAAGAGTAACGGAGAAACTGAATTTTTACAAGTTTTTAAACGTTTCCTAACTCCAGCAAATGGTGAGCAAATAGCTATTACCAGCGGTTCACCTGTCTCTAAAACATATCAATTAGATTTTGCAGGAGAGTACAAGCTAGCTACCAATGGACGAACTGAAAACTGGGTAAATATTAATACCAATCACGATGTAGAAGATTTTGAAAATCTTAGAGTTCTAGTTTGGGTTCAGAATAATACTACTAAAGAAGTATACAACTCTGCTTACGCTACTGAGATTTTGGCAAGTGCTAACAAGCTAACTCAAGAAATAGGTGCTAAAGTATCTCCAAATCCAACTAACGGTATTACTAATATAGCCTTAGACTTAAACAGAGCATCTAACGTATCAGTAACCCTTATTAATGCAATGGGACAGGTAGTTAATACCTTTGATTTTGGAACTGTAAACGCTGGTTCAAACAACCTTACTGTGAATCTTAATGATTATCAGAATGGAGTTTACTTTTTCAACGTTAAAACAGATGAAGGAACTACAACTAAAAGAATTTTACTTTCTAAGTAACCCAAATTCATAAAATATTACAAAA
>JABIUV010000033.1 GCA_018700895.1 Bacteroidota bacterium
ACTTAATATCAAGCCAGCAAACTTATAGCCTTTGGCTTCGAGTTTATCCGCTCTATAATCAAATCCATCCGCTTGCAGCTGGTCATACAAAATTGGTACTTGAGAAACTAAATTTCCTTGGAGTACTTCCCACTTGTCTTTATTTGTTAGTTGATTTATAGACTTCAACCGTTTAAGCTTCCTCCCAAAGCTCAATGCTGTGCTCAGATATTTGTACTTGCTGCGATTAGTCGAAGCATTCTGATACTTTGAGAAATTTACTAAAGAAACAAAATAATAGGGTTCAGGAAGATTCTTATCTTTTTCAAAATAATTTCTTGTCAATAATTCACACCTGTCTAGATCTTTTTGATATACTCTATCTAGTCTAGTATAAACTCGTTCACCCTTTGGTTGTAATCCAAAAAATAAGAATATTGAAAATATAGTTGCGAACATTTGCATATCTAGGTAATACCAAAACGACAAAATTGGTAAACGTAGTATTGACCAATTGAATTTAAACCCTATTTAAAGCGATTGCAACTCAAAAAACGAATTGATAGAAATTGTTTCTAATAAATTAGACTTGGCGTCAGTTAGGTCGTAATGGCCCGATGGTCTAGCTGATGAGATACATCGAGTAATGCAGTTCTAAACATAGATAGAGTTAGTGTTCCAAAATTATTTGTGTGTGAAGATTTCTCAGTTTACCCGAACTCTTCTAATGGAATCTTATCTATTGAATCTAAATCGTCACTATTTGGATCAAGTTACAAAGTTTACTCTATCAAGTGTGTTGAATTACTATCAGGATAGTATCACAAGTAAAATTACAACTCTGAACATCCAAGATTGGGCGGAGGGTGCTTACCTTATCCGCGTTGGCAATGATGCGAAACAAACTTGTAAGATAATTAAACAATAGATGTTTAAACTCTGAGACCAAAACTCAATCACCCATAAAGGGTGATAGCGGGGCACAAAACATTTTTGGAACACGCTGACATACGTTTATGGCTAGAAAAGAACTTACCCACTATACTGTTAGCTTTAGACGGGTTATTTCAGCAAGGTTCTCTAGTCGTTTAGATCAAGCAAAAAAAGCCGATTCCCTCTAAGGAAATCGGCCGTTATAATTTGGTTTATCGTTAAATGTTAGTGTTGATGTCCTTCTGGACCGTGTACGTGTCCGTGGCTTATTTCTTCTTCGGTAGCGGCTCTCAGATTTGCAATACTTCCTGTGAAGTGTAGGTCTTTACCTGCTAACTGGTGGTTGAAATCCATCGTTACTTTGTCCTCAGTAATAGCCTGTACCACGCCCACCATAGGCTGGCCTTCTTGGTTGGTAAGTTGCAGTTGTGCTCCTTCAAATACCTCCGTACTCATATTACCATCTACCATAAAAATAGCCTTGTCTAGCTCAGCTATAGCATTCTCATTGAACTCGCCGTAACCTTCCTTAGCTGGTACTAGAAAGTCGTACTTGTCGCCTTCTGATAGTCCTTCTAGTCTGCTCTCGAAACCCGGTATCATCATACCGTGTCCGTGAAGATAAGTCAGTGGATTATCGCCAGATGCGTCTAGTTTTTCTCCTTCTACCTCCAATTCGTAGTGTACACCTACTACGGTGTCTTTTCCTATATTCATTGGTGCAAAGGTATTATGCTAAATCAACTATCAAACCTTGACCCTAAATTATATCTTCGCACAGATGAAATACGAGAGGCTTTCTAAAAATGAGCTAGAAGAGCTTGAAAAAGAGTTTGTTGATTTTTTGGTGGTGAATGGCATCACGGCTCAAGACTGGGTGGCTATCAAAGAGAATGAGCCACTCAATGCAGATGAGATAATCAACCAATTTAGTGATGTGGTATGGGAGAGTATACTGCGTAGCACCAAGTATCTCAACAAGGTGGAGGCTGATAAGGCGTATTATTTTAAGTGTGATGCAGACAAGATTCACCTTAAGCGGGTGTACCAAGACCAGGATAAAGCCGTACAAGAAATCGCTACCAAAGCATATAATGGCGTGCGAGAACAAGAACTATTTCAGATGATAGTAAGTGGCTGTATGATAAGTGAAGGGGAGGAGTATGAGGCGTTGGGATAGCGGACTCAATCGGCTACTCGCGGAGCTTCTGGACTCAATTTATCCTTGCTTTTTCGAATTTGCCGGGAAGTATTTCTTTGGCTGTATACGTCACTTTGTAAGTGAAATAGTCTATTTCATATTTCAGATAAATAGCACCGTCGCTTTTACTCATAAAATAATTCCATAAGTCATCATTTACGCCAGTGTATAAGCTTTTATCGATTTTTAAGTCAGAGGCATACCAATACTTTATGGTAAGATATCGTCCTGTGCTCGTGGTGGATGGAGCCTCTTGAGCTGATATACCAACTTTATCGAGTTTATAATTGAGTACCGAAATCTCCTCATCGTCCATACGTAAGTTGGCCAGCTTGCTGATATTCTGTTCGCGGAGAGAATGCGTATAGAGCGAGTCAGAGTTATTATATTTCTCGAAAACGCTATTCTTTTCTAAGTCTACGTAGCACATATCATACCCCTCGGTTGACGAACCATTGTACAGTCGCTGGATGTTTCCATTGCGAAATACGGTAAGGTGCATTTCATTGCCAAAGAGGGCCTTTTTATTCTTTTCGTATGTGGTATCTACCTTTTGCTCTACTTTCACGTCATATATAATCGTTCCGGCAAACGGTTTTACCTTTTCCCCTTCAGAAGTGGTTATTGACTTGCAGCCCAATAGGAGCAATGCTCCTGTGAGAGCTACGAATAGGGGGCTGCTTGTCATGGTCATTATCATTATAATTATTTGAATAACATTAGGCACTTGTCATGGTGCTTTTCACTTTCTTAAATGCAGAAACTAATCCAAAGACAACAAAACCAACAACTAAACCTACCACAGCGTCTATAAGGGTAGATGGCCAAGCGTGGAAAAAGTCGTGAACCTGATGAGTGTTGTGAGCAAAAATACCTCCTGCTACGAGTACCAAAGCAATCGTACCTATGATGCCTAAAGCCTTTATGACGATAGGCAATGCCTTCACTAAACCCGTACCTAAGGAACGTTTAAATCCTTTGGAGTTTTCTTTAATGAGACGATAGCCTACATCGTCCATACGTACAATGAGAGCAACGATTCCATATACGCCTATAGTGGCTATGAGTGCTATCAAACTGACTACAATAATCTGCACCTTGAGCTCACTATCCTGTACCGAACTTAGAGCTATTATTACAATCTCAATAGAAAGTATGAAGTCCACGAAGATGGCTGATTTCACACGTTCGTCTTCTTGGCTGGCAATTTCACTTGGGTTTTGCTCTACGATTTCTGCCGCTTTCTTTTTGTTTCGGTGAAAAAGGTATTCGTAAATCTTATGAGCTCCCTCATAGGCAAGGTAGAAACCACCAAATATTAATATACCTGTGATAACTATGGGCACAAACGCACTTATCAAAAAGGCGATAGGCAGAATGATAATCTTGTTGAATAAGGCACCTTTGGTTATTTTCCAAAGGGCAGGAAGTTCTCTGCTGGTCAAAAAACCAGATGACTTTTCGGCATTTACAGCTAAGTCATCGCCTAGTAGTCCTGCTGTTTTTTCTGTAGCTACTTTGGTCATCGTGGCTACATCATCCATCAATATTGATATATCATCTAATAATGCGAAAAATGCTCCTGACATGTTTGTTAGTAGGTTGGTTGAATAGTTAATTGGTGAATAGTAAGTTGCAAGTTTAAGAAATAGTGCTTGACAATAGAAAACTTTTACTTATTGACTTAAAACTCTTCACTAAAACTTCGGCGCATTAGCCAAAATCTCTTTCAGAAATTTCCAAAATTTAACTGTTGATTGTATTCCACAGCGTTCATCCGGACTATGAGCACCTTTTATCGTAGGGCCAAAGCTAATCATATCCAATCCCGGGTATCGCTCACCTAATAGGCCACACTCTAATCCAGCGTGTATTGCCATTACCTTTGGTTCTTCGTTGTCAAATAGCTCTTTGTATTTGGCTACGAGTACATCTAAAATAGGAGAGGTAGGATTGGGCGACCATCCTGGATAATCTCCTTGGTGTACCACCTCACAACCGATAAGATGAAATGGGGCTGCTACGGTATATGCTACATCATACTTTCCACTCTCTACGGAGCTGCGTTGTAGGCTTTGAGTGATAAACTCTCCGTCTTTTACAATTACTCGTGCTAGTGATGATGAAGTCTCCACCAGTCCTTCTATAGCCCTGCTGTATCTAAAAACACCATTGTGGCAAGCAG
>JABIUV010000040.1 GCA_018700895.1 Bacteroidota bacterium
GTTTGCGTCTCTGTAATTCGAGCAGAAATAACGAACGATTTAGCCGCCATTAACCCAGCTCATCTTGGGTGCAATCCCACTCGTACGGCTTGGTCTTTGGTATAATCTCCAAGGTAGCTTGGCTTAATATCACCGTGCTATTGCTCGGTATATCACCCTGCACAAAACAACCCGCTCCTATGGTCACATTATCGCCTATAGTAGTCCCTGCTACTATACTCACATTGGCACCTATCCATACATTATCACCTATAGTTATGCCCTTGGTGTGGCTTTTTTTGCGATGGTCATACTTATAATGATTGGTTGTCGTAAGTATGGTATTCTGCCCTATATTCACATTATTACCGAGTTTCAATCCACCTGATGCATTGATATATATACCTGGATTATCTCCCGGGTCACAGCATATACCTTTATCTATATTGGGCCAGTCTACTATTTTACTTCTGAAATCTACCGGCCAAGGTACACTGCCGTTTATTCGGAAAATTTTCTGTGCCCAGAAATACTGCATCAAAACTTGATAGCCTTTCAAGTATCCTGTACGCGGTCGTTTGTACTGCGGCCAAAGCCACTTTACGATATGCCGTATGATTGAATCGTCTAAGGATTCTGCTATTTTTTTGATGATAGTACGCAATGCTCGTGCTTAAAAACCTTCCTTAATGCCAAATCCAATATAGATGAGAATGGCAGTTATAAGTAATGCAAATATGGTCTTTGCGATTAGGTTTTTGCCAAATAGGGTAAAGAAATAGTTGAGAATACCGATACGCAAAACGGCTCCCACTAGGGTAAACCAAGCCAACGCAACCCTTGCCGAACCGCCTATCGTAAATCCAAAATAAAGAGCGGCTGTAGTGGCTATCAAGAACACCGCGTTATACCCGAGCTGCACCCTGAGCTTATTATACGTGGCAAATGCACTGCTAAATGAGCTCGTCATAAACATACTGAAGTAAAAAGGAATCGTAATCTGAATATAAACACCTGCCTCGTGCCACTTGGGTCCTCCCAGTACAAACGGAGCTATTTCATCTCCCCACACAGCAAGTATCACCACAGGAATCACGGCCAATCCAAACATGATGTTGAACAACTCATGTGCCATTTGTGAGGCTGCGGCCTTATCATTTTTGAGACGAGCGATGCGTTCAAAAAATACTTGACCCAAGGCCAATGTGAGCATACTCATAGGCAGATAGGTCAGTTTATAGGCGTTGCCAAAATGTCCTGTGCTCTCACTCCCATCAAATATGGTAAGCATAAATACCGGCATACTGAGTGCGAGTAGATTGAGTAATGCTGCTGGGGAGCTATAAAGCGGAAATGACTTATACGACTTAGCTACTGCAAGCATATTTTGCTTGGTAAAATCGAAGAGACGCAACGGCAATCGGTACGCAATGTGAATGAATGCAGCAGCTTGTGCCAATATTTGCCCTATAAGAAGACCATTGCCTTTTAAGACTTGTACGATCGGATGTAGTAACTTATATCCTGTACCACTCAATGAATATAGTACGCGGTTGGTCGATATGCGATTGTAATTCTTACTTCTATTTCGCCACATCATAAGCGTCTCTGTACTGCTAATGAGCCATATCATCAAGGGTAAAAGGAAGAGTATGTTCGCATTTTTAAAGTCAAATAACTCCGCAATGGCTTCCTTGAAAAGGGAGATGATTAGCAATAAAAACAGGCTGACACACGTGTTGAGAAACAAACTGAGCCGAACGAGATTCTTCGCTTTTTCATCGTCATTTTCTACGACTACGGCCGTCTCGTATCGTAAGCCTGCTACTACGGCAAATACACCTGCAAGCTTCATAAAGTTCTCTACCACCCCAAAATCTTCTACCTCGTACATTCTCCCCAAGATAGCAAGAGCCGCAAAACCAATAAGCTGTGCGACCATCGAGCCACTAAATAGCTTACCTGCATTTTTTAGAAAATCAGACTTAATCAAGTTCAAGGCTACAAAAGAAAGGATTTTTTTGAGAGAGGGGCAGTACGTTGATGACAGTTTTCTATTGTTAAACGTTCATTCTTATGGGTATATTTCTGCTCCTCCTCCAGTATCTAAAAAAAATAACACCTAGCAATTTCTATCGAAGATGTAAAAGCTACATTTGCAGCCTAAGAGATAAGGTATGTCTGAAGAGCATTTTAAAAACGTAATTTCTCACGCCAAAGAGTATGGCTTTGTTTTCCCAAGTAGTGAAATATATGATGGCCTCGCAGCAGTATATGACTATGGCCAAAATGGGGTAGAACTCAAGAAAAATATTCGCGAATACTGGTGGAAGAGTATGGTGCAGCTACACGAAAATATCGTGGGTATAGATGCCAGTATTTTTATGGCTCCAAAGGTATGGAAAGCAAGTGGTCATATCGACGGTTTTAGTGACCCGATGATAGACAACAAAGACTCCAAAAAACGTTATAGAGCAGATGTATTGATAGAAGACTATCAAGAAAAATACCGCATAAAAAATCAGAAAGAAATCACCAAAGCCAAAAAACGTTTTGGAGATGATTTTGATGAGGCACAGTTTGTGGCTACCAACCCCAACATAGCTCGTAACAATGCGAAAATAGACGAGATAGATGCTCGCCTAAAAGACGGCCTAGAGAGCGGAGAACTGCATAAGGTAAAAGAACTCATAGAAGAGCTGGGCATAGCCTGCCCGGTAAGCGGCAGTAAAAACTGGACCGATGTACGTCAGTTTAACCTAATGTACAGCACACAAATGAGTGCTACCGACGGTGAGAGTCAGATATACCTGCGTCCCGAAACGGCTCAAGGTATTTTTGTTAATTATCTCAACGTACAAAAGACGGGTCGTATGAGGCTTCCTTTTGGTATCGCTCAAACAGGTAAGGCGTTTAGAAATGAAATCGTAGCACGCCAATTTATAATGCGAATGAAGGAGTTTGAGCAGATGGAGATGCAGTTTTTTGTAGCTCCGGGGGAGGAACAAAAATGGTACGACTACTGGAAAGAGCACCGCCTCAAATGGCACACCAACTTGGGCACTAATCCTGCCAAGTACCGCTACCACGATCACGTAAAAATGGCCCACTATGCGAATAATGCCGTAGACATTGAGTACGACTTTCCCTTTGGTTTCAAAGAGGTAGAGGGCATACACTCTCGTACCGATTTTGACCTCAAGCAACACGAGGAGTTTACCGGGAAAAAACTACAATACTTTGATAATGAGCGAAATGAAAGCTACGTGCCTTACGTGGTAGAAACCAGCATAGGACTAGACCGTATGTTCCTAGTATTGATGAGCAACGCGTTGGAGGAGGAGAAACTAGAAGATGGACAAACGCGTACCCTATTGCGTCTTCCCGCTGCATTGGCACCTTATCAATGTGCTATACTTCCACTTACCAAAAAAGATGGATTACCTGAAATGGCTCGTAAGATCATGAAAAGCCTAAGCCTTGATTTCAATTGCTATTACGAAGAAAAAGATAGCATCGGAAAACGTTACCGAAGACAAGATGCTATCGGTACACCATTCTGTATCACCATAGACCACGATAGCCTCACGAACGAGTCGGTAACCGTCCGCTACCGTGACACCATGGAGCAAAAACGAGTGAAGGTAAGCGAGCTAGAAAGCATCATAAGCCAAGAGGTGAGTATGAAAAAACTCCTTCAGGGTTTGATGTAATACTACCGTCTGGTCGTTCAGTACAACGCTTACTAGATTGCACAATTTTAGTCAACCGAGGTTATTTTGACCAGTTTTAGGAGAAGTAAATAATTATGTATTAGCACGAAGGATTACGCATACATTCACGTCTAAAGTTCTATAATTCTTAAGCCAAGATTAAACAATCCTTATACATTCGCACAATAGTTTGCAGAAATCACAGCTAAACATACTACAACCGATATCCCTCTCCGAGATGAACGAGGTATCGCTAATGAAGCGTGTTGATACCAAATTTTTGGTGCGAACTGCAGCACTACCAGCTATCATCGACACTATTAAAAATTCTTATCGTGTGTTGCAAATAGACGAAAATCGATTGATGACCTACAAATCGGCTTACTACGATACACCCCAAGCCTATTTTTATCATATGCACCACAATGGGCTATCATACCGCATCAAGATACGAGTACGCAACTATGTGGAATCAGAGCTTAGTTTTTTGGAAATAAAACAAAAAGACAGCCAAGGGAACACGGTTAAAAATCGTGTAAAAGTGCCTGACATCAACACTAGCTTAAGTGGTGAATTTGCCGATTTCATTACCAACACCACTGGGCAACAGTTTCAGTTAGAGCAGTCTATCGTCAATTCATTCAATCGCTTTACTCTTGTACATAACGGAATGAAGGAGCGTGTCACCTTTGACCTCAATCTAGCTTTTAACGATATTCCATTTCAAAAGGGACTAGCCATTATAGAGCTCAAACAAGAAAGTCTAGACCGCACCTCCCCCTTATTTAGCACCCTCAAAAAACAAGGCATTCATCCCTACAGCATCAGTAAATACTGCATGGGAATGGCACGCACCCACCAGCAATTGAAACAAAATAGATTCAAACCTAAATTTCTGAAAATCAATAAACTAACTCTTATATGACCGAATTTTTAAACATCCCGTTGTTTGACGACGACTTTTATAAGATGGCGTTTCGCTTCGTGCTTAACTTAGGCTTTCTTACTATAATCATACGCTGGTTATACTACACCAGTGCTAAGCGTAAGGACTACCTATTCACCTATTTTATGATTGGTATCATTGTGTTCTTCTTATGTTTTACACTCAAAAAATACGAGCTCGACATCGGAATGGCACTAGGTCTATTTGCCATATTTGGTATTATCCGATACCGTACCAACCCAGTACCTATATAGGAGATGACTTACCTATTCGTCATCATCGGTATTTCCGTAATAAACTCTCTCGCCAACCAAAAAATGAGCTACGCAGAGATAGTGGGAGCCAATATTGCAGTGGTAGCTGCCCTATTTGTGATAGAGCGACTATGGCTTGTGGAGAGTATCTCTACCAAAAAAATACAGTACGAGATTATAGAAAACATCAAACCTCAAAATTATGAGTTGCTAAAGGCAGACCTAGAAGAACGCACCGGACTCACCATTCACGAGATAGAAATAGGCAACATTGATTTTCTGAAAGATTCCACAGAAATCACCATAAAATATTTAACCAAACAATGAGAAAATACATCAACCAAACAACGCTATTAATGGCATTGTGCTGCGTGATAAGCACCGCAACATTAGCACAAGATAGCACCGTTCACGCGATACGTGACCTAGAAACATGGTCGTCGGCTACGCTAAACTACAAACCTATCAAAAAACTAGAACTGATCCTCTCACAACACTTGCGACTTAAGGATAACTCACAAACAGTAGATGTATATTTCACTCAGCTTACCGCAGATTACAAAATCGTTAAAGGCCTAAGCATAGGGCTAGGATTGCGATACATCCGCGAGAACGATGATCAAGGTAAAGTACAAGGCTACGAAAATCATCTCCGCTGGCAAACCGACCTAGGATACAAGTACAATTTTGACCGATTGAGCCTCAAGGCACGATTGAGATACCAAAGCAAGGATGAGCTGAATGTTACTGATGACAAAGTCTCGAACGCTACCCGTTTCAAACTGAGTGCAGGATATAACATCCCCGACTGGAAATTTGACCCAAGTGCTTCGGCCGAGTTCTTCAATGGAATTACAGGCAACGAAGGATTATACAAAATACGCTATACCGTTGGCACCGAGTATCGCACCGAGAGTGCAGGCAACTTCGGACTTTTTCTTCGAACCGAAATGCAACAGCAAGGCGAATACCCAAAACGTACTAACGTGATAGGATTCAAGTACGATTACACTTTAAAAAACAATAAATAATGAAAAGCACCTATAGAATAACCGTCTATATGCTGACGCTACTCGCATTTCAGGCATGTAAAAAAGAGGTAGTAGTATACGACGAAGAAACCGACACGGGTTCTGGCGAAACAGGAGAAGAACGAGCATCACACGACAATGGGTTCCCAGCGGATTATGATATTGTTTTTGACAATAGTAAGGTACACAAAATGTACATCGTATTCACCACACAAGAATGGGCCGATATGCAAGCAGACTTAGCCTCCAAAATCACCGGAGGCGGAGGTCCAGGCGGCACGTTTGATAATGAAAATCCAGATTATTTTCACTGTGAGGTAAACTACAATGACCTCACTTGGGACAATGTAGGCATCCGATACAAAGGCAACTCATCTATACGAGCACGTAGCGGAAAGTTACCTCTACGATTTGATTTTGATAAATGGGAGTACGAAGACCCAAGGATAGCTGACCAGCGTTTTTATGGTTTCAAGGAATTATCTATGAGCAGTAATTACAATGACCCTTCGCTTATGCGTGAAAACACGGCTGACGACCTCTTCAGAGACTTTGGTGTCCCAGCAGTACGTACAGCTTATTACGAGATATACATAGACCAGGGAGATGGGAATCCGCAATATTACGGTTTGTACACCTTGTGCGAAGTCGTATTTGACACCTTCCTCAAAGATTGGTTTGGCAGCAAAACAGGTAACTGCTATAAGCCTGATGGCGATGGAGCTATGTTTGCTAGCACCGGTTTTGATTTAGATGATTTAGACCTTAAAACCAATGAAGAAGCCAACGACAAAAGCGATGTGCAGCAAATGCATACCTTCTTACACGCAGGCACACGCACCAGCAATCCTGCCCAATGGCGAGCAGACCTAGAATCGGTGTTTGACGTGGATGGATTTTTGAAATACCTCGCTGCAAACAACACCTTGCAAAACTGGGATACCTACGGTAGAATGACACACAACTACTACCTGTATCACGACCCGAGTGATGATCTCATCAAGTGGATAGCGTGGGACAACAATGAGGCATTTCAGAATGGAAAACGTGGAGGTTCGGTATCCTTTGGTATGACCGAGGTAGGCACTGATTGGCCGCTGATGAACTTTATCATAGCCGATGCCGACTATGAGGCCAAGTACAAAACCTACATCAAATCATTTATAGAAACCTCGTTTGCGAATACACGTATGACCACTATTTACAATACGCAAGAGAGCCTACTCCAAAGCTCAGCTGATGCCGAACGCACCGGTTTCTCGTTTGTAAATGGCCAGTTTAACAGTGCCGTAGCAATACTCCGAAGTCACAACAGTCAGCGTATAGCAGCTGCTGAGGCTTACCTGCAGTAGGTCGGAGCAATTGAACAGTTCATTCGAATAGAAATCAATAGTGAAAAAGTAGTGGACATTACCGAACTGCAGTATACCCCTGGAAAGGGGTACTACAAATCACTGAAATTGAGTTCAAATAAAACAGTTCCGATTATTATAGAAAACCAATCAAACAAAGATATAATTGAAATAAATCAAACCATTTCAAAAGAAACCGAAAGTAAGCACTTTAGAATCACAGCGGAAGGATTGACGTACAACTTTAAAATTCGAACACTAAGATCTGAACAGTTAAAGATGAAAATATATTTCTTTTTTTTAGCATTGTTTGTTATTCTAGGTGGAGTATTCAAACTGAGATTTCGAAAGAAAAAAAGACATTCTTAATCTAACTAAGACTATAAAATCTTACCTTCTTCGGGTCTCCTTTAAAGAGCTCAGAAGACTACACTTTTTGAACGAGACATCTCGCCTGTGATTTTGCTCTAAGCACACATTGAAGTCCTCGGCTCTTAGCCTCCAATATTCATACCTAATCCACTATAACTTCTTACCTACTTTTTTATCTTAGTATTCACGGCATTCTCATAAATTTGCAACGATGCACAGAACACATACTTGCGGAGAACTTAGAGAATCGCACATTGGCACCACAGTGACCCTTAGCGGATGGGTACAAAAACGTAGAGACTTTGGAGCAATGACTTTTATCGATTTGCGGGATCGCTATGGACTTACACAGCTGAGTTTTAATGAGGAGCTAGATAAAGACCTCAATGAACGTGCTCGCTCGCTAGGACGTGAGTACGTGGTAAAGGTATACGGCAAGGTGATAGAGCGTAGCAACAAAAACGATAAGATGCCTACGGGAGATATCGAGATACAAGTAACCGCTATAGAAGTGCTCAATGAGGCCCTTACGCCTCCTTTTACCATAGAAGATGAAACCGACGGTGGCGAGGAAATTCGCCTAAAGTACCGTTACCTGGATTTGCGTAGAAATCCGATACAAGAAAAACTCATACTCCGTAGCAAGCTGAATAAAGCCGTACGCGACTATTTGAATGATGCCGACTTTATAGACGTAGAAACGCCATACCTTATCAAGTCTACACCTGAGGGGGCTCGCGACTTTGTAGTACCGAGTAGGCTCAACGAGGGACAATACTACGCCCTTCCTCAAAGTCCACAGACTTTCAAACAACTGCTTATGGTAAGTGGTTTTGATAAATATTACCAAATCGTAAAATGCTTTAGAGACGAAGATTTTAGAGCCGACAGACAACCCGAATTCACGCAGATAGACTGCGAAATGTCCTTTGTAGAACGTGATGATGTGCTCGACACCTTTGAGGGAATGATTCGTTCGGTTTTTAAGCAAGTAAAAGATATAGACCTCGGCGATATCCCAAAACTGACCTACGACGAAGCCATGAGACGCTTTGGTAGTGATAAGCCAGATATGCGTTTTGGGATGGAACTCATAGACCTAGACGAGGTAGCCAAAGGAAACGGTTTTGGTGTTTTTGATAATGCCGATAGCGTAGTAGCTATAAACGTAACGGGTGGCAATAGCTACACCCGCAAGGAGCTAGATGCATTCACCAACTGGGTAAAACGACCACAGATAGGTGCTCTAGGCCTCATATACTGTAGAGTAAATGCAGATGGCACATACAAATCATCGGTAGACAAGTTTTTTGACCAAGATAAACTAAAAAGCTGGGCCGAAACATGTGGTAGCCAAGCAGATGACCTGATCCTCGTACTAAGCGGCAATACCGAAAAAGTACGCAAACAAATGAACGAACTGCGACTACACGTAGGTGAGCTCAGAGGATTGCGACCAAGAGATAAATTCTCTGCGTGCTGGGTGGTAGATTTTCCACTGGTGGAGTACGACGAGGAAAGTGATAGGTGGCACGCCATGCACCATCCATTTACCTCACCTATACCGGCCGATAGAGCCAAAATGAAAACTGACCCCAGTAGCGTAAAGGCCAATGCTTATGATATGGCCATCAATGGAATGGAAGTAGGCGGCGGAAGTATACGTATACACGACAAAGAGTTGCAGAAACGTATGTTTGACCTACTCGGATTTACTCCCGAAGAGGCTCAAGAACAATTCGGTTTCTTGCTCAATGCTTTTGAGTACGGAGCTCCTCCACACGGAGGTATTGCCTTCGGACTAGACCGCTTGTCGGGCATACTTGCAGGTACTGATTCTATACGTGATGTAATCGCATTCCCTAAGAATAATATGGGACGTGATATTATGATAGACGCTCCTGCCCCGCTCAATGCAGACCAGAAAAGGGAACTAGGTTACTAATCGAGCGTACTAGCATTATAGATCGCCTCTTGATAGGCGTTATAACATTCTAAGATAATAGGAAGCAACTCTTCCTCCTGCTCAGCAGCACTCTTTTCACGTATGATATAATACTCCGCTTTGTCTACATTCTGAATAATGGCTTCTGTAGAACATTCGCAATAAGTAATGCTTTGGCCCGGGTATCTTACGGCGTATCCGCCTAAATCATCTAAGCAGTCATTGGTGAGTTGGGCGGCATCTTGTTCCTCCCAATTGAGTTGGTTGGCATTGTAATTATATATGAGTTTAATGCCGATGAGCACGACTACCAAAACCATCACTCCTATTGCCACGTACTTTTGCCACTTGCTTACCATTGTCTGTTATTTCGACACAAAATTATTCTATTCTCCCTAAAAAATATTTTCTTTGGTACGTTAATAACCACATTATGCAAGTAAAAGCAGCCAATCCAGACGACTATGTAACCAAAATACCCGAAGAGCGACAAGCTGTTTTTCAGCAACTACGCGATACCATCAAAGCTAATATGTCTCCCGAAATGGAAGAGTGTATGAGCTACGGTATGGTGGGATATGTAGTTCCCAAAAGCGTATATCCTGACGGTTATCACTGCAATACAGATTTGCCTTTACCCTTTGTAAATCTCGCTTCGCAAAAGAATTTTATTGCCTTTTATCATATGGGGATGTACGCTGACCCGTCAGTTCACGCTTGGTTTGTAGAGGAATATGGCAAGCGATGCAAATACAAGTTAGACATGGGGAAAAGCTGTGTGCGTTTTAAGCAAATGGACGATATCCCGCTAGACCTTATAGGCGAGCTCATGCAAAAAATGGATGCTAACACGTGGATAGAACTTTATGATCGTACTCTCAAAAAATAAATGAGCACCTGGGACGAAAATCTCGTGTTATACGAGGCCATGATTGCCCTTCAAAATGAGATACCACGTTAGGGTAAAGCAAATCCTTACACTTCACTCAATGGGCATATATCTACCTTTTTCGACAAAACGGGAACGCTAGTCGTACGACTATCGCCCGAGGATAAAAAAGCTTTTGAAGAAGAATACAACTCACCGCCATTTGTACAACATAATAGCGTAATGAATGGGTATGTGACCATTCCACAGCATCTGCTTCAAGATACCACACGCCTCTTTCAGTATTTCGAGCTGAGCATCGCATACATCCAAACGCTTAAGCTCAAATCTACCTCCAAAAAGAAATAAGTGAGTTACCTCTTCACCTCGGAGCGATTAGGCCAGCAGACTACCCTGCATATGAGCAGTGCCTGCTCTATGAACTATCACGAGGCTAATGCTTAGCGTGTAGCACAGCCTTCTTTCGCATCTGCCACCCGAAGTAGGCACAACACCCGATGGTAGTTCCCATCAGCACGTAGTGAATCCAAGATGGCGAAGCCCCTTGAAAGTCGCCCTTGATACGAGCTAGCCACGTGAGTATCATCACCAGACTAACATAATAAAAGTACACTAGTTGGAATTTAAGGTTAACCTGATTTAATAAAAATGGAGCCGCGACTATCATAGCATACGCGAGTGAACCACCTATCACCTTCACCGTTTCCAGTGAAACGTAATTAAGATACACACTAGCCGCCAAAAATAGCCAATGAATAACGTGCACTAAGGCAAATAACTTGACCATCTTTTGCACCCGAGGATTACCGCTCAGCGGCAATGGGTATGAACGCGAGTATAGGAAAAATACAAACAAAAAGAGGACAGCCGACAGTCTACCGGAGTATCGTGCGGCGTGCCTAAAGGTATCTTCTACCTCTGGAAAGAGCAGATACGAGATGAACAATATGGCCACCTCTACGACTAGGGCTACAGTGGCAAGCTTAGCAAATGAATGTTTCAAGTTTTTTGGTAATAAGTGTGTCGGTAACGATAGAAATGCTCTGATAACTTAGATCTGTACTACTTACTATCGCGGACATCAGCTATCAAAAATAGTAGAAACTAATGACTTGATGAACATAAAAAATCGCCCGAGCTAACTTATCATATCTACCATGCAAATCACTTACCTTCGTCTTATGGAAGAGATTTTAGCTTTTTTAGGTGGAATAGCGTGGTGGCTATGGGTGCTTGTTATAGTTCTTTTTGTGGCTATTCGCGACATTCTGCAGAGACGTCACACCATATCGCACAATTATCCTGTGGTAGGCCATTTTAGGTATATGTTCGAAAAAATAGGACCTGAAATTCGCCAATACTTCATTGCAAATAATAGAGAAGAATTACCATTTAACCGCAGAGAACGCTCGTGGATATATGCCTCTGCTAAGCAAGAGAACAACTATCAAGGTTTTGGTTCAGACCAAGATTTCTATAGCTCTAATTATCATTTCTTAAAACCGGATTTATTTCCATTTAAGATTACCGAGGACCACATAAGTTTTAAGGATCCTGCATTTTTGCCATGTGCCAAAGTAATGGGTCTCACCAATGGCCGTAAAAGACCTTTCAGACCCAAATCGGTGATTAATATATCGGCAATGAGCTTTGGTTCGCTAAGTGCCAAAGCCGTAGAAAGCTTAAATAAGGGAGCTAAAAAGGCGGGAGCTTATCACAACACAGGCGAAGGAGGACTCTCACCCTACCACAGTAATGGAGCCGATGTAGTATTTCACTTTGGTACAGGATACTTCGGTGTAAGGAGCAAAGATGGAAACCTAGACTTAGATAAACTTGAAAGATTAGCGGAGAATAATCCTTTTGTAAGGGCCATAGAGATAAAACTCTCACAAGGAGCTAAACCGGGCAAAGGTGGAGTGCTGCCGGGCAAGAAAATTAGTGCTGAAATAGCAGCCATACGTGGTGTAGAGCAAGGTAAAGACGTACTCTCTCCTGCAAGCCATAAGTGCTTTGATACGATAGA
>JABIUV010000042.1 GCA_018700895.1 Bacteroidota bacterium
AGTACTCCGAGCCGCAGTGCCTCGCCGAGCAGAAGTACTCCGAGCCGCAGTGCCTCGCCGAGCAGAAGTACACCAAGTCGCAGTGCATCACCAAGTAGAAGTAGTACGCCTTCAAGGTCGTACACGCCGAGCAGAAGTACTCCGATCCGCAGTGCCTCGCCGAGCAGAAGTACACCAAGTCGCAGTGCATCACCAAGTAGAAGTAGTACGCCTTCAAGGACGTACACACCAAGCCGAAGTACTCCGAGCCGCAGTGCCTCGCCAAGCAGAAGTACACCAAGCCGCAGTGCCTCGCCAAGCAGAAGTACACCAAGCCGAAGTGTATCACCGAGTAGAAGCACGCCAAGTCGCAGTGCTACCCCAAGCCGAAGCAGTAATACGCGTCGCAGATAAGAATAAGTTATAAACTGCTTGCCGAAACATCAGCATAAACTCTTAATGAAACAAACCATGAAAAAAACGATAATCATAGCCATCTTTGGCTTACTCATAACCAAGGCCAACGCTCAAAGTGACGTTGATGCCCTTCGATATTCTAACACGCCTACATTAGGTACAACAGCACGCTCCATAGGCTTAGGTGGTGCCACCGGTGCTGTAGGTGCGGATGTTTCGGCCGTAATGGTCAATCCTGCGGGATTAGCCCAGTTCAAAACAGGGCAGTTTAGTATCTCACTTGGCACGCAGACTGCTCGCAATGAGGGTCTTTACGAAAATGGTGAGAGCAAAAACTTTTATCTCTTCAGGGGTGACGTGCCTAATGTGAGTTTACTGTTTACCAATCGTAAAATGCAACGCGGTAATCCCTCTAAAGTAGGATGGGTGAATAGTAATTTTATGTTGAGCTATAACCGTACAGCCAATTTTAACAGAACAGTATCCTTTGAGAATAATAATCCTACAAACTCAATGACCGATTATGTGGCCGATTATGTAAGAGGAGTAGATGCCGCAGCACTCGATGCGAATGATGAGCAGTTGAGTCAGGGTTTTTACTATTTTGACAATATGTTTTGGTACACCTACTTGATAGATTCTGCTAGTAATGGTGATTACTACTCCACTTATGATAAAGTAAATGGTATCGCTTCGCAAAAAGGAAATGTGGCTACCCGCGGAGGAATGGGGCAGTTTAACATAGCCTATGCAGCTAATTATGAGCATAAGGTATACTTCGGGGCGAGTCTAAACGTACATACGGTTAATTACACGGAGACCAATAGATTTACTGAAGTGAACGATGCACAAATGATAGGTGGTTGGGATAACTTTGATTTTACCCGAAACCTAGAAACGTCAGGTTATGGATTTAGTGGTAGGCTGGGAGTTGTATTCAGACCTAACAATAATATTCGCATAGGTGGTACGCTCGAAACACCAAGCCAACTGATACTTACCGATAATTATTCTGACGAGTTATTCGTAACCCGTGATGATGGTACTACCGATGATTTAACCACCATTGACAAAGAGTTTAGCTACGATGTAATTACTCCAGCTCGCTACGGACTGCAAGGTGCGTACCTCTTTGGCAAAAAAGGGCTCATTACAGCCGAGATAGAATCCATAGACTATAGTACTATGAACCTGTCTACAAATAATAATGAGTTTGAGGATGCAAACTACAGTATCGCCGATAAGTATAAACCTGCTACTAACGTGAAAGTAGGAGCAGAGTACGTTATGGATAGCTTCAGACTTCGTGGTGGATTTGCATCCATAGGCAATCCTTTGGTAGAAGGTACTGCTCAGTCACGTAGTGTATTGAGTGGTGGTTTTGGTGTACAAGAAAAAGGATGGGCATTTGATTTTGCATTGGCCAAAGAATTTACCTCAGACCAATACGTGCCTTACCAAAGTGCTCGCGTAACGAGTCCTGCGGTGAATAGCAATCTGGTAAACATCAGACTGATGCTTACCATCAGTAGTAAGTTCTAGGTTATTTTTGCACTCGTGCAAGATAATGATGATATAGACGTAAACCTCCTCAAAAAAATGATGACGGGTGGTTATTCGGCAGACTCGTCAGGTTTTGTACCCAAAAAGGACAAGAAGAAATCTAAAGTAGCCAAACGCAAGGTAGAGTTGGATCTTCATTTTGATAAGGTTTTTCCGCAAGGAGGAAGCACCCCATACCATCAGCGACTGCCCATGCAGCTCGATGTGCTTAGAGAATTTATCGTCGATAGCAGAAAGAACAGTGTCACCATTGCCTATATTATAGTGGGTAAAGGAGAGGGCAAGCTTAAGGGTATGGTAAGTAAGGAGTTGGCCCGTCAAAATATTAAGCACTCCTTAGTTCCCGATCCGCCGTACTTTGGCAACGCTTTTAAGGTTAGTTTTTAGCATACTAAAAAAAAATACGAACGGTTCATAGTTTGATTGTGCTATTCGTATAAACTTTTGTGAGGAGTTATGATTTTCAAAAAAAAAATTGTTGCTTTGACTTCAATATGAAAAGAATTCTCAGTTGGCTGCTCATTGCAGCAGCCACCTTAACCTCATTTGCTCAAAGACCAACTTATCAAGGATTATTATGGAAAATATCCGGCAACGGATTAGAAAAACCCAGTTTCTTGTATGGTACGATGCACGTGAGTAACAAAGTTGCTTTCCACCTCAGTGATTCATTTTATAAAGCCATAGAAAGCGTGGACGTGGTTTCACTAGAAATAAATCCAGAAACGTGGATGGAGACCATGACCAGCAACGATTACGTGGCCGATAATATGGGTAATGCATTCAGTATACGTGGGGGGAACAGAAGAGACGGTTTTTATAAAAGCCTTTTTGACCTAGAGGCTCCAGAAAACAAAGAGATAGGAGGAGCAATGGGTGCCGAGTTGGGCATCCTCAATTCACTATTATACCGTACGAGTAACTACTCGGCAGATTTTCAGGAAGATACATACCTCGATCTATTTATTTTTCAGGCAGGTAAAAAGCAAGGTAAAGCTATAACGGGCTTGGAGCAATTGGGCGTAACGATGCGTCTGAATGAGCTAGCTGCCAAGCCGGAGAATGACAAGGAAATAAAGAAAGCCAACAAGGAGAACGCTGCACGTAAACGCTTTTTACTCGAAAAAATATTGGACGGTAAATCTTACGGTGAAGTAATGGAAGAGGCTTATCGTCAAGGTGATCTGGACCTATTAGACTCTATGAGCCGACTTACGGGCCAAGATGATAAAAATCACGAACTGATAATCGTATACCGAAATATTGGTATGGCCGATGCGATGGACTCTATTATGCAGAAACAATCACTCTTTGCAGGAATAGGTGCGGCTCACCTGCCTAATAGCTACGGGGTGATCAATTTGCTTCGCGAAAAAGGGTATACCGTAACGCAAGTAGATAACGAAAAGTCAGACTTTGGCAAGCAAACCAAGGATAGACTAGAAGAAACATTTATCACCCAAAAATTTTATAAACAGACTTTATTTGATGGAAGTTTTAGCACCTATATGCCGGGGCCGCTATACGAATTCCCTGAGGCTAATGATATAATGCTCGCGGCCTACCCCGATATGGCCAACGGAGCTAAGTATGTGATTACCCGCATGTCTACATTCGCACCATACCACGGATGGAGTGAGCAGCAGTATCTCGATAAGCTAGATAGTCTCTTCTTTGAAAACATACCGGGTAAAATAGAGGAGAAAAAGGAAATAGAAATAGATGGAGTAAAAGGGTATGATATCCTGAATAAAACCAAAAAAGGGGATTACCAACGCTATCATATTATGGTGAAGCCTGCCGAGATTATTATTTTCAAAGCATCAGGCAAAAAAGAATTTATCAAACGACCAGAAGTGGCAGCCTTTTTTGACGAGATACACTTTTATAAGAAAACGGATTGGCATACTTACAGTCCTGCTAATACTGCGTATGAAGTTTCCCTGCCGGGTACAGATATGTACGAAGGTGAGAATAATAGTTTCAGAAGAGGATTTTGGGAAAAGAATGTACAGAGTAATCATCCGGAGTTGGGACATTTCACAGTGCTCAATAGAAGTATGCTCGACTTAGAGTATATGGAAGAAGACTCATTTGAGCTTCATCATCTTACTCATTTCTTTGCGGAGCAATTTGATTATGAAGTTGTGGAGAGTGAGCACACCACTACGGATGATTATGCAGCTTACCAAGCCAAGGCTACACATGATACCAAGCCGCCATTATACACCAAAGCAGTAATCGTGGGGAGTCAATACTATATGCTTGCAGCACAAACGACGAGTGAAGAAGCGGCATCTAAGTTTCTGAACAGCATGAAGTTCACTCCTTTTACCTTTACACGACCATTTGTACTACGACACGACACTGTCAGACTATTTACTGTAACTACTAGCGTAGAGGTGCCACCCGAGCAACGCAGTTATTATAATTACTTCCGTACCGATGATGACGAAGATGATACTCACGAGGAGGAGCAAAAAACAGCAATGTATTACAATAAGGAGTCGGATGAGACCATTTACACACGTATGTACCGCTACCATAAGTATTTTTATGAAGAGGAGGTAGACTCTTTGTGGAATGACTACACCGAAGATGCTCAGCAGAATACGTTTTTCGTGCGTTCCAAGAAGACAGATGTCATAGATAGTGTTTATACCCTAGAAATAGAACTTGGAGATACTAACTCAGGTAAAAACTTACTCGTAAAACACTTTTTGAGTGGAGGAATGGTGCATTCCCTCTTTACCGAAAATGATTACCGAAAACCACGAAGTAAGTTTGTGGATGAGTTCTTTTCTTCTTTTACCCCATGGGATACGGCTGTGGGCACACCCATATTGCAAAACAAAGTCGATATGTTTTTGGCTGATTTGGTAAGTGAAGATAGTATTACTCGTGAGGCGGCTCGTCGTTCTTTTGATGAAATTAATTTTGAGGATGAGGATGCTCCTAAAATGATTGCAGCGTACTACCAAAATATGAGTGGAGAAAACTCGCTTGAGAATAGAAGAGATTTGGCAGATAAAATCGGATATCTGAAGCATCCAAGTATACAACCATGGGTGACTAAGGCACTCAAAGAGGTGGGCGATTCTGTACAATTCCAAATCCCATTGCTAGAAGCCTTGGTAGCACAACGTACTAAATCGAGCTCTAGCCTATTTGTAAAAGAACTGATAAACGAAACTCCGCTCGGACTGAGTAGTACATCCGTAGGTAATATGTTTTATCCCTTCAAGGATTCGATGAAGCTGAGCAAAGAGATTTATCCTGATGTATTGCTTCTCTCATCACTCGCAGAGTATAGAGAGAAGATATATGAAGTACTGGCCAAAAGCTTGGATAGTGGCGTGGCTAAACCACGTTGGTATAAGAAACACCTAAAACAACTCGCTTGGGAGGCCAATAATGAGGTGAAAAGACAGCAGGCTGAAGAGTCTTCTCTCGCTTTAGATTTTTACAAAGAAGAAGACAGAAGTACTCTGTATTGGTATGAAGATATATTGTTATCTTACACTAAGTTGTTACTGCCTTATTTCGATAATAGTAGAGCAAAGCGATTTTTTACGCGTGCCGAAAAGCTCAGATTACCCGGTTTCAAAATAGACTTAGCTGTGGCCAAGCTACGAGCGGGAGTAGAGCAGCCATCAGGCATTTGGGAAGAGCTAGCCGCAAATGAAAATGATAGAATCGTCGTGTATCAACGCCTAAAAGAAATAGATAGATTAGATTTATTCCCTAAGCAATACAATCATGACTCGCTTGCTATGTCGCTTTACGCTCAGAAAGCACGTATCAATCAGTACAATGATAGTCTCATGTTTGTAGACAAGCATTGGGTGCAAGATGGGAAAGATTCGGGCTACCTTTACTTTTTTAAGATAAAAGAGAAAGACGAGGATGATTGGAACTATGGATACCTAGGACCTATAGATACCACTAAAGCTGAGGTAGAGCGTTATGGTTATGAGTTTGATGATGAAATGCGATACAGCAAATATGAGGATGAGGACTTGCAAATACGTAAGCAGGTGAGAGAGTACGAGATGCGACATCGCAAACGTTATAGTGTAACCGACGAGGCGGAGTTTGAAGAATTAAAACCCAAGAGAGGGCAATATGGATTTGGAGGGTTTTAACTCCAACCCATAATAGGGTAAAATCATCAGGAGAATGGACTACTTGCTATGCAGGTGATCCATTTTTTTTGTGTGGGGTAATTCGCTTAGGCTATGTCTTCGTAGTTGGTAAATTTACCGTCGTGCCATAGGTCTTCTATTTCGTAAAACTCACGCACATCTTTTAGGAATACGTGAACTACTACATTTACGTAGTCTAGGAGCACCCAGCGATTTTCGCCTTGCCCCTCACGGCTATTTGGGTTTTCTTTCAGAGCTTTACGTGTTTCGGCTTCTACGCTGTCGGCTATCGCTTTTACCTGGCGGTCGCTATCTCCGTGGCATATTATAAAATAGTCAGCAGCAGCTTCGTTGACGTGAGAAAGGTCTATTTTGACAACGTTTTTGCCTTTTTTTTCCTGCATTCCTTTCACGATAACTTCTGCTAATACATCGGAGAGTTTAGTGTCTTTTGCCATTTATTGAGATAACTTTGGGGCAAAATTAGTTTAATCCGTCCATACTCAACGCTATTGACCACGCACAACATTGAATTTTTAGCAGAAGTAGACTCTACCAACACCTATCTCAAAACCAAGGCGAGTAAACAATTACTGCCTGCTCAGTACGCTGTATGCACTGGTTTGCAGCTCCGCGGTAAGGGTCAGCGAGGCAATACGTGGGAGAGTGCACCCTTTGCCAACGTACTTGCAAGTCTGCTAGTGAAGGAGCCAGGTGCTGCTACGCATCTTAGCTGGCTCAATAATGCAGCAGCGTTAGCCGTAGTGCATACCTTGAGTCAATATGGTATAAACAACGCCACCGTAAAGTGGCCAAACGACATATATATTGGTGACCGAAAAATAGCTGGGATACTTACCGAAAATTCCTTCGCCAATGGTAAAGTAGTTTTTTCCGTGGTGGGTATTGGGCTTAATGTGAATCAAATGCAGTTTGGCGATTATAAGGCCACAAGCATAGGAGCAGTTACAGGTTTAGAAAATGATTGTACCAACGTGTTACACCATTTGTACGACGCCTTTTATACCTTAGTAAAACAATCTGCCGAGCAGCTGCTTGCCGATGTAAATACTCGGTTGTATAAAAAAGAGAAATATGTAACCTTTGAAGAAGGTGAGCGTATGAGTAACTACGTCATAAAGTGTATGCTAAAGAATGGGAACTTAGCCGTGAGCGATAAGGAGCAATGGATAGAACTAGAACATCATAAAGCAAAATGGGTAAAGTAAACGTGTGTATAGACATTGGTAATACCTCTACCAAAGCTGCAGCTTACAGTCAAGGAGAACTAATAGCGTATCACAAACCGTTTGGTGTGGAGCAGCTGAACGACTACCGCAAGCAGGATGCTACAATACTCGTGAGTGCGAGTGGCAAACATCCGGAGCTAGAGGCGTACTTGGAACCGTCAGAATTCCTTACTCATGAGACAGCCCTTCCTATTGAGTTAAATTATGACACGCCACACACGCTCGGTAGGGATCGCATAGCCACAGCCGTTGGAGCTTTTGCTATAGATGCCAATGCTCATTGGGTCATTATAGATTTAGGTACGTGCCTCACCTTAGATTTTTTAGATAAATCACGCTTTATGGGAGGTTTGATTTCGCCCGGTGTGCAAATGCGGTTTAAGGCTATGAATGTATATACTGCCGGTCTCCCTTTGGTAGAACAAGATTATACCATTTCGTTTCCCGGTAAAAGTACCGAGCAGAGCTTGCAGGTGGGAGTTTGTCAGTCTATCGGTTATGAGATAGAAGGCTACATACGTCAATTGAATGAGCGGTATAGGGGCCTCAAAATCGTTGATTGCAGTAGTATAAAGTTGCATTTTGGAAAAGAAGTTAAAAATGAGATATTCGCACGCCAAAATTTGGTGCTAGAAGGATTAAATCATATCATAGAATACAATGCTAAAAAATAAGATTTTACTCTTCACTTTGGTGATGATTAGCTCTTTTGGTCTAATGGGCCAAACGGGAACAAGTTCACCATACACCATATCGGGTATTGGTGAGATAAAAGCAGGTAGCTTTACACAGCACGAAGCGGCAGGCGGAACATCAGTTTCGCAAGTGAGCCAAGGCATATTTACACCCAAAAATCCAGCTTCGTATGCCAATATAGATTTTACGGTTTTTGATGCGGGTGTTCGCTCTAGTGTGGGTAAACTTGCTACAGCTTCTACGTCTACTAATGTGAGTTCGGGTAATTTTAATCACTTTGCGATGGCTTTCCCTTTCAATACGAAAAAGAAAATGGGTGTAAGCTTCGGTACAAACCTGTACTCCGATATAGGATACAACATACAGAATAACATTAATACAGACACACCAAGTTATTATAACCTCTTTGAAGGATTGGGTGGTATCTCGCGTGTGTACGCAGGATATGGTATCGAACTCTTCGAGAATTTTAAAATTGGAGCTAATGTGAATTACAATTTTGGTAATATCCAGCGGGTGCAGGCCAGAATTTATCCGAATACCAATAATGTATTTAGTTTTAGTGATGAGACCTACATTGCTTACAGAGGACTGGATTACAACTTAGGTGTGCAATATAGTGTGTTGCAAAATAGACAGAATTTAGAGGGGAGCGATAAGAGTATTCGTCACACGATAGGAGCTGCTCTGCAAACCGAAACGAGTCTGAACGGCATAGGATATCGTTACTCTGAATCCTTTTATGGAATACTATATGAGAACGGAGGCAATGCTTCTGTCGATACACTAATATTTGAAGATAATCAACGGGATACCGTGAGCAAACCACTTGGTTTTACCATAGGATATACCATCTCACAAGGCGATAAATGGTCGCTTTCGCTGGAGACAGAGCAAAATCAATGGTCGGGTGTGGTAGACAAGAAAACCGGTCGTACCTACTTTGATAATGTACGCTATTCGGCAGGTATCAATATAGTTCCTTCTACCAAGTATAGTGAGAAGGGTAACTTTTTCAAAAAGGTGAGATACAGTGCAGGAGTGCGATACGAAAACTTATATTACAATTTTCAAAACACCCAAGTTACGGAGCTTGGCATAAGTTTTGGATTAGGATTACCAGTTGTAAAGTCGGTTAGACTAGAAGAAGAGAAAGTAGCAGTAGTAAGCAGGATAAATATCACTGCAGAATATGTGAAACGCGGAACTACCACTAACGGACTTATACAAGAAGATTTTTTTAATATAGGAATAGGATTAAACTTAAACGATAAATGGTTTACAAAACGAAAATATCGCTAAACGCAAGAAAGATGAAAAAGTATATTTTACTAGCACTAGTAGCTGTAACTAGTCTTAATGTTATGGCTCAAAAAAATGGCAACCCCGATGCCGTTGAATGTCAAAATAAATGGGGAAGTGACTCTGTAGAGACGGCTAAACAGCTTTCTCTCTTTAACCAATATTACCAAGAGAAAAAATACTTGGAGGCATACCCTTACTGGAAATACCTATACGAGAATGCTCCGTGTATTCAAAAACGTATAACCTATAACGGTCCTGTGATTGTTAAGAAAAAAATCAGAGAGGTAGTGGCTGCTCGTAAGCCAGTATACACTGCCGAAAAAGAAAAGCTGAAAGAAATGAAGGCGGCTACAGAGCCTGGAAGTATAGATGCGTACAAGGCGTATAAAGCGGAAGTGCGTGCCAACATAGATGCCAACAAAAAGGAAGTAGCAGCCTTGGCTGAGGAGGTATACTCTTCGCACCGTAAGCGTATTGAGTTTTGGGGACAAGAGGGATCCGTATTAGGTAAACTGGCTAATGATATGGCTAAGCTTACTCCAGACAGATTGATAGAGGCTATTGGCATTTTTGATCAATCATTGGATATGCAAGGGAATAAATCAAGATATGATGTACCCAAAAATTACATTTACGCAGGGGTGAAATCTTACAAGAAAAAAATGATGGGAATGGATAGTCTATTCTTAATGTTGGATAAGGTTACGCCAATTGTAGATGCCAATATTGCCAAGTATGCTGCTGATGGAGTAAGTGCTAAGGATAGTGCCACAGGTGCTAAATGGTTGAAAACACAAGATGCGATTATCGCTTTTATGAAGCCTTATTTGGATTGTGATAAGTTAGAGGAGCTTAAGAAGCCATACTTTGCGGACAACAGCACCAATGTAGCATGGTTGAAATCGACAGTGCAGTTACTAGACAGAGGTGGATGTGAGAGTAAAGCATTTTACCTAGAGTGTTCAGAGGCATTATTTGCTTTAGAGCCAAGTAGCGACGCAGCTCTTAGCCTTGCCAAAGCATTTGGAAAGCAAGGAGATAATACAAAAGCGGTAAATTACTATACCAAGGCTGCTGACCTAGCTCCAGATGATGCATCTAAGTATGATATATGGATAAAACTGGCTAAAACAGTCAAAAATAATAAGCAGTACAGTACGGTGAGAGACTATGCTCGTAAAGCATTGGCTATAAATCCTAATAGTGGCGAGGCGTATATCCTGATAGGTGACGCTTATGCTGCTAGTGCAAGCAGCTGTGGAAGTGGCGACTTAGGTCGAGGTGGTGTATACTTAGTAGCTGTAGATAAATATGCTAAAGCTAAAAGTGTAGACCCAAGCATAGCAGAAGCTGCTCAAGGCAAGATCAATAAGTACGCTGCATACTTCCCAGGTAAGGAGGATGCGTTCTTCAAGGGAATAAAAGACGGTGACAGCTACCGTGTAGGATGCTGGATAGGTGAGAGTACTATCGTGCGTACCATAGGCGGATAGTCCAATGCAATGGCATAAACATATAACTAAAGCGGCAGTAATACTTACTGCCGCTTTTTTCATGGCCTGCAGTGGGGAGCATACCGTGACCGAAATGTCTGATCTCAATGCACTCAGAGATAGTCTGAGTGTAGAGGTGGCCAATGAGGTATTGATTACCTATACAGACTCAGCTATACTGCGTGCAACGATTGCGGCTCCTGTAATGAAGCGATTCCCCGACAAGAATGACCCACGACTTGAAATGCCAAGCGGCGTACATGCTACCTTTTATGACAATATGGGCGACACAAGTAGCCAGTTAGATGCACGCTATGCTATGCACTACGAAAAAGACGATCGCATAGAGATACGTGATAGTGTGCGAGTACTCAATCGCAATGATGAGGAGATAAAAACGGATGAACTCATCTGGGACAAAAAGAAACGACGTGTCACCTCGGACAAACCGGTGAGGGTCCGTATACGCAACGAAAAAATCATCATGGCAGAGGGATTTGAGAGTGATGAGAGTTTCTTGAACTATAAATTTACCAAGGTGACAGGTATAGTATATTTGGACGAGGAGATAGGGGCGGAGGAGTAGAAGTAAATCTCATTTTCAAAGTCATAAACCATTTAATCAAACATGAAAAAATTACCACGTATATTACAAATTATATGGATGCTCATCGCAGTTGTATCCATATTTCAAGTGTTTAGCATTTTCAATTCAGATGTAGAAGACAAAACCTCCGGGTATCTTTTTGGACTGGTAGCCTTGTTTGCCTTGATGCGATACTTCGTATTGAGACGCCGCCAGTTTCTCCTCAAAAAGAAAAACGGCGATTTTGACTAGGAGATATCTGAGAGGTACAGTTGTGGTTAAGTCATTCATAGCTTTTCTGTTGCTAGTCTAAAAAACATATGGCCACGTTTCAAAGGATAAATCGTATCACAGAAAAACCTACCTTTGCTGTTCGTAACAATGAGAAAATCGTGGTGGAAAATACTAGCGGTGATATGCTTGGTTTATGTCATAATTGGAGGCTTCCTGTTTCCCTCTATTGATGACCTAGGTATCCTTGCCAAAACAGTGAGAAATCTTCACTTTCACGTGCCTATGTGGTTTACGATGCTGGTATTACTAGGCACCGCTTATGTGTATGACATTAAATTCCTTAGCAAAGGAAACTTAGCATACGACAGCTTTGCAAGCAGTTTTATAAATGTAGCCTTGCTCTTTGGTGTGATGGGATTGGCCACAGGTTCTATCTGGGCTAGGTTTACCTGGGGTGTATGGTGGATAGAAGATCCTAAACTCAACGGTGCGGCCATAGGTGTACTCATCTATTTGGCTCATTACATATTGCGTAATAGTATGGAAGATGAAGTGAAAAGCGGCAAATTTTCGGCGGTGTATAATCTCTTTGCCTTCCCTCTTTTTATCGTGCTTATTCTCATTTACCCTAAAATGATGGTAGAGGTAAGCAATCACCCTGGTACAGGCGAAACGATGGCATTTAGCGAATTTAAACCGACCAACTGGGACCTGCGTATCGTTTTTTATCCAGCAGTAATCGGGTGGATATTACTTGGCGTTTGGCTCGGTACATTGAAATACAGAATAACAGAACTAAATAGAAAAAATGAGGAAATATAGCTGGTTACTTATGTTGTTTGGTTTTAGTGCAATGGCACAAACCCCATTGGATGATTTTTTTTATAGCAATCAAAAAATCTTTGTGGTTGTTTTTGTATTGTTGGTTATCTTCATTGGTATCGCAGCATATTTATTTAGATTAGACAAGAAAATAACGCAACTCGAAAAAGATCAAAAATGAAACCTACAGCAATTGCATTAATAGTATTACTCGCTGTGGCCATAGCTGGCATAATGAGCACCTATAGCAGTGCAGAACAGAGTGCAACATTCACAGAAGCTGCCGAAAACCCCGGGGACACCTACCACATCACAGGATTTCTGATGAAAGAAATGCCTATGGAGTATGATGCTCTCAAGGATGCCAACTACTTCTCATTTTACCTCAAGGATAAAAATGGCGATTTACGCAAGGTCGTATCAAGCGAGCCAAAGCAGCAGGATTTTGAGCGAGCAGAAACAGTGAATATGTATGGTCACGTGGATGGTGAAATCTTCAGAGCCACCAAAGTAATCCCAAAATGTCCATCCAAATACAAGGATGAACAAAACAATAAGAACGCCCAAGCGTATCAACAATAACGTATGGAAAATATAACCTATGTAGGTGAGAATCTATTTATCGGCAATCTGGGTCACTTCTTTGTAGTACTAGCTTTTGTAGGTGCCATTTTAAGTGCCATTTTTTACACCAAGGCTAAGAGTGAACGCGGCACAGATGTAGCTCTAGGGCGTTTATTTTTTGGCATACATACCATCGCTGTACTGGGCATATTTGTTACCCTATTTTTCATCATTCAGCGGCATTACTTTGAGTACGCTTATGCCTATGAGCATAGTAGTCGTACGCTGCCATTGCGTTATATGATTTCCTGTTTTTGGGAAGGACAGGAGGGGAGTTTCTTGCTATGGATGGTATGGAACGTAGTATTGGGTGTGATCCTCATATTTACCGCCAAGCGTTGGGAACGTGGAGTGCTGGCTATTATGGCTTTGTCACAAGTGGTCCTTACTTCTATGCTATTGGGCATTAATGTGCTCGATATTTATACGGTAGGTAGTAGCCCATTCGAGTTATTACGCGATAAGCTACAAGCACCCATTTTCACTATGCCCAACTATTTGGAAAATGTAGTGGATGGTACAGGCCTCAACCCATTGCTCCAAAATTATTGGATGGTGATACATCCGCCAACACTATTCTTAGGATTCGCACTTACGATTGTGCCTTTTGCCTTTGCAGTAACCTCGCTTTTTCAAAAAGAATATAGAGCTTGGATAAAACCAGCTTTGCCGTGGGCACTTGCGGGCGGTATGATACTCGGAGCTGGGATTATTATGGGTGGTTTTTGGGCGTATGAGTCACTTAGTTTTGGCGGTTACTGGGCGTGGGATCCGGTGGAAAATGCATCGCTTGTGCCGTGGCTCTTACTCATAAGTGGCATACACCTTATGCTCATCAAAAAAGTAACCAATAGCTCTACCATAGCATCATATACACTGATTATCAGTACGTATATTATGGTGCTATATGCTACATTCCTCACACGTAGTGGTGTGCTGGGCGATACTTCGGTTCACTCGTTTACCGACCTAGGATTGGCCGGGCAGCTTATGCAGTTTGTGGTGATGTTTATCTGGCTACCTATTATAGCCGTAACCGAAGGGGCTCGCAAGCGATGGTACATTATTATACCTGTGAGTATATTGGTGCTCTTGCTGCCATTCTATACGCAGTTGAGTTTTTACCCGTTGCTTATTCTGTCTATAGCAGGATTGGTGTGGTTTGTGCTCAATCTGAATAAAAATATAGATAATCACGCCAGTGAAGATAATGTAAGTAGCCGCGAGTTTTGGATGTTCATCGGTTCACTGATGCTAGTGCTCAGTGCTATGCAGGTGCTGGTGGGAACGTCTAAACCCGTTTTTAACAAAATATTTGGAACCAATGCTGTAGCACCAGAGGACGTCATTGGGTACTACAATTTTTACCAAATGCCTATCGCTATTGTCATAGCTGTACTAATGGCCATCGGACAATTTTTCAGATACCGAAATACGCCTGATAAAGAAAAACTAGCGAAAGAAATACTCATTACCGCTGGTATAGCTGTGCTCCTAACCTTTGTCGGTATATTTCTATTTGGTATTGAAAATCCTTTGTACGTTATATTTATGTTGGCGGGTATTTATGCCTTTGTGGCCAATTTATCTTATCTCATACTATCAGTGCGTAAGGTCAAGCTATCAGGTTCGTCGATCGCCCATATGGGTTTTGGACTTATGTTGCTTGGCGTACTTGTAAGTAGTGCCAAAAAACAAGTGATTACCGCTGACTTTAGTGGTCAGATGGGCAATTTTGATGAGAAATCACGCCGTGAGAATATGCTTCTCATTAAAGGTGAACCAACACGTCTAGGTGATTTTATGGTTACCTACCAAGGTGATAGTATAGTTGGTGAAGATGTATATTTCCAAATACATTACAAATCGATAAGTGGAGATGAAGAATTTACCCTAAAGCCCAACGCACAGCTAAGCGAAGAAATGGGCTTGATGGCCAATCCTGATACACGTCATTATTTGACGTACGATGTGTATACACACGTTACCTCTGTGCCTAAACCATCTAGCGATAGTTTGGAGTGGGAAAATGTAAAAGAATACACTGTAACCAAGGGTGATAGTATAGTCACCGCAAACGGAACGGTATACTTCACAGGAGTAGAACAGGGAGACGGGAAGTCCATCGGTTTAAAAAACACAACCTTGGCCAAGGCCTTGCTAACGATACGTAGAGGAAACAGTGAGATAAAAGCTGCACCAATCTTTGGTATAAATGAGAATACGTATTTCAGTATTAGAGAAGAAGTAGCTGAGGCAGGATTACGATTCGGTTTTGAGGTGAGACCTACCCTCGGAGGTAGTCCTACTGCTGTTTTAGAAATCGCTGAAACCAAACCGCAGCCTAAGTTTATTGTAATGAAAGGAATTGTATTCCCATACATCAATTTCTTGTGGTTGGGAACAGTTATGATGGTAATAGGTTTTACTATCGCTACGTGGAATAGATTAGAATTACGTAAAGCATAATTATGAAGGCCAAAATCACCTTTGTAGGCAGTGGAAACGTAGCTACGAGTTTGGCTCATGCCTTAGATAAGGCGGGTCATACCATACACCAAGTAATAAGCCGCAATGCCGATAATGCCAAGATACTCGCCAGTAAATTTGGTGCCTACTATGGAGACCAACCTAGTGAAATGTATAAGGATGCTGACTTTGTGATATTGTGTGTGAGTGATGAAGCATACTACAGCGTACTAGAAGAGTTGCCCGACGGATTGAGAGCCATTGTGTGCCATACCGCGGGCCCAGTAGCTATGAATGTACTTGAGGGTTACTCGGGAGATTACGGGGTATTTTATCCCTTGCAAAGTTTCAGAAAAGAGGAAGTAAAGGATGTGATGAGTGTACCTTTCTTCGTGGAAGGAAGCTCAAAGCAGGTAAAAGAAAAACTACACGCCCTCGCAGATACTATATCAAATAAAGTAAGCGAGGTAAGTAGCCCGGAGCGAGAAAAATATCATCTATCAGCTGTATTTGCCAATAACTTTACCAATGCGATGTATGCCGTGGCAGATAATTACCTAGCGGATAATGGACTGGATTTTAATAACCTACTACCCATTATCAAGGAAACTGCAGATAGGTTGAAAAACGGTAAGCCTAGCCAATGGCAAACGGGCCCCGCAAAACGTGGTGATAAAGCGGTTATCCAAAAACACCTAGATATGCTAGACGATGATATGCTCAAAGCTATTTACGCACAAATGAGCAAATTCATTGAGTATAATGCTCAATAGTCGTAATTTTTAGTTAAATTGGTTGCTCAAGTACCAGTAAACGAAAAATAATGAGCGGGAAAATAGCACCACTAGAAACCTATAATATTTTTAAGATTTGCCAAGATTTTAGACAACGCATAGAGCAACTCAATCGTCTGAAAGAAGAGTTGATTAGCAAAGCGGATAAGTCAGAAGAAATCAAGTAAATTAAAAAATGAAGAAGTACCTCATTCTTATAGCAATATTATGTGCCACCTATATAGGAGTAGCACAAGTTACTGAGATAAACCCAAGAGCAGATTGGAAATACGTGCGTTCCCAAGACTTGGTATTGCAAGATAAGAGCGTATATCAGTTTGAATTTCCTGCCGATACAGGGTATGAGTACTTATTGAATGTCACTATCTCTGAGCCGAATATAGAAACCTACATGAACGTAATGGATATACAAGGAAAACCTATTGGGAAACACGCACCGAATGAACGTAGAGAACAAATGGCATTTCAGGTAGATGCATCGGGTACCTACATTATAGCCTTGGGTTACAAAGGTCCAGAAGACGATGACGGCACTACATCGGTAAAGGTTACACTTATTCGCCGTCCGGAGGTGGAGTAGATGCCAAAGAGGTAGCCATAAAAACGGCTGCAACAAAGCACAATCAAGATATAACTAAAAAGCCTTTGAATCAATGACTCAAAGGCTTTTCTTTAGTATAGGTGGTTCAGTAAACTATAACCACTGCTCAAACGTATCGCCACGTAAACCAAGTCTTAAGGTTTCCAGAGGAATAACCTCGTTAGGAGCAATGTTTCCAAGGTTTACATTGTATCCATATAATTTCATAAACCACACTTGTTGTACCTTTTGTGGTGCTTCCCATAAGATGGTGTCTAGTGGGATGTGTTGTAATATCTCTTCTATAAGTCCTGAGCGTACCTCGCCAGAATTTCTAAAGATTCCTACTGTACCACTCTCGCGAGCTTCGGCTATTACTTTCCAAGCTCCAGCTTCAATCTCTG